>NVVV01000040.1 GCA_002733495.1 Robiginitomaculum sp.
GCTCTTCTAAAAGCGCCATCAAAGCCCCGGCCCCGGCGGGCTCCATGCTTTCGATAATCAACTGGTATTGCGAGCGCCCGGGATAGGTGGACAAGCGCCCCTCTGCGATCACTTCCAGCCCTTCTTCGGGGGCAAAGCGCAGGCGCGAGGCCACGCCTTTCCAGATGATCGAGGAGATCACGGCGCGATCATCTTTCAAATCCATATATACATGACCCGAGCGGGCAATGACCACCCGGCCCAATTCGCCGCGCACCCGCACATGGCCGTAATTGTCTTCGACGGTGCGTTTTAGCGCCCCGGCCAGTTCCGAGACGGTAAATTCATGGGCATTTGATGGTGACGGGTCTGACAAGCGCGCGAATCCTCTTAAAGTAATGCGCACCAGTATAGGCACGCTGGGCGGGAGGAAACAGATGAAAGTTCTGCTGATTGGTGGCGGCGGGCGCGAGCACGCGCTGGGCTGGAAAATAAAGCAAAGCCCATTGGTGGCAGAGCTGGTCAGTGCGCCCGGTAATCCGGGGCTGGCGACGCTGGGCCACTGTGTCCCTGTGGATGCGGAAAATCTGGATGACCTTATGGCACTGGCCCGGACCGAGCGCCCTGACCTGGTCGTCGTTGGCCCCGAAGTGCCGCTGGCCCAAGGGCTGGCCGATCAATTGCGTGCGCAAAACATTGCGGTTTTTGGCCCCTCAGCCAAGGCGGCACAATTGGAAGGCTCCAAAGCCTTTACCAAGGCCTTTTGTGATCGCCATAACATCCCGACGGCAGGCTATCGCATTGTGCATAACGAAGACGAGGCCAAGACTTATTTGCAAACGCTAAGCCCGCCCTTTGTGCTCAAAGCCGATGGTCTGGCCGCCGGCAAAGGGGTTGTGATTGCCGCTGATAGGGACGAGGCGGTCCTGGCGGCGCGCGATATGCTGGGCGGGCAGTTTGGTGCGGCCTCGCAAACCCTGGTGATTGAAGAATTTATGCAGGGCGTTGAAGCATCATTTTTTGCGCTTAGCGATGGAAAAACTGTGCTGCCGCTGATTGCGGCGCAGGACCACAAGCGGGCCTTTGATGGGGATCAGGGGCCAAATACTGGCGGCATGGGGGCGTTTTCGCCGGTCGCGCATATGGATGTGGCCATGACCAAACGGGTGATGGATGAAATCATCATCCCCACTGTGCAAGGCATGCAGACCGAAGGGCAGGCCTTTTGCGGGGTGTTGTTTGCAGGGCTGATGATCGGGCCAAAGGGGCCGCGCCTGATCGAATATAATGTGCGCTTTGGCGACCCGGAATGTCAGGTGCTGATGATGCGCCTGCAAAGCGATCTGGTGACGCTATTGCTGGCCTGTGCAAATGGTACGCTGGATACAGTGCCGCTGCCGGTCTGGGACGCGCGGGCCAGTGTCACCGTGGTTATGGCCGCCAAAGGCTATCCGGGGGCGTATGCAAAAGGCCAACCCATCACTCTGCCTGTTCCTGATGAGAGTGAAGCCGTGCAGATATTTCAGGCGGGCACGTCTTGCGATGAACAGGGAAACCTTGTCTCCTCCGGGGGGCGGGTGCTGGCGGTAACTGCCCTTTGCCCTTCGATCGAGGAAGCGGTGTCGGTGGCCTATCAGGAAATTGATCAGATTGATTTCCAAGATGGCTATTATCGAAAAGATATTGCCGCTAAAGTTTAGGAAAAGCGCCGGTTCGCGGCCAAAACAAACACTGGCCAGTCTGAGGCCTAACAACAAAAAGGCCGGCTTGCGGCCAAAAACAAGAAAGAGGAAATGCCATGTCTATCAAAATTACATCTTTGGCGCTGGTTATGCTGGCCGGTGCTGCAGCGCCTGCGTTGGCGCACACCAAGGCCGTGCAATGCGGCGCGGTGCTGGATCAGCCGGGCAAGGCCCCGCGTGGGGAAACCACCATCATGGTCAGCCATGAAGGGAAAATTCTTGATCTTCGTGATGGCTATGTCACCGAGGATGGGGCAGAAATTGTTGATTTGCATGACATGTTCTGCCTGCCGGGCCTGATCGACAGCCATGTGCATCTGACCTCCGAGCTTGGCCCTAAAGGGCGGTTAAATACGGTCACCAATTCAGATGCGGACTGGGCCATGAATGCCGTCAAATTTTCACGCAAAACGCTGATGGCCGGCTTTACCACCGTGCAGGATGTCGGGGCCAATGGTGAAGATGCCATTTTTGCGGTGCGTGACGCTATCAATCGGGGCGATATACCGGGGCCGCGCATTCGCGCAGCCGGACAGATAATCAGTATTTCCGGGGGGCATGGCGATCCGCGTCACGGTTATGCAGAACCTATTGCGGCGGCTTTGAATCATTCGGCCCTTTGTAATGGCGCTGATGATTGCCGTCGGGCCGTACGTGAAAATGTACGCATGGGTTCTGATGTGATCAAGATTACCGCGACCGGCGGGGTGTTATCGAACACAGCCGCTGGCACCGAGCAGCAATTTTTTGATGATGAAATGGAAAATATCGTCAAGGCCGCGCATTTCATGGGACGTCAGGTCACGGCCCACGCCCATGGCAAGGGTGGCATCGAGGCGGCCTTGCGGGCTGGTATCGATTCTATCGAACATGGTACCTATCTGGACAAGGACACCATCAAGCTCTTTAAAAAATACGACGCCTATCTGGTGCCCACGGTTCTGGCCGGGGCCACGGTTGTGGAGATGGCCAATGACCCCAATGGTTTCCTGCCGCCGCCTTCGCGCGCCAAGGCTTTGAAAGTTGGCCCGCAAATGATCAACATGTTGCGCATGGCCCATGATGGCGGCGTAAAAGTGGCCTTTGGTACTGATTCTGGCGTTTCACATCATGGTGATAATGCCCGCGAATTTCCCTTGATGATCGAGGCCGGGTTCACGCCGATGGAGGCCATCCGCTCAGCAACGATTGTTGCCTCGGAACATCTGCAAATGGCCGATCAGGTCGGATCACTGGAGAAAGGAAAGTTCGCGGATATGATTGCCGTGGATTCCAGTCCTCTGGATGATATTAATGCCCTATTGGACGTCGATTTCGTCATGAAGGGCGGCAAGGTCTATAAAGGCGGAAAATAAAGCGGTTGCCTTTTTCAGGCGTGCTGTTCACCCGGCACGTCTGAAGCGGCCTCTTCAAAGGGTTTTGCGTCCTTGATGGCGTTAAAGAGCGCCGCAGGGTCGATGGGCTTTGAGACATACCCGGTCATGCCCTGATCCATAAAACGCTGCTGATCGCCGGGCATGGCATTGGCGGTCAGGGCGATAATCGGCGCATTGCGACAAGGGCCTTTGCCGCTGCGGATTGCGCGTGTTGCGCTAAGGCCATCCATAATGGGCATTTGCACATCCATCAGGATAACATCAAAGGGCTGGGCATTGGCGGCTTCCACGGCCAGCGCCCCATTTTCCACAAAGGACAGAGTGATCGGCAGCCGTGATAAAAATGCCTTCAGCACGGACTGGTTAATCTCGTTATCTTCGGCGATGAGGATTGTGCGTTGAGGCAATTGCGGGGCATTTTTTTGTGCGGATGGCCGCTTTGTTTTTGGTGCAGCGGCTGTTTTTTTGGTGGGCTTTGCCAGCTTGACTTTGGTGGTAAAGCTAAATGTTGACCCTTTTTTGGGCATAGAGGTAATAGTAAATCGCCCGCCCATTTGACCAACGATCTTGTCACTGATCGCCAACCCCAGACCCGTGCCGCCATACCGGCGGGCAATACTGCTATTGGCCTGGCTAAAAGTTTCAAACAAGTGTTTTTGCTGGGCTTTGGAAATCCCGATCCCGGTATCAGTAACGCTAAACCGTAGAACAGGGTCGCTGCCCGTATCAATGGCCTCTACGCTTAAGACAATCGTACCGCTTTTGGTGAATTTTAGCGCATTTGACATAAGGTTGGTTAAAACTTGGCGCAGGCGCGTATCGTCGCCAATCACCCGCTTGGGCATAGGGCTACCAATTTCAAGGGTAAAACCAAGCCCCTTTTGCTGAATGGTTTCCTCCCAGAGCATGGCCACATCCTCGACCAGATCCCGGGGAGAAAAGTTACGCGCCTCAAGATCTAGCTTGCCAGCCTCAATTTTACTTAAATCCAGCACATCGTTCAGGATCACCATCATGGCTTCGCCAGATTTTCTGATCACTTTGGCCTGACGTCTGTTTTCTTTGGGAAGATCAGACCTTTCCAGAATACCGGCCATGCTGAGTACGCCATTCATGGGCGTGCGGATTTCATGGCTCATGGTGGCCAGGAAATTAGACTTGGCAACCGAAGCAGCTTCGGCGGCCCGTTTCGCATTCAACAGTTCAGTAATGTCGGTGAGATCGCCAGCCATGGCCACAATGGTCCCTTTGGCATTGCGTTTGGCCGTGCCGGTCATGCGTAACCAGCGTGATGAGCCGTCATTAGCCCCAACCCGAAAGTTGACACCAAAAGGGGCCTCACCCCTGCGAAAAGCGTCAAAAGCTGTGGTAATAATACGCCTGTCTTCGGCGTTCAGTGAATTCAGCGCCGTATTGCGTTTGTCCTTCTCTGCCATGTGCGGGCGCTGGATAATACGCCGCGCTGCCGAAGAGAAGTATTCAACGTCTTCTTCAAAATCCATATACCACACGCCGGATGAAGCGCCTTCGACAGCCAGTTCGTGGCGGGCCTTGGATTCCAGTTGCATGATATTCACGCTGAGCAGCGGCGCAAAATATTCCAGGGCTGCGGTGATAAGAGTTAAATCGTCTTGCGGGTTTTGCCACATGGCCGCAATCAGTCCGATGCATTCGCCATCTTCATTAATCAGCGGTACGCCCGCATAGGCACTCAGGCCAAAGTCTTCCAGATCTGTATCATCGGGGAAACAGGCAGCAATCTTGTCGTTAACGGTCAAAGGACGTTTTGTGTCATAGACAATTTCACACGGCGTATCGCCTATCGGATAGGTATAATATTCTGTCTGACCACTGCGATCATAAAGGGCGTATGTTTCGACAGATACTTCTTTTGTCTTCACCCTGCTGACCAACAGCATATCTGCGCCAATGGCCTGCCCAGCGGCGATAGCAAAATTGTCAGTGAAATTCCCTGCACCAAGAGCAAGAATGCCCAGCGAAATATCCGCCAGTAACTGGTAGATTTTTTCATCTTTGGGAAATTGCGCGTGATTTGGCAATTCTATCGGCGTGTCAGGCGTCGTCTGCAAGAGTGGCTCCGTCGTGCTTTTACATTTATGGGCATAAACACAGCTTTCTCTTACTATAGCGTGAACGTGTTTAAAGTGTTTCTCTTTTTTATGGTGTCTTTTTAGACAAAGAGCGCCGACGCTTGGGGCGCAATAAAAATCGATGGAAAAGTAAACCCGCGCCGGTCAAAGCAAAAAGAAGCGCAGAGAAAGCAAAAGCGATCAACCAGGGTGTRTTAAAGTTRTCRCGYTCACTATAGTCCATRATATGCARCATCCAGAAAAAATCATAAAAYCGCCARACYGYWGARCGRTGYGCGCGMACYARRCCGCTWTTKGGGTCYACCCAMACGGTATAKCCTTTGGGTTKATCAAAYKCGACGCGCCAGAAAGGRCCGCCAAAGCGSACYTCWAYRGGSCCYTTMTCYACCYKCAARACATTRAYGAYCTTMCCYGTGCCRGCATAGTCTGCCAWGGCKACTTTRTAGGCRGTRTCYTTMTCAAYWGGYGTSAGACGTRCGCCRGTGCGCGCATYGACAAGATCGCTCGCCKCTTCTGGYCCGGWCAGCGWATASACCGGRCGKYCCARCCAKGTRAAMARRCGRGCRCTGACGGGCATGKCCAGCCCGGCCATTTGTGCRGCCATTGTCGGCGARAGAAGGTCYGGGGCRGTAATGGGATTRTGTGAMGGCTCTGCAATCAGATGTTCWGAGCGSACTTTTTCAATGGGWATAAWGCTCATSACCAAACCRCCTGCGGTCCACAAAATAATTTGCAAACCAACAAATAGGCCTATCCATTTATGAACGCGGGTGAGAATGGCAATAAACTTCATGAGGATGACTTTCAAAAGCAGGTCTGTACACGTAAGAAACGATAATGCCGATCCTAGTCATCATTGCGATCACCGTCACCGCTTTTTTTACCGCTTTCCTGTCGGGTGTTTTTGGTATGGCCGGTGGGCTGGTGTTGATGGGGGTGCTTACGTCTCTTATGCCCTTGGGACAGGCCATGGTTACCCACGGTGTGCTGCAGATCACGGCCAATAGCTGGCGCGCATTTCTTCTGCGCCCCCACATTCAATGGTCCATTATCGGATATTTTTTAATGGGGGCTGCGGGTGCAATTTTTTTGCTATTTTTTATCTCAGTCCACCCTAGCAAAACCAGCGTGTATTTGACCCTGGGCGTTTTACCGCTAATCGTCTGGGTGCCGCGAGACTGGGTTCATCTGGACACCAGGCGGGCCGGTCATGCTGTACTTTGTGGCTTTCTGGCCTCAGGCTTCAGCGTTGCTGCGGGCATATCTTCAACCGTGATGGATATCTTTTTTGTACGCAGCACCCTGACCCGGCACGAAATTGTTGCCACCAAAGCTATTGGTCAGATTATCGGCCATGTTGTTAAAGTCATTTACTGGAGCTGGGCCGTTATGACCGCGCTTGGGTCCGAGGCGTTTCCTCCCTTATGGTTGTTTGCGCTGGCCTTGCCATTATCCTTTGCCGGGACATGGGGTGGCAAGCAGGTGCTGGGACGCTTTACCGATGCGGGCTTTATTAAAACGGTACGTATTCTGGTCACCCTGATCGGGGTGTTTTTTATAATCCGTGGCCTAGCCTTGTTAATGCCTGCCTAGGCCATGTATTTCAAGCTTGCGCTTGGGCGCGCTCAGGTTTTAAGCCGCCACCCTGATCGCAACATGGCATAGCTGGCCAAAGCCAGCACAAGATTGATGGCACCCACAAAAATGACGCCGCGAATAATCGAGCCATCTGCAACGCCGGTAAAACCATAACGAAATCCGTCAATCAGATAAAAGAATGGATTGAAAGCACTTAAGTGTTGGAAAACCGGCGGCAGGATTTTGACCGAGTAAAATGTCCCAGACAAAAAGGTCAGGGGCAAAAGCACAAAATTCTGCACCGCCGAAAGATGATCAAAACGCTGGGCATATATGCCTGCCATCAGGCCCACCATGCCCATCATCATTGCCGCGTTCAGCCCATAGAACATCGCCACAAAGGGGTGCGCCAAGGTCAGGGGCATAAAAGGAAAAATACACAATACGCCAACCGTACCGACAACAATGCCCCGCGTTGCCGCCCCGGCGATAAAGGCAATGGCCAATTCAGCCGCAGAAAGTGGCGGCATCAGGAAATCAACCGCATTGCCCTGCACCTTGGACACAATCAAGGAGGAGGATGAATTGGCAAAAGAATTATTGAGGATGGCCATCATCACCAGGCCGGGCACCAGAAATTGCGTAAAGGCAATTCCATTAATCGCTGGACGTAGATCGCCAAACGCCAGTGTAAAGACCAGCAGGAAAAGCAGCGTTGATATGACCGGCGCCAGTATCGTCTGAAAACCAACTTTGGCAAAGCGTCGCACCTCTTTGACATAAAGAGTCCAAAGGCCAAGCCCGTTAATGATCCCAATACGGCGGACGGGAAATTCAGGGGCTATCGTTTGTTGTGTATCTGTCTGCATTATCGCCTTGTAAGCCTATCCGTCAGGCGCGACAATCGTCAGATACGGCTTTTTCAGCCAGGGACTGATTTTCTGCGCATTGTAGAAAGTTACCCACAATATATAGAAAGCTGTGAATAGCTGACACCTGCATCTTGTATGCAGGTCACCGTCGTATACGATATATAGATATGGAAAGGGCGCTTCAGCGCTCGGGATACTACATCTAGTAGCGAACACGGTGAGGGAGACTGGGATGGCATGGACTGAAGATCGGGTCGAGACGTTAAAAAAACTCTGGACAGAGGGCCTTAGCGCCAGCCAGATTGCCAAGGAAATGGGCGAAGGCGTTACCCGCAATGCCATTATCGGCAAGGTGCACAGGCTGAAACTTTCGGGCCGGGCGACCCCGTCGCGTCCACCACGGCCCCGGGCTAAACCAGCCCCCAAACCCCGCGTCACCGCCAGTGCGCCGCGAACCACCGGCGGCTCGACCACATCAACGCCTGCCGTACAGCGCGAAATGCCGATTGCCCCACCGCCTTTAGAGCCAGCCGCTTTGCCTAGCGGCGAATTTGCAACGGTACTGACTCTGACCAATCACATTTGCAAATGGCCTATTGGCGATCCGACTGAGCAAAATTTTCGATTTTGCGGACGCAAATCAAAGGCTTCATCCCCGTATTGTGACGCCCATGCCAGCCAGGCCTATCAGCCACAATCGCGCCGCCGTCGCCGGGGACCGGAAAGCGCCTCTGCGGCCCTTGATGCGCTGGCCAATGCACGCCGAAAAACAGTCTGATAAAAGACTGAAGACACTTTCTGCTTGCTTGCCCCCGGGTGCATTTGTACTCTGTGAAACCAGATATGAATGTACCGGGGGATAGTATGCGACACTTTCTAATTTTTATTGCAGGCCTTTTGGCCTTGGCCGCTTGCGCGCCCAGAGAAGAAACACCGCCCCCTGCACCCAACCAGACAGCGGCTAAGGAAACGCCCGTAGTTGGTAAAGGGCGCATGATCCCTATTCAAACACCAAAGGGTACGTTTAACGTCTGGACCAAAAAGGTCGGCGACAACCCAACTATCAAGGTTCTGTTGCTGCATGGCGGTCCGGCCATGACCCATGAAATCTATGAGGTTTTTGGCAAACACTTTCCCGATGCGGGGATCGAGTTTTACTATTATGATCAATTGGGGTCATACTTTTCTGACCAGCCAGATGAGCCAGAATTATGGCAAACCGCACGTTTTGTCGAAGAGGTGGAGCAAGTGCGCAAAGCCCTGGGGCTGGGACCGGATAATTTTTATCTGTTTGGCCAGTCCTGGGGCGGCATATTGGCCATGGAATATGCCTTGAAATATCAGGATAATCTGAAGGGCCTGATTATTTCCAACATGATGGCCAGCATTCCGGCCTATAATGATTATGCCGCCAATGTCCTGATGTCTAAAATGGACCCGGCGGTTTTGGCCGAGCTAAAAGCCTTTGAGGCCGATAAGGATTATGCCAATCCGCGCTATACGGAACTTTTGATCGAGAACCATTATATTTATCATATTTTACGCATGCCATCGGCGGAATGGCCAGACGAGATCAACCGCGCCTTTTCCCATCTAAACACCAAAATCTACATTCCCATGCAGGGGCCAAGCGAACTTGGCGCCAGCGGTATTTTAGGCGATTGGGATCGCCGGGATGATCTGAAAAACATTCATGTGCCCACACTGGTCATCGGGGCCACCTATGACACCATGGACCCAAAGCATATGGAATGGATGGCCGGGCAGGTGCAAAACGGGCGGTTTTACCTTTGCCCCAATGGCTCGCATCTGTCGCAATATGATGATGAAGAAAATTTCTTTAACGGCCTCATCAGCTTTTTAAAAGACGTTGATGAGGGGCGGTTTTAAAAGAAAATCCGGCCTTTAAATTAGTTCACATTTTCGTGATCGGCTCAGCCGTTTCTTAATATTTATGCGCCATAGTGCCCCTCTGGGACAGAGGTATGGTGATGAATAAGGTCGAGCTGATAAAGCCGGACGCACTAAGCGCGGACGATCTGGCGTTATGGAAAAACTGGCGGCAGGCTGATCCTGATCTGGTCAGTCCGTATTATTCGCCTGACTGGGCACAAGCTATTGCCCGGGTGCGCAATGACATACGCATTGCTGTTTTTAGTGACACAAGCGGACATAAAGGCGCGTTTTTGCCTTTGCAACGCCCCTCAAGGCACGTCTTGCAACCGGCTGGCGGGCCGCTTTGTGATTATCAGGGGGCCATTTGCGCGCCAGGCCAAAGCCTGGACATAGCGGCTTTACTAAAAGCTACAGGCACAGCGCGTTTTGATTTTGGCAATGTCCTGGCCAAGCAAGCCGCAATTGCCAGCCATGCCCGCGAAATCCATGTCTCGCGGGTGATTAATCTGGTCAAAGGCCATGAGGCCTATATTCAGGATCGCAAAGACGCCGGATCCAGCGAAACCAAACGCGCGCGCAAACGCAAACGCAAGCTGGATCGGGACATGGGACCCGTGCGCCTTGAGGCTCAGTGTAAGAGCGAGGCGGCATTGGACCAACTCATCAGTTGGAAGTGTGATCAATATAAACGCACCGGCCAGACCGATATTTTCACTCATGATTGGGCAGGCTCCCTGGTGAGCAATTTGTTTGAAACGCCAAGTGCCGATCTTGGCGTGGAGCTTTTTGCCCTTTATGCGGGCGACACCCTGGCGGCCTTAAATTTGTGTTTGCGCTCTGGCCCGGTGTTGCACTGCTGGTTTATTGCCCATGATCCGGCTTTATCGCATTTCTCGCCGGGTCTGGTTTTGTTTGAGGAATTAATC
This sequence comes from Robiginitomaculum sp., assembly GCA_002733495.1. Classification (GTDB taxonomy): domain Bacteria; phylum Pseudomonadota; class Alphaproteobacteria; order Caulobacterales; family Maricaulaceae; genus Robiginitomaculum_B. Next base: position 10,481 of record NVVV01000040.1, read on the forward strand.
GAACATGCCTGTGCCACCGGCATTTCAGAGATTGACCTTGGGGCCGGAGATTATCGCTTCAAGCTCAATTTGGCCAATGTGGCCCGGCCTTTGTGTGGCGGCTTTGTTGGCAGTACAGCCATGGCGTCGCGCCTGCGGGCACTGGAATATGATCTGCGCGATATGTTTGAGGCCATGCCCCTGGGGCCGGTCTCCAGTTGGCCGGGCAAGGCCATGCGCCGTCAGGATTTGCACTTAGGCCTGAAAGTCGGCTCAGCCTGACCTTCTTAGAATAAACGCCATATCCGACCAGACGGACAGTCCAGTCCCGGCTCCTTGCGACAGCGCGCCAGTGTAAAGACAACGGTTTGCGCTTTGCCGATGAGGTTTTCCAGCGGCACTTGCCCTGGCCCATGGGGCGAGCGGCTGTCATTTGAATTGTCCCGATTATCCCCCATCATAAAGACATGGCCGTCTTTTACGGTAAAAGGCCCGGCATCATCGGGGGACCAATTTGGCAGCACCATCTGGTCAGAAAACTCATAAATGGTGTGGGGGCGTTGCCTGTCGGTAAAATGTTCGGAATAGACTTGCGCGGTTCTAATCTGCCCATAATGGTCACGGTACCGGCTCATCCGCAAGAATGTACGAGGCACCCGTTCTCCGTTAATATACAAGCGCCCACCGCGGGTTTCGACAACATCACCCGGCAGGCCAATAACCCGCTTGATCATCACCATCTTATTGTTTGGATTGACAAATACCGCCACATCGCCGCGTTTGGGCAGGCGGCCTAAAAAGCGCCCCTCTTTTTGCGGCAACAGATTGGCCACCCCCCAGGGCAAAGAATAACGCGACCAGCCATAGGCCCATTTGGAGGCAACAAAGCGGTCCCCGACCTCAAGCGTTGGCCGCATGGAGCCAGAGGGGATAAAAAACAGCGCGTAAAAAATTGTAGAAAACACATAAAACCCGACCAGAAACAGCACGATGAAGCGCGCCCAGTCCAGCAGTTCGGCTTTGATTTTTTCCAGTAATTTGGGGGACAGGCTCATTTCAGTTTTACAGCCGTGCCATAGGCCAGCATTTCCGCCGTCCCTTCCATAATGGTGTTGGAGGTAAAACGCACATTAACCACCGCATCAGCGCCCATGGATTTGGCGTGATGGATCATTCGTTCCAGCGCCTGTTCACGTGATTCGGCCAGAAGATTGGTGTACTCATTCACCTCCCCGCCGACCAGGCTGCGCAAGCCAGCAATAAAATCACGGCCAAAAAATCGGGCGCGTACAACGCTGCCACGGGCAATACCCAGTGCGGTTTCTACGGTCTGTCCGGGCAAATGATCTGTGGTGGCAATTTGCATGATGGTCCCTTTTTTTCCATGCTAGCGGTTGGCGAGCAAAGCGGCTAGAATAAAATTTCTGCAGAACACAAAAGGGATAATAATGATCGATTTGGAAAAAGAACCAGACCCAGCCGATAGCTTAAGGCAAAAAGCCAAGCTGGTTTACATTCTGTACCTTTTGAACTCGGTCATTCCTTTTTTGGGCATAGTCGGCGTGGTCATCTCTTATAGCGCCGTAAAAACAGCACCGCCCGGACCGCGCAGCCATTTTATATATCAGATACGCACCTTCTGGATCAGCATCCTCTATACCGTGATTGTTGTGCTTCTGTGCTTTGTGCTGATCGGGTTTTTACTGATCCCGCTTCTCTATATCTGGTATCTGGCCCGGGTCATTGTTGGCCTTATCCGCGCCACGGAAAACCGACCCATCGACAACCCGCAATCCTGGGTCACCTGGTAAGGCCATCAGGCCAGACGGTATGTGGCATCCAGAGACGGTAATCCATCACAGTCGATCTGGCCTGTTTTGACCATGTGGATCATGTGCGCCAGCACCGAATGACAGGCCGCCGGGTGCAGACGTTTATCTACATCTGCATACATGATGGGGACTATCGCTGTGATGCTGGTTTCGCCGGTTTTCATCAGGTCCAGAATTTGCGCATTGCGCGCCTGTCTATGGGCGATATAGGCCGAAATAAAAGGCGCCGGTTCTTTGATCGGCGCCCCATGGGCTGGCCATAACCTCTTAAACCTACGATCCAGCACTTTTTGCAAAGAGTGAAGATAATCGCCCATATCTCCATCGGGGGGGCTGATGATCGAGGTGGACCAGCCCATAATATGATCACCGCAGATCAGGCCATGATCCTCTTGCACGGCATAACAAACATGGTTTGAGGTATGCCCCGGCGTAAACACCGCCTCGATAGACCAGTTTTGGCCTGTAAAGATCTCACCATCCTTCACCCTAACTTGCGGCGTAAAATCCAGATCATCGCCTTCTTCCATTTGCACAAGACCGCCAACGTCCTTTGTAACCGGGGGGCCAAAGCCAAATGTCTGACAGCCATAATGTGCCGCCAGCCGGTTTGCCATGGGGGAGTGGTCGCTATGATGATGGGTTACGAAAATGCGCCCTATCTGCTCGTCACCAAGCGCGCGGATCAGGGTTTCAAAATGTGCATGCTGACCGGGACCGGGGTCAATCAGGTCGACCACACCCTGGCCGACGACATAAACATTGGTACCCCAGGCGGAAAACGGGCTGGGGTTATGGGCTACCAGACGCCGCACATTTGGAGAAAGCGTAACCAGCTCTCCATATCTGGGGTCAAAATCCCGAATATAGGGAATAGGGCTTGTCATGGGCGTGCTCGCTTTTCTAGGGTCCAGACTCATTCAACCATTTGCGTGAGTCTGGACCCTAGTGATCCATATAACGCCGAAACAGCCGTGATAACAGTTTAACCGAGCGCACTTGTTCAATCAGGGGCAGAGCCGTGGGCGGTCCCATGTCTGTTTTATTGACATCCACCACGTAGATTTTACCGTTATTGCGGTCGCGCAAAACATCAAGGCCGCCCCAGTCTAGCTGCATGACTTGGCAAAATTTCTTTAATTTCTCTCGTTCCTCTAGCGAAAACATTTGCTCCGGGCGGCGCAACAACACCCGGTCATTGGTATTGGCAAAGCGATAGCGCATGGCGCGTTGCTTGATATAAACCAGCGCTATTTCACCGCCCACCATGGGGGTACGAAAGTCCTCGATGAATTGGCCATTGTCGGAATTGGCAATCACATGCTCGTAAACCATGCCGGCGCGCCGTTCCGCCGGACAGGTGATTACACGCCCGTCATGGGCACCGTTGCGTTCAGATTTTTCGACCGCCTCACCCTGCCACTGCGTTGGATCAAGGCTAAGGGCATAGCCAAACACGTCTTCAAAAACCCGGGCGACTTTTGATTTGGAAACATCAAGGCAATCACAATTGATCCGCCTAAGACTGTCTGGCAGGGGCAGAACCCCCGCAAGCGGATCATCTGTACGGGTGGTGCTGTCTTCAAAATAAAAGACGGCATCAGCCATGGCCGGATCAGCAACAATGCGTCCCCCGGCAGCGTGCAGCGCAGACCAGATCAGGTGCCAGGGCTGGGGTCTGTGGGGTAAAAAGGCAATGCGGAACGTTCGCGCCGTGCCAAGACTGGCCCCAAAGCGCAGAGCCTGGGTCGCGGAATAATTGGCAAAACCGCGCCCCATGGCGACCAGATTATACAGTGATAACGGAATCAGCGCGCCGGTTTTGCGGGCGCGCAGTCCGCCGCGTTCCAGCGCCAGGTCTTGCCACCAGGCCGTTGTCGGTTTTGGTTTGCCCACGGCTACACGCCCTCCCGTTCCGGCCAGAGCGGCGCAGTCCTTGCGATTTGACCGTCAGGAACAGGTCGGGACGTTACAAAATGGCACATCATAAAAACATACATCTTCACTTATCCTCACCCGCACACTTGCTGATGGGGCTTGTGATATTCCTGTCTCTGGCGGGAACAGCCTCCGCCCAGGCACCTGCCCAGCCCAATATTCATAAAGCACGCGCCGCTGTTCACAAGGATATTCCCGTGATGATGCTGGCCATGCCCGGGCGCGGTATTTTGTTGAGTGCGCCTGGTGAAATTACCACCATCACCATTGAAAGTAACAACGGGGTTGATTGTGGTTCTTACCTTGCACGTACTGACGATGCAGGTCTTCTTGAGGTTCCGGTAGCCCGCACCCCAAACTGCCCATCTCCGCGTATTGTCATTCACCGCTGATCAGGGCTTTGCTTCCTCAGCCAGTGCATTCAGGCGTGAACGCTGTCGCCCCAAATCATAGCCCGCCGCGCGCGCCGCACGGATAGTTTCATCCGGAGCCATATTGCCACTGGCGCTCTGGGCCATGGCCCAGATGGTGATGGCCCGCGTGCCTGATCGGCAAAACGACACGGTTTTGCCTTCATGGCTGGCCAGCGTCATTTTGGTTTTGTCAAAAGCTTCATCGGTCATGTGGCCTGAACGAAATGGAATATATTCATAGGCAATGTCGGCTTCCCTTGCCGCTTGGGCCAGTTCTGCGCTGGTCGGCTGGTCTGGCCCGCCTTCGCCATCGGGGCGATGGTTGATAACCAGCGTATAGCCTTCTTCGGCGGCGCGTTTGATGTCATCAACCTGCATTTGCGCCGAGACAGAAAACGTTGAGGTTACCGGACGAATACGCACACCCTGATTTTCATTCTGCTGGGCATGGGCCAGACCCGCAAACCCAAACATAAAAAGCACGGCCAGTGCCTGCTTTACAAAATCGTTATAGAAAAAAGAACGCATGTTTTTATTCCGCTATAAAATTATAAGACGAATGCCATTAAGGCGCTATTGGTTTGAAAAGTGCGCGCAGTGCACCATAAGTCAACATTTCTTTGGACATAATACCTACAGCACTTTTTGCAAAGACACACTTGATCACATCTGGTTGAAGGTTTCATTGCAAAGACTTAACTGGAATTGCTATGGCAAAGCGCACCCGCGCGCGTTGACAGCGCCCCCCCCACATGAAAGATTCGCGTCTTGGGTAAACCTCTAATTACGGTGTTTCATGTTTGGATTTTTTGTCCGCCGTTTGCTGATTGCAATTCCTACGGTTTTCCTGATCATTACATTGGCATTTTTCCTGATGCGGGCCGCCCCGGGCAGCCCGTTTGATCTGGAACGCCCGATCCCCGAAGCCATCAAAGTGCGGCTGGCAGAGAAGTACCACCTGGATAAACCGCTGATGGCCCAGTTTGGTTATTATCTGCAAGGCCTGTCCAAGGGCGACCTTGGCCCGTCGATGAAATACAAGGATAAAACGGTCAGTAATATCATCGCCGAAGGCTTGCCCGTTAGCGCCACGTTGGGACTTTCCGCCATGGGACTTGCCGTACTGATTGGCAGCCTGCTTGGCGGGTTTGCCGCGCTAAAGCAGAATAAGGCCGGAGATTATGCCGTGATGGGCATTGCCATGACGGGGATCAGTATTCCGCCCTTTGTGACCGGGCCGGTGCTGGCCCTGGTCTTTGGTCTTTACCTGGGGTGGTTACCGACCGCCGGGCTGGACCGGGGGCAATTGACCTTTACGCATCTGCTTTTGCCTGTGGTAACGCTGGCTTTGCCGCAAATTGCCATCATTTCGCGCCTGATGCGCGCCAGCATGATCGAGACCTTGCGTTCGAACTATATCCGCACCGCCTATGCCAAGGGCCTGCCCGGTTATGCGGTGGTTGTGCGCCACGCCTTGCGCGCCGCCGTTTTGCCGCTGATCAGTTATTTGGGACCAGCCACGGCGGCCTTGCTGACCGGATCAATTGTGGTTGAACAAATCTTTGCCCTGCCAGGCATAGGCCGCCAGTTTGTTATGGGGGCCTTGCAACGTGATTATACGGTGGTCATGGGGGTTGTGATTTTATACGCGACCCTGATCATTGCCCTGAACCTGATCGCTGATCTTCTTTATGGCGTTCTCGATCCCAAAGTACGGTATGATTGATATGGCCAGTGCCTCGCAAAATGCGCGCACCGAAGCGCTCATGAAAACCGCACTTGAACAACAGACTGTGCAGGGGCGTTCGCTCTGGGATGATGCTCGGGCGCGCCTGATGCGCAATCGTGCCGCCGTGGTCAGTTTTGTTGTTCTGGCCATTATTACCTTTCTGGCCATTGTCGGCCCCTGGGTCTGGCCTCATGATTATGATCATGTGTTCAAATTGAAAGTTGGCATATCGCCCACTTTTGAAGACTGGTTTATTTTTGGCACCGACTCGCAAGGCCGCGATTTGTTTGTGCGCCTGCTTTACGGCCTGCGTGTCTCGCTGGCTGTGGGCGTGGTGGCCACATTGGTCTCTTTGGTTATTGGTGTGCTCTGGGGCGCAATTGCTGGCTATGTTGGCGGCAAAGTTGACGAATTGATGATGCGTATAGTCGATACGCTCTACGCCATGCCATTTATCTTTTTTGTGATTATCCTGATGGTGGTGTTCAAGGATTTTACCACAGGCAAGCCGGCCTTGAATATTCTGCTCATTTTTGTGGCCATTGGCGCGGTGGAATGGCTAACCATGGCCCGCATTGTCCGTGGCCAGACTATTGCCTTGAAACGCAAGGAATTTATCGAGGCTGCCGAGGCCGCCGGTGTGCGCCCCTTTACCATAATCCGCCGCCATATTGTGCCCAATGTGCTGGGCCCAGTGGTGGTTTATGTGACCCTGACCATTCCTTCGGTTATTCTGGCCGAAAGCTTTCTCAGCTTTTTGGGCCTTGGGGTGCAAGAACCGCTAACCTCGCTTGGCAAACTGATCTCGAACGGGGCGCAGGATATGGAAACCATGCCCTGGACGCTCATGTTCCCTGCCGTTGCCATGATGGTCACGCTGTTTTGTTTTAACTTTATCGGTGATGGCCTTCGCGACGCGATTGACCCCAAAGACCGTTAAAGCCTGGCTCTAAATCCCGGCAAGACAGACGTTCTTGATCTCGACAAATTCCTCAATGCCGTATTTCGACCCTTCGCGACCAATGCCCGATTGCTTGACCCCGCCAAAGGGGGCCACCTCACTGGTAAAGAGGCCTGTATTGACCGCAACAATGCCGGTTTCCAGACCCTCCATCACCCGCCAGACCCGGCCCATATCGCGGGCAAAGAAATAGGCGGCAAGGCCAAAGGGCGTGTCATTGGCAAGCGCGATGGCTTCTTCTTCGGTCGAAAAACGCCGCAAAGCCGAGACCGGGCCAAAGATTTCAGTATTGGCAATTTCCATATCCGCCGTGACATTGGTGATCACGGTTGGGGTGTAATAAAGATCGCCCTGATCATGTTTGTCGCCGCCGGTGATAATGTTCGCGCCCTTGGCTTTGGCGTCCGCCATCAGGCGTTCCACCTTGGCCATGGCGGCGGAATTAATTAGCGGGCCGATCTGCACATTTGGCGCATCGCCGCGCCCGACCAGCAATGCCGCCGTGCGTTCGGCCAGCCTTTTGGCAAATTCGTCATGAATACCGTCCTGCACATAAAAGCGATTGGCACAGACACAGGTTTGCCCGGCATTGCGGTATTTACTGGCCAGCGCGCCTTCAATTGCGGCATCCAGATCTGCATCATCAAACACTAGAAACGGTGCATTGCCGCCCAGCTCCAAAGAGACTTTGGTGATGTTTTGTGCCGCCTGTGCCATCAGCAGCTTGCCCACTGGGGTCGAGCCGGTGAAGGAGATTTTGCGCACGCGGGGATCAGAGGTCAGCGCCCCGCCCACGGGCGCAGGCGTACTGGTCGGCACAAGGTTAAAGACCCCCGGCGGAATGCCGGCATCCTCGGCCAAAACCGCCAGCGCCAATGCGCTAAGGGGTGTATCTTCGGCGGGTTTCACCACGGCGGTGCAGCCTGCGGCCAGCGCCGGGGCCACCTTGCGGGTGATCATTGCCGAAGGGAAATTCCACGGTGTAATGGCCCCCACCACGCCAATGGGCTGTTTGAGGATGATAAAGCGCCGGTCCACACCGGTAGAGGGGATGATGTCGCCATAAATGCGTTTGGCCTCTTCGGCATACCATTCAATAAAGCTGGCGCCATAAATCACTTCGCCGCGCGCTTCGGCCAAGGGTTTGCCCTGCTCACAGGTCAAAAGCGCGGCCAGATCGTCGGCATTTTGCACAATCAGTTCGAACCATTTGCGCAAAATGGCCGAGCGCTCGCCCGCCGTGCGTTTGGCCCAGGCGGGAAAGGCGGCGTGTGCGGCGTCAATGGCCTTGGTGGTCTCATTTGCGCCCATATCGGCAACGGCGATAATTTCCGCGCCATCTGCCGGATTGTACACCATAAAGCGCGCAGCTGTGTCGGCATCGACCCATTGGCCGTTAATATAGCCCTGGGTGCGCAAAAATTTGGGGTTTAAGGGTATGCTCATCAGTCTTCCCCTTCGCGCATCAGGCGGTTCATCTTGATCAGGGTATCGGGCAATTGCTTGTGCGCACGCACTTCGTCTTCGTTCAGGCCGTCCAGCTCGTGCGGGAAAACCAGCCAGATTTCGGTCTCGTGCACATAATAATCGGGCACGCGCTTGGTCTTGTTCTTGGTCGGTTTGTAATAGACCGTGCCGGTGCGCACATCGGCGGGCATATTACGCCGACAAAGGCGCGACAGCTCGCTAATGATGGCATCAATAGAGCGGCCAGAATCAAATACATCATCAAGGATGAGAAGATTATCTTCGGCATTCATATTCTCGACCAGATAATGCAGGCCATGGACGCGCACATTGTCGTCCTGTTGCTCTATGCCATGATAAGACGAGGTGCGAATGGCGATGTGATCAGAGGGAATACCGCAAAAATCCAGTGCTTCCTGCACCGCAATGCCCACGGGCGTGCCGCCGCGCCAGACGCCGACAATATAGTCCGGGCGAAAGCCGCTGAGGAGAATTTTTTCCGCCAATATATAAGAATCGCGCAGCAAATCCTGCGCGTCGATAAAGTCTTTTTTGATGGTCATGACAGATTTCCCGCTACCCAATGTTTTCCCAATGGCTATATGGCCTCCAAAGCGCGTTCTGTCATCCTCTTGTGCAAGATTTATTGTGCAGGTCTACAGTCCCCATCCATGGCGTTGATCCACTCGGCAATTAGCGCCACGCCCGCTTCATCAATGGTCGAGCGGCCAAGTTCGGGCATCATAACCCCGGGATTTGTGGAGGCCATGCGATAGACCAAAATAGAATCTTCGGCATCGCCCGGCACGATGTCAAAGCTGTGGCCCCCGGTGCCTTGGCCTGCGGCTACCGGCGGTTTGCAAATGCCGGTATTGCCAGCGGGGTATTGGTGCTCTGGCCGGTCCAGATAAAAGGCCGACGTATCGGCGGCCCCGTGCGGGTTGTGGCAATGGCCGCAATTTATGTCCAGATACGCCCGGGCGCGCTTGTCCAGCGGCGCAGTCTCATCCCGCCAATTGGCGTTCTTGGGGGCCGTATCGGCACTTTTCAGGCCGCTGAGTTTGCCAAGACGGACCAGACGGTCCAGCTGGTTTTCTTCGCCATCATGATAGGTGTAAGTCTTGTTCAGATGGCGCGCCGCCGGGCCGATGGGTTCGATGGCGCGGGTGGTGGCATTGGGGGCGTGGCACCCGGCGCACTGATTGGCATTGGGCACCACATAGGTGAAGTCCTGTGTTTGCCCATCATCCATGAGAAGGCTGAGCGCCATAGCCCCGCCGACGCGTTCCAGCACGGCATCACTTTGCGCCGCATTCCAGATATAAGGCAGGGCCACCCAGCCCTTTTCACGATGCACGAGAATGCGGGTTTCCACCAGGCGCACATGCGCAAGGTCTAGCCCCTCACCGGCAAAATCTGCGCTGTAATCATGGTTACGCAACAAGGTGCCGGTGCTGTCTTTGGGGTAATAAAAAGTCTTGGCGATCACCGTGCCCACGGGAAAATCAAGCGCGCGGTCTTCGCGGTAGGTGGCAGTTTTGTCCGGCGGCACCCAGACTGCTCGCAGCTTGTGCGCCGCATCAGTAAAAAGCGGCGTATTCAGATCATAGGGCATGACGTCCTGCCCCAAAGCCAAGGTGCCACCTTGCACCGCAACAATGCCCCAGGCGCTTAAGTCTTGTGGGTTGTTGTCCATAAAGGGCGTTACTGTTTGGGTGGGGTTAGTACAGGAAGTCAACACGGCCAACACAAGCGTGACCAATGTCATTTTTACTAAATTCATCCAGTTTTGCCTGGTCATTTTTTTCACTCCCCCCCTCATGGTGAGCTTGTCGAACCATCCTTCGACAAGCTCAGGATGAGGTTGCAATATTGTCTAGCCAAATCCGCATATCAGAATTTAACCTCCGGCAAGCTTGGCAAGGTGCAGTCATAGGGGGTCTGGTCCATCGAGGGCTTTTTATAACCGCCCGGGCCATCCACATTGATCACTTGTGCATCGCCGTTTTGCACGCACAGGCGCAAGGTATCGGCGGGCAGTTCCGCATTGACATAGCCGTCCCACATAATGTCCGGCAGCGAACCGCCAAGCCCAAACATGGCCAGTTTCAAGGCTTTTAGTTCCAGCAAAGCCGGGGAATTGCCGCCGCCTTCAAAGGTGTTGCCATGGATGAAGATGCCTTCGGGATAGGGGTCAAAGCTGGCCTTGACGCCGCGCTCGCTCATCTCGCCAACCGAATAATAACTGGCAATGGCGATGTTGGTGGTCTTGTTGTTTTTGATCTCATTATCAAAAATTTCCACCCGGTCATTGGCATAGACAATAATGCCGGTGCCCGCCGGAACGGTGGAGACAATCGCGCCCTTATGGGCAAAGTTTTTCAAATTGTTTTCAAATACCTTATTGTTGTACACGCGGGTTTGTTCGCCGCGCTGTTCCAGATTGGGCAGGTTAAAGACCAGTATGCCGCCGGTATTGTTGGTGGCGATATTGTCATACACATCCGCATTGATCGAGTTTTCGACCTCCAGCCCGGCGACGTTATATTCGACGCGGTTGCGGCGCATAATGATGTTTTTGGACTGGCCGACATAAATGCCGGCGTCCGACGCCCCAATGGCAATGCTGTCTTCGATTAGTACGTTTGTCGTCTGCACCGGATAAATGCCATAGGCGCCGTTATTGACATCCGGGCCATTGGTCCATTCGGTGCGCACCCCGCGAATGGTAATATTCTTGCCTTCATTGATTTTCAGCGCGTCGCCCTTGGCATCTTCAATGGCCAGGTTTTCAATGGTGAAATCACTGGCCGTGACAAGAAAACCCTCGGCCCCGGCAATCTGGTTTTTAAACGACAAAATGGTCTTGTCATGACCGGCCCCGCGAACGGTCACGCCATCCACGGTTAGCGACAAAGAGCGGTCAAAGGCAAAAAAGCCTTCGGGAATTTCAATCACGTCGCCGGGTTTGGCGTCCAGCAATTGGGTCTGCAGTACTTTCTGATAGCTGTCTTTCTGGGCCGTCGCCTCAGAAGAAGGAGAAGAGGTTTGGCTCTGATCGCCGCACCCGGCAAGGATTAGCGCCAAAACCGCTGCACTGGCATATGCCTTTTTAAATTTCATTTGATTCCCCTGTTATGATGTCTGTACTTTTGCCACCATGGTGCAATGTTGAGCACAAGAAATCCAGTAAAACCTGATAACTTTTCGAACGCCGTTTACTTTTTAGGATCAGTGGGGAAGCCATGACCGTTGAAACCAAAGTCAAAGCCCTAAGAATTGTTCTGATTATTGTGGGGCTGATTTATATTTTTGGCATTTATGCCATGATGAAATTAATGCCCGAAAGCTGGACATGGGGGCCGCGCCAGCCCGAATACGAACAAATGATCATGGGCATTTACGCCACGCTCGGCGTTTTTTTACTGCTGGCAGCGCAAGATCCGCTCTCTAATCGCAGCCTGCTTTGGTTCACCATTGTGTCCAATCTCGTGCATGGCCTGATCATGGTGACGCAATCCATTCTCGACCCTGCCGAACTGCCTAATATGTGGGGCGATATTCCGGCGCTTTTTCTGATCGCGATCGTGCTTTGGGTGTTAATGCCCAACCGCGCGGCCTTTCATGGCCAGTCTTCACCGCCCAGCGCGTAATGCGCCTTTGGGATATAGCGCGCGGGGTCCGTGCCTAATTTACTGCGATAAAGGGTGAAATGATCGACCTCAAAAGCCGGGGCACGAAAGCCTGATAACTGCTCCAGATAGCGCGCGGCCTGCGCATCCGTGGTACCCCGGCAATAGGCCAGCGTGATGTGTGGGGTATAGCTGCGCCGCTCCACCGCGATGCCGGCCCTTTGCGCCGCAACTTTACAGGCCTCGGCCAGGGCCATCAGCGCCGGATTATTGGCAATGCCCATCCACAATGCGCGCGGTGTTTTACCACCAAACATTCCCCCCTCGCCCATTTCTATATGCAAGGCCGGGGCATTTATGCTGGCCAGCTCTTCATCCAGCGCCTTGATCGCCATCGGGTCTTTCACTTCCCCGTAAAAGCACAAGGTGATGTGCAGATTTTCCCGGGGACGCCAATGGGCATTCGGCACGCCGTGTTGCAATCCCAGCAAGGATTGCGCGGCGTTATCAGGGATGGGCAGAGCAGAAAAAAGACGCATAAAATCTCCAAAACTTTTTCCATTGTGCCAAATATTTTCCCATTGCGCCAAACCTTTTCCCATCAAGAAAAGGCCACGCCCGTGCGCATGTGTCATGTACGCTTGACATATATCCAAATAATAACGTAAAGGAACATTTACATAATATCAATGGAGATAGACAAATGAAGCTACAACCCCTGTTCCTCGGCCTGATAGCGTCCCTGACGCTGGCCGCTTTCGCGCCCTCTGCCCGGGCGGGCACCGATAGTTGGATAGAGGTCAGCCATGAAGGCAGTGGCCCGGCTTTGCTGTTCATTCCCGGTCTTGCCTCGTCAAAAGATGTCTGGACAGAAACGGCGGCGCATCT
>NVVV01000041.1 GCA_002733495.1 Robiginitomaculum sp.
ATTGCCGCTGGTGGTGCAGAAATATCCACGCGCCCAAAACCGGCGGCCCCAATAGCGTTTGCGCAAGGCCGGAAATTCCTGCTGTATCTTGCGCGATGATCTTCCTTTGACCTGTTGTGCAAATTTGCTGACCGAAATATGGGGCGGTATGTCTACAAACATATGCATATGGTTTATCGACAATATCCCCCTGATAATGCGCACTCTTATCTCGGAACATACCTAGCGGATAATCTCGCGCACCCGCTCACGGATTGCCCCACGCAATACCTTGTAACGGTATTTGGGAACCCAGATAATATGATAGCGATGATGAAAAACGGTGTGACTGCCTGTCCGGTAACTCATAGTCTTTCTCCATAAAATGAACATATACCGGCTCTGCCGATGTTCATTTTATGGAGAAAGACTATGACACAGAACGGCTGAAGCCTCTTCCGCCTCAAGGCGGAGGGTTTGAACCTTAAATTAGGATACTAAAATGACGCTGCGGCTCTTTTCGGGCACCAGCCCGTCATGGATCCAGCTTTCCAGGTCCTCTTTTAGCGCATGGATATATGGATATAAAGTGGTGGTCGCATCAGGGACGTATATCACAGATGGTTTTGCTCACGAAACAAAATCCAGCCCCAGATCCAGCGCCGGGGCGCTCATGGTGATGGCGCTGGTTGAAATCATATCCACCCCGGTGGCCGCGATCGCCGCGATCGTCTGCAATGATACCCCGCCAGAAGCCTCGGATATGACCTTGTTATCTATTATAACAACAGCTTGCCGCAAAATTTGAATGTCCATATTGTCCAGCATAATCACATCAGGCTTGTGTGGCAGGGCCGCGTTTAGCTGTGCCAGCGTATCCACTTCAATCTCGATCCTGGTCATGTGACCGGCATGAGCACGGGCGCTTTTAAGCGCATTTTCAACGCCGCCAGCGGCAAGAATATGGTTGTCCTTGATCAGAATGGCATCGCCCAAACCAAAGCGGTGATTGACCCCGCCCCCGGCGCGCACCGCATATTTTTCCACTACGCGCAGGCCCGGCAATGTCTTGCGCGTACAGCATAGCCGCGCCTTCGTGCCCTCCAGCTTTGTCACCATGGCCTGTGTGTGTGTGGCAATACCGCTCAAATGGCCCAGAAAGTTCAGGGCCACGCGCTCGCCTGCCAGAAGTGAACGCGTGGGGCCAGAAAGGCGCGCCACCACCTCACCCGCGCTTACATCCGCACCATCAGCGACCACGCTTTCAAAACGCACCGTGTCGTCTATCTGGGCAAAGCATAAACGCGCACATGGCAAGCCTGCAACGCGCCCTGCCGATCGTGCGATAATCGCCGCATTGGCCTGCTGATCTGCATCAATCAGGGCCATGCTGGTCACATCGCCGCCAAGGCCAAGGTCTTCATCAAGGGCGCGTTGAATCATGGGCAGCAACACCAGATCAGGGGGCGGTGACAGGGGCATGGCTTTACCTCACGGCCATCATGCGTTCCACGGCCCGGCGCGCCGGGGCCGCGATCTGTGGGTCGATGAGCACTTCATGTTGATCGAACAGCAAGGCATCCAGTATATTTTGCAAAGAAATTTTCTTCATATGTGGACACAGATTACACGGGCGAATGAACTCAACATTGGGGTTTTCAACAGCCACATTATCACTCATCGAGCATTCGGTCACCATCATCACCTTTTCGGGCTGATGCTCTTTTACCCAGGCGATCATGCCTGCGGTCGAGCCTGCAAAGTCTGCCTCGGCCAGCACTTCGGGGGGGCATTCGGGGTGGGCAATCACCTTTAGACCATCAAAGCCAGTCCGGTAATCACGGATTTCCTTCGCACTGAAGCGCTCGTGCACTTCACAGCGCCCGGAGAAGGCAATCACCTCAACATCGGTCATGGCATTGACGTTCTGTGCCAGAAACTCATCTGGCACCAAAATGACCCGCTCGCTGCCCAGCGATTCGACCACTTTGACCGCATTGGACGACGTGCAACAGATGTCACATTCGGCCTTTACGGCGGCGCTGGTATTCACATAGGTCACCACCGGCACGCCCGGATATTGGCGACGCAAGGCCCGCACATCCGCTGGCGTTATAGATTCGGCCAGTGAACACCCGGCCCCAAGATCAGGGATCAGCACCGTTTTTTCCGGGTTAAGCAATTTTGACGTTTCCGCCATAAAATGCACACCACATTGCACGATAATATTTGCATCCGCTTTGCCGGCCTCGCGTGCCAATTGTAGCGAGTCGCCTACAATATCAGCCACCCCGTGAAAGATTTCCGGCGTCTGGTAATTATGGGCCAGAATGACCGCGCCGCGTTCTTTTTTAAGCTGGTTGATGGCCCGGATAAGTGGTGCGTAAATCGGCCATTCCATAGGCGCGATCACGCTTCTGACCTTCTCGTAGAGCGGGGCCATTTCGGCGGCGATTTGCGGTGTATAGGCTAAATCTGGTTGTAATCTGGTGGTTTGGACAATCGTCATCACAGTGTGCTCTAGCTGTCATCAGAGAAAAAATCTGATGCGGTTTACGACCAGTTGTTGTGTGGCATTTTCCCAGCGTGTTGACCACTCACATCACAGTGAAATGCAGTTCATAACTTTGCGGCGCGCCGACGATCCATCACCTTGGTCATGGCATAAAAGGCCAGACCAGAAACCACAATAGCTAGCGAGAACAAGGCCTCCATGGGCCGACTGATCCCCACATAGACCAGCGTAAAGCCTATCAGGAACAGGAACACCAAAGGCGTTACGGGATAAGCAAAAACCCGGTAGGGGCGCGCAAGGTCTGGCTGTTTCCAGCGCATGACAAAAAGGCCCAGCACCGCCGCGAAACTGTTTAACGCCAGTAACATGCCTGAAAACACCAAAATACTTTCAAAGCTGGACGTGATGATAAAAACAAGCGTCAGTATGGACTGAAACCAGATCGCCGCCACCGGAATACCGTCTTTATTGGTTTTGCCCAAAGGCGCAAAAATACGAAAATCCTCGCCCAGTACTTGCAGCACCCGTGGCCCGGCCAACGTCATGGCGCTGACGGTGGACACCAGTAGCAAGGCCAGTATCAGACCTACCATGCGCGCCCCAATTTCCCCAAAGGCGTATTGCGCGGCGATAAAGCCGATCTCCAGCTTGCCGACCAGCGCGTCCATGGGCGCAACGCGTAAAAACATGTAATTCAGCAACACATAGAGCACCATCACCAGCGCCGTGCCGGTGAACAATACCCAAGGCAAAATGCGCTGGGGGTTTTCCACTTCGCCGCTAAGGTAGGTAGCGGCATTCCAGCCGGTATAGGCATAGCTGACATAGATCAGCGAGACGGCAAAGGCGCCGCCAAACATCAGGTCCGCATCCCCCTTGGCGGGCAATACACTGATCGGCTGTGGCATGGGCACCATGATCAGGGCTGCGGCGCAAAAAAGGCAGATCAGAACGATTTTTAAGGCGGTAAAGACAACTTGCGTGTTGCCGCTATTGCGGTGTGTACTGGCATGCACCACGGTCATAACCAGCACCAGTGTGGCGGCCAGCGCCTTGACCACCCAGGGACCAGACCCGGCCTCGGGCAGGACAGACACAAAATAGGTGCCAAAGGTGATCGCGGCCAGTGCGGTGGGCGCGGCAAAGCCGATCAAAGCCGACATCCAGCCCGAAACGAAACCTGCCGCAGGGTGATATATTTTCCCCAAAAAGTTATATTCACCGCCAGAGCGGGGCAGTGCGGCCCCCAGCTCAGCATAACTCATGGCGCCGCAAAGGGCTGTAATGCCACCAACAATCCACAACATCATCAACACGAATGGTGATCTGATATCCTGTAACTGATAGCCAAGGCTGGTGAAGACACCTGTACCAATCATATTGGCAATCACCACAGCGGTGGCTGTCCAGAACCGGAATTTATGCAAACCCACCCCCTCGAAACATGAAGCGGAGCTAAGCGCGAATGCCGGGGCGGCGCAAGAGGTGATTATGGCCATAACGCTAATGCAAAACCAACAGGTAAATTGCGCTATTCTATGGCTTCACCAGTGCCCGCGCATAAACCAAACTTATCCCCGTTTTAGGGGGTAAAAGAGGGTCAATTAAGGGTCAATTAAGGGAAATTAAGGGGTAAAAACGCAAACTTTAGGCGTAATTTAAGGGCAAAAGAAAAAACATGAGTTAAATAATTCCCCTCAAGCCGTGATCACCCGCGCGAACAGCGCCGGGTCAACATTGCCGCCGGTGGCCAGCACGCACAATGGACCGTTGCCAGGCACCAGACCTTTGAGCGCGATGGCCAATGCCATAGCTCCGCCGGGTTCCAAAACAATTTTTAAATGGCGAAAGGCAAAGCGCATGGCGGCAAATACATCGTCGTCGCTGGCACTAAGACCGGCACTGACAAGGCGTTTATTGATGGCAAAGGTCAGATCGCCCGGTTCCGGCGTCAAAAGTGCATCGCAAACTGAACCGGACAGCTTGGTATTGCGCTGTTTTTGGCCCACCGCAAATGAGCGTTTGTGATCATCAAAGCCATCGGGTTCTGCAGTATAGAGCTTGGCATCCGGGTAGAGCGCCTCACAGGCGAGCGCAATGCCCGCCGTCAGGCCGCCGCCCCCGGCATTGACGATCAGAGCCTCTGGCTCCACCCCAAATTCTTGGCATTGCTCGGCACATTCCATGCCTGCCGTGCCCTGCCCGGCAATGACCATGGGGTCTTCATAGGGGGGGACCAGAACCGCACCACGATCTTTGGCAATGCGCGCCGCAATCTCCTCGCGGTTCTCACTGATACGGTCATAATAAACGATTTGTGCGCCCCGCGCCTTCACCCCATCAGATTTTACCGCCGGTACATCCTTGGGCATGACGATCAGGGCCGGCACCCCGGCTTCGGCGGCGGCGGCGGCCACCCCCTGGGCATGATTGCCGGACGAATAGGCCACCACACCGGCGGCCCGCTCGTGTTCCGCCAATTGCATAATGCGGTTGCTGGCCCCGCGATATTTGAACGAGCCGGTGGTTTGCAGGCATTCCGCCTTGACGAACACAGGCCGCCCCACTGCCGCGTCCAGCGCGGCGCATCGCAATAACGGCGTGCGCACCACACGCCCTTTAAGTCGCGCATGAGCGGCCTTCACATCGGTGAAATCTGGCACTGTCTGTTGATTATTCATGTGCGCATTACCGGGTACAATTGTGGGCGGATCAAGGACAAATCAGGACGATACAAGGACCAATTTGCCTTTGGCTTCGCGTTTGGCCAACGCATCAAAGCCGCCCATAAAATCTGCGAACGCATAGCGTTTTGTCACCGTTGCCTTGATTTTACCTTGCTTATAGAAATCAAAAATCTCTTTCATGTTCTGCGCATGGGCTTTGGGATCACGCATGGCCCAGGCCCCCCAGAACACACCAACGATAGACGCGGTTTTCAAGAGCACCAGATTAAGCGGAATTTTGGGAATATCGCCAGCGGCAAAGCCGATCACCAGATAACGCCCGTTCCAGCCAATGGCCCGCAGCGCTGGCTCGGCGTATTTGCCGCCAACGGGATCATAGATCACGTCTGCACCCTTGCCGCCGGTGGCCTCTTTAAGCGCGGCTTTCAGCTCGTCCTTTTCATAATTGATCAGGCTGGTGGCGCCGTGAGTTGCCGTCAGGTCCAGCTTGTCTTGGGTGCTGGCACAGGCAATAACCTTGGCCCCCATGGCCGCGCCGAGTTCCACCGCCGCCAGACCAACACCGCCCGCTGCGCCCAATACGGCCAGGCTTTCACCGGCCTGCAAATTGGCGCGTTGTTTTAAGGCATAATAGGAGGTAGCATAGGTGGTGGTGATGCCCGCGCCCACATCAAAGTCCATACCTTCGGGAAGCCGCGCCAGCGAGGCTTCCGCCACCACGACCTTTTGCGCAAACGCGCCATTCATGGTGTACGCAATCACCCGGTCGCCCACGGCAAAGCGGCTAACGCCCTCGCCTAGCGCACTGATCACACCGGCGCATTCCGCGCCCGGCACAAACGGCGTTGGCGGCTTCATCTGATAAAGCCCCTGCACCAGAAGAAGGTCCGGAAAGTTTAAACCCGCCGCGCGTACATCTATGCAGACCTGACCGGGGCCGGGTGTTGGATCATCCATCTGCTCAAAGGCAAGATCGTGATAATCGCCGTATTCTTTGCAAATAACCGCCTTCATCGTTTCAAATCCAGTCCCAGAGCCTTGCTGGCTTCGGATAGAAATTTCATCGATTGCTGACCGCCCATGGTGTATTCTTCAGCACCATCCGGGTTGGTAATCGCATCCCACTGGGCGGCGATATTTTCCGGAGACTGGTCCTCTGGTTTCAGGTAAATTCCCGGCGTTTCGGTAATTCTGGCACAGGCATAACCACCAGAACCAGCCGCAAGAATGGTGCGCCGTGGACCATCTTCACTGACCAGATAAATCAGGCCAACAGAGACAGATTCGGGGGTCATCACGTCCAGCACTTCCTGGGGCATAATGTCTTCTGTCATGCGCGTACCGGCCACCGGAGACAGTGCATTGACGCGAATGTCATATTTGGCCCCCTCCAGATGCAGAGTATTCATAAAGCCCACAAGGCCCAATTTGGCCGCGCCATAATTGGCCTGGCCAAAATTACCGTACAACCCAGAAGACGAGGTGGTCATGGCGATACGGCCATAGCCCTGTTCGCGCATAATTTCCCATACTGCCTTGGTGCAATTGACCGAGCCCATGAGGTGCACATCGATGACCATTTGAAAGTCGGAAAGTTCCATTTTCAGGAAGGTTTTATCGCGCAAAATCCCGGCATTATTGACCAGAATGTCCACCCGGCCCCATGTGTCCATGGCCTGCTTGACCATGGCTTCGACCTCGTCGGCCTTGGTCACATTGGCCCCATTGGCGATGGCTTCACCGCCTGCGGCTTTAATTTCCTCAACCACGGTTTCAGCGGCAGAGAGCGAGCCACCCGTGCCATCACGGGCACCGCCCAGATCATTGACCAAAACCTTGGCCCCGCGCGCCGCCAGACCCAAAGCGTGGGTGCGCCCAAGGCCATTGCCTGCGCCGGTGACTATGGCAACGCGGTCATCAAATCGAATACTCATTTTCTTTGTTCCTTGCTCGTTAAATCTGTTTCCCTGATCCTTCGACAAGCTCAGGATGAGGGATTTTTTTGCCCCTTCTCCCCAAGGGAGAAGGTTGGGATGAGGGGTGTCAGCAGATAGTAAATCTAACGCCTTTCAGGCCCCCTCACCTCAATCCTCTCCCCGCAGGGGAGAGGAAGAATTACGCTTATCCCGTAAAGCTCATGGCTAGCCATTCGGCAACCAAAGCAGGCTTGGCGGCCCCTTCAATCTCGATGGTGATGCTATAGGTTACGAGGAATTGCCCTGGCTTTTTCTCGATCACCTCTTTGATGGTCGCGGCGGCGCGGATTTTGGAATTGACCGCCACCGGGTTTAAAAACCGCAAGGAGTTAAAGCCGTAATTGACCCCCATCATCACGTTTTCCGGGATCATAGTTAGATCCTTCATCAGAAAGGGCAGCATGGACAGGGTCAGAAACCCGTGCGCAATGGTGCCGCCAAAAGGTGTCTTGGCCGCCGCCTCCGGGTCGATATGGATGAATTGATGATCCAGTGTGGCATCGGCAAAGGCGTTAATGCGCGCCTGATCAATCTCAAACCAGTCTGAATGGCCCAAATCCTTGCCACCAGATGCCAAAAGCTCTTCTTTTGAAACGATTTTTACCATGATTTCTTTCCTTTACGGTTTGGCCGACATGCCGCCGTCCAGCGGAATAATGGCCCCATTGATATAGGCCCCGGCGCGACTGCACAAAAACTGTAACACACCGGCGACATCGTCTGGCTCGCCCAGACGGCCCAAAGGCACATCGGCACGGGCCAACGCCGCCAGTTCTTCATTTTCGGTGACAAACGCCATCATGCGCGATGGGAAAGGCCCGGGCGCAATGGCGTTGACGGTAATATGGCGCGCCGCCAATTCATTCGACAGCACTTTGGTCAGATGATGCACCGCCGCCTTGGATGCCGTATAGGAATAGGCATTATTACCCACAGCACGATGGCCCACGACCGAGCCAACATTGACAATGCGCGAAGGGTCCGCCGCACTGGCCGCGCGTTCCAGCAGAGGCAGAAGCGCCTGTGTCAGCATAAAAACGCCAGTGACATTGACGTTCATGATCTTGTCCCAGCCGGAGCGGGGAAATTCGCCTAATTGTGCGCCCCAGGTGGCCCCGGCATTGTTCATCAGAATGTCCAGCGTGTCGGATCGGGCTGATACAGCCTTAACCACAGAGGCAACACCCTCGTCCGAGGCGAGGTCAGCAGCAAAGCCAAAGGCGCAGTCGCGGCCCATTTCCTCGTTAATGGAGGCTGCGGCCCCTTCGCATACCGCCCCTTTGCGCGAGGCAATCATGACGGTGCAACCGGCGGCGGCAAAAGCGCGGGACGCCATCAGGCCTATGCCCGATGCGCCGCCAGTGATGAGGACGGTTTTTCCCGCTATATCAAAGAGTTCTGACACGTTCCTCACACCTTTTCGTTGACATAATGGCGCAATTCCTGACGTGCCACCTGCATACGGTGCACCGCATCGGGGCCATCGGCAAAGCGCAAAGTGCGCAGCGCCGTCCACATACCGGCCAATGGTGTGTCCTGACTAACGCCAAAACCGCCATGCATTTGAATGGCCTCGTCCACTACTTTCAGAGCCACAGACGGTGCGGCCACCTTGATCATCGAGATAAAGGTTTGCGCCTCTTTCACGCCGCGCGTGTCCATCATCCAGGCCGCTTTTAAGCACAATAGCCGGGTTTGTTCGATCTCGATGCGGCAATTGGCGATAATATCGTAATTCGCGCCAAGTTTGGCCAGAGGGCGGCCAAAGGCRRYGCGRCTRACCGAGCGYTTGCACAACAGCTCCARCGCCCGTTCSGCCTGCCCCACGGCCCGCATRCAATGGTGAATACGGCCAGGGCCAAGACGCCCTTGCGCCACTTCAAAGCCRCGMCCGGGTCCGGCAATGATGTGRTCTTSSGGCACTTTCACATTGGTAAAGCGCARGTGCAAATGCCCGTGCGGSGCATCATCGGCMCCAAAKATTTGCATGGCGCGCACTTTTTCRATGCCSGGCGTATTGGCAGGSACYAKCATCATSGAATGCTGGGCATGGCGCGGGCCTTCGGGRTTGGTTTTCACCATCACGATATAAATTTCGCAACGCGGATCACCGGCCCCTGATGACCASACYTTTTCGCCRTTCATSACCCAWTKGCCRTYTTYCAGCACMGCWGGCATRSAAATATTGGTGGCATCCGAYGAGGCCACRTCAGGYTCRGTCATCACATAGGCCGARCGGATTTTGCCTTCCAGCAAGGGTTTCAGCCATTTATCCTTTTGCTCTTGGTTGCCGTATCGCTCGATCACTTCCATATTGCCAGTGTCTGGCGCAGCGCAGTTAAACACCTCAGGGGCCATATGGGACCAGCCCATTTCTTCGGCCAGATGAGCGTATTCCACGGTGGAGAGGCCATAGCCGTGTTTCGAGTCTGTCAGCCAGAAATTCCACAAGCCTAGCTTTTTGGCTTTGTCTTTCAGGCTTTCGCGGATTTCTTCCTGGCGCGGGGTGAAGACAAAACGCTCGCCACCGGGCGCAGTGCCCACTTCTGCAAAGTATTCTTCTTCCAGCGGCATGATGTCGTTACGCACCATGGAACGCACCTGATCCAGCAAGGGCTGAACCTTTTTTGAAATGCCTAAATCCATCATCAAAATCCTCGTAAAACGGCCAAACGATTGGCCTGAAAGGCGTAATCGCCCAAAAGTTCCTGCGCCGCGCGGACGCGCTTCATATAAAAGCCGATGTCATATTCATCGGTCATGCCGATGCCGCCGTGCATTTGCACTGCTTCATTGGCCGCCAAAATAGCCACTTCCCCGGCCTTGGCCTTGGCCAAAGCTGCGCCTGCGCCGGCCATTTCAGGGGATTCGCCAAACATTTGCGAGGCCTTCAGCACCGCCGATTTAACCAGTTCAATCTCGGAATACAAATGCGCAGAGCGGTGTTGCAGGCCCTGAAACGCCCCCACACGGGTACCAAATTGTTTGCGTTCCTTGATATAGTCCATGGTCATGTCAAAGCTTTGTTCGGACGCGCCCAGCATCTCGGCGGCAAGGCCAACCCGGCCCACATTGAGCACCCTTTCCAGAAGCGCAAAGCCATCATCCAGTGTGCCGATCAGCGTATCGCCCGCCACGCCCACGTCCTTGAATTCTGTGTGAGCATAATTGCGCGCGTCCAGCAATTTGGTGCGCGACGAGCTCATCCCGGCAGCGTCTTTTTCCACAATAAAAAGCGAAATTCCGGCTTCGTCCCCCACCTCGCCCGACGTGCGCGCCGCGACGATCAACGCATCAGCGTCAAACCCGTCTATGATATAAGATTTTTCGCCGTTAAGGCGATAGCCATTGCCATGGGCGACGGCGCTCAGCGCAGTTTTGGCCGGGTCATGTTTCACCCCTTCATCCACCGCCATAGCAATAATGGTTTTGCCTGTCGCGATGCCCGGCAACCATTTTTGCTTTTGCTCGTCCGTACCTTCCCGCAAAGCAGTGACGGCCATCAAGGCGGTGCTGATAAAAGGCGAGGCGGTCAGGTTGCGGCCCATTTCTTGCGCAATCAGGCCCGCGCCCACCATGCCGTAATCAATGCCGCCATAGCTTTCCGGTACCAAAATGCCAGCCCAGCCCATGTCGGCCATTTGTGTCCACAATGCGCGGGACCAGCCCAGCGGGTCGTCATCATCACGTAATTTACGAAACGCACTGACGGGTGCTTTCTCACTCAAGAACCCTTTAGCCGCATCGCGCAGCATTTGTTCTTCTTCGTTTAATACCAATGCCATAACAATGTTCCTTAAGACGCCGGAAGGCCCAAAATACGTTTGGAAATAATGTTCAATTGCACTTCGGACGTGCCACCCTCAATGGAATTGGCCTTGGTGCGCAGCCATGCCCGAGGCAATTCCCCATCGCGGTTGGCCTCGCCTTCCCATTCCAGGGCCGCATGGCCTTTGGAGGCCATCAGCAGCTCATAGCGACGCTTGTTCAGCTCGGTGCCATAATATTTTAACATGGACGAGCGCGCGCCAATACCCTGCCCCGCTTTTGCCTCGTCTTTCATGCGCTCCATGGTCAGCATAAACGACCAGCCATCAATCTCGGCCCGCGCCAGATCCGCCCGCAAGGCCTGATCAGCCAAGCGCCCTTGGGCGTCTGAGCCCAAACTATCGACCGCAATTTGCCCGATCGAGCGGCCACCAATGCCGCCATCGCCGGCATCGCCAATCATGGCGCGCTCGTGTGTCAGCAGATATTTGGCAATGTCCCAGCCCTTGTTTAGTGTACCAATAAGGTTTTCCTTGGGCACTTTAACCTGATCAAAGAAGGTCTCGCAAAACGGCGATCGCCCGGAGATCAGCGTGATCGGCCTGGTGCTGACCCCTTCGCTTTGCATATCAAACAGGATGAAGGAAATGCCTAAATGCTTTTTTGCTTCGCGGTCGGTGCGTACCAGGCAGAAAATCCAGTCTGCCTTGTCCGCATATGACGTCCAGACCTTTTGGCCGGTGACCTCAAAATGATCGCCCTTGTCTTCGCAACGGGTTTGCAATGACGCCAGATCAGACCCGGCGCCCGGTTCGGAATAGCCCTGACACCAGCGAATTTCACCCCGGGTGATTTGCGGCAGATAATGTTTTTTCTGCGCCTCAGAGCCATATTTTAAAAGTGCCGGCCCCAGCATCCAGATGCCAAAGCTAATCAGCGGACTGCGCGCCTTGATGGCGTTCATTTCTTCTTTGAGGATTTTGGCCTGTTCGCGGGAAAGCCCGCCGCCGCCATATTCACTTGGCCATTCCGGCGCAGTCCAGCCTTTGGCCCCCATGCGCTCCAGCCAGATTTTTTGCGCGTCGCAGGAAAACTCAACATTGCGCCCGCCCCAACAGGCGTCCGCTTCGGATCGCATAGGTTTGCGCATGTCATCCGGGCAGTTTTCTTCCAGCCAGGCGCGAGTTTCAATACGGAAAGTTTCTAAATCGCTCAACTAAATTCTCCATTTGTAGGCTAAAGCTGTCATTACCGGGCTTGTCCCGGTAATCCAGTAAGGCCGATGCGGGCAAAACTGGATCACCCGAATAAATCGGGTGATGACATCTTGTTGATATTCAAACCTCACCATCACGCTTTCTCTATGACGGACCGGCAATATTGCCCCAGACCATTCACCCCTTGCGCAAAATTGGCGAAGGCCGCATTTTTGGTCTGTCCGTGATAAAAACGGTAATAAATTTGTTGCAAAATGACCGCCAGCCGCCAGATGCCATAGGCATAGTAAAACGAGAAATTGCTGACATCACGGCCTGTTTTTTGGGCATAGTATTCCAGCACTTGCGCGCGGTTCATCATGCCCGGCGCCCAGCTTGGCTGGCGCGCCAGCGCCCGCATACTCTCTGGGTCGCCCGCCTCGGTCCAATAGGCCAGCGTATTGCCAAGGTCCATCAGAGGATCGCCAAGGGCCGAGATTTCCCAATCAAGCACAGCGCGAATTTCAAACGGGTTTTGCGCGTCCAAAATCATATTATCAATGCGAAAATCGCCATGCAGAATGGCCGGGGCGTGCTCAATCGCCGGAATATTATCTTTTAGCCACCTACGCACATCATCAAAGGCATCCACATCGGGGGTGCGCGCCCGGTCATAGCGGCGGTCCCAGCCCATAATCTGGCGCTCCACATAGCCTTCGGGCTTGCCAAAATCGCCAAGACCCACGGCTTTATAATCAATGGCGTGAAGATCAATCAGCTTGTCAAAAAACGCGGTGCAGAGCTTGCGGCCCTCTGCCGCGCCCCATCCCCATTCCTTGGGAAAATCGCCTTTGACCAATACGCCTTCGGACTTTTCCATTACATAAAACGGCGCGCCGATAATGCTGGTATCTTCGGTATAAAACTCTGTCTTTGGCACCGCGTAAACGTCTTTAAGAGCGTTCATAATGCGATATTCGCGGCCCATATCATGGCCAGATTTTGGCTTTGAACCACTGGGCGGACGGCGCAGAACCAGTGGACGGCCCGGATAATTGACCGCATAGGTTAAATTGGAAGCCCCAGAGGGGTATTGGCGGATAACCGGCGTGCCGCTTAAGCCATCAATATTGGCCTTCAGGCAAGCATCAACAGCGGCAACATCCAGCTCTTCACCCTTGCGAACCTCGATAGAGATGTTTTCCACGCTCAAAGCAGATACCCCCCATCGACGACAATCTGCGCCCCAGTGGTGTAGGATGCCTCATCGGAAACCAGATACAGAACCGCGCCCACCATTTCATCAGGCTGGGCCATGCGATTATAAGGCACATTCTCGTCCAGCATGGCCTTCAGATTATCCTCATCGGCCTTAAACACAGCGGTCATTTTGGTGTCGGTAAAGCCGGGTAGCAGTGCATTGACGCGGATTTTATCGCGAGCATTTTCCTTGGCCAGCGCCTTGGTCATATTGATCAGGGCCGCCTTGGTCATGGAATAGACCGCCTGATAAAGCCCCGGCTCAATTGCATTGATCGAGGCCACATTGACAATGGCCCCGCCGCCGCCCTCTTTCATCAGGGGAATGGCCTGGGCGCAAAAGAAAAACGGCCCTTTTAAGTTTACCTCTATGGTTTTATCAAACGCCCCCTCCGGCGTGTCTGTTGCCGGGCCAAAATAGGGGTTCGTGGCGGCATTATTAATCAGAATATCCAGCCGCCCATGTTCGCGGCGCACATGCTCAATGGCGGCGGTGATCTGGTCCATATGTCCGGCGTGACAGGCCAAAGCCTCGGCCTTGCCCCCTGATTCGATGATGCTTTGTGCGACTTGCGAACACCCATCGAGCTTGCGACTGGCGCAAATAACATGCGCGCCGCGCGCTGCCAGGCCGTGGGCCACAGCCGCGCCAATGCCCCGTGACGCCCCATTTACAAAGGCGATTTTTCCTGAAAGATCAAAATCAAATTGCGCCATTTTTACCTCTACGCCCTAAGTTAACATCGTTCACTTTAGAGAGATGCTTTTAGCCTGCAAGTTTTTTTGCTACTGTTTGCGCAAAGAATAACCGGGAGGCACATTTGACCAACACAAAATCGGCAGAAAACCTGGCAGACACCAGAGAAATACGGCACATGGACAAACTGGTCCTGCGCGCCCCGACAATGGCTTCGCCCATGCGCTGGCTTAATGCTGGTTATAACGAGGTTTTGCGCCACCCTGTTTATTCTCTTGGTTATGGCTTTGTGTTTACCGCTGGTGGCCTGTTGATGATGTACACATTATTCAAGCTCGGCTGGGCGGCGCTTATCCCCGCCGCCGCCGGTGGCTTCATTATGATGGCGCCTTTATTGGCCATTGGCCTTTACGGGATTTCACGTCGCGATGAAGAGGGAAAACCGCTTGATCTATCGGTAATTTTTCCCAGACGCTTTGCCGAGCCACGGCAACTGGCCTATGTGGCATTGGCTCTGACACTGGCCTTTATTGTCTGGATGCAGGTGGCACTCCTTCTCTTTGCGCTCTTTTCTAATGGGCACTCTTTGGCCTTGCAGGACTTTACATCTTACGTGTTCAGCACCAAAGCGGGTCTGACCATGGCCAGCATCGGCACCATAGTGGGTCTGATTATTGCACTTTTTGTATTTTCCGTCAGCGCGCTTTCCATCCCGATCTTACTGGAACATCACGTGGATGCCATCACCGCTATTTCAGCCAGCATTCGTATGGTGTTGCAACACCCCGGACCCATGCTGGTCTGGGCTTGGCTGATTGCGCTTTATACCGCCTTTGGGCTGGTTACGGGTACTATAGGGTTGATTTTCGTCTTCCCGATGATGGGGCACGCCACCTGGCACGCCTATCGGGAAATGGTTGGCCCTGTTGAGGAAGACTGAATTGTCATTCGCTCGAAACCCTAGGTTTTCTTGATAACCAATTTTGTGTTTCCACATGAACTACAAACGTCACCCCGGCGATCAAATGCTGGTTTTTTAGCCAATATTCGCGTTTTATGATTCGCATGTTGCCTTGGTGTAATTTTTAATAATTTTGCAATGCAATCATCACAAAGAGGTTTTGGAGAGCGTTGTGCTATCAAATATTCAACTTGCTCTAAAACAGTCATGGTACAACTTTCTTGATTTAATTAGATAATATACACGATTAGGAATAAAGGTAAAATTATAAAGATAACGGAATACTACAAACGTCACCCCGGCGAAGGCCGGGGCCCATCTTGATGCATCACAATAGATTCCGGCCTACGCCGGAATGACGTAAATAACTTGATTGTCATTACCCGAACAAGTCGGGTAATGACACCCTGTTGGATTTTTGGCACATCCTTCTACAAGCTCACAGATGAGGCGCATATATAGCCCTCATGGTGAGCCTGTCGAACCATCGGAAGCTGGCCTCAATGGCGCTTAATCAAGCCGCACCAGTGCCTCATCCGGGCAGGGCGTGGCAAGTTTGATTGCGTCCTCCAGCGGCCCCTCCATCCACAGGCCAATATCGGCCCAGTCCAGCACCACCGGCATGGCCTTGGGGTGGATGGGCTGCACAATCCCGTTGGCGGCGGTGGTCAGCATGGAAAATGTGTTCATCTGCACCTGCTCGCCCTTGTGCAGGCCAGACCATTTGCACCAGACCCCGGCCATGGCAAAGGACGCGCCATCTGGCCGGCCAAAGGGGATGGCGGTCTTGCCCCCCGCCGGGCCACTATATTCAGCGAAATACGTCGCCGGAATGATGCAGCGCCGATGGCGTACAGCCTCGCGGAAACTCGGCTTTTCCAGCCAGTCATCAGCCCGTGAGTTATAATTGAAGGTAGGAAAGCGCTTTGCCTCCAACGGCTTGTTCCAAAATGGTGGCACCAGCCCCCAATGCATCCGCCGGGCCAGCCGCCCTTTGGGGGTATTGACCACAATGGGGGCCATGGCGCCCGGGAAAAAGCGTTCTTCCTCAGGCAGATTTAACGCCCCGGCCCCAGCCATCAGCCCCGCCAGATCAATCAGCGTCGTCCAGGTTAGAAGGTTGGTAAAACCGTAATTGGCGCACATGAGGATACTCTATTTTTCTTGAGCGGCGATCGCCTCGCGGGCCTGTTTGATAGCCGCACTTTCTGGCGCGTGCGCCAACGCCTTGTCATAGGCAATGAGCGCCTCTTCATAGCGGCCAAGCACGCCGTATGAGCGGCCCAGCTTGGCCCAGTCTTCGGCTGTGCCATCTTCGCTTTGCAAACGTTTGGCAAGGCGGCCCACCATGCCCATAATCATATCGCGCTGTGGCCCGTCCGACAGGCTCAGCGGTTTTGCCGGACCCGGGACCGCGCTCTGCGCTGGTTTCGCGGTGCCCACCTGCCCCATGCGGGCCAACAGGGTTTTGCGCCACGGCGTATCTTCGGGAGCAATGTCGATAATCCGCCCCCAATAAGTCTTGGTTTTATCCTTGTCCCCGGCCTGCTCTGCGGCCAGTCCCAAAAAGAAAAGCGCGCGCAGATCGTCCGAATTGCGCGCTAAAATGCCCTCGAATAAGGCTTGTGCTTCGGCTCCCACCACTTTGTCATTGGCAGTGATGAGCGCCTGTGCCTGTGCGCCCAAAAGACCATCGCGCTCCTCCTCGGTTTTGGCAATTTTTGCGCCCAGCGCCAGAGCCTCCGCCGATTTTTCCGGCTGGCCCAGTGCCCAATACTGGTTGGCCAGTTCCGTCCAGTTTTTAATACTGGCGTCTTTGCTGCGTTCCAATATGGCCCGCGTTTCATCCATTTTAGCCAGTGCCCGGCTTTGCAATACCGCAGGCGATGCAGCCTGTGGCCGTGTCATATCTGGTCGGCCCAGCATGATATAGCTTGTCAGAACGCCAATGATCATCACGGCGGCGCTGATCACCAAAAGGCGCGACCGCCCGGCCCCGGACACCGCCATCAGGGTTACGGCTATAACCAGAAAAGCCGCAAGTACAAAAAATAATGGACTCATTTGGCCTCATGCTCCTGCAAAGCGTTCTGTGCGGCATAAAGGCGCTTTTTGGCATCCCTGCGCTGGTTCAAAATCCAGATCATCAGGCCGCCTATGACCAGCGCTGATACCCCGTACGAGGCCCAGATAAAACCGCCATATTTCCCCATATCCAAAAGTTCAGTCATCACCAATACTCCGTTGCGCCTCTTCGGGGCGCGACACCCGGGCACCAGCTATGCGCCGTTGCAGACGCGCCGTCTTGCGCTGATCCAGCTCGGTTTGCATTTGCACCAGCACCAGCCAGCCAAAAAACGCGGTATAGCCCAGCGCCCCGATTAATAATGGCCACAGCATTGATCCATCAATGGCTGACCCCCCAGCCCGAAACACACTCGCCGACTGGTGCAGGCTGGACCACCAGTCCACAGAAAACTTGATAATCGGCAGATTGATTGCCCCAACCATGGCGGTAATGGCGGCAAGACGCGCCGCGCGCATCTCGTCCGGCACAATGGTGCGCACCGCCATATAGCCCAGATACAAAAAGAACATCACCAGCATAGAGGTCAGGCGCGCATCCCACACCCAATAGGCACCCCACATGGGCTTGCCCCAAAGCGCGCCGGTCAACAGCGCCAGAAAGGTAAAGGCCGCCCCAAGCGGCGCCGCCGCTTTGGCCGCCGCATCCGCAAGGTTATGCCGCCAGACGAAGCTGATCAGGCTGGCCATCGCCATAAAGGCATAGGCAAAGGAGGCCAGCCAAGCCGCCGGCACATGCACATACATCATGCGTACCGCCTCGCCCTGTTGATAATCCACCGGCACCATAAAGAGGCCACCAATATACCCAACGGCAATGCCCAAAATGCCGAGCACGCCAAGTGGCGGCACCAGCCATTTAGCCAGATTTTGGAAACGTTCCGGGTTTGCAAAATAAGAAAACATAATCTTTTGAACCCTACTCCAGATGGACGCGCAAGGCTGCGGCGCAGATTAATGGCGACAGTACCAGCGCCATCAGCGAGCTGGCCATCAGTAATTTCATATCCGGGCTGTCCAGCGCCCCATTGCGAATAACCCCGGCCCCGAAAATCAGTGGCGGGGCCAGCAACGGACCAGAAAGAAGAAGTACCAGCAGGCCACCACCGGCCCGCCCGGCAGCCAGCGCCGCCCCCATCGCCCCAAAAAACACAAAGGCCGGCCCGCCAATAGCCAATGACGCCATTAATGGCACCAGGGTTTCCACCTTCGCTCCCAGCATCAAGGCCGCCAGCGGCGAAAGCACCGTCACTGGCGCAAAACTTGCCAGCCAGTGCGCCGCAGTCTTGCCTGACGCAATGGCGCTAAGGCTCGCCCCCGACGTCACCAGAATATCCAGCGATCCGTCCTCCAGATCAGCACGAAAAAGCTGGTCCAGCGATAATTGGCTGGCCAGCACTGCCGCCAGCCAGACCAAAGCCGGGGCAATCGGCCCCTGTGCGCGGGTTTCCGGCCCAATGGCAAAGGCGGCTAGCAAAATAAACAACAGGAAAAACACCGCCCCTTGCGCCCAGCCGCCACCGGCGCGGCGCGCCATCCGCATATCCCGGCCAAGAATGGCCCAAAATGTCTGTCCCCAGCTCATGCCGCCACCAGATTAAGGGCGCTAACCCTGCCCTTGGGTGCAAAGGCGCTGTGGGTGGCAATCAGCGCAATCCCACCGGCCTGAAGATGGTCCGCAACCAGCGCTTCGCAAAGGGCAGCGGCTTTGCCATCCAACGCCGCCGTTGGTTCGTCCATCAACCACAAGGGCTGGTCTTGCACCAACAGACGTGCCAGTGCCAAACGGCGCTTTTGCCCCGCCGACAATCGCCCCACCTGAAACGAATATAATTTTGCGATACCAACGCGTTCCAGCGTATTTTCAATGTTGGTTTTGCGATTATGAATCCGGGCCCAGAAGGCCAGGTTTTCCGACACGCTCAAGGCTTGTTTGTGGGCGTCCTCGTGTCCTTGCCAGGCAATATGGCCGCTGGCGGATGTGTTCTGCCAGTCCGCGCCTTCGGGTTTGATTTGCAACACCCCTTCGGCAAGCGGCAACAGACCCGCGACAAGGCGCAAAAGGCTGGTTTTTCCGGCTCCGTTATCGCCGCGCAGAACCAACGCTTCACCGGGATCCAGCTTAAAAGAAACACCGCGAAACACAGGGTTATCCGCCCGGTCACACCCCAGCTCTTCGGCCCGCAGGCTCAGCGGTGAAAAAGACGTGTCCTGCATGGCTTATTCCGCCCGGGCGCGATGCCGCCGCATAACCACATAGACAAGGCCCCCGCCCAGAATAAAGATAATCCACGGCCCCAGCCATAACGGCATAGTGGCAGTTTTCATCGGCGGGCGCAGCAGGATAACATCGCCATAGCGCACCACCAGATAATCCTTGATTTGCGCATTACTGCGCCCATGCTCAATCTGCTCGCGCACAATGACCCGTAGATCCCCAGCAATATCCGCATTAGAATCATGGATCGATTGGGCAATACAGGTCGGGCAACGTAACTCCTTGAAAAGATTAAGGGCGCGGGCTTCCTGCGCCGGGTCAGTCAGAGGCCGTTCCGGTGCAACAAAGGCACAGAGCATTAAGCCAGCCAGCAAAACCATAAAGGCTTTCATGAAATAGCCTCCGACACTGGTTTTACCCGTGGAATACGGCGCCGATAACGCCAGCCAAGGCCAAAACCACCGATCAGACTGCCCAGTCCCGTCAGCGCCGCCCCTACCCAGATCCAGCCAATCAGAGGACGATAAAAAAGACGTACGGCCCAGCCCTTGATAACCGTGACCTGCCCTTCCTTTTCCGTCAGAGCCGACACGGTGACGTGCAAATCCCCAAGAAAGTGCGAATCAATCGCCGCCTCGGTCGTCGGCATGCCGCTGGCCGGATAAAACCGCCGCTCTGGGTAAAGGGTGCGAACAACCTTGCCTTGCGCGTCCAGCAGGCTGATCTGCGCCCGTTCGGCGGTAAAATTTGGCCCGGCAATATTGCTTATGCCATCAAAACGGGCCGAAACTTCGCCCAATTGCGTAATTTCGCCGGGACTAACCGCCTTGCTAACCTCGGTGGAGAAAAGCGCCGTAGAGGCCATACCGATCGCCGCAATGGCCAGCCCCAAATGCCCCATAACCATGGCCCACTGGTCCAGCGTCCACTTCATCTTGCGCCGCTTTGCCCCATAAGTCAGCGTGCCCGCCCCAACCCAGAGCGCCGCACCAACGGCCAGCGGGCCGATAAAGCTGCCGGGCTTGAGGGCTATGGTCAGTGCCGAACCGGCCAAGGCAATGCCCAGTGCAAATCGGCTTTGACCAAGCGCCTGCATGATGGTGCCCTTGCGCCACATGGCCAGGGGGGCCAGCCCCATAGCCAACATGCCGATTATGAACAGGGGTATGGCTGTGGCGGCAAAAAACGGTGCGCCCACGGATAGGGGCGCGGCCCCAATAGCGTCAATGAAAAGCGGGTAAAGCGTACCCAGGAAGATCGCCGCTGCCGCCGAACTCATCACCAGATTATTGATCAGAATCAAAGCTTCTCTGGAGGCTGGGGTGAATCGAATATCGGCTTCAAAGCTTTTGGAACGCATGGCAAAGAGCGCCAGCGCACTGCCAATCGAAACGGTGAGGTAAATCAGAATGGCCAGCCCCCGCGTGGGGTCCACTGCAAAGGCGTGCACCGACGTCAACAAGCCTGAACGCACTATAAATGTGCCAATTAGGCTAAGCGAAAAAGTGATAATCGCCAGCAAAACCGTCCAGCCCGGAAAGCCGCCGCGCCGTTCCAGCACCAAAGTGGAATGCACCATGGCCGCACCCACCAGCCAGGGCAAAAGAGACGCGTTTTCCACCGGATCCCAGAACCAGTACCCGCCCCAGCCAAGTTCGCGATAGGCCCACCAGGAGCCAAGCACGATGCCCCAGGTCATAAAGCCCCAGGCGATCAGCATCCAGGGCCGGGTGCGCTTGGCCCAGTCCGCGTCAATCTTTCCTTTGGCCAGCCCGCCCATAGCCATGGCAAAGGGAACGGCAAAGCCAACATAGCCAAGGTAGAGCATTGGTGGATGGATAATCAGACCGATGTCCTGCAAAAGCGGATTAAGGCCCTGTCCTTCAGCCACCGCAGGGATAAGCCGTTCAAAAGGATTGGAGGCCAGTGCAATAAAAGCCAGCACACCGGCACTGAGCAAACCGAGCACACCCACGGCAAAACGCTCGTCCGGTCTGGCGCGTCCCTGAAAATGTGCAAAAAAAGCCCCATAGATGCTCAGTAACAAGGCCCAAAGCAGCATGGAGCCTTCATGATTGCCCCAGCCGGCGGCGATTTTATAGAAAACCGGCTTGGTTGAATGACTGTTGGCGGCAACATTGGCGACGGAAAAATCTGAGGCGGCAAAGGCGGCCAGTAAAAACAGGAAAGATGCCAATGCGGCAATAGCCTGCGCCCGTGCCGCACTGATGGCCAGCGCGCCACTGTGCTCATCCGCTCTAAAAGCGGCAAAGCTTTGCAGAACGGCACAACCAAGGGCCAGCAAAAGGGAAAGGAATCCAAGTTCAGAACTCATAATGGCCTTTCTAGCGTTAAATTAATCCCTGTGCACCCTTTGCAGGTGTCATTGATTGCCTGCTGGCAAAATGTCGCATGTCGCTTTTGGGTGACAGACCTCATATAGCGGTTAAACTGTCATCATTGGTGCTTGTGAGGTCATTGTGAAACCGAAAAAAAGAAACTCCCGGCTTTTGGCCATCGGCGCAGGCGGCGTTGCCCTGATTGGCGCAGTATATCTGGTCTCATCTGCCCTGAAGCAAAGTATCGCCTATTTTTACTCACCAACTGAACTTGTAGAAACGGCACCGCCCGAGACAAAAAAAATAAGTCTTGGCGGCATGGTCATGGATGGCAGTGTCAAACGCGGCAAAGGCCTGAACATAGAATTTGCGGTTACCGATTTTGAGAACACAGTTATTGTTAAATATGATAAGGTGTTACCCGACCTTTTTCGTGAAGGACAAGGTGTTGTGGCCGAAGGCACCTTGCATAAAAATGGCAAATTTATCGCCACACGCGTACTGGCTAAACACGATGAAAATTATATGCCGCCACAAGTCGCCCGGGCTATGAAAAACGCGACAAAGGAAGAGGCTGGCAGCTAAGAATGGGCCGCCTAGACTTGTTGGTTGCAACAAGGCCTGATTTGGCAGTGTGTTGCATTTGCACAACAGGCGCCCCGAAAAGGATGGTTCTAGTGATTTTACTAGATAGAGACTGGTAATTTTAGGCCTGATCCTTTAGTTATGACTAATCTGGTCAGGAATCATTGCTGACCGGCGCGAATTGTGTGCTCAGTTTATAGTATTCACATGAGCATTTTGTGTCATTGTTCGAGGGCATCCTCGGGAGGGGAATATGAAAAAATTACTTCTATCAGCGGTCGCCACGGCGACGGTTCTGGGGGCAACCTCAGGTGCATTTGCCAGCGATGATGGCTGGTATGTGCGCGCAGGCGTCGGTTACGGCAGCCTTGAAAGCTCGACATTAACCGGAGCCTTGAACGGCAAGGCCAATGCTCGTGGTGAACTTCGCCCAACGGTTGGTTTAGGCTATGATTTTGGCAATGACTGGCGTGTCGATTTCGACCTGACACAACGCTGGAATGATACAGGCGCTGTGGGTAACTACCCGAATAGCTCTTCGGACATGAGTTCAACATCGCTCATGACGAATATCATTTATGACTTCCAGACAGCAAGTAAATTCACGCCATACCTTGGTGCTGGTGTCGGTTATGCCCGCAATCATCTGAGCGCTATTGGCACCTTTGATGGCCTGCCAACATCAGTTGTTGGCGCTGCAAAAGATGCTAAATCCGATTTTGCCTACAACTTGCTGGCAGGTATCGGGTATGAACTTGACAGGAACTGGACTTTTGACCTCGGTTACCGTTTTTTCCGCGTCGGCAGCCAGAACTATGATGCGTTTAGTGGCACGTCTGCAAGCACGATCAAGACAAGCAATTACACATCTCACGACGTGATGGCCTCGATCCGCTTGCAGGATTTTTCTGTGCCGCTCGTGACTTTACCATCTATCAGGTTCACCTCACCTATAAAATCGGCAACATAGGCTGAATTGGGTC
>NVVV01000006.1 GCA_002733495.1 Robiginitomaculum sp.
ACAAACCAGCCAGGCGCTTTGTTCCATCTCGTCTTCTATTTGCCCGGCGCCCCAATTGGCAAAGCCCAAAGCCAGCGCGCTGTGGCGCGGTGGGTGGGCTGAATTGATGGCCAACAGAATATCTTTTGACGCCGTCAGGCCAATATGGTCGGAAATCGGCATGGTCATATCGTCTGTGCGATAGTCCAGACTGTGCAGCACAAAGCCGCGCTCGCGCTCCACCGGACCGCCATAAAGCACTGGCTGGTCCCGCACCTGAATATCGCTTTTGATGTCCAGTTGTTCCAAAAGATCCGGCAGGCGCAGACCCTCCAGCGGATGATTGATCACCAGGCCCATGGTCTGCTCATCCGAATGGCCACACACATAAATAAGCGAGCGGGCAAATCGCGGATCACCCATATTGGGGGCCGCAATCAACATGCGTCCACTTAAATATCCCGATTGTTGTTCTTGTGGGTGTTCGCTTTGCATAATCTCTATTTTGGGACTCTGACGCAAAAACGCAAGGGGGCCGGGCTCGTAGCTATTGTCTCATTAAAGCTTGCATGGTTAATATATACCCATGGCAGATAAAAAAATGAAACCAAAGTTTAAAGATAAATTTATTGGGTTTATAGATTTACTTGGTTTTACTAGCATGGTTGATGCATCAGAGAGTAACACAGGGCGCTCACTGGCTGAGTTAATTATTTTACAGACTATTTTAGAAAATAGAGATGGTATTGATAACATAAGAGAAAATGGACCAATCATCTGCCCTGATAGTGAATATAACCAATTGAATTTGGATATTCAGGTATCACAAATGTCGGACAGCGTACTTTTTTCTTCAGAAATATCCCCATCTGGAGTAATTAATTTAATCAATTTATGTTGGGTTGTTGTGTTCAAATTGTTGCAAGAAGGCGTGTTAGTTAGAGGGTATATT
Source organism: Robiginitomaculum sp. (assembly GCA_002733495.1). GTDB lineage: Bacteria > Pseudomonadota > Alphaproteobacteria > Caulobacterales > Maricaulaceae > Robiginitomaculum_B. The sequence continues at coordinate 932 of NVVV01000006.1, forward strand.
ACAAGGGGTTCTTTATATCATGATTCAAAAACATTCGTTGGTTCTGGGTTTAATCGTGCTTATGAATTTGAAAATGGATCATATAAGAAAAAGTCCAGCGTTACAGCATTCAAAATGCATCCTGATGAATGTGGTACTCCCTTCGTGGAGGTGGATAAAAAAATCACCCAATATATAGAAGAACAATCAGATCCTTGTTTAAAAACTATGTTCAACCGCTTTGTCATGGAGCAGGAAGATGTAACCGGGCTGTTCCCTTTTAAAAAAATTGCCCACGAATGTATCGTAGGTGGTTCAGATTATGATCCTTTGGATGAAATGCGCAGCAATGACGTTGTTCGTAGAATGTTGTTAGTGCTTAAGGAGAATATAGTAAGGTATGTAGATGCTGAAAATCAACAAGTTATGAGAAAAGTAAACCATTACCTTGATGCTTTAAACCGGCAATTGGAGAACTGTGATAAATTTGATGAGGCCATTGGCGAATTAGATAAGCCGATAGCGGGGTGAGAAAAATATATATGGTACCCTGTCGCCCTTCTGCTTTGCCCACGGTAAGCTGTTCCAGAAAAAGGAGAATCGCATGACGATCAAAATTGGTGACAAAGTCCCCGAAGGTAATTTTATGACTTGGGGTGCCGGTGGTCCGGAACCCAAAAGTGCAGACGATGTCTTTGCCGGCAAAACTGTGGCCCTGTTTTCCCTGCCGGGCGCCTTTACGCCCACATGCAGCGCCAAGCATTTGCCGAGCTATAAAGAAAACGCTGATGCGTTGAAGGCCAAAGGTGTGGACAGTATTGTTTGCACCGCAGTGAATGATGTTTTTGTTCTTCATGCCTGGGAAAAAGAGCATGGATCAGAAAATGGGGTAACAATGCTTGCCGATGGCAATGGTGATTTTGTCAAAGCACTTGGCCTAGACTTTGATGGTTCAGGTTTTGGTATGGGAACGCGTGGTCAACGCTTTTCCCTTCTTGTAAAAGATGGTGAGGTTACCCATATTAATATTGAGGAGCCGGGCGAATACCGCGTATCATCTGCGGAACACTTGCTCGCACAGCTCTGATCCTGTCCGTGCCGGGGGGCGCCAGATAAGGGCAGGTGGTCGTCCTGATCACCTTTGCCCAGAGGAGAAAATATATGTCACAACTCGCAATTGGCGTGATCGTCCTTCTTGCCATTATTTTGGGCTTCAGCGCCTTCAAAACCGTGAACCAAGGCATGGAATATACCGTGCAACGCTTTGGGAAATATACCAAAACCCTAAAGCCTGGCTTTCACATGATTATCCCGTTTATCGACGCTATCGGGTACAAGATGAACATGCGCGAGCGTGTCATCGACGTGCCCAATCAGGAAGTCATCACCAAAGACAACGCTATGGTCAGCGTGGATGCGGTGGTGTTTGTGCAAACCATGGATGCGGCCCGTGCGGCCTATGAAGTGGACAGCCTGGACTTTGCGGTGATCAATCTGTGCCTGACTAATATCCGCACCGTGGTTGGCTCTATGGATCTGGACGAAGTTCTGTCGCGCCGCGATGAAATTAACGGCATGTTGCTGAGCGTAATTGACCGGGCGACAAATCCCTGGGGCATGAAGGTGACCCGGATTGAAATCCGCGATCTGACCCCGCCGGCAGATATTACCGCCGCCATGGCCAAACAAATGAAGGCCGAGCGGGAAAAACGCGCCGAAATTCTGATCGCCGAGGGTGAAAAGCAATCAGCTATTTTGCGCGCGGAGGGTGAAAAACGTGCCGCTATTCTGGACTCCGAAGGGCGTAAAGAGGCTGCTTATCGTGATGCAGAGGCACGCGAGCGTCTGGCTCAGGCCGAGGCCAAGGCCACCGAAATGGTCTCCGAAGCCATTGCCAAGGGCGATGTGCAGGCAATTAATTATTTTGTTGCACAAAAATATATCGAGGCGTTTGGCAAGCTGGCCGAGTCCGATCAGCAAAAAACGGTGATTATCCCGGCGGAATTTTCAACACTGGCGTCCACCGTTGGTGGCATTGGCTCGATCATCAAGGCTGCCGGCCTTTCTAAAGACAGCGGGGCGTAATCATGGATGCCCTTTATGATGTCCTGATGCATATGAGCGCCTGGCACTGGCTAATCTTTGCCGCTGGTCTTTTGGTACTCGAGCTTTTGACCGGGGGCACGACCTATGTGCTCTGGCCTTCGGCGGCGGCCTTTCTCATTGCACTGGGCCACTTTGTCTTGCCTATGACCTGGCAGGTTGAATGGTCGCTATTTGCGGCTTTGACCCTGTTACTGACCTTTGTTGGCAGCGCCTATCTCAAGCCGTTGTTGAACAAGGGCGATGAGAACAATTTGAACGATCGGGCCGCGCGCCTGATCGGGCAAAATGCGCAAATTGCAGGTGATTTTACCAATGGGGCTGGCCGCGTCAGGCTAGGCGATACGCAATGGCAGGCAACCAGCGCAGACGGTGATAACCTGAAAGCAGGCGTAAAAGTCGTGATAAAATCTGTGAATGGCGTTACCCTGACAGTAGCGCCAGCTTGATTTTAAGGCCATAATTGTATGGTTATGGCTGCTAAATTACAAACTCCGTTCACGCCGCCCAAACGCGCCTGGCAACGCATGCTCAGCGGGCGGCGTCTGGACATTCTGGACCCTTCGCCACTGGATATCGAGATCGAGGATATTGCCCACGGTCTGGCCCGCGTGGCGCGGTGGAACGGCCAGACCATGAGCGCCCATGCGTTTTCTGTGGCCGAGCACTCTTTGGTAGTTGAGCAGATCGCCCGGCATTTAAAGCCGGGCCTGCAAACGAAATGGTGCCTGGCGGCCTTGCTGCATGATGCGCCCGAATATGTCATCGGCGATATGATCAGCCCGTTTAAATCAGCGTTGGGCAGTGCCTATAAAACCATAGAGCATAAGCTGGAGGTGGCCATCCATTTGCGCTTTTCCCTGCCAGCCACCCTGCCGGTTGGTATTGCCCGCCTGATCAAAAAGGCAGACCGGCTTAGCGCCTATTTTGAGGCCACACAGATTGCCGGATTTTCCACCGAAGAAAGTGATAAATACTTTCTCATACCGCCGCCGGATCTGCATGTGAGCATCGTGCCTTTGCCAGTGGCGCAGGCGCAGATTGCCTTTATGGATCGGTTTTTGGCCTTGACCCAAAGTGATAATGACTGAGGGCATTATAGAAATCTGCGCCGTTCTGGTGGCCGCCGATGCGCACGACCTTTCTGTCTTGACGCTTGGGCGTCGCGCCTCGGGGCAGGGCTATTCCTTCTCTTTACCGGCGGCTCCTTTTAATCCGGAAAGGGGCCAGAGCTTTGAAGATCGTCTTCGCGACTGGGCCAGCGTACACACAACGGCGCAGATCACCCGCATTATGCAGATCGGGGCCAGCACCAAAAACGGGCGCGTTCGCATTGGCTTGCTGGCATTGGTCAGCGACCGCAATGCCTTTATGCCGCGCGGTGCCCGCTGGACGCCAATCGCAGAAGTTTTCCCGTGGGAAGACTGGCGCGGCGGCCCACCTGACAGCCTGACCTCGGTGCTGCGCCCGGCCCTTGCGGCGGGGCAAGCCAAACACGATGCTCTTTTTGCCCGACAGCTTGGGCATTGGCGTCCTGAACTGGCGGCTGCACGTTTTGAGGCGCTCTATGGGGCGGGCCTTTTGCCCGAGGCGTTGCGGGATCGAAGCGGTGCGATGATTTTAGTGCGCGAGCGCCATGCCGCCATTTATGGGCAAATCATGCAGGGCGATGACCGAAAAACCATTGCCATGGCCTTGTCACATCTGCGTACAGAGCTGGGCCGTGCGCCGGTTTTGTCGGCGCTGTTACCATCGCCGTTTACGCTAGGGGTGTTGCAAAATACCGTCGAGGCGATCATCGGCCTTCGTCTGCATACACAGAATTTCAGGCGGGATCTGGCGCGCACCGATCTGGTGGTTAAAACCGGAAAATCTGGCCGTGTTGGAAATTCGCGCCCGGGCCAGTTGTGGACCTGGGCACACCCGGATGATGCGTATAACGCACTGCCGGGCATGCCCTTGCCACGTAAAACTTCTGCTTAACAGGGGTTAGTTATGGGCCTTCATCGGGCAGATTTTAATGCCCAGAATGGCATAGGCCAGGTACGGTGATGGTGTTTCCCGCTTTACCCAACAACGTGGCAATAGGGGCGGACAATGAAGACAAGTCACTCATCTGTATCGCCGTTACACTTTTGGCTTAAGGCTCCCTTGTAACGGGTACAGGCTATCCAGCTCTGCGCCGCTTATCAATGGGCGCTATTTTTCCTTGCGCGGATCATAGGCCAGAATGGGCGAGAGCCATTTTTCAGCTTCGGCAAAACTCATGCCTTTGCGGATGGCATAATCTTTCACCTGATCGCGGCCAATCCGCCCTACGGCGAAATAATGCGATTGTGGGTGCGAAAAATAAAAGCCCGACACGCTGGCTGGCGGGGTCATGGCGCAACTTTCCGTCAGTGACACACCAATGCGTTCTTTGGCTTTCAAGAGCGAGAACAAGGTACGCTTTTCTGTGTGATCCGGTTGCGCCGGATAACCGGGGGCCGGGCGGATACCCTGAAACTTTTCCGAGATCAGGTCTTTATTGGAAAAGCTTTCATCTGTGGCATAGCCCCATAATTCACGTCGCACCCGGGCGTGCAGGCTTTCGGCTAGGGCTTCGGCCAGCCGGTCGGCCAGCGATTTGACCATAATGGACGAATAATCATCTCCGGCACGGGCATAGGCGGCGGAACGCTCCGCCTCGCCATGTCCGGCTGTGACGCAAAACCCGCCAACATAATCGGCGATCAGGCTTGCATGGGGGGCGACAAAATCGCTAAGGGCATAGTTTGGCTTGCCGGTATCTTTGGCCATTTGCTGACGTAAGGTGTGCAGGCGGGTCAGTTCGCGGGCGCGGTCCTGCCCCTCCCACAAGATAATATCATCGCCATCGGCATTGGCGCGCCAGAAGCCCACCACGGCGCGGGGTTGCAGCCAGCGCCCGGTAATAATTTTGTCCAGCATGACCTTGGCATCGGCGATCAGTGTGCGTGCCGCCTCGCCCTTTTTAGGGTCGTCCAGAATTTGCGGATACCGCCCCTTCACATCCCAACTGGAAAGAAACGGCGTCCAGTCAATATGGCGACGTAAATCGCGCAAGTCCCAATCATCAAAGGTGCGCACACCCAAAAATTCTGGTGCGGGTGGGCTATAGTTTTGCCAATCTGGCTTTAAGGCGCGGGCGCGGGCGGCCTCCAGTTTCAGGCGGGGTTTGGCGCTGCGCCCCCCGGCATGAGAAACGCGCAGGCGTTGATAATCATTACGGGTTTGTTTCACCAGCGCGTCGCGGTTTTTATCGGACAACAGCGTGCGTACCACGCCCACGGCGCGCGAGGCATCCGAGACATAAAGTGTGGGGCCACGCTCGTATACCGGTTCAATCTTCACCGCCGTGTGCATGGGTGAGGTGGTGGCCCCGCCGATCAGCAAGGGCATGGACCAGCCCTGGCGCTCCATCTCGGCGGCCACATGCACCATCTCATCAAGGGATGGCGTGATCAGGCCCGAAAGCCCGATCATGTCTGCCTTTTCCTCGCGCGCGATGCGCAGGATTTTATCGGCAGGCACCATGACGCCCAGATCAACCACGTCATAGCCATTACATTGCAGCACCACGCCGACAATGTTCTTGCCAATATCGTGCACATCGCCTTTGACCGTGGCCATGACGATCTTGCCGTTGGACACGCCTTCCATGCCGGTGCGGCGCTTTTCTTCTTCCAGATAGGGGACCAGATGGTTCACCGCCTGTTTCATCACCCGGGCGGATTTGACCACTTGCGGTAAAAACATTTTTCCTGCGCCAAAAAGCTCGCCCACCGCATTCATCCCGGCCATTAACGGCCCTTCGATCACTTCCAGTGGTTTGTCAGCCTCTTGTCGCGCCTCTTCGGTGTCTTCAACAATAAAATCAGTCAGGCCATGGATCAGCGCGTGTTTCAGGCGTGCGGCTACATCGCCTGTCCGCCAGCTAAGGTCTGCCGCTTTGGCCACCGCACCGCTTTGGCCGCGAAACTGATGGGCGATTTCCAACAGGCGCTCGCCTGCATCGGTCCGACGGTTCATGATGACGTCTTCTACACGGGTGCGCAGGTCGGATTCTATATCGTCATAAATATCCAATTGCCCGGCATTGACGATGGCCATATCCAGACCCGCACGGATGGCGTGATACAAAAACACCGAATGCATGGCGCGGCGCACTGGCTCGTTACCACGAAAGGAAAACGACAGGTTTGAGAGGCCGCCCGAAATGCGCGCATGGGGCAGGGTGTCCTTGATGCGCCGCGTGGCGTTGATGAAGTCCACGCCGTAATTATCATGCTCGGGCAGGCCGGTGGCCACGGCAAAAATATTGGGATCAAAAATAATATCTTCGGGCGGAAAGCCAGCCCCGACCATAAGATTATAGGCGCGGGTACAGATTTGCACCTTGCGCTCTTCGGTATCGGCCTGTCCCTTTTCGTCAAAGGCCATCACCACCACGGCGGCCCCATAGCGCATGCAATCGCGGACACGGGCCAAAAACGGCTCTTCGCCTTCCTTCATCGAGATGGAATTGACCACCGCCTTGCCTTGCACACATTTCAGGCCAGCCTCGATCACTTCCCATTTCGAGCTGTCGATCATCAACGGGACGCGGGCAATGTCCGGCTCGGTGGCGATCAGGCGCAAAAACCGCGTCATGGCTTCGGCCCCGTCCAGCAGGCCATCATCCATATTCACATCAATGATCTGGGCACCATTGTCGATCTGCTGGCGGGCGACACTTAAGGCTTCTTCGAAATCGCCTTCAACAATCAGGCGCTTGAAGCGGGCCGAGCCGGACACATTGGTCCGTTCGCCAATATTGACAAAGCGGGAGAGCGAAGCGGTCATACGTCCTCGCTCGCCGCTGGCCGGGTCAGACCTGGCAAGCCATCCAGACTGGTGGTATTGGTGTTAAAGCGGTGCTCGGTCCAATCGTCATAGGGCATTTTTTCCGTCCAGCGTTGTAATTGCTCGCGTTCGCCCTTGAACTCGAAAAACGGTACGCCCCAGCCGCACGAATCCATCACATGGTCAATATCAATGATGATGATCGCCCGGGCGCGCGCAAAATCAGGAAACCGTTTCAATAGATCGGCAAAGCGCGGATCGGTAAAAGGCACCGCCTCGCCGCGTCCGAAAATGCGCACAATATTGGCTTTGCCTTCAAACGCACAGAACATCAGGGTGATGCGCCCGTTTTCGCGGCAATGCGCCTGGGTTTCAATGCCCGATCCGCCAAGGTCCAGATAGGCCACGGTGTTATTGTCGATCACAGCCAGACTGTCATAGCCCTTGGGCGAAACATTAACGTGGCCGTCGGCGCTAAGCGGCGCGGTGGCAACGAAAAACATTTTCTGTGCCTTGATGAAGGTGATCAGACCATCATTTAGTTGATCGAAGGATTTTCCCATAATCTATACTCACGCGATAAGTTCAAAAGGTTCCAACCCCGATAGCCGAAGGGCTATGGGACGGGCGGTGACGGTGCGGGGTTTTACCCCGGCAACGGCGGCTGCGATGGCGCGGATATGGTCCGGCGTGGTGCCGCAACAGCCGCCAACGATATTGACCAGACCATCGCGCGCCCATTCGCTTAGATGACCCGATGTGGTGTCCGGCGTTTCATCATATTCGCCAAAAGCATTGGGCAGGCCCGCATTGGGATAGGCGATGATCAGGCAATCAGCGGCGCGGGCCATGTCGGCCACAAAAGGGCGCAGCTCGCTGGCCCCAAGGGCACAGTTAAGACCCGCCGCCCAGGGCTTGGCATGGGCGATGGAGTTCCAAAAGGCCTCGGTGGTCTGGCCGGTCAGGGTGCGCCCGGAATTATCGGTAATGGTGCCCGATAAAATCAGCGGCACCGGGTCATCAGAATTGGCATTCACGTCCATGCAGGCGGCAATGGCGGCCTTGGCATTCAAGGTGTCAAACACGGTTTCGATAGCAAAAAAATCCACATCATCGGCCATAGCTGCGGCCTGCGCATAATAGCTGTCATAGACCTGATCAAAATCCACCTCGCGATAGCCCGGGTCTTCGACCTTGGGGGAGAGCGACAGGGTTTTGCTCAAGGGGCCAATGGCTCCCATGACGGCGCGGGGGCGCTCCGGCTCTGCGGCTTCGGCGGCGTCGGCAGCTGCCCGGGCCAGTTTCGCCCCGGTACGGGCAATCTCGACCGCGACATCCTGTAGGTCATAATCGGCCTGACTGATCGACGTGGCGTTAAAGGTGTTGGTTTCGATCAGATCGGCCCCGGCGGCCAGATAATCGTCATGAATGGTGCGAATGGCCTCCGGCAGGGTCAGGTTGAGCAGGTCGTTATCACCGCGCAAGGGCACCGGCCAGGTGGCAAAGCGTTCGCCATGAAATATTTTGTCGCCCAGGCCCAGCGACTGAATGGCGGTGCCCATTGCGCCATCGGTGACCAACACGCGGGTTTTGGCCAGTTCGGTCAGTTTGTCTCGGCGGATCTTCCGGGGCGTACTCATGATGGCTCTCCGGCCTTGCGCGGGCGCAGGCCCAGAACGCGGCAGGTGGCATAGGCCAGATCGGCGCGGTTCAGCGTATAAAAATGAAAGGTGCGCAGGCCTTCCTGTTGCAGGCGGGTGCAATAATTGGCGGCAATGCTGGCGGCCAGCAGGCGACGGGTTGGCTCGTCATCCTCCAGCCCTTCAAACATGGCGTGCATGCCGTCCGGCACTTGGGTTTTACACAAAGCGGCCATGCGCTTCAGGCCGGTAAAATTGGGTTGCAGCATAATGCCCGGAATAATCGGCAGATTAATCCCGGCGGCGCGTACCCGTTCGATATAGGCGATCAGGGTATCGGGATTAAAACAAAACTGGGTGATGATGCGGCTGGCTCCGGCATCGACTTTACGTTTCAGATTTTCAATCTCGGCTGCCCAATCTGGCGATTCAGGGTGCATTTCGGGATACCCCGCCGCCGATATGTCAAAATCGGCAATACGTTTTAAGCCAGCAATCAGATCACTGGCATAGGCATAGCCGCCCGGGTGCGGCTCGTATTGCGCGCCGGCACCGTCTGGGGGGTCGCCGCGCAAGGCCACAATGGCGGTGATCCCTGCCTCATGATAGGCGCGGGCCACCGTGTCCACATCGGCTTTGCTGGCCCCGACACAGGTCAGGTGCGCGGCAACCTTCAAGCCGGTGGTCTTGGCCATGGAAACTACCGTGCGGTGAGTGCGTTCCCGCGTCGTGCCGCCAGCACCATAAGTGACCGAGACAAAATCCGGTGCCAAGGGTGCCAGTTTTCGCACCGCTTTTTTCAGATTGGCCTCAGCCTGTTCTGTTTTGGGTGGGAAAAACTCAAACGAAACCTCGATGTCGCGGGCATCGCCTAGGGAGGAAATGGCAAGGCTCATGCGGATACCTCCCTTTGCGCAGGCGTACTGGCGCGCTCGGCAGTCCATATTTTTACCGTCAAATGATTGGCACCTGCGTCCTGAATATCCGGGCGCAAGGCAAGGTGGGTGATATTGCTAAGGCCGACCTGATCCATCCAGATTTCCATTTCTGTATCGGTAAAACCAAGGCGACGATGGGCGTGTTGTTCGCGCAAAAATTCTAGCTGGTGCGGGGCAAAATCCACAATGGTGATCAGGCCACCAGGGGCCATAACGCGCACCGCCTCGCCGAGCGCGGTGGCGGGTTCATCCAAATAATGCAAAACCTGGTGCACACAGACCAGATCAAACTTATTATCTTCAAAGGGCAAATTATAAAGATCGGAATGGCGCACCGAACAGTTTGGCAACCCTGCTTTTTCAATGTTCAGACGCGCCAGATTGAGCATTTCGTGGGATAGGTCTATGCCCAGCGCCTGATCGGTCTGCGCTCCAAAGACCTCCAGCATGCGCCCGGTGCCGGTACCAATATCCAGCATGGCTTTGAAATGACGATTGCCTGCGGCTTCGCGCAGGGCCGTCTCCACACTGCCTTCGGATAAATGCAGGGAACGGATATGCGCCCAGTCTTTGGCCACTTCGGCAAAATAGGCATTGGCGGCATTCGTGCGCGCATGCTTGACCGCATCCAGACGTTCCAGGTCGCGCGCCAGCACCCGGTCAGCATCATCCAGCAAGGCAATGATGCTCTGGGCAATGCGCTGGCCACGCCCATGATCTGCCAGGCGGTAAAACACCCATGTGCCTTCGGGCAGGCGTTCAATTATCCCGGCGCTGGCCAACAGTTTTATATGGCGGCTGACCCGTGGCTGGCTTTGGCCCAGCACATTGACCAACTCGCTGACCGTCAGCTCGCCGCGCGATAATAATGACAATATGCGCAACCGCGTTGGCTCGCCGATTGCTCGCAAAGCGGTGACCAATTGCTCCATAATGACCGTCCTTATGACCATGTTCACACACAGGTCTATCACTTCATATCATATAAGGATATATTTATATCATTATTATTAAAAGGGTGTGTGTTCACAAAAAAGCGATCAAACGTGCCTTGCGGCTAAGGGCAAACATCCCCAGATTGCTTCATTCTATGTTCATGCACATGGACATAATGATGGAAACAAGTCTGTACCTTGGGCCAACAAAACGCCACATTGTACAGTTCATGTATAGCGAATCGTCGCAAACGACGATGTGGGAGTATAATTATGCGGCCAGTTTTTCGCGCTTTAGCTTTGATTGGGGCTGTCTCTGCTGTTTCGGCATGCAGCACCAACAGCGTCGCACATCAGGACGATCCGTTATATGGATGGAATAAGGGCGTGTTTGAATTTAACAATGCCGCAGACAAAATTATTGTGAAGCCCGTAGCCAAGGGTTACCGCGCCGTGGTGCCCAAGCCGGGGCGTGATGGCGTGCGCAATATTCTAAGCAATCTGCGCAGCCCAGTGACTTTTGGTAATGATGTGTTGCAGGGCAAATTTGGCCGTGCCGGGAAAACGCTGGTGCGATTTGGTATAAACTCCACTGTGGGCCTGCTTGGCCTTTTCGATGTTGCCGATCGGGCTGGGATTGAGAGCCATACCGAAGATATGGGCCAGACCCTGGCCACCTGGGGTGTGGGCAGCGGTCCCTATATCATGTTGCCAATTCTTGGCCCGTCAAACCTGCGTGATGCCACGGGCTTTGTGCTGGATTTTGGTATGGAGCCCATGACCTATATGCGGTTCAAGGGCCGCCAGGCCATTTTAACCGGGCGTTTTGGCGTTAATGGCGTTTCGGTACGCGAGGCCAATCTGGATACTATTGAATCGCTTCGCGCCAGCAGCCTTGATGAATATGCCAGCCTGAAAAGCGCCTATAAGCAATTGCGCGCCAATGCCATAGCCGATGGGGAAATCATAATTGATGATTTGCCTGATTATGATGAATATGAGGATGATGAATAATGCGTAAAATGATCGCAGCCCTGATGGGCGTCCTGTTTATGGCCTTGCCCTTATCGGCGGCCTATGCGGCCCCGGATGATGAAGCCTTTGTGCAAGACAAGGCCAATGAAGCCTTGGCCATTCTGGCGGATGACAGCCTGGATCAGAGCGCCAAGACCGCACGCTTTCGTGATTATGTGGACACTGTTACTGATGTGCCTCGTGTGGCGCGTTTTGTCCTTGGCAAATATGCCCGGGGAGTCGATCCGGAAAAAATTACCGAATTTACCGCCGTTTTTCGTGAATATGCCAGTGGCGTTTATGAAAAACAGCTTGGCAATTTCGGCGGTGAAATCCTGAAAGTTAAAGGCTCCAAAGACCGCAAACCCGGAGATTCCGTCGTCGCCAGTGTTATCTCGGGTGGGCAATTGGATAAACCGCTAGATGTGAACTGGCGTATTCGTACCCGCAATGGCAAGAAAACCGTGCTGGATGTACAGATTTTCGGTATCTGGCTGGCCTTGCAACAACGCAATGAGATCACGGCTGTCATTGCCAATAATGGCGGCAAAATTGACGCCGCGATCAAGGTCCTGAAAGATAAAGTTTCCAAAGGTGATTTCGGCAGTCAAAGCAAAGAGACCGAACATCATTAAAGTTTGTGCGTTGTTGTGTGAACCCCGTTCACTTTTCACCTTTCCCTGACGTTGCATTGCCCTTAGGGTCCGCCCTCACTGCCCCTGATGTGAATGCGAATTGATGCTAAAACACTTATCCAACAGCGCCAATACACGCCCTGTGACTGGTCATGATGTACCCTTGCGCATATTGCTGGCCAGCTATCGCTCGCATCCCCATGTGGGTGGGCAGGGGGTGTATGTTTATCACCTTAGCAAGGCGTTGCATGACCTTGGGCACAAGGTTGATGTGGCCTCCGGGCCGCCATATCCCAACCTCGCCCCGGGGATCGGGTTGGTTAAACTGCCCTCGCTGGACTTGTTTGCCGAAGACAATGCCTTTTCTGCCATTCGTTCAAAGCATTTTTCCTCCTGGTCTGATCTGTCCGAATGGCTATCGCATAATTCAGGGGCGTTTGGCGAACCTTATGCTTTTGGCCGCCGTTTGCACCGCTTTATCCTTAATAATCCTAGGCGCTATGATGTGGTGCACGATAACCAGACCCTGGCACGGGCGCTGTTGAAAATCAGAAAAACCGTGCCTGTGGTGACGACGTTGCACCACCCGATCAGCATTGATCTGAAACTGGCTTTGCAATCAGAAAAGCGCTGGTGGATGCGGGCGTTGATCCGTCGGTGGCACCGTTTTGTGCGTATGCAGGCCAAGGTGGCGCGCCGTCTTAACCCGATCCTGACGGTTTCGGATGCCTCGAAACAGGCGGCGATGCGCGATTTTGGCGTCCCGGCACAATCTTTTCACATTGTGCCCAATGGCGTGGATCAGAGTGTATTTTACCCTGATGCCAATATTGCCCGCGAAGACAATATGATCGTCACCACGGCCAGCGCCGACACACCGTTGAAGGGCCTGCCGGTTTTGATCAGGGCCTTTGCTGAACTGGCTGATGCATTTCCAAAACTGCGTCTGGTGGTGATCGGGCGCTTGCGCAATGGCCCCACCAAAGACGCCATCAAGGCGGCGGGCTTGTCCGAGCGCATAGAGTTTCGCAGCGGCATTGATCAGAGCGAGATTGCCGACCTTTTTCGCAAGGCCACCATTATGGTTTCACCATCACTTTTTGAAGGGTTTGGCATGCCGGCCGCCGAGGCCATGGCCTGCGCCGCGCCCCTGATTGTCAGTACCGGCGGGGCTTTGCCCGAAGTGGCCGGGGATGCGGGCCTGATCACGCCCAAGGGTGATGCGCCGGCGCTGGCGGCGGCCATCAGAACACTCTTGCAGGATCCGGCGCAGCGTACGGACCTGGGCAATGCAGCACTGAAGCGCGCACAGGATGTGTTTTCTTGGCCGCGCCATGCGCAAGGTGCTGTAAGTTTATATCGTCAGGCACTGGAAGCTCATGCACACCATTGATTTTGAACGCCTGTCCTTGCGCGACGGCATGGCGGTGCTGGACCTTGGCTGTGGCCAGGGTCGGCATATACACGGCCTTTATTATGCCGCCGACATGACGTGTCTGGGTATGGATTTATCTCTTGAAGACCTTATCCATACGCGCGATGGCTTTGACGCCTATCCTGATTTTTCCGATGACCGTGGCCAAGCCTATGGACTGGCGTGCGCCGATGCCCTGCATTTGCCTTTGCCAGATCATAGTCTGGACCGGGTGATTTGTTCCGAAGTGCTGGAGCATTTGCCGGATTATAAAACCGCACTGGGCGAGATAAAGCGGATTATCAAACCGGGTGGCATTTTCGCCATGAGCGTGCCCCGTGCCTGGCCGGAACGTATTTGCTGGCGCTTGAGCGAAGAGTACCACAATACACCCGGCGGGCATGTGCGTATCTTTAATGCCCGGACTTTGCGCGCAGATATTGAAAACGTTGGCTTTCGCTTTACAGGCAAGCATTACGCGCATGGTTTACATTCCCCCTATTGGTGGCTCAAATGCCTTCTATGGAACCGCCGGGATGACCATCCGCTCATTCTCGCCTATAAGCGCTTTCTTGAATGGGATATTCTGGCCAGACCCATGCTTACGCGGGGGCTTGAGGTCATGGTGGCGCCGGTGATGGGAAAATCTGTTGTGATGTATTTTGAGCGTATGGAAGATCAATGACGGTCAAGGACACCATAACGCATTGCGCCAACTGGATTTTACAAGTGCAGCGCGCTGACGGGTCTATTCCCTGGCTGCGGCGGGGCATATTTGATCCGTGGAACCATGTGGAATCGGCGATGGCGCTTGGTGTGGCTGGGCATCTGGATGCTTACCGTGCGGCGCTTTCATACCTGTGCACGATTCAGCGCCCCGATGGGGCATTGCCGGGTGAGTGCGGGGCCTCGGTTCCAATGGATGCGCAAAACAAGCGCTTGGTGGCGGCTAAGGCCAAGCCATTGGTGGATACTAATTTTACAGCGTATTGCACTCTTGGGGTTTGGCATCTTTATCAGCTTAGTGGCGATAGGCAGGATCTGGAACGCTTTGCCCCTCTGGTTGATGCGGCCATGGACTTTGTCCTGAACCATCAATCAGAACATGGTGAGATTGCCTGGCGGGCGGTTGAGGCTGGCGAGGACTTGCACGGCGTTGATGCCCTGCGTACCGGGAACTGTTCTATTTATAAAAGCCTGGAAGCCGCCGTATTGATCCGCGAGGCGTTGGGAAAGCCTGCGGCGGATTTAATGAATGCTCGTCAGCGTATTGGCATTGCGCTGCGTGAACGGCCCGAACGGTTTGATCGCAGCTGGGCGCCCAAGACAAATTTTGCCATGGACTGGTATTATCCTGTGCTGTGTGGACTGTTACAGGGTGATGAGGCGCGGACACATTTATTGGCGCGCCGGGACGAATTCATTGATAACGGACTGGGGTGTCGGTGCGTCACCGAACAGCCCTGGACCACGGTGGCAGAAACCTGCGAGCTGGCTATGGCGTTGATAGCCATTGGCGAGGACGTGCGGGCGCAAACCCTGATCAGTTGGTGTGCGCCCTTGCGCGATGACCGGGGCGGCTTTGCCATGGGCTGGCAATCCGAAGAACAGATCGTCTGGCCGGATGAGCGCCCGGCGTGGACAGCGGGGGCCATGGTGCTGGCGCTGGATGCGGTGCATCAGATCACATCGGCGCACGGCGTTTTGTGCGGCGCGCTTAACCCAGACGGCGAAGAAGCGCCAATGAGTGCACAAGGCTGATCAGTCGGGTTTTGTCCTGCCAACTACATCCATAAGGGCTTTTAAGTAGGCGCTAAAGGCTTTGCGCCCCTTTGGTAAAAGCCGCGCCGTGGTCAGCGGTCTACGGCCAACAATGCGTTTGTCCACATGCACGTACTCTGCATCTTCCAGTTTTCTGATTTGTACTGACAAGTTTCCGGGGCTGGCCTTTAAGGCTTTTTGCAATTCTCCAAAGCTGGCGGTTTCTGCATTCGCCAGATAGGCCATAATGCCAAGACGCAAGCGCCCGTGAATCAGATCATCAAGTTTTTCTATATCAGAAGCAGCCATAAGAGAGTTGATAGCGTTGGTTACGCTTTTTCCTCTTTTATGCGTGCCATAATCAGGCCCGGTACCGCCATAAACAGGAATAACCCAATACTCAGGGCCAGCAAGTAATTTTCCAAAGACTGTGTAAATAACCCGGCAACAAGGGCTGTACCATACCAACCGGCACTGGTTACCCACATCCACCAGTATTTTCTGATCATAGCAACCACATACCAAACCATACCTTGTAGAGCGCAAACAATGACAGGGAAAAACAACCAAATCGTGAAATCTGCTCTTTTGTACGCCGCATATGCAAAGACAAGAGCCAGAACGAGATTAGCCAGACCGGCAGCGCCAAACATTGCAATGACGGTTTTGGAGGCCGTTCCTTTCGGGTTTTGATTTTCTTTATCCCTGCTCAGCACTAAGGCCAGCACAATAAGAAACAAAACTGTTGGCAGTATAGCGATGGCAATATTTGCCATATCGGAAAGCTTGATGACATTGCGCACCTGTAGCCAGCCTAGCAAGGCTTGAAGGCCAAATAGGCTGCCACTGGCACCATAGATAATACCTGTTTGTTTATAAACCGGGCTATGTTCGTCAACGATGGCCCGCAAAAAAGCTATGTCTTCGCGGGCCTTGTCCTGAGCCGTTTGCATATCCTAATTGCCCCTCTTTTTACGTTTACCGTTCAACAGCGCTCCGATGAAGGTATAGCGCACAAGATAATGGTAACTGACCAACATTATTGGCAACGCAATGGCCAGAATAATAAAATATTTCGCCAGCGCTGGAAATCCCCATTGTGACACCCAGACCTGCAAGGCCATTATCAGGGGCAGATGCACCAAATAGAGCCAATACGATGAATCAGCAAGATAGCGGCGCGTGGCGCTATGGCCAGAGAGAAATTTTTGCGCCAATCCAATAAAGCCAAAACTCCAGCACCAAATTGCCAACGCATAGGCAGATATATAAGCAATTTTGGTCATACCTTGCACACTGGTTGTGTAATAGGGCGTTGTTCCAACTTGCATCAGACAATATGTGCTAAGAGCGATGGCCAGAAGAAGATAGATCAACCATGATTTTTCAAATCTTTGAATCAATCCAGCCTGTCTGTGCAATGCCCAGCCAAGGCCAAAGGCTGTGCCATAAATCACCAGTGACGCTGTGTTGGGGATAAACCCATTTTCTGGTGTTGGAATGCCAAACCATGGGTGCCATTGTTTATGGTAATAAAGCGCAATGGCGGCAGGAATGGTCAGCAGGATTGGCAGAAGGTGCGTTTTTTGAAGGCCCAACAGCACGGCATCAAACAACTGGCCGATACGCTGTTTACGATCCACAGCGATGAATAGACCTCTGAAAATAGCCAGCGCCCCATAAAACAAGATCAACACATAAAGGAACCACAAATACGTGAGGGGAAATGTCTTTAAGGTCATCACAGGCGGGGGCGGTGGGTTCTCGGGCATTGTGCCGCCATTGCTTACGACCATTGCCCATATGATCAAAACTGTAAACGCGACCATGGCTATCGGCCAAAATATAAGCAGGGGAACGCCCAATCGTTTGAGGCGATCTTTGAGAAAGGTTGCAACACCCAGATTACGCAATTGCATACGGCCAAAAAATCCAGCCAGTATAAAAAAAATAGCCATGCGAAAGATGTGCAAAATAAATGCTGTCACAGACAAAGTGGTGCTGCGCTGTGTATCCATAATGATCCAGAACGTATCGCCTGGGAAAAAAGAAAAACTGGCGTGGAAGAATATGCCAAGCAGCAGTGCCGCCCCGCGCACAGTGTCCAGCGCGTGCAGGCGTTCAGGTTTTGTGTGTTCCATATGATGCTCTCCTGAGGGTGAAGACAGGGTGGTATATAAATTACTTTATAATGTAAAGTGATTTATGATGATTTATGATGATTTATGTGTTTGTGGCTTGGATTTCGCAAAAATACGTCAGGAGTTCCGGGGGTTCGGCCTATGTTTTGTTTGGGTAAGGTAGGGCCAGCATAGGGTTGGGAAATGCGGCGCGCTTAGCCCAGACGACGAAGAAGCGCCAATGAGTGCACAAGGCAGATTTGTTCAAACAGCCCTGATTTTAACGCCATTTGGTAGACCTCAAAAGGCGGGCGGCCCCCATCATCAGGGTTGGGAAAAACATCATGAATGGCCAATATGCCGCCGGGCAAAATTTTGCTAGCCCAGCCGCGATAATCCCCCAGTGCCGCTTTCATCGTATGGCCACCATCAATAAAAACCATGCCCAAAGGGGTGGTCCAGTGCCGGGCGATCGTTGTTGAGGGACCGACAAGGGCGGTGACACAGTCTTCCAGACCCGCTTTATGAAGATTGCGCCGAAATGTGGGCAGAGTGTCCAGAGCGCCCGCCTCTTCATCCCAAAATTGCGGGTCGTGCCATTCCCACCCCGGTTGGTTTTCCTCTGAGCCGCGATGGTGGTCCAGCGCATAAAGGATGGTACCGTTCTGGCGGGCGGCGGGGCCAAGGTAAAGCGCTGAGCGCCCGCAATAACTGCCGATTTCAACAATAGGACCAAGTGTTCCGCAATCCTGGGCGGCTTTGGCCAGTGCCTCGCCCTCTTCGGGAAGCAGGAAGCCAGTTATGCTTTGCGGGGCGATGCCGTTCGTTTGGGCAAAGGTCTTAGCCAATGGGGCGGTCCTGCAGGCGCAAGGCATTCAGGTCATCGGCCAGCGTCTTCATGTGGGCAAGCTCGGCAGCATTGCGCGCTAACTGCCCGGATAAGTCGGCACGGGTAATCAGTTCGAGAGAGGGGGAGAGGCGCGCGCTTGTTCCTCCAAAGAGAGAATGGGCCTTGCGGGCTGATAACAAAACCCGTTCCAGCTTCATGACATTGGCACGCATAATCTCAGGCGTGCGAGCTTTGGGTGCGGTGAGCAAGGGCGCTGCCAGCGTATTGATGTTTTGCATGGCAAGATAGGCATCACCAATATCGCGTTGCAAGCGGGCAGACAGCAAGGATGGATCATCGCCGACATTGCCTTCAAGGCGGTTCAGATAGAGCGCAATGGCATCTTTGGGCTTGGTTTCATTGCTGTTTTTGTCTTTTATCCCCGACCACCCCTTGCTGAGCAAAGAGAGAAAGGCGCGGGTGCGGCCCTGGCTTTCTTCGGTGCGTAGCCAGCCAGCCTTGCTAAACTGTTTCTGGAAACCTTCTGCAGTGCGCTGGAATGCGGCGCTGTCAGAGGCACCTTTTTGCTCAACTATGGTTTCGCCGCGTGACAATGAGAATGTTGTGCAGCCCATTAGAAAAACCGCAGTCATGAGCATCAGAATGGTCGTCTGTAAACGCATATACATACTCCAACAGACCAGGGTCTGGACCTTGCTTCACATTCTCTTACAGTGACCCTAACAGGAGTGCGGACAATGAACAATCAAACACACCAACGCCGAGGTCTTTACCCGGATATAACACCATTTGATTGTGGCACAATTCCGGCAGGACGCATTCATCAACTGTATTATGAGCAATGCGGTCATAAAACCGCGCAGCCCATTGTGTTCTTGCATGGCGGGCCGGGGGGCGGGTGCTCGCCCGATATGCGGCGCTTTTTTGACCCGAAGCGCTGGCGCGCCGTTTTGTTTGATCAACGCGGGTGCGGGCGCTCTACGCCGTTCAGCGAATTGCGTGAAAACACGGTTGATCATCTGGTCGAAGATATAGAACGCCTGCGTGAGCATTTAGGCATTGAACGCTGGGTGGTTTTTGGCGGCTCGTGGGGTTCTACATTGGCGCTGGCATACGCCGAGGCGTACCCGAAGCGGGTTAGCGGCTTGATCCTGCGGGGCATATTCCTGTGCCGAAAAAGCGATATTGACTGGCTTTATCAGGACGGGGCCAGCGCGCTTTTCCCCGATGCATGGGAGGGGTTTTTGGCCCCCATCCCCGTGGCCGAACGTGATGATATGGTGGCGGCCTATCACAAACGTCTGTTTGGCGATGATGAAAAGGCGCGCTTGATCGCGGCCCGAGCCTGGTCCCGCTGGGAAGGTGATACCGTCACCATTAAGGGGCCAGAGGGCCGCGCCGATGATTTTGAGGATGATCGTTTTGTTGATGCCTTTGCCCGTATTGAAAACGCGTATTTTGCAAATGGCGGTTGTTTTAAAACGGATAATCAACTTTTGGACCATGCGCATATTATTGCCGATATTCCCTGCACCATTGTACAGGGCCGCTATGATGCGGTCTGTCCGCCGCGCGGGGCGTGGGCCTTGCACAAGGCATTGCCGCAATCAAAACTGGAAATTATTGGTGACGCTGGCCACTCTTCTATGGAGCCGGGCATTATCGACGCGCTGGTCAGGGCGACGGATGACTTTGCGGGCACCAAGTAATGCAAAGCGTGTCATCCCGGTTTGTCAGGGTGATCCAGCATTGTAAAACGCGGCCTCATCCTGAGCTTGTCGAAGGGTGGGGTACCCCAATCCTCTTATTGTCACCCAAGACGTGATGAGCGGCCACGGTGTTGCGAAAACGCAATAGTCACGTGGCGCGAAATAAAATTGTGTGCACCAAATTCGCTTTTCAATACGCGCGAACAAGCGCCCGTCCAGCATCAAAGCCTTGAATGGCAATAAACCCAAGAAAGAAAACAATGCAGGATGCGATTATAACACTCCACACAAGCTGTGTTGGGTTGTTTTCGGATTCCACTCTAAGAAAGTGATATATTTTAAGCATGCGCATATTTCCCCTACGCTTGAAAATATACCCGTATTTCCAAAAATTCAAGAATTAAACCGGCAAAGCCGTGCGCCTGAACACCCGGCGGATGGCAAAGTTGGACATCACACGAGTAACGCCGGGCAGGCGGGTCAGCACATTGTGGTGCACGTGTTCATAGTCTGCTGCATCGCGCACCAGTACGCGCAACAAATAGTCAGCCTCGCCTGTGGTCAGGTAGCATTCCATGATTTGCGGACAGGCGGCGACGGCCTCTTCAAAATGGTTGAGGTTTTCTGTGCGTTGATTGTTCAATGTGACCTGAACAAACACTGACGAGGTGCGGCCAAAGGAGGCCTCATCCAGTATAGCCACATAATCGGCAATAATACCGGCGCCTTCCAGCGCCTTGACCCGGCGGTGACAGGCCGAAGGGCTAAGCCCAACATTGTCCGCCAGGTCAGCATTGCTGAGCCGCCCTGAGGCTTGCAATAAGGTCAGAATCTGCCGGTCAATCGCGTCCAGTTTTATCATGGCGGTTTCTTTCAAGAAAGAATAAAAAATTAGAATAGTCTTCAGGATAATTGATAAATTACGCTGATAAGGCAAGGACATTTTGTCCGTAGCGCGCTATTTTTGCGTTCCAAAATTATCAAAACATCTATAAATAAGGGTGCAAATCATGCGCATAGGCATTCCCAAAGAGATCAAAGTTCATGAATACCGGATCAGCCTGACCCCGGATGCGGCGGCTGAGCTTGTCCATGATGGCCATGACGTCATGGTGCAAAGCAAAGGCGGCGAGGGCGTTGGCTTTTCGGATGCCGATTATCAGGCTGCGGGCTGTTCCATTGGTGCCGATGCGGACGAGGTTTTTGCCTTTGGTGAGATGATCGTCAAGGTCAAGGAGCCACAGCCGGTTGAATATGCGCGCCTGCGCGAAGATCAAACCCTTTTCACCTATCTGCACCTTGCCGCCGACAAGACGCAAGCCGAAGGTCTGATGAAATCGGGCGCGCTGTGCATCGCCTATGAAACCATTGTCGGGCCAAATGGCGGTCTGCCGCTCTTGCAGCCAATGAGTGAAGTTGCCGGGCGTATGTCGGTGCATGTGGGCGCGCATTGTCTTGAGCGCTCCGAGGGCGGGCGCGGCATATTGCTGGGCGGTGTGCCAGGGGTGGCCCCGGCCAAAGTGGTCATTTTGGGCGGCGGTGTTTCAGGCACCAATGCGGCGCAAATGGCCATGGGCCTGCGCGCCGATGTTTCCATTTTTGATATTTCCGATACGCGCCTTAACGAGCTGGACGCGCTTTATGGTGGCCGGATCAAAACCATTTATTCCACCAAACAGGCCGTCGCCAAAGCCTGTGTCGAGGCCGATCTGGTTATTGGTGCGGTTCTGGTGCCGGGCGCTGCGGCCCCCAAGCTGGTAAGCCGGGAAATGGTCAAAACCATGAAGCCGGGCGCGGTGCTGGTCGATATTGCCATTGACCAAGGCGGGTGTTTTGAAACCTCGCACGCCACCACCCACCAGGACCCGACCTTCATGGTGGATGGTGTGGTGCATTATTGCGTGGCCAATATGCCGGGCGCGGTGGCCCGCACCTCGACTTTTGCGCTGGTCAAATCCACTTTGCCCTATATGAAACGTCTGGCAAACATGGGCGTGCGCGAGGCGTTAAACGCCGATGCCGGTTTTGCGCTGGGGCTGAATGTCGCCGGTGGCAATATCACCCACGAGGCCGTGGCCCGCGATCTGGACTTGCCTTTTGTACCGGCTGACTGGCTGGGCTAGGGTCCAAATGTCATTACCCGATTAATTCGGGTAATCCAGAGCGTCATTACAGGCAAAACTGGATTACCGGGACAAGCCCGGCAATGACAGGCTATTGGTGTGGTGTTTTGTTTCGGCCAATCCAGACAAACACCACGCCAACCACGCCCCAGACCAGCAACATGCCCCATTCCTGCGGCCATTTCAGTGCCGCAGGGGAGCCGGGCAGATAAAGCACAAAGATGGCCAGTCCCAATATAAAGGCGGCAATGCCGGTCACCATGCCGCCGGGGGCGCGATAGGGGCGCTCCATATCTGGCTCTACGCGGCGCAGGCGAATGAATGACGCCGCCACATAAAGATAGGCAATGACAATGCCAAAGCCGCCGGCATTGACAATCCATGTCAGGGCATTACGCCCCAGCATGGGCGCCAGAATAGAAAAGATGCCGATCAGGATAATGGCTGGCCAGGGCGTGCCATAACGCGGATGCACTTTGCCCAAAAGGCCGGGCAATTGTTTGGAGCGGGCCAGTGCGAAGACGGCGCGGCTGCCACCGATCAGAAATGCATTCCAACTGGTGACAATGCCGCCAATGCCGGCAAAGACCAAAAACGCAGCGGCGGATTTTGAGTGCCAATAGGCCCCGGCGGCGTCGGCGGCAAACAGCGTCGCCTTGCTTTTGTCAAAGGGCGCATAGCCCACGGTCAGCACGATCAGCAGATAGAACACCACGGCCAGCAGGATCGAACCCACCAGTGCCTTGCCAATGGCGCGCGGCGGCATGTTTATTTCCTCGGCTGATTGCGGGATGACATCAAAGCCGACAAACATAAAGGGCACCATGATGATGACGGCAAAGACGCCGGAAAAGCCGGTCCACATGGGGGCGGAGGTATCCAGATGCGATAGGTTGATGGCCCCACCCGCAACCAGCAGGCCCCCGGCAATCAGGATCAGAAAAACAATGCCCACCTGAATACGCGCCGCCAGACGGACGCCCAGAATGTTCAGCCCGGTGATGAAAACGCCAGTCAGTGCCCCCAGCGCCACTTCGCTGCCATAGACCTGCGATCCGGCGACGCTCCACAAGGGATAAATCTTAAAAGCTGGAAAAATATAAGTCACGGCCACGGGCAAGGCGATGGCCTCGAATGCCACCACGGAAATATAACCAAAAATCAGCGCCCACGTGCAGATAAAAGAGTGCAGGGGACCAAAGGCGCGTTCGGTATATTTATGCTCGCCGCCGGCCACCGGCATGGCCGAGGCCAGTTCGGCATAGGTCAGGCCAATGACGGTGATGGCGATGCTGCCCACCAAAAAGGCGAGACCCGCGCCCAAAACCCCGGCCTTGGCAATCCACACCCCGGCCAGAATCACCCAGGACCAGCCGATCATCGCGCCAAAGCCCAAAAAGAAGGTGTCGGCGCTGCTCAGCACCTTTTTTAAATGCCCGTTTTTCATCCTTCGCCCCTTATATGTTTTGGGGCAGTGTCACGGGTGGATTTGGGCTTGTAAAGGTAAGTTAAGGGATCGGGACATTTATTACCCCTCACCTCATTCCTCTCCCTTTAGGAGAGGACGTCATAGGCAAGCGTGGCGGCATTCCCTCTCCTTGGGGAGAGGGTTAGGGTGAGGGGTTAATGTGCAAACACGGGGACTTCGGCCTTCAGGCTGACTGGCTTTTCCTGCATTTTGCTGGAAGTTTTCATCAGCGCCTTCATCTGCGGTGTTTCCATCAGCGCATTGATGCGCGCCATGGCTTGGGCCGTTTCAGTAGAAATGCCAAAATAACGCTTAAGCTGTTGCACAGGCGATATCGGTGTGGGGAAGCGCCGTATCTTCACTTTTGCATCGTCAGCAATCTCTGCCAGCTCGCGGGCCTTTTTAATGGCATCACGCAGGCCACCCAACTCGTCCACAAGGCCATTTTTCTTGGCCTGTTCGCCAGTCCAGATCCGGCCTTTGGCCAGTTCCAGCACGGTTTCCAGCGGCATTTTTCGCCCCTGTGCCACGATAGAGGTAAAGTCCTCATAGGTTTGGGCCATGGCGTTGCGAAACGCCTTGCGCTGGGTTGGGGTAAAGCTTTGCACGCTGGAAAAAGCCAGCGTGTATTCGCCGCCAACCGCCACAGGTTCCACATTATAACCAACCAGATCAAAGGTATCGTCCAGCACGATCTTGCCGCCCAACACCCCGATCGAGCCGGTCAGGGTTGTCGGCTGGGCAAAGATATAATCGGCCCCGGCGGCATAGTAATATCCGCCAGAGGCGGCCAGTTGGCCCATGCTGACGACCACAATTTTTCCGGCCTTTTTGGCGCGCTCCACCGCATACCATATCTGGTCTGAGGCAATGGCCGAACCACCGGGCGAATCAATGCGTAGCACGATGGCTTTGACGTTTTTGGCATTGGCCGCCTGCATAATGGTTCTGGCCATGGTGTCCGAGGCAATGGAGACGGAATTGCTGAACGGATTGTTGTCGCTTTCGCCCATGACAATTTCGCCTTGCCCTTCAATCAGGGCAATGATGGGGCCTTTGCCGGCTAGCGTTTTCAGCTTGGCCTTTTGCTGGGCGTAGTCAGTAATACTGACAATAGCGCCGTTCTCGGCCTTTTCCATAGCGGCTTCTCGGGCTTCAATCACCTGCCCCAGATGATCGACCAGGCCATTCTTGACGGCCTCTTCGGCACTATAGGGGCCATTTTCAATCAGCGTCCGTAAGTCTGCGTCCTTTATGCCGCGATCTTCGCTGATCGCGCCAAGGGCTGAGTCATAGATTGAGCCAAGATAAGACATGACGCTTTGCCGGTGCGCCGGGGTGAAGGTTTTTTTGGTGTAGGCATTGGCGGCGCTTTTAAACTCGTAAAACTGTTCAAACTCGGGCTTGGCCTTGAATTTTTCCATCACCCCGCCAAAAAATTCAACTTGACTGCCAATGCCCGTGGCCGAGAAGTTAGCGGACTTTTGCAGCCAGATTTCATCGGCGGCACTGACGGAGAGGTATGAGGTTACGGATGTGCCCTCAAATCCCTGTGCGTGGGCAATGACAAAACGCCCGGTGTCGCGAAAGCTTTTCAAGGCATCGCGTAATTCTTCAGCCTGAGCCGGGGGCATGCCAAAAGAATTGGCGCGGATGAACAGTCCTTTGACCCGTTTGTCCTTCTCTGCTCGTTGCAGGGTTTCCACCAAACCAACCAAAGAAGGTCGTGCCCCGCCCAAAATACTGTTTCGTGACTGGTCCAGCATGGGAACACGCAAATCAACACGCAAGACGATGTGACCGGCCTTGCTTTTGGCAGCTGTCGTGACCGCCTTTTGCGACCCTGTGGCAAAAAGACCAACGGCCACCAGCAACATGATGGGGATCATTAGCATGAGGAAAAAAGCGGCAAATACGCCCGCCATGGTCAGGAAAAACTGTTTCATCGTGGCCTCATAGACAAATCTGTGATGTCCCTCACGGGATACTTCTGCTGTAAATATAACTAAACTTTATCGAAAAACAATAAAGAATGTGGGAAAATTGCTGCAGTGGTTAACGTTGGCGGCCCCTCTGGGCATAATTAGGGGCTGTATGGTCTTGAAATACAGGCATGACAGAGGACCGATCACATATTGGTGAGGAGCGGCACGGCCTGAACTGACAAGATCGTCTGAACCGGCTGGGGCGGGAAAATGGTCGGAGTAGCAAGATTTGAACTTGCGACCCCCGCCTTCCGAAGACGGTACTCTAACCAGGCTGAGCTATACTCCGACTAAGCGCGGTATATATCGGGTAGTGTTATGCCTTGCAAGCCAGTTTTCCATATGGCCAGTGTGCCTTATAAGTAGGCAATGTAATTTTTTATCTTTGGGCTTTTGATGCGCGCACCAGATTATAAAAGCAGTTATGACGTTATCATTATCGGCGCCGGGGCGGCGGGGATGATGTGTGGGGCCGTGGCTGGCAAAGCCGGGCGGCGGGTGCTGATTCTGGATCACGCGAAAACTGCCGGCGAGAAAATTCGTATTTCCGGTGGTGGGCGCTGTAATTTTACCAATGTGCACTGTGGGCCAGAGAATTTCATTTCGCAAAACCCGCATTTTTGTAAATCAGCCCTGGCAGGGTATTCGCCGCAGGACTTCATAGATCAGGTCGACGCGCAGAGAATCAGTTGGCATGAAAAAACGCGGGGCCAGCTTTTTTGCGACGGGCGCGCAACGCAAATTGTCGATATGCTGGTTGAGACCTGTGAGCAGGCGGGCAACACCATTTTACTGGAAACCAAAATCAGTGATGTCCAAAAAGAGGATGCTGGCTTTGTGCTCAGCACATCGCGTGGACGCTTTCGTGCTGGTGCGGTGGTGGTGGCTTGTGGCGGACCGTCCATTCCCAAAATGGGCGCCACTGGCTTTGGTTATCAGATCGCCGAACAGTTCGGCCTTGCGCTTGTGCCGCGTCAGGCAGCATTGGTGCCGCTGATATTTTCTGGCCTGCTTGGCGATTCCATGCGGGCTCTGGCCGGGGTAAGCGTGAGGGGCCGTGTAACCTGTGGCCGGGCTGTTTTTGATGAAGGGGTACTCTTTACACATAGGGGGCTGTCCGGGCCGGCCATCTTGCAAGTTTCTTCTTATTGGTCGAAGGGCGAGAGAATCACCATTGATCTGGCACCGGGTCATGACCTTCTGGCAGAGGCCAAAACAGCCCGTCTGGAAAGCCCCAAGCAAAGCCCGGCAGGATTTTTGTCGACGTTTCTGCCGCAAAGACTGGCGCGCTCTATTGCACAAGATGTGCAACAGAATCGCCTGGCGGACATGAATGATGCGGCGCTGGAAAAACTGGCAGCGCGGATCAATGCATGGACGGTGCTGCCAGAGGAAACACAGGGCTACCGCATTGCCGAGGTCACGCGCGGCGGCGTGAATACCAACGGGCTGTCCTCAAAGACCATGCAGGCCAAAGCCGTACCGGGTCTTTATTTTATCGGCGAAGTTGTTGATGTCACCGGGCATCTCGGGGGGCATAATTTTCAGTGGGCCTGGGCCAGCGGCGTGGCTGCGGGGCAGGCGCTTGGCGCGCAAAGCACATAAAACGCAGGCAATTACAGCCTGCTAGTCTCCTCAGACAGATCCAGAAACTGCACTTCGCAGAAAAGAGCGCAGACAGGGCGTTGCAATTGATGGGGGTTGGCGTTATTACGCGGCCTCCGTCGGGTTCGTCCCGAGACTATGGTGGGGCGTGGCCAAGTGGTAAGGCAGCGGTTTTTGGTATCGCCATTCCCAGGTTCGAATCCTGGCGCCCCAGCCATATTTCCCTCTATAAGCGAGTTTTCAGACTTTGCTTGGCTAACTACTGAAATTCTTGCATACACAGTATTGATTGGTGACGTGGATCAGTGTTAGCGTTCTTAGCAAGAGGCGCGTAATGGGCAAGTTACAGTGTCCAGTCAGATGGTGGACTAACCACCGCAAAGCAGAAGTCAGCGGATCAACCGCTGCGTATTGAAGGGGGCGTGTTGCACATAGCAACGAAGAACCCTTCCAACTTATCCGCTTTAGTGGCGGGGTGCGATTCGCACCATTTGCGGGGTGGTTGACAAATATGTCAGGCCTTTTTTTTAGAATTTACGGCGCGCCTGTTTCGTCTGGTCGCGGCAGGGTCCTTTTGTGGAGCATGGTATGACGAAGTTGAAAATATTGACGCGTGTCAGTGTCGCGACTCTCGCAGTCGCTACATTTGGTGTTGCGGCCCAAGCGCAGTTATCTTCTGCGATTAAGACAGCGGAGCGTTCAACCGCAGCCGGTGCAGCAGCACAGGCACGCATTGATCGCATTGATGATCAGGTAGGGGACGTTGTTCGCGAATATCGCGCGGCCCTGCAGGAAAAAGAAACTGTGGCTCTGAATGTTGAGCAACAGAAAATTTTCCTGAAATCACAGGAAAATGAAATCGACTCACTACGCAGTCAGATCGAACGTGTTGGTGTTATTCAGGCGCAATTGCTGCCAATGATGCTGCGTATGATCGGCGCGCTGGAGGCTTTTGTGGCCGATGACGTGCCCTTCCAGATGGAAGAGCGTGACGTCCGCATTACCAAGCTTAAAGACCTTGCCAGTGATTACAATCAGTCACCTGCGGAGTTGTATCGTCAGATTATGAATGCCTATCAGATCGAACTGTCTTACGGCAATCAGACCACGTCTTACTCTGAAAATGTTCTGATCGATGGTGAGCCACGTAAAGTGGAATTCCTGCGTATTGGCCGGGTTGCTCTGATCTACACAGACAGCAATCAGAAAATGCATATTTATAACAAGGCGACGGGCGTTTATGATGATTTGCCGGACAGCTTCAAGCTGGACGTGCAATCTGCGACCCGTATCGCGTTAGAGCAAAAAACCCCTGAAGTCTTCCCTGCACCGTTGCCTGGCGCAACGAAAGTGCAATAAGGTTAGAGAGGCGAGAAAAAGCAATGAAATTTAATATGAAATCGCTTTTGGGTGCCGTCGCGTTAAGCGCCGCAACCCTGATCGTTCCCGCCGGTGCTGCGTTCGCGCAAAACACCCCGGTGAAGTCTATCGACGAACTGATTGCCCGCGTGGGCCGTGACAGTCGTGAGGCCAATGCCGAGGCGCAACGCCGCGTGCGGGAATTTACACAAAAGAAAAATCAGCAACAACGTTTGCTAAATCAGGCTAAGTCGCAATTGCGGAGTTTTCGCTCACAGGAAGCTGCAAACAACAAGAAGCTTGATACCAACAAGGATATGGTGCTGAAGCTGGATGATGATCTGCGTGTTGCGCAGGGCTCGTTTGGCGAGTTATTCGGCGCTGCCCGTCAGGCCGCCGGTGAAATCAAGGCTGTTGTCGATGTTTCTTTCATCTCTGGTCAGTATCCTGGCCGTGGCGATGATCTTGGTGACGTTGCCAACAGTTCCAAATTGCCCGAAGTTTTCGAGCTGGAAAATATCTATAAAACGATCCTGCAAGAAGCCAAGGCCCAGGGCGAAGTGGTTACCTATTCCGGTTCCATCGCTGATGTGAATGATGGCGCTCCGGTAGAGATTACCCGTGTTGGTCCGTTTACCTCCTGGTTAGCCAAGGAAGCCAGCTTCCTTAAGGTTGACGACGGTGAACTGGGTATGCTGTCTCGTCAGCCTTCCGGTCGTTTGCGGGCTCTGGCTAAAAACGTCAGTTCCGGCAGCCCCGACAAAATTGTCAAAGGCCCGGTTGACCCAACCCGTGGTGTTCTGCTTGGTCTGGTGGTTCGTACCCCGACCATTACGGAACGTTATCACGCTGGTGGTAATATCGGTTATGCGGTGAGTGTTATGGCCGCGATTGGTACCTTTATTGGCATCTGGCGTCTGTTTGTCCTCTTCACCACATCTATGGCTGTACGCTCTCAAATGCGTAGATCCAAGCCTGGCAAGGGTAATCCGCTGGGCCGCATTATGGCTGCTTACGAAAGTGCCAAGGACAAGGATATCGAAACCATCGAGCTGAAACTTGATGATGCGATCCTGAAGGAAACGGGCAAGCTGGAATTTGGGCTGAGCCTGATCAAGGTTCTGGCTGCTGTGTCTCCATTGATGGGGCTGCTGGGTACGGTTATTGGTATGATCAAGACCTTCCAGGCGATTACCCTGTTTGGTGCCGGTGATCCGCAGCTGATGGCTGATGGTATCTCTTTTGCCCTGGTGACCACGGTTCTGGGTCTTCTGTCTGCTAT
Source organism: Robiginitomaculum sp. (assembly GCA_002733495.1). Classification (GTDB taxonomy): domain Bacteria; phylum Pseudomonadota; class Alphaproteobacteria; order Caulobacterales; family Maricaulaceae; genus Robiginitomaculum_B. Next base: position 30,715 of record NVVV01000006.1, read on the forward strand.
TCCGCTTCTGCTGTTGCACAGCTTCTGCTCCTCTGCGAGCCGCAGCCTGCAGCAAGTATTGGAAGAGCAGGCCGCTGGCATGGTTGCGGCGAATGCCGAAGCCCGCTCCGGCAAGTAGTCCTTTTGCAACCTTGAAGCTGAGAAGGAATACATTATGCCTGTTTGGCTAAACCCGATGGCGGCCTTGGATAATCTCCAGCAATTTCTGGAGATGGGCGGGAACGTTCTCCTGCTGATCATGGTCGCCACCTTCTTCATGTGGGCCTTTATTATCGAGCGTATGGCCTATTATCAGTTTGCGCATGGCCGCATCGTCAAAAAGGCGGTGAATAAATGGGCCTCTCGTGGGGATCACAGATCCTGGTATGCCCATGCCATTCGAGAACAGCTGATTTCTGAGGTTCGTCAAAGAACCGAACAGAATATCAGGTTGATCAAAACGCTGGTTGCGATTGCACCTTTGCTGGGCCTTTTGGGTACGGTGACGGGTATGATCGAGGTGTTTGATGTGATGGCGGCTACTGGCTCGTCTAACGTCCGCGCCATGTCTGCCGGGGTGTCCAAGGCAACTATCCCGACTATGGCCGGCATGGTTGCTGCACTCTCTGGACTTATTTTTACAAACCGGCTTGAGCGGCGGGGCCTGCGGGCAACCCAGTCTGTCGCTGATGCCATGGAATTAGGATAGGATCAGGGGTATGCGTAGAGGTGGACGCCATCGCGAGCAGGAAGAAGTCGAAGTCGACATGACGCCGATGCTGGATATTGTTTTTATCCTGCTGATCTTCTTTATCGTTACGGCCGTTTTTGTTCAGGAGCGCTCCATAAGTCTGGTACCGCCTCCGCCATCAGATAACGAGCCGGAAAAATCTAATCCAGTGATTCTGATCCAGATCAATGATCGCAATGTGGTCTTTGTGAATGATCAATTGACGGATATCCGACGTGTTGGCCCAGCCATAGAGCGGTTTCGCGCAGACAAGGGCGACAGTGCTATTCTGATCGTACCGGATGACGAAGCCAGTCATGGGGTGGTGATTACGGTCTTTGATGCCGCCAAGAATACGGGTGCACCAACCATGATCCAGCGTCAGAAAGACGGGGCCTAATCCACAATCGTGGTTTTACAGACTAGCGGAGTAAAGTGATGGCAAGATCACGCGGAAAGAGTAAGGCAGAAGATGTCGAAATGGATATGACGCCCATGTTGGACGTTGTGTTTATTTTGCTGATCTTCTTTATCGTCACGGCAGTCTTTGTTAAAGAGCCGGGCGTTGATGTAGATAAACCCTTTTGGGGGCCTGAAGTTTCAGCAGAAAAGCCGTCCATAATGGTGGCTGTGGCCAATGATAATCAGATTTGGATCAACAAGAAAATCGTTCCCAAGGCTGGGGTTGGCGCCGTTCTTGAAAAGATGAAATCTGAAAACCCAAAGGCTGAAGGTGTTATTCAGGGCGATCAATTAGCCAAGATTGGCACCGTTCTGGACATTCAGGACATTTTTATTGCTAAGGGTATTCCTGTAAAAGTCTCAATTGAGAGACGGTAGCTTTACTGTCGTGCGGACCAGTTCCTGGTGTTGAAATCAAGATTTAGCGGCGATGCTCTTTGAAGCCTCGCCGTTTTTTTTGTGCTCTGACAAATGATTGCAAGTATAGCATGGAATGGCGAATTTCGTATTTGCATGATTAAGGCATGATTACGCCGCCATTATATTACCCTGCCAGGTTGAATGTTCAGTCGCAAAATCGCCCCATTGTTGTGTGAATGTGATTTGAGTGTGAAAAAACGTGAATATTCACACATTTGGACTGAAAAAGTGCTGTTCTCGACGCTTTCTTGTCGATAAAGTACAAAAAAGCCGATCAAAATCGGTGATTCAGGGGTGGGTATTTATGTGCCCTAATTGTGAGTCGCGATTATTTTTTATCGGTGTGGTGCAACAGGAGTTCTTGATGCGTTTCTTAGCTGGATTGCCAATCGCTGCCGTCATAACCATTGGCTTATTTTTGCTGATGCGGTTTTTTATCTCAGGCGATTTTAAATTGGCGGATAAAGAAGAATCGGTTCGTTTTGATATTAACCCTAAGGTTCAGGAGCTGGAGGTACGCCAGCGTGACGCTAAGCCTGAGCGCACAAAGGATGTGAAACCACCACCTCCGCCACCCGCGATTGAAAAGCAAAAAGCAGTACAGCCAAACGAAGGCATTGCCTCTGTCTCCGGTTCTATTCCTGATTTTGAACCGCCACAATTGAACCGTGGCAATATGAACTTTCAGGTCAGCGACCGTGATGCCCAGCCCTTGGTGCGGATCGAACCGATCTATCCGCCACGGGCCGCTGAACAAGGCCGTGAGGGAACTTGCGAAGGCAGGTTTGATGTGAGTGCCACCGGCAAGCCGTATAATATTCACGTAACTTGTTCATCATCCCTGTTTGTCCGGGCTGCAACGCGGGCTATCGAAAAGTGGAAATACAACCCCAAAATTGTCGATAGCCAGGCGGTTTCTCGTAGTGGTGTGATGACGCCATTCAAATTTCAACTGGCTGATTAAACAATACCTCTGCGGCTTGGCTGCCGCACTATATTGGTCAGAAGAGTAAATAGCGCCGAGGAGATTAAGGCATGTTTGGATCTAAGTTGCATCGCGATAACGGGTGGCTGTCACAGCTTTCTCTGGTGATCATGGTTGCCTTTGCTACCGTGGTCTTTACGGCAGGACCGGCCGATGCACAGTCTCGCAGAAAGGAAAAGGAACAGAAAACGGAAGGCCGTGTTCTGAGCACCAGTGTTGGTGAGGCCATTATCGAAGCACAAGAAGCACTGTCAGCAGAACCACCAGACAATAACACCTCGATTGCTGTGCTGACTAAATTGCTGACCAAGGATAAACTGTCTCCCTATGAAAGGGCGATTACCTATCAAATCCGAGGGCAGGCCCAGTATGGTGCAGGCAATATGCGTGGTACAATCAGTGACTGGGAGTCGGCCATTGCCACTGGGGCTCTGAATCAGGGTGAAATCGATAGCCTGACGCCAAATATCGGGCAGCTCTACATTGCTGAGGGCGAATACGTAAAAGGGGCGACCATCCTTGAAAACTGGTTGCGTAATGGTGGTAAGGCCAATGATCGCATCCATTTGATGATTGCCCAATCCTGGCTGCAAGCTGATGCATATCGCAAAGCCTTGCCTCATGCAGAAGCCGCTTTTCGTATGGCGAACCCTAAAAAGAAAAAGCATTTTGATATTCTGAATTATGTCTATCATGAAATGAAAATGCCAGCAAAACAGGCAAAACTACTGGAACAGGAAGTTTCTATCTGGCCTGATGACAAGAAAATCTGGAGAGCTATTGCCTCTTTGAAGCAGATGGCGAACAAGTCTCGCGAAGCCTTTGAAGTCAACAAAATCATGTATTTGAATGGTATGTTGCAAAAAGAGCGTGAGCTTTTGGCGCTGGCCCAGTATTACAGCTATTACGAAGTGCCATATCGGGGGGCTTCTATTCTGGAACGCGAAATGAATGCGGGCCGGGTCTCAAAAAAGAAAAAGAACCTGGAATTGCTGGCCAATATGTGGCGCCAGGCACGCGAATACGAACGGGCTATTCCTATTTTAACCGCCGCTGCCGATATTGCTGGCGATGGTGGTCTTTATGAAAAACTGGGCGAGGCGTATTACTCGGAAGAGCAATATGACAAGGCCGAAAAAGCCTTCAGAAAAGCGATTGAAAAAGGCATTAAAAAACCTGGCAATGCGTATATCCTGATCGCGAATTCGCTTTATGAACGTGACCGTCCGCGCGATGCCATCAAAGAGTTTAAAAAAGCGGTACAATATCCCTATGCGCGTAAAATCGCCACTGGCTGGATCCGCTTTATCAATGGTGAATTTCAAGTGGCGCGTAAACAGGCAGAGTTTAAGTACAAGGTTAAACTGGACGAATGCAAAAATCAGGTTGATCGTAAAAGGCGTATGGGTGCAGAATTCCTGGAAGGCGTTGGTGAAATTTCCAAAGAATGCGTCATTATTCTTGCCAAAGAGGAAGCAAAAGAAAAAGCCAAAAAGGCAGCGCGCAAAAGCTAAGACTTTCGCACGGAACTGATATTGAAAACCCGGCTCTGGAGGCCGGGTTTTTATTGTCAGCAGCTTTCAGCAGAAAAGCTTAAAATAAGCCTGCGGCCTTGATGGCAAAGGCATATTCCAGCGCCGTGGTTTTCAAGCCTTCAAAGCGTCCGGTTGCGCCGCCATGACCGGCTTGCATTTCAGTCTTTAGAAGAAATGGTCCTGTATCAGGGGCCATGGCTCGTAATTTGGCTACCCATTTTGCTGGCTCCCAATAGGTGACGCGCGGATCGGTCAGGCCCGCAGTGGCCAATAAAGGCGGGTAGGCAAGATCGCTTATATTATCATAGGGGCTGTAGCTTTTAATGGTGGCAAAGGCCGCTTCATCTTCTATTGGGTTGCCCCATTCTGGCCATTCCGGTGGAGTGAGAGGCAAGGTTTCATCGCTCATGGTGTTTAAGACATCAACAAAGGGCACCGCCGCAATGACGCCGCCAAAGAGCTCTGGCGCTATATTCATGACGGCACCAACCAGTAAACCACCGGCTGAACCGCCCATGGCAATGACTTTCCCCTTCGCAGTATAGCCCTGATCAATAAGGTGGTCCGCGACATCAATAAAGTCCTGAAAAGTTTTAGGTTTTCCAGCGCCAGTGGCAGCTGTGTACCAGACATGGCCCTTCGCTTCGCCGCCGCGAATATGGGCAATGGCGTAGACAAAACCACGATCAAGCAAAGACAGGCGCTTGGGGGAAAAACTGGCAGGAATGGTTATACCATAGGCCCCATAGCCATAAAGTAAAAGCGGCGCCGCGCCATCGCGCTTAAGACCTTTCTTGTAAATAAGGCTGACCGGAATTTCCTCTCCATCATGGGCCGGGGCCATAATGCGGTGGACTTGATAGGCACTGGCATCATGCCCTGCGGGGATGTGCTGGGTTTTGCGTAAAGTCCGCACATGGCTATCCATGTCATAATCATAAACTGTCTCTGGCTCTGCCATCGAGGAGGTGCAAAACCGCATGCGCTTGGTGTCAAAGTCCAACAAATGCTCAAGGCCCAGGGCATAGGCTTGCCCTGAAAAAGAAATCGTAGTTTCCTTGCCACTGGGCAGATGACGAATGATGATCCGGGGCAGGGCATCACAGCGTTCCAGCCATACCAGATGGGATTTGAACAGGCGCTGTTCCAGACGCCGTACGCCCGCTTTAGCAGGCACCAGCTCCTGCCAGTTTGGGTGCATAGGGGTCTCATCTGGCGCGCGCATGATTTTAAAATCTTCCGCGCCATCACTATTGGTCAGTATATAAAAATAATCACCGGCATGGTCGATATGATATTCCACGCCTGTCTTGCGTGGGGCCAAGAGATGGATGCCTTTTTCGGGTGCCTGTGCGTACAGCACACGCACTTCACTGGTGCTATGATCACTGGCCTCGATCAGTATATATTGCCGGTCACTGGTTTGTGACAGGCTGAGGAAAAAGCCTTCATCCTCTTCATGATAAAGCAGGCGATCTTCAGTGTTTTGCGCCCTAAAATCGTGCTGCCTGACTTCCTTGGGGCGATTGTTTTTATCGCGCCATATCCAGAATATGGCCTCGCTTTTTGCGCCCCAGATAATATCTGGCGAGGCAGAGGCGATTGGTCCTGATACGGTTTTTCCCGTGCGGATGTCCTGAATATAGATGTCGTAATATTCACTGCCCTGAATATCAATTGCATAGGCCAGATAGTGGTGATCGGGGCTGTGTATTACTGTGCCAAGATCAAAATAGGCGCACTTAGCGGCCAGTTTGTTCCCATCCAGCAAGATTTCTATCGACTGATCCAGTTTACCGCCGGAAAGGGTTTTCCGGCGGGCATAACAGGGGTGTTCATTGCCTTTTTCATAGCTGAAAAAATAGGCATAGGCCCCATCTTCCATGGGCACGTCAGTATCATCTTCGCATATGCGAGCGCGCATTTCCTTGACCAGGGTTTCCTGCAAAACGCTGGTGTCGTCCAGCGCACTGTCGCAATAGGCATTTTCTGCCAGAAGGTAGTCTTTGATCTCTGTTGCAAGGCTGTCCGGCTTGACCATAACATCGCGCCAGTTATCGGCACGAAGCCATGCATAATCATCCAAAATACGGTGCGCACCGCAGACGGTTTCATGGGGCACCCTCTTGGCTTTGGGGGCGGGTTTTAACGGTGTAAACAGGGAAGAGGACATTACGGTCAGATCTGATCCTAATCTTTTGGCGTGAAATTTAAAACGGTGCCGTTAACGCAATAACGCAAACCCGTTGGCATTGGGCCATCTTCAAAAACATGCCCCATATGCGCCTCGCATTTGGCACAGTGAATTTCATTACGTGTCATGGCCAGGGCGCTGTCCATATGTTGCCCAAGGGCATTTGGGCTTATGACATTAAAAAATGAAGGCCAGCCAGAGCCAGAATCATATTTGTGGGCGGCATCAAAAAGCGGGGTGTCACAGGCGATGCAAGTATAAATTCCGGCACGTTTTTCATCGAGCCAGGGACCACTAAAAGGGGCCTCTGTGGCGCAAGACCGCGCAATGCGTCTTTGCTCAGGGGTAAGGTTTTCATCAGACATTATTTTTACTCTCACCAGCACTTCAGCCGCATTTTAGATTAGGTCCCTGTGGACCAAACCATAATAGCGGGCCAAACGATCAAGAGCCAGTTTGATCACCACCTTTGCCGTGCGCTTTGGCCATTTGCGCGAAGCTTCGATCTGCGCCAGGCTGGCCTCACGAATGCAAAGTGCAAAGATCAGGTCATCCAGACCCGGGCCAAGGGCCGCCAAGGCATCCATAAAGCGGTCCTTGGCATCCAGGGCATAATCCGCCGCATCCAGAACCGTGTTGCGCGGCCCCATTGTCGCCGATCCACGTGCCGGAGTCTCCCAGTTTGCGCACAGTTTTTGCGCCAGTGACGAACGATGATAATCCGCGCAAAGCCGCTCGGCGGCTGCATATTCTGCAGCACTTATGTAAGGCTCTGCGGTGGTGTGCTCTCGACGTCGCAAGCGAGACAGGGGCGTATCTGCCATCGCCTTGTCAGCCTGAAAAATTCTCCCATCTGTATCGATGAAGCTGGCGCGTTTGCTCTCTCTGTGCTGGGCGCCAAATACGTTCTCACAAGCCGTAGTTTTCCGGTTTAGCCAGGATTTGGCCTGCTTTGTGGGGATAAGGGTTTTGTCCCGCTGGGCATGCAACAAGCCATTGGCAATGGCATTTTTGACTTCTTCAGCACTGAGGCGCGTATAAACTTTTCCTTTTTTGCATGCCTGATAATGATCATCGTTTAGACGTTTCAAGGCGCCGCCATTTTCCAACAACCGTGTGAGGGCACGGACCAGGCGTTTATCGACCCGCGATATAGCCATGTTATGCGCCTTGTGCTGCCGTTGCAGGTGCCGGTGCCGCACGTAACAGGCTTTCCAGATCTTCCAGCTTTGCATCAAATTCAGGGTCATCGCGACGGTCCTCCACCAGATGACAGGCATGGGAAACCGTGGTGCGGTCGCGGCCAAAAGCCATGGCAACACGGCTAAGGCTCAGCTCGAACGAGATATGCGCCAAGTACATGGCTATCTGTCGTCCAAACGCCACACGGGCATTGCGCCGGGTCAGGGCATCCATGTCGGCTTCCGCTACGCCAAAGGCATAGGCGACCAGTGTTCGGGCCAAACGGGCACGGGCTTCATCTTGTTCCCGGCGTCTATAATATTCAGGGCTCATTGTATCCTCCAACACAAATTTAGTACGAGGAGACAGGGTAATTGCTATTCCAAGTTGTAGGATTATGTTCCTATAATAAGGGGGAGTAAAGCCCGTAATGACAGAGAAAGGTATTGAAAATATAGCTTAGTTGCTGGCAACCCCCAGCTTTAATCCCGGGGATAAGTCTGCCAGAGGCGTAAATATATCATAGGCCAGGATTGTGCTGATCGCCCCTTTTTCATTTTCCAGAGGTAATTTGAGCCAGAAATGTGCGAGGGAAGAAAGGTAATGTGCATCCTTTCCTTGCCAGACCAACGGCATGACGCCGCACAAGGGTTTGCGCTCGGTAACGATTTGCTGATGCACGCTGGTCCAGTGGGACAGCGTATGTCCCAGGGGAAGCGAGTCCAGCGTTTGGCCGGTAATCTCTGTATCCAGTATCGTGCGCAGGCCCGTTCCCGCCAGGCGCACGCGAAAGACCGGACGCTCATCGCTATGGGTAACATCAGTGAGTGTGATAAAAGGCAAAAGCTTGATCATACCGCGCGGGTGCAGGTCAGTACGTGTAGGCAAAACGCCCGGTCGACATTTGCTGCGCCAATAGTCATAGAGGCTGCGTTGCTCCTCATAGGCCAGTTGCTGCTTAAAGTCTTTGGCGCGTTCACCCATAATCAACCCCCTTGATTTGCCTTATCGGCAAAAGTGATTCGTTTGGTTAATATCCATTAACTGGTGGAATCAGCGCAAGAGTCTCTTGACTCTTTTTTTACTTTAGGGAATCACGATGTCAGAAGCGAATCGCGCTATTGAGAAATAACCCAATAAAAACAAAGCCCAGCGCGAGGCTGGGCTGTGCAGAAAAACATGTTGATAACTTTTATCTACCGGCCTCTGCCGCGACGTCCACGGCCCAGACCCATTTCTTTGGCCAGTTTAGAGCGCGCTTCGGCATACGCAGGGGCAACCATGGGGTAGTCAGCAGGCAGGCCCCATTTGCTGCGATATTCATCAGGGGACATGTCATATTTCGCCCGCAAATGCCGCTTCAGTGACTTATATTTTCCGCCGTCTTCCAGACAGATAATATATTCTGGTGTGATTGAGCGTTTGGGGGAAACCGCCGGTTTTTGCGGTGGTTGTGGTGGCATATTGCCCTCAGAATCTGCGGCGCTAAGGGCGCTATACACATTGCGTATAATATCAGGAAGATCCGCAGCAGCTACAGTGTTGTTGCCGACATACGCCGTCACAATATCTACAGCCATATCTGTAATAGCGGTTTTTTCAGTCATCTTAATATCCATCTCAAACTAAACACGTTCAATAGATATACCAGTGAACTGTAAGATGCAATCACCTATATCACTTTTTAAATGTGCAGCATTGATAAAAATTTTGAGTATAATCGCAATGCTAAGGCGTGGTTAAGCAGGCATAAGCGAACAAAAGGCAGGGCATAAGCTTTTTACCTTTGAAAGGAATATAGACAGATTTGCACAGTTAAATACTAATTTTGTCCCACATTATTAGTGAACGGCGTTTAGGTCAGAGCTGATTTCGTTACACCTAACCAGCCATATAGGCACCAAGAAGAGCCAAGGCTAGCAAGGCGACTGCCCATCCAGCCAAGGCGCCTGTGGGCACGGTGCGACTGATGTTTCCGTCGGGGCTGAGCATATTGGACAGCATTGCCGAAGTATTGCTGAACAGTCTGGTTTTGCCGTGTTTGGCATGCTGCCATAACCGGGCGGTAATGGCATAAACCCATTTGGCCAGTGCTTTACCCGGTTTGCGCCAGAACCAGTCTACATCCAGAATGGTCATGCGTTTTTCAGAAGGGTACCAGCCAATACGCATCAGCAGGGCAAAGGCAAAAATCGCGGCCAGCAAGAGCTGCATCTGACCGACGATATGACCAAGCGTATAAGGCTGGTAATCACTGGGGTAGGGAAGAAGCGCGTAAAGCCAGCGATGGTTGACGCCAATAAAGATGCTCAAGAACGCGGCAATACCCATGGCTAACAGCATATTCCACGGGGCCTCCTTGACCCGGCGCTTGCTGTCGTGGGCGAAGAAAGAGAAATATGGAATTTTGATCCCGGCATGTTCCAGCACCCCGGCGCTGGCAAAGACCAGCATCAGCCAGACAATCCAGTGCCCTTCATCGGCAACGGCGGCCAGAATCAGGGCTTTGGTGACAAAGGCTGACATGAAGGGGAAGGCGGAAATAGACCCCGCCCCGATCAGACAGAAAAAGGCGGTGATCGGCATAGAGCGAAACAGGCCGCCCAGTTCGGACGCTTTTGTGGTGCCGGTGCGCAGCAAAACCGCGCCCATGCTCATGAACAAAAGACCTTTGAACAAGACGTCGGCAAAGGCGTGCGCCGCCGCGCCATTAATGCCCATCGTCGTGCCAATGCCAATGCCCACAACCATAAAGCCAAGCTGGTTGTTGATGGAAAAGGACAGGACGCGTCGCAAATCATTTTCGATAACCGCAAAGAAGACCGGGAACAGGGCCATCACCACGCCAATGTAAATCAGGATTTCCGTACCGGCATAGCCGCGCGCCAGCGCGTAAATGGCCATTTTTGTGGTAAAGGCCGATAGCACCACCGCCCCGGTAATGGTGGCCTTGGGGTAGGCATCTTGCAGCCAGCTATGCAGCAAGGGGAAGGCCGCCTTGATGCCAAAGCCAATCAGGATCAACCAGCCGGCAAGGCCGGCCTCCAGGCCGATATGTTCAAACGCCCATGAGCCGGTCTGGGCATGCAACAGCACGGCACCAGCCAACAATAAGACGCCCGAACCCACATGCATGATCAGATAGCGTAGACCTGCGCTACGGGCCGCCGCTGTGCCGGTGCGAAAAATAAGGAACACCGAGGTCAGCGCCGTCATTTCCCAGAAAATAAACAGCGTGATCAGGTCGCCAGCAAACACCGCTGCCATGGCCGCGCCGCCGTAAAGTACACTCATGGTGTCTTGCAGGCGGTCGCGCTCGTGCAGGGCATAAAGCGCGTTTAAAAAGGTGGCGATAATAAAAATAAGGCCCCAGATACGGCTTAGCCCATCAAAGCGAAACGTGGTGAGCGCAACGCCAAGACTATTAATACTGACAGGGTCAAAGCTGCCAAAGGCGCTCATTTTCAGCCAGAAAAAAAGCGCCACAACTGGGGCCAGCAACATGACCGCCTTGCGGGCGTGATGCCAAGGCAAAGCGGCAATGATCAGCCCGGCCAGCAAAATGGCCCAGGCGGGGTTTAAGGGCGCGGCGAGAAGTTCAGTCATCCTCGGTGCTCTCCGGGTAATAGTCTTCAGAACGCCCGGTCAGGCGGCGCAAGGGCCAGCCCATCAGAACGACAAAGGCAAAAGAGGCAAAGCCAAAAAGGGCAAAAAATCCCTTGTATTCTTCAAAGTGAAAATGGCCGTGCCGCTTGATAAAAAAGTCAGCGGCAATGCTGATGATCATGGCGGCGCCCACGAAATAGATAAAGATGTGGCGAAACTTGTCGCTGACCAGCCATAAAAACGGCTTGGCCAGCGGATGAATATCGTCCTCTTTGGCTGCTTTGGCCGACTTAGCCGGGGCTTTTTTCTTAGGCATAGGCGTTTTGGCGGTGCTCATGACAGCCCTCCGCTTTCAAAGACCGGGCGCAGAAAATCAAGAATTGGCCCAATGGCAAAAAACAGAACAATCGTGCCTGCCGCCGTGATCAGCGGCGGTATAACCGTCAAGACAGGTGCCTTTGGCGGTTTGGCTTTCTTGTCCAGTGGTTCAGCAAAAAACGCATTGATCGAGATCGGCAGCAAATAGGCCACGTTCAGCAATGAGGATATGATCAAGGCCCCGATAAAGACCCGGTTCGCCGGATCGGTGGACCCCATCATCAACATCAGCTTGGGCCAGGCCCCGGCCAATGGCGGCAAGCCAATAATCGACAAAGAGCCGACCAGAAAGGCCCCGAAAACCCAAGGCAGGGACTTGCCCAGCCCTTTCATGCCGCTGACCTCGGTAATGTGGCGGGCAGTATAAATCGCCCCGGCACACATAAACAGCGTGATTTTGCCCCAGGCGTGCATGATGATGTGCACCGCCGCGCCAAGGGCGGCCATCGGCGTGGCGATCATGGCGCCCAGCGTGATATAGGATAATTGGCTGATGGTGGAATAAGCCAGACGTTCTTTTAAATTGTCCTTGGCCATGGCCATTAATGATGCCAGCACAATGGAAATCGCGGCAATCCAGGCCAGCCAGTGCGAGGCGGGCAATTCGCGCATTAAATCCAGACCGAAAACATAGACCGACATTTTCAGCATGGTGAATACACCGGCTTTGACCACCGCAACGGCGTGCAAAAAGGCGCTGACCGGGGTTGGGGCCACCATGGCATTGGGCAACCAGTTATGCACCGGCATAATAGCCGCTTTGCCAATGCCAAACACATAAAGGATCAACAAAATACTGCCCAGACCTGTGGTAATATTACCCGCCAGCAGGCCGCCCGGGGTAAAATCGGTCGAGCCGGCCAGAACGTGGGTGATGATCACCGCCGGCAGGAACAGACCCACCGAAGTGCCCATCAAAATAGTCAGATAAATGCGGGCACCGCGCCGCGCCTTCTCGTCCCCGTTATGGGCAACCAGAGGGTAGGTCGAAAGGGTCAGGGCCTCGTAAAAAATAAACAATGTTATCATATTGCCAGAGGCGGCAACGCCCATGGCGGCGGCAATGGCAATGGTAAAGCTGAAATAAAAGCGCGTTTGGTCCTTGGCCTTATTGCCGCGCATATAGCCAATGGAATAAAGCGAATTGATCAGCCACAAGGCACTGGCCAGGGCTGCAAAAACGGCCCCCAGCGGCTCTAGTGTCAAATTCAGCGTCATGCCGCCCGCCATGCCCATCAGATCAATCGAGGGGCGTGCGCCGCCATCCACCGCCATCACTAGCGCCGTCACATTAGCCAGTAATAAAACGCCGCTCAGCAGGGTGGCGGTTTCGCGTAAATTCGGCCAGCGCGAAAAGGCCAGAACGCCAATGCCCCCGCCAAGCGGGATCGCCAGAAGCAGGATCAGGCCCAGTTCAGGGGTCCAGCTCATGGTGCGCCTCCACCAAGCAGCATCTGGGCAGCCGTATCAGCCAGACCTTTGGGCAGGCTGGTATCAAAGAAGAACCAGACATTCCCAAGCGCGACAATCAGCAAGGGGATCAGCGCCAGCAAAGGTGCCTCGGCCATGCCTGTCTTTTTGAGACGTCTGCCCTTGGGCGGCGGGCGCAAATACATCATTTCCATCATACGGCCAACATAGAAAATCGCCAGTACCGAGGAGATAAGAAGCGCCACAATGGCCCACCACCAGCCACGTTCCAGCGCAGCCATGATCAGAAAATACTTGCCCCAGAACCCGGCAAACAGCGGCATGCCAATCAGGCTAAGCCCCGAGACGGTAAAGGCGGCGGCAGTTATCGGCATGGTTTTGCCCAGCCCGGCCATATCCTGAACTTTGCGGACCCCATAAGTCAGCGCAAAAATACCAACAGCCATAAACAATGCGCCCTTCATCAGGGCATGGTTGAACATGTGCAACAGCCCGGCAGAGAGGCCAGCGGCGGTGCCAATGGATAGCCCCAGTAACATATAGCCAAGCTGGGCTACCGAAGAATAGGCCAGCAGTTTTCGGATGTCGGTCTGGTAAAGTGCCTGGACCGAACAGATAATCATGGCGGCAATGGCCATGGGGGCCAGTACCAGTTCCAGCAGTGCCCCATCAAAAGGCTCGCCAGCGGAAAACACGCCAAAGATAAAACGCACCATGGCATAAAATGCCACCTTGGTGGCGGTCGAGGCAAGGAATGTCCCTACCACAGTGGGCGAATAGGCATAGGCCCCAGGCAACCAGGTGTGCAGCGGGAACATCGCCGTTTTCAGGCCTAGGCCAATAATGATAAAGGCAAACGCGGCACGGACCACGCGATCATCACCCCGGCCATGCAATTGCGTGGCTATATCGGCCATGTTCAATGTTCCGGTGGCCATATAAACAAGGCCAATGCCGATCACAAAGAAGGTGGCCCCGATGGTGCCTAAGATAAGATAGTTAAAGCTGGCGGTCAGGGCGCGGCGGTCCTTGCCGCCGCCCATAGCCACCAGAATATAGGTCGAGATGGACGAAATTTCCAAAAACACAAAGACATTAAAGGCATCGCCGGTGATCGCCACACCCATCAGCCCGGCCAGGCACAGCATATAGGCTGCAAAAAACGGGGCCTGATCCTTGGGCGCGATTTCTTTTTGAACGCTGGGCAGGCCATAGATCAGGGATAACGCCCCCATGCCCGCCACAATCAGCAGAACCAGCATGTTCAGCGCGTCAACATTATAGGCAATGCCCAAAGGCGGCGCCCAATTGCCAAAGGCGTACATGATGCTGCCATGGGCCTGTACTTGCGCCAAGAGGACCAAAGCCAGGGCAAAGGTGATAATGCTAATGCCAACCGACCAGCCCCAGGCCAGACGCCCCCGCGATAGCACAAGGGCTATCGGGCCGCTAAGCAAAGGCGTGACAACCAAAAGGGCGGCGGCGTGTGCCAGCACCCAGGCCGGCAGCACCGCCAGAAAATCAGAAGCGAATGCGAGGCTCATGTACTGGCACCTTTTGCCTGTTGGTAATGGGCTTCTTGCAACTCATCCTCTTCGATGGTGCCATAAGCTTCGCGGATGCGCACAACCAGCGCCAGACCAACCGCCAGGGTGGCGACGCCGACCACAATGGCGGTCAGGATCAGCACATGGGGCAGGGGGTTGGAATACAAAACGCCATTAACCAGCACATCATCCATATTCTGCGCGATGGAAACACTGGCCTGCGCCACGATTTCGGTGTGTGGGGCGGCATTTGCCATGGCGGCGCTGGCCTGTTCTACGGCCTGACTTGCGCCATGCTCAACGGCGGCGGCACTGGCCTCCGGGGGCGCACTTTCGTGTGCGCTTTCCAGTATAGGCGGCTGTCCGCCGGCAACCTTGCCCATGGTGATATAAAGCTGAAACACGGCAGTTTGAAACACGCCCAGCCCAACCAGTTTTTTGACCATATTGCCGGTAGCGATGACGATATAAAGCCCCGTCATCATCAGGATGATCACGACGATATAATTAAAATGTCCGGCCAGATATTGCCAAAATGAGATGCCGCTTTCCATCTTACCAGTCCTTGTCGCTAATATCGGGCTGGCGTGATGTGAAGCCATAAAAAATGATCAGCATGACCGAAGCCACGGTCACCAGAACACCAATTTCAACAAACATAATGCCCAATTCCTGACCGTGGGTGGGATGGGCAGGGTTTAAGGTGTTATAGTCCAAAAACTGGCCGCCCAGCATCAAATTCATAACCCCGACACCACCATAAATCAGCACGCCAAGGGCTGCGCCCAGACGCACCAGCGAAGGTGGTACCGCTTCTTTGGCCGCTTCAATGCCGAAAATCAGCGCATAGAGAATTATGGCCGAGGCAATGATCAGCCCCGCCTGAAAACCGCCGCCGGGACCAAAATCGCCATGAAATTGCACATAGGCGCCGTAAACAATAATGATTGGGATCATCAGTTTGGAGACCACGCGCAAGACAACATGGTGGGCGCTGGCGTCCTGTTCGGCCTTGCTGGTTTTGCTCTTGGCCGGAGCCGCTTTTTTCCTGATCACAGCGGGGCCACCAAGACCCAGGATCAAAATAACCCCAAGTCCTGCGGTCAAAATCACCGTGGTTTCGCCAAACGTGTCATAGCCCCGATAGCTGGCCAGAACCGAACTGACCGCATTGGACACGCCGGTGTCCGGCACGGTGCGTTTTAAATACTCCAGCCCCACATAGGCATTGGGTGCCGACAAGGGATCGCCAAAGGAAGGCATGTCCACCGTGGCATATATAAGCGCCGCGCCCGTGGCGCAGACCACAATCAGGGCGACCCAGTGCCGGGCTGGCTTGGTGGGGGCGGCGCGGCGCGCCGTCAGCAACATTGCACCCAGCATCAGAACGGTGGAAATCCCTGCGCCCACAGCGGCCTCGGTAAAGGCCACATCCACGGCATCAAGCGAGACAAACCAGGCCGCTGAGACCAGCGAATACACGCCAGACAGCATTACCACGGCAAACAGGTCTTTCAGGCGCACAATGGCAATGCCGACCACGACCAGCATCATCATGAAAATCAGGTCGATAACCGTAAAGGCATCAACAGGGGTCAGAAATTCGCCGGTCATGCCTTGTCACCATTTTGCTCTTGGGAAGTCTCGCTCTTGATCGTCCCAAGGCGGGGTTTTAAGCCCGCAATATGGGCAGCATTGGCTACCGCGTGGGTGGCCGCCGGGCTGGTCAGTAATAAAAACAGACCCACCAGCGCCAGTTTGGCGCTCAGCAATGTAAAGCCAGAAAGAATGATCAGCCCCAAGAGCACGAGCAAGGTGCCGAGTGTATCGGTTACACCGGCGGCATGCAGCCGCGTATAAAAATCAGGCAGGCGCAAAACGCCGCTAGCCCCGATAAAGACGATCACCCCACCGCACAGCAGAATAATCCCGGCCAGATAGGACCTGATGACTTCCCAATATTGCAACAGATCGCTCATACGCGGTCTCCGCGTCGGCGGGTCTGCGACAGCGCCACATCCAGCGTGCGATAGCGAAAGAATTTCAAAATGGCGATAGTCGCAATAAAGTTCATCAGCGCATACAAAAGCGCAATATCAACCGCATCAGAACGCCCGATCATGAAGGCAAAGACACACAAAAACAAAACGGTTTTGGTGCCAAAGGAATTGACCGCCAACACCCGGTCATAAAGCTCTGGGCCGCGCAACAGGCGCACCAGCATCAGCGACATGCTGGCCATCAGCAAAAGTGCGGTCGCAAAAATCATGACCCGTCCTCTTTTTCGCCGCTGGCGCGCGCGCAACGCCGGGCCATCTCTTCAAAACCTTCCTTGCCGGTCATCTCTTTCAACACAGCATGTACAATCACCTCATCCCCATCCATATCGACGCTGACCGTGCCCGGGGTTAAGGTGATGGAATTGGCAAAAAGCGTGCGGCCAAGATCAGTTTTTGGCATGGATTTTACCCGCACCATACGTGGGGTCAGCACCATGTCAGGGCGCAAGATCGTCCGAATAACAATGATATTGGCCTTGACGATTTCCCAGATCAACCAGGGCCAATAGATCAAAAAGCGCACAAGTTTGTGATAGGGCGCGGTTTCACCATCCAGTATGTGCAGACGCCAGGCCAGCGCGCTGGCAAAGATGGCCGATCCAGCACCAAGGCTCAGCAAAAGGGTGCTGTCATAATGGCCTGACAAGACCAGCCACAAAACAGCCATCGCTGTCGTTAAGGATAGTGCGTACCCCATTTTCTCCCCACTTCTCGACTCGTATGAGACGAAGTTCTTTTGTCTTTTCTAGCTATCTCTGCAAGGCTTGGCGAGTCTTTGCGCGTCGATTTTCGCGATAGAATGCCGCGTGTTACAGTTGGGACCTGACCCTAACGACCAAAAGTTCTGGTAAGGCTCAGTCCAAACATGCGTGGTGGCTGGTAACGTACGGTTTCATTTTCAATCAGCGGGCCAAGTCCCGCGCCCCAGAGCTTGGTGGCAATGGGCTTTTTAACATTGGTGATATTCTTTACCCATAAAAGTGCGCGCCAGTTCCCCTGCGTCATATCAAGTCCAAAAGAGCCGTTAAACAGCGCATGGTCGCCAACAAAGGCCAGCGCATCGGGCGGCGTTACAGAGGGCGCCGTGCGGTCGGTATAATCCAGATGTGCGCTCACGGTCATGCCGCCAGATAAAGAGCGGCGGTAATCTGTGGCGAAAGAGAACGTCCAGACCGGCGCGGTGCCAAAGCTTTGCCCTGACAGGTCCAGGTTTGGGCGCGGCAAAAAGAGGTCATAGCGCGTACGCACATATCCGGCAGAGGCGGTTAGTTTTAAATCGTTTGTAATCTGCGCCGCCATATCGGCCTCAAATCCGCTGATATGGGCTTTGGCCGCATTGGTCAGGCGGCGTAAAAACAAAAACGGTTCCTGCGATACGGCGACCTGAATATCGGTATAATCCATATAAAAGGCGGCCATATTGGTGCGCAGGCGCTGGTCCAGCCATGTGGCTTTGATGCCCACTTCATAATTGGTCAAAAATTCGGGCCGGGTGAAAAACCCGCGCCCCACGGCCAGATCGGCGGCGGAGACAAAATCGTCCTTGATGGCGGCGCTGCGATAACCCCGGCTGATGCTGGCATAGCTCATAATTGTTTCACGGATCTGATAGCGCCCGCCAACAACCCAGGACAAGGGCGTGCTTTTGACCTTTGACTGGGCGCTTAAGGGCGGCAGGCCAAAGACCGTGAACACCTCGCCAAAGCTGTTATATTTAACGCGCTTCTTGTCAGAAGTGGCGCGCAGGCCCCCAAAGGCGGTCAATTTTGGGCCTAGATGCCAATTGCCATGGGCAAAGGCAGCCAGACTGCGGGTTTTGGTACGCACCGCCTGCCCATCCAATGTATCGGCGGGGTGAAAGGCCGCAGGTATACCCAGCACCCGTTCCAGAAAGGCGCTGCCCATCAGGGGAAATGTGGGGTTAAAATCCCGCCGGGCGCGCAGGGCATAGCCGCCAATGAGATAATCAAAGCGATCGCTCTTTGGCGAGGTCAGGCGAATCTCCTGCGAAATTTCGGCGCTGCCGCCATCAAACTGCGCCACGGTAATGGCATCGGGCAGGCGATCCCCATCCTGAATATAAAAATCACGCACATGGGACCAACCACTGATCCAGCGCAAGGTGTGCCCACCTGCGAAGCGATAACGGGTGTTTAGCGACACGCTCTGGCTGCGCTGGCGCTGAAATTCATCCTGATCCAGCGCAATGGTATAGGGCAGGGTGTCCGAGCCAATATTGGTCACCGCCTCGCCCATGGTGTTGGGCCGGTCATCGCGGGTTTGCGCGCGGGCAACCAGATGGGCGTCAAAACGATCATTGGGGGTGAAGTATAGCTGTGCTCCAAGGGCGGCGTGATTTTCCGCCCCGGCCTTGCGCCCGGTGACGCTGTTTTGAATATAGCCGCCCCGCAAGCGTTTTTGCCCCGATACGCGCAGCGATAATATATCCCTGACAAGCGGTGTACTGGCGCTGGCAATGCCCTGCACCAGGCCGTAATTGCCAAGATCAATCTGCATCTTGCCTTGGGGGTCGGGGCTGGGCCGCTGGGTGGTGATGTTGATCGCCCCGCCAAGGGTGTCGCGACCAAAAAGCGTACCTTGCGGCCCTTTTAAGACTTCGACCCGCGCCGCATCAGCTAAGGCGATATTCATGGCAGTGTCCGCATTGACAAACACACCGTCAACATAAACGCCAACGGCGCGCCCAGAGCTGCGGGTAATGCCGCCGTTTAAGCCGCGCATGGTGATGAAGCTCTGCCCGGCTTCGGTGGAGGCGGGCATCCACATATTGGACGTATGGAGACTCAGATCCTCCAGCGCCGGAACATGTAAAGCGGCAATGTCGGCGGCGCTAAAAGCGCTGATCGACAGGGGCACGTTTTGCAGATTTTCCGCCCGGCGGGTGGCGGTGACGATGATCTCTTCCAGCGCGGCTTGTGGCTCTTTTATCGTGGGTGCAGCGAGGGCAGGGCCTGTCAGGCCGAGGCTCGCAAGACCCAGTGTGATGATGGTCTGTTTTTTAATGGTGATGCTGGTCATTACGGGTTCGCCCTTTTGCCGTTTCATGGCTTCGGGGCGCATCACAGACTGGCAGGGAGCGTCGCCCACCCTTACGCCGTGGGCACAATGGTACCGCACGCAAAAGTGGACGGACCTCGCCCGTCTGTTCGGTCTTCTACCATCCGGACTGTAACCGTCGGCTCCGGGATCACACCGGAATCTGCTTTGCCTGTTTCGCATATTGCGAAAAGACGCGGCTCGCGGGCTCATCACTTTGCCAAGGCAAAGCACATTACCGCCGGTGGGGACTTTCACCCCGCCCCGAAGACCATGTTTGTGGAAAATCCACGCACCAAGCCTAGCAAGTGCTCTGGCGAGGTCAAGCTGAAGGGTAAGTGATGGCTGTGGATATTAAATGGCAGATGTGTCCGGATCGCCCCATTGGCCATAGACCAAAGCGGCGGTGCGCTCCGGCGTGGTCATATCCTGGCTGAGATGCATATGCCCCGGTGCCCTGATCTCAGCCTGATGTTCGGCGGTGAGGTCTGCGCTTAGCGCCCAGTTCCAATAGCGCAGCACCGTTTGCGCCTTGTTAGACGACAGGCTGTCAAAACAGGCAATGGTGCGCTCTAACGTGGGGTCCAGCGCGACCTCTGTGCCCATGGGGCGTTTTAAGGCGCGCCATAATTTGATCAGATAATCGCGCTTTAACCCCGTGGCCTTGCACAGAACGGCAATCGGCTCGCCATTAATATCACTTAGAATTTGTGCGCCCGAAACCGGCTTGATGCCACTCAGGTATGATATTTCCTCGGCCAGGGCCGCATCAATACCCACCTCCAGCGCGCTGTCTATGGCATTTTCCAGACTGGAATAGGGGCTTTTGTCGATGGCCGCGCGGTTGCGCTGTCGTCTCTCGATAAACTGCATGGCTTTGCGCACCAGCGGGTCTTGCCAGTCTTCTTCGGCCATCATGGAAAAAATATCCCCGGCGGCGTCCTGCATAATATCGCGGCCTACGGCAAAGCGGATCAACACACGGCTGCGTTCCTTGGGGCTGGCCCACCAGAACAGTGTCAGCCCTTGCGAGGGGCGTAATTCAGGACGTTTAAGAAGATCGGTGCAAAGGGCAGGGTGGGTGCGGCTTAGCTCCAGCGCCCGGTCCAGACCGTCTTGAGAAAGGATGGCGCTACGATTACGCAGCACTTTTGCCGTCACCTCTGGTTCACCCGGTGCCAGCAGGGCTTCGCAGACCAGCTCGCTTAGCCCCCGGCGCCGGGCAATGATTTGGCGGTGCTCTGGTGTGGTGGCGCGGGCCGCCTCGACCAGTTGCAAATCGCTTAGGGCTTCGCTGGCTTCCAGCACCAGGCGCGCCACAGAAATCTCATCGCGTATTAAAAAACGCATCAGGCCCGGTGCCACATCCATCAGGGGGGCAACACGGCGAGCACAGCGCTGGCGCAATTCCAGCGGGCTTTGTGCCAAAATACCGACCAGCAAATCGCCAGACATATGGCGCTCCACCGGCGTAATGCGACTGGAGGGCAGGCAGACAATATCGGCCAGCCGCCGCGCCAATATGGTGCGGGTTTTTCCCGCCTCGTTATGGGACGGGTTGTCTGTGGCGATGGCGTCAACAAGCGGCATGACGGAACCTTGTTAGAATCAGGCCCTAGTCAATCATTACCGGGTTAATCATTAGTCAAAGGTTTTGGCCTGTTTTTCCACAAAGAGCAGACCAAGAGAGGCCAGGAAAAAGCTGACGGCCATGGCGAACAGCATGGGGCTTTTTACATAACTGGCCGGGTCCGCGTAGTCACAACTTTGTGCTGCGTTACAGGCATCAGAAAAGGCCACGGGCGCATTAATGCCCAGCCATGGCGAGAGGTGGAAAACAAGTGCGCCCAGCAAGACGGCCAAGGCCAGAAGCGCGCCATACATCCGGGTGCGGGGCAAGAGGATCAGCAAAGCAGCGCTGATTTCTGCAAGGCCGGTGGCTATGCGCACGCCTGGCTCAAACAGGCCAATGCCAGATTGCACCGCCATATACTGAAACACGGGGCTGGGTGCGCCCAGTTTTTGCCCGCCCATTATGATAAAAAACGCGGCCAGAATAAGGGCCAATACCCACCGGAAAATCTTCATCTTTACGCTCTTTCAAAACTGTTAGAGCGCCACGCTAGCAGGGCCGGGCGCGATGGATCAAGGCACAGTTTCGTGAGGTTGGCCGTGTGATTAGCCAGCGTCAAGCGCGTTTTGCGCTTCGGCCTTGATGCGCGTTATCATTGCGCCTAAGCCATTAGAGCGCTGGGCTGAGAGGTTTTCCGCCAGTCCAATGGCACCAAACACTGATTTAATGTCCAGCGCTAAAATATCCTTGGCCGTACGGTCCGTGGTCAGGCGGATCAGCAAGGCGGCCAGACCGCGCACAATATGGGCATCACTGTCGGCGCGAAAATTAATAAGTGGCGGCGTGCCGGGCAGGGTTTCGCTGACCAGCCAGACCTGACTGACGCAGCCCTTGACCTTGTTGGCGTCATTGCGCTCGACTTCGCCAAGTGGCGCTAGCGCCTTGCCCAGCTCAATCACATGGCGATAGCGCTCTTCCCAATCATCAAGAAAGTCAAATTCGTCGATAATATCTTGTGTACGCTGGTCGGTCATGGCCTGCCAATTGGTTGTGCATTTGAGAATGCGCACATAAGCACGCCGGGGCGTGCTGACAAGGATGAGGGATCAGTTGGTGGTGGTGTTTTTCTCGGCCCTGTCGCTCATCACGCCCGATAGCGAGCGCGCCGCTACGGCCAGAATATCGCGCCCCGCCGCGCCTGTCTTGACTGCGGATTCGCAGATTTCAGGCTGGGTACGGCAAAAGCTGGCCCCGGCCGCCGCAGCGTCCAGCACCGTGGTTGTCGAAATCTTTGCAATGGCCTTGGGTGTCTTTATCGCCGCAGGGTCTCGCGGCAAAAACAGACAGACAATGCCAATCCAGAAAATGGATTTGAAAATAAAACCCACGATATTTATGCACTCCAAACACAACAATACGCGTTGTCAGGAGAGAGTATGCGCAGCGGGATCGTAAATTCAAGCAAAGCCTGTAAGTGCCGTTAAGAAGCCGTTAGTACCAGCAGCGCTTTTGACATAAGTTTTGCTCAAAAGAGGGGCAGGATTGATTAAAATGCAACCTAATTGGTGACAGCTATTGCGGCATGCCAGTTTGTTCCCTAGTGCGTGGCTTGATGGTGGCCGTCCAGAAATTCGGCAATGCAGCGCCCGGAATCTTTAAGCTGGTGGCGGGCAATGCAAAAACTGTCTTCATAGACAAAGCGGGTGGCCGAGACGCACTGGTTCAGATGCAGGCGGGCCCAGTCCACGCATTCGCCCAGTATGTCAGGGTTGCTGCGCGTCGGGATCGGGCTGGCATAAGGCGTGCCGGGTTCCAGAATATGCAAAGCGGCGGTGGCCATAATGGATTGCAATTCAAGGGCATAAGACGGATCGGCCTGCAGGCGCGGCCCGCCCTGTGATACCGTGCTGGCATTAGCTGGGCCAGGGCCTATGCCGCTGACCAGCGCTTTGAAAAGGCTGGGGTTTGGGCTGTTGGTCGCCAGTTCAGTGGTTTGTAATGGGCTTGTCGGGGTCGTCCTTGGCTGCAAGGTATAGCCTTGCTTCAAGGATGCGAGAATACGGATAGGGAAGGTCTGCTTGGCCAGATGCGCATTGCGTAATGTCGCCAGCCGCAAGGCCTTGCCGCCGCGCACGCGGGTACCCCATTTTTGCCGTTGCAGGCTATAGGCCAGATCTTTGTAGATACCGCCCGCCAGCAATACCATTTGCGCATCATCACGAATGCTTTGCAGGACATGCTGCTCTGCCTCTCCATAACCGGGCATTTGCATGGCATAGGCAGAATTGATTTTCAGGTTACGGATCAGCCCCTTGTGATCATAAAGCCGTTTCCATTTTAGTATGCCATTGGCAAAGGCAGGGGTCTGCATTGCCTGTATAATGGTATAGGCACGAAACGAGCGGGACAGCTTTGCCCCGTCAAAGGCCGCCAGCGCATCCATCAACCGTTCCAGATCTTCAGCAGAATTTGGCGGGATTTTTGCCGCGCTTTGCACAATCTCGCGATAGCGCGCATAAGGCCCGGCCATGATCACCAGTTCAGGCCAATCCTGTGACGTGGTGGTGGGCGTTGCTCTAAGGCCGGGGGTCTCGTTTGCAATTCTATCATCGGCAGGTTCTGCCGTTGCCAGGTCCGCCAGTGAAAGCGAAAATACCAGGGCACCGAAGAGTAATGTACGCGATCGGAGCATATTTCTATCCCAGACTTCTTGTGTCAATGATCACAAGCCCACACAGCGCGTCCCCTGACACAATTGCCATTATAGCGCATGCAAAGCCCATCACCAAGTCCTGCCATTTTGGGCGTAAAGGCCAAAGCTGCCAGACGTATTTCACATAAAAATGAAAATATATCAATAAAAACATAATAATAGCGTGTTTTTAGCGGTTTTGAAAAGCGGGCCAGATTCAGTATTTGTTAACGTCATAAGCAAAGACTTGGCCCATGATAGACGAGTCGATTCTAAAACCGCGCAAACGGCGTGTGCCGGCCAATGCCCTGACCATGCCCCTGTTGTGGCTTGGCGGTGTTTTGGTCTGTACGGTGATTACGCTATTTCTCAATACCGGGCCGGTGCAAACCGCCATACTGGTTGTGGCGCTGATCGGGGCCATGCCGGCTTTGCTGAGCCTGATTGTCAGCCCGTTTTTGGACGAGGACTGGGCGCAGGCCATTGTGGTAATTTCCTGGACTAGCCTGGCCGGGCTGGCCATTGCTGCCGTTGGCAGCATGTCGACGCCTTTTGTCGTTCTCTTTATTATGCCCGTTGTGGCGGCGCACAGTCTGGGCGGCCCACGCCTGACCATGGAGGCTGCGGCCCTGACCATGCTGGCGGTGGCGCTTCTTGTGGCCATGGAAGTTGGTGGTTTGCTGACCTCGGCGGTTATCAATACCGACTCGGTGGCATTGGTTGGACCGCTAAGCGTGATCCTGACCCTGATTGCGTCTTCCAGTGCGCTGGTGGTGCATCGTCAGGGCGGATGGGATGCCCATTCCTCGCGGCTGCGCCTGATGCGCTTTGCGCTGGACGCGGTGGTTTGCCTTGATGCGCGGGGGCGCAATCTGGCAGCCTCTCCCGAAGCGCGGCGCATTTTTGGCGGTGCCCGGCGGATTGGCAGTGTGCTGAGCGTACCCCATCGCACACGGTTAGAGACGGCGCTGGCGCGGGTGTTGCGCTCTGGCGAAAGCGAGGACGTCGAGGTTGATGTCCCGGTGCCGGGTAAAGAGGAAAGCCGACGCTATGAATTGCGTCTGGTGCGTGATCATGGGCGGGCTGTTATGGTCTATTTGCGCGATATTACCGAACGGGCAATTCGCGAAGACCGCCTGGTGGCGGAACGCGATGAAGCACTAAGCGCGGCCCGGCAAAAGTCACAGTTTCTGGCCGGGATCAGCCATGAATTGCGCACGCCTTTAAATGCCATCATCGGCTTTTCCGACATGATGAAGGCGCGCCTGTTTGGGCCTCTGCCGGCAAAATACGCCGAATATGCGGACCTGATTTATGATAGTGGCCGCCATCTGGTGGATCTGGTCGGCGATGTGCTGGATATGTCCAAGATCGAGGCTGACCATTATACCTTGCGCAAAACCGGCTTTGATGCCCGTGAGCTGATCAGTTCCAGTGTTAATCTGATGACCCTTGGGGCCGAAGAGGTCGGGGTGACGCTAAAAACCCAGCTTCCCAATACGGCGGTGGCGGTCAGTGCCGATCGCAAGGCCCTGCGCCAGATTTTGCTGAACCTTCTGTCCAATGCGATTAAGTTTACGCCCGCTGAGGGCACGGTGACGGTCAAACTGGGCGCACAGGACAACAGCGTGCTGATTGCGGTCAGTGATAATGGCGTGGGCATGACCCCCCAGGATGCGGCCCGGCTTGGCAGACCTTACCAACAGGCCGCCAGCGCCCAGATCACCGATGCGCGGGGTACTGGCCTTGGTATGGCGCTGGTGAAATCACTGGCGGAATTACATGAAGGTACGATGAGTGTGCAAAGCGAACTGGGGGTTGGCACCACGGTTTGTGTGCGCCTGCCGATCCGCGATGGCGCGGCGTTGGGCCTTGGCGAGCTGGCCCATATGGACGTGCGCGATCATATTCGCCGCGCCCAGAATGCCAGTGATGAAATCACCAAAAGCGCCAAAAAAATCGCGAATGGCTAATGGCCGTTCCGACGTTTTATATCGGCAATAAGAACTATTCCTCATGGTCCCTGCGTCCATGGCTGGTGCTGCGCAAGGCGCAATTGCCTTTTGAAGAAACCCTGATCCCGCTTTATCAAGACGGCACCAAGGCAAAGCTGTTGGCGTTATCGTCCGCAGGCACCGTGCCGGTTTTGCAAGTTGAGGGCGAAATGATCCCGGACAGTCTGGCGATCAGTGAATGGGCCGCCCGGTGCGTGCCCAATCTCTGGCCCAAAGACCCAGGGGACAAGGAACGCGCCCAAGCGCTTTGCAAACAGATGCAGGATGATTTTGGCGTGTTTCGGGGTACCGCTCATATGAATTTACGCCGCCGTACCGATACGGCTATGCCAAAGGACTGCCTTGATGATGCGGCGCGGCTGACGGCCATTTTTGAAGATTTGCTGAGCGTCCATGACGGGCCGTTTTTGTTTGATGACTGGTCCATTGCCGACGCTTTTGCCACGCCATTTGCGACCCGTTTTAACACCTATGGCCTGCAAAGCAGCCTCAAAGTGGATACCTATTTCAGCGAGCTTCTGGCCGATGAAGACTATCTGGAGTGGGAAATGGATGCACTGGCGGAAGGCTGGACCATCGCCGCCGTGGATGCGGTTTAGAGGAGGCATGGGAGATAGTAAAACAAATCTCACTTTGTCATCTACTGTCCTCACCCTGCCATCTATTACCCTCTCCTCGTCATCCTCCGCCCTCTCCTCGTCATCCTCCGGCTTGACCGGAGGATCCATTCAGTCTTGAACAAAGCATGGCGTACTATACCTATGTTCTGGCCTCCAAGCCTCGCGGTACACTTTATGTGGGCGTGACCAATAATCTGGTGCGACGCCTCTGGGAACATCGGGAAGATTTGCAAGCCGGATTTACTCAAAAATATGGTGTGCATATGCTGGTCTGGTTCGAGGAACACGCCACCATAGAATCGGCTATTCGCCGGGAGAAAAGATTGAAGCACTGGAACCGGGCATGGAAGGTCGATCTGATTGAAAAGACTAATCCAGAATGGCGGGACTTATGGGATGAAATAGCGACACTTTAAGCTATGGATAAAACATCATCCTGAACATAGTGTTATCGTCATTGTCCGACTTGATCGGGCAATCCATTCTGTTTTTCTATTTGCTTCGTTTTGAATCACTATGGATCCTCCGGTCAAGCCGGAGGATGACGAGGAAAGAAAACCATAGGGTAGAGAAGATGGGGACGGCATTCCTCTAATTCGTCATTGTCCGACTTGATCGGGCAATCCATCTTGTATTTCTAATTGCGTCGTATTGAATCTCTATGGATCCTCCGGTCAAGCCGGAGGATGACGAAGGGAGGGTGGTTATGCACCTCTAATCATAGGCAAGAGCTCATCTTCGAGGCTTTTTAATGCGGTCTTATATTTTTGGTAAAATTTGTCTTTGTCGTCCGAAGCGCCGTAAATTATGTCCCATAATTCATAACGGTGTTGTAGATTCTTTGCTGGGTCGGTACCTTCGTCTTCATTCGCAACAACATAATTTTGGCGCGCTACATAAGCAGCGTATATCTCCTGACGCAGTCGCAAAACTGTTTTAAACTGAGCGTAAATGTTGTTACCCAATAGCGCTTTGGTAATTGCAAAGTGGGAATATACCTTTCCAAAGAACTTATAGTGTTTTTGAATCCGGTCTAAGCCACGTTCGCAATCAGCCTTTGCTTTTACAGCACCCGTTGGCTGAGATTCACCTTCTGGAACAAAATAAAGCCCAGAACGAATGTCTTTGAACACATCATCAGCCTCATACATCAGTGCGAGGGTTTTTTCAGCAACTTCTGATTTGCGAATGGTGGCTCTTTGCTTAATCCATTCCTTAACCGAACCTCTGGCCCACCAAGCAATGCACAGGGCTGCACCTGTCTGGATAAGTGCAATCACTTCGGTCGTGCCAAATTGCCAGGGACCGAAAGTCATTTTCTACCCATCCCGTCTTGCCATAAAGGCCAAGCGTTCAAAGAGTTGAACATCCTGTTCGTTCTTCAGCAATGCGCCATGCAGCGGCGGGATCAATTTACGCGGATCACGCTCGCGCAGGGTCATGGCGTCAATGTCTTCGGCCATGAGCAGCTTTAGCCAGTCCAGCAGCTCAGACGTGGAGGGTTTTTTCTTTAACCCCGGGGCCTTGCGAATGTCGTAGAAGATTTTCAGGGCTTCGGCGACCAGGCGTTTTTTAATACCGGGAAAATGCACATCGACAATGGCCTGCATGGTGGCGTCATCGGGAAAGCGGATGAAGTGGAAGAAACAGCGGCGTAAAAAGGCGTCTGGCAGTTCTTTTTCATTGTTCGAGGTGATGATGATGATGGGCCGGTTTTTGGCGCTGATCAGCTCGCCGGTCTCGTAGACGTGAAACTCCATACGGTCGAGTTCCTGCAACAGATCGTTGGGAAATTCGATGTCGGCTTTGTCCACTTCGTCGATCAGCAGAACCGGGCGCTGCTCGGCGGTGAAGGCCTCCCACAATTTGCCCTTGCGGATATAGTTTCTAACGTCTTCCACGCGGAGGTCGCCAAGCTGTGAGTCGCGCAGGCGCGCCACGGCGTCATATTCATAAAGACCCTGATGCGCCTTGGTGGTGGATTTAACGTGCCATTCAATCAATGGTGCGCCCAGCGCCTTGGCCACTTCGATGGCCAGCATGGTTTTGCCGGTGCCCGGCTCGCCCTTGATCAGCAGTGGGCGCTCCAGTGTGATGGCGGCATTCACCGCAACGGAAAGGTCGTCCGTGGAGACGTAGTTTTCTGTACCTTCAAAACGCATTTTTTTTCCTTACCCAAAAAGATTTGGTAGCCGCGCAGGGCCAGCCCGGCAAGTAAAAATGCGTTTCTGGTGTGTTTTGACCCCTGCTATGCCGCTTTTTTGGTGCTGACCGCTTCGGCCAGCGCATCGGCAACCCGCGCCATGGTTTCTTCCCAGACGCCAAACTGTTTGGGGGAAAAGACCCGTGATGTGGGATACCACGGGATGGTGCCGGTGGAGTGCAATGGCCAATGATCAGGGCTGGCCAGAAACCACACCATGCCGCCATGAGCGGCGGAAAGGTTGGTGGAGGCATTCATCGGGCCAATGGTGATGTCCAGCGCCAGACCGGCGGCGGCGACCCCGTCCAGATCGGCTTTGAGGTCCAGACCCGGCAATTCATGAATGGTCACGCCCAGCTCTTTTTGCGCTTGCGCGATCTCTTCGGTGCAATCGCCATATTGCATGCTGACAAACACCGCGCCCGGAGTTTTCAGAACCGATTTCCAAGCGTCAAACGGGCTGAAATACTTGGCCCGGTTGGCATTCATCACCATGGATTTCCAGCACAGGCCAATCTTTGGCCCGGTGGGCAAAGCCGCCACGGCCTCTTGCATGGCTTTGACTTTTTTGGGGTCTGGTATCAGATAGCCCTTATGGTCCGGAAAATCGCTTAAGTCTTTGCGGTGCGCCGCCACGGCATTACCCATGGGCACATAATAATCATAGACGGACCAGTCCTTGATATCCGGGATGATGCGAATCTGCCGCCCTTCCTGATTGACGGTCATGTGCCGGACCAGGGTTTTGGGGGCGAACGTGCGTTCCACCACCGGCATCAGGCGGCGCTCAACGGCAAAATCCACACGGCCCTTTGGCCCCACAGCGTCAATAAATTCCTGCGCAGCGTTCATATAAAGGACTTCATCGCCCAGCCCCTGTTCGCCCATGAGAAGGACGCGCTTGCCGGTAAGGTCTTCTTCGCCATCCCAGCGCGGCGCATCAATAACGGTCAGCATGTTGGCAATGCCATTGGGGTCAAAGCGCGCCATGTGCGCGTGCCACCCCTTTTCCAACTGGCCCAGCGCCAGATAGGCCTGTGAAAGGCCATATTCTATGGTTGAGCGGTCTTCGGGGGCGGTGGTTAGGCCCAGCGCTTTTTCGCCAGCTTTCGCGGCGCGGGTGCGATCACCAGCCAGCCCTGCGGCATAGGCCATATTGTGCCAGATGCGGGCATTGTTCGGCTCAAGGCGCAGGGCCTCGTCATAAAAGGTAAGGCCCTGTTCCGGTTGACCGGATTCCAGCAATACCGTTGCCAGAGCATTCCATAACATGGACTGGTCCTGATGGCCGTAAATGGCGGCACGGATCAGTTCCACCGCCTCATCAAAACGGCCCAGATCACGTAGCACGCCACCCAGATTAATCACGCCGTTTACATCACCCGGCTGCATTTCTAAAAATAATTGCAGAAATTTTTCGGCGGCCGGCAGCATGTCCAACTTCCACGCCACCAAAGCCAGATTTTGGTAAATTTCCCCATCACTGGGGTCGAGCCGCCAGGCGCGTTCATAAAGCTCCAGCGCTTTGGAGAGGTGCCCCAATTTGTCCAGACAGATCCCCATAATATGGTTCGACAGGGCACAATCTTCATCCATGTCCAGCGCCCGCATGGCCAGCTTGGCGGCCCCGGGATAGTCGTGAGCATCAATCAGTTTCTTGGAACGGCGCAAGATCGGAACGATTTTCTTATAGGCTTTATTGCCATTACTCTGATCAATATCGGGCAGACGGGCACCGCCGACGGCACCACGCAGTGTTCGTTTTTGCTGATCCGGTCCCTGATCCAGCATGGATTGAATGGCAAAAGTCACAGGCGCACCCCTTATCTGGTAATGGTCAGGGGACACAGTGCGGTGCGTCGATTAATGCCATCCTAACGGAAAAGCGCAAAGTGCAGGGCTTCGTTAACCAATCCGCTTTAGGATTCGTTTAGCTATTTCGCAAATGCTGTCCTTCCCCGCTATCACCAGACTTGGATCGGGGACCAGAGTTGGAGCCAAGGCCTATGCCTTTGAAATTATCGCTAAAACCCGGAGAACGTTTTGTCCTCAATGGTGCCGTTTTGCAAAATGGCGATCGGCGATCCAATCTGGTGTTACAAAATCGCGCGGCCATATTGCGTGAAAAGGACATCATGCACGAAAGTGAAGTGACCACGCCAGCACGGCGTGTCTATTTCCCCGTAATGCTGATGTATCTCGATGCTGAAAACAGCGATGCCAATTATAACGAATTTGTTTTGCGTATGACTGATTTCATGGGGGCGGTTGGCAACCCGGAAATGCTGACACAATGCGTGGCAGTCAGCCGGGATGTAATGGCGGGTGAGTATTATAAGGCACTCAATAAGTGCCGTAAGCTCATGGCATATGAAGAGGGAAGGTTAGCTCATGTCACTGAGCGCGTATCAGCAGGCAGCCTCGCGGGCTGAAGACCCACGGGATACCGAATATCGTCTGTTTGGCATGGTGATCCGTGCCTTGATGGAAGTGAAGGGCTATGGGCGGTCCAATATTGGCGCTTTGGCTTCGGTTATTGACTGGAATAAACGGATTTGGGGCGCACTAGCACTGGACTGTGCCGATGACCGAAACGGTCATAACGATTCCCTTCGGGCCGGCATAATTTCTCTCTCCATTTTTGTTGAACGCTATTCAGCACAGGTTGTCCGCGACGGCGCCGATATTGACCCGCTGATTGATATTAACCGTACGGTTATGCAGGGCCTGGCCCCGGCCAATAATCCGGCGGTAAAGGCGACGCCAACGGCAGGCATAGCTGTTTCCGGTTAGGCCTTTTTTCTCATCACATTGATTGTAGCGCCCGGCTAAGCAAGTCTTGCCGGGCATGGTCGTATGTACCCAGTGCATTTTTCCGCCCTGGTTTTATGCTGCGTAGAAATATATAAAAAACAATAAATACAATAAGTTACGATGACAGTTCCAAGTCACAATGTGGCACATCCATTGCGTAAGGAAGGCTAGACAAGAAAGTCTATAGGCCAAAATGGCCGATACCCTTACAGAATGGAAGGATCCTAAAATGACAATTTCAGTCAATACAAATACTGGTGCGCTCGTCGCACTACAAAACTTGAATGCGACCAATGGACAACTGGAAACCGTGCAGAACCGAATTAGTACAGGTCTGAAAGTAGCAAGCGCCAAAGATAATGGTGGTGCATTTGCTATTGCCCAGAAACTGCGTTCGGATGTTCGTAGTCTGGACGTAGTTGACCAGTCATTAAGTCGGGTTGGATCCCTTGTGGATGTGGCATCTGCCGCAGGTCAGGCAATTTCTGATCTGCTGCTGGACCTGAAGGAAAAAGCATTGGCGGCAACGGATACATCACTTGATGCAACATCACGGACGGCCTTGAACGAAGATTTCAAGGCTTTGCGTGACCAGATCAAGACGATTGTGGACAATGCCAGCTTTAACGGCACGAATTTGATCAATAATTCGACAAATTCTGTGGCCGCTCTGGCCAGTGCTACCGGCGCGTCATCCATTACGGTTCTTGATGAAGCTTTGCAATTAAGTGGGTCCATCGTGACCGTCACAACGACAGAGCAAATCAATACCATTACCAATGCCAAGGCAGCCCTAACGGCGGTCAATGCTTCATTGACCAATGTGAACGCCGCTCTGGCGCGACTAGGGACCAAATCGAAGGCGCTTGAAATTCAAAAGAATTTCGTGACCAAGCTTTCTGATGCCCTGACGGCAAGTATTGGTAATCTGGTTGATGCCGATTTGGCAAAGGAGAGTGCGAAACTGCAATCCTTGCAGGTCAAGCAACAGCTTGGCGTGCAGGCGCTTTCGATCGCCAACCAGGGACCACAAACCATCCTGGGTTTCTTCCAGTAAGGTCGATCATTTTCAAAAGGGCCGCGTCAAGCGGCCCTTTTTTTTATCTTTATTTACCATAACTCTGGTCCAAAATTTCCGCATAGGCAAAATCTGCCCAACATATTCCGCCACAAGCGGCAAGTCTTGCCGTGCCAAAATGGTGCAAGTGCTTGAAATGTCGTCGCAAGGCATTGTTTTCCTGTGCTACTAGGCAATATTGACCCCTTTTCATTTTCAACTGGCGCGGCGCTTGCAAACAGATTTTCGGGTCAAAGACCCCGGTTGCGCAAAATGCGCGACGTGAATAGCCAGAATGGAAAGGAACCAAGAAATGGCTTCTGTAAATACTAATGCGGGCGCACTCGTCGCCCTCCAAAACCTCAATGCAACATCACGCGCTCTGGAAACCGTTGGAAGACGGATTAGTACAGGCCTGAAAGTAGCAAGCGCCAAGGATAATGGTGGCGCTTTTGCTATCGCGCAAAAATTGCGTGGCGATGTCCGTGGTTTTGATGTTGTTAAACAATCCCTGAGCCGCGTTGGTTCAGCTGTTGATGTTGCTTCTGCTGCTGGCCAGGCGATTTCAGATCTGCTTATCGATCTGAAAGAAAAAGCTTTGGCTGCCACAGATACCTCTCTTGATGCAACGTCACGGACAGCTTTGAACGAAGATTTCAAGGCCTTGCGTGACCAGATCAAAACGATTGTGAATAATGCAGACTTTAACGGTACAAACCTGATCAACAATTCAACAGTCTCTATTTCAGCTTTGGCTAACGCCGATGGTTCTGCTGCGATTACTGTGCTGGATGAAGCGCTGCAACTCAGTGGTTCTATTGTGACTGTGACGACTACGGAAACAATTGATACCGTAACCAATGCGAAGGCAGCCCTTACTGCGGTGAAGGCTTCACTGACCAATGTGAGCACCGCGCTGGCGCGTTTGGGTACGAAATCCAAAGCTCTGGAAATTCAGTCTAACTTTGTGACCAAACTTTCTGATGCCCTGACCGCCTCTATCGGCAATCTTGTCGATGCGGATCTGGCCAAGGAAAGTGCGAACTTGCAAGCCTTGCAGGTCAAGCAGCAGCTTGGCGTACAGGCGCTTTCGATCGCCAACCAGGCACCACAAACGATTCTGGGCTTCTTCCGGTAATCATAACAATATGGTGGATTGGCGGAGGTTGCGTAATAACCTTCGCCGGTTTCACCTTCGAGCGGCCTGGTCTAAACGTGCGCAAGATGCGGCGGCCAGGTCTATCGAGGCGTATAATTCAGCAGGCAAAGAAAGATGGCAAACGAGATACGAAGAACTCCGTTTCTTGTTCCGCCACCGGCCAAAGCGGGCGATGGTGGCGGTTCAGCCACGGAGTCGCAAAAGAAAAAAGAGAATGACCGGCAAATGGCGGCTGATGATACTTCTGCGTCAGGCTTGAATACGAATACGCCAGAACCAAAAAAACTAACGCAGGAAAATACCCACTTGGTCATTGAAAAAGATGACGTCAATGGTGAGTTTGTCTATAAAAGTATCGATCGTGAAACTGGCGAAGTTCTCAAGCAGTTTCCGCGCGAAGAGGTCCTAAAAGCAATCGCCCGTGCCAAAGCCGCCGAGGGGCAAATCCTCGATACCAAGGCCTAAAATCACTACCCGGCAAAAGCCGCCGCCCGGCAGAGGCCGTGGGCGAAACATGGTTAATTTTGCCGCCCCAAATATTTTCAAAAATTCTAATACATTGAATAATAAGGTGTAATTCATGCCATAAAGCTTGGCATGAGTGTTGCTGTGTATGTCGTAAGTCGGCGGTTATATCCGCCAGGAAGTGAAAACTTGCGCGTCGGAGCACACTATGACTATTAGCGTCCATACCAATACCGCAGCCTTGGCTGCCCTGCAGCAACTCAATAATACCAATTCGGCACTGGATAAAGTTCAGGGCCGTATCAATACAGGATTAAAGGTCGCCGGGGCAAAGGATAATGCCGCCGTATTTGCCGTCGCCCAGAGCCTGCGCTCGGACATTGGCGCTTATGATGCGGTTAGTACATCGCTGGACCGGGCCGCGTCGATTGGTAATGTTGCACTGGCAGCCGGAGAAGCCATTTCCGATTTGCTGATTGAATTGCGTGCCAAGGCCACGGCGGCCACGGAAACCTCTATTGATTCGTTTACGCGCAAAGCCTATGACGCCGACTTCAAGGCCCTGATTTCACAGATTTCTACCATTCTGGCCAACGCAGCCTTTGACGGTGCCAATATTCTGGACAGCTCAAATTCGCCGGGTATTGGTTTTCTTGCCGATGCGGATGGCACACGGACGCTGACACTGAAAACGCAAAACTTCTCGTTTGGCGGGTCAATTATCACTTTGTCAGCATCGGCTAGTCTGGGCACGGTTACGCTGGCCAAGGCGGCGGTGACGGCGGTAAAAGCTTCACTGGATAACGTCAACCAGGCGTTGGCTAACCTTGGCTCGGATATTCGAAAAATCGAGGCGCACAGCGTGTTTGTCTCCAAACTGACCGATGCGCTAAATATTGGTGTGGGTAATCTGGTGGATGCGGATCTGGCAGTGGAAAGTGCGAAATTACAGTCCCTTCAAGTGCAACAGCAATTAGGGGTGCAGGCGCTTGGCATTGCCAATTCTAGGCCTCAGATTATTCTCTCGCTATTCCAGGGCAGGTAAGGGCAGGGGCCAGCGCCACCTGAAACGGCGCAAAGCACAGTCGCTTTTCTTTTATGTGATTTATCATACACTCCTGCTGTGGTTCTCTACGGCAGGAGTTTTCGTTTATGCGTGTCATCGTCATTATGGGTCTGCTGGTTCTGGGGGGCTTTGGACTTCTGGCCGTTGGTTATGCCGCTGAACAGGCCTCGCTGCGTGCCGAAGCGGTTGAGGCGCGCGCCGCCAGTCAGATGTTTGCCAAGACCCTGAAAAGCCAGCTGATTGCCGCGATCAAGGCCGGCGGGCCAAAGAGTGCTATTCCTGTTTGTCAGCAAATCGCCCCGGCTGTGGCAAAGCAGTATGCTTCCGATGGTCTGGTGATTGGGCGCACGTCCTTTAGAATTCGCAACCCGGCTAATGCCCCTGATGACTGGGAGCGCGACGTTCTGGTGGGCTTTGCAAAGGCTATGGAAAAAGGCGTGGATCCCAAGACGCTGGAACGGTTTGCATTTTTTCCAGACAAAAGCGGCGGCAAGACATTTCGATATATGAAGGCCATTGCGGTGACACAGCCCTGCCTTGCCTGTCATGGCAGTA
Organism: Robiginitomaculum sp.; assembly: GCA_002733495.1. Taxonomy (GTDB): domain Bacteria; phylum Pseudomonadota; class Alphaproteobacteria; order Caulobacterales; family Maricaulaceae; genus Robiginitomaculum_B. Next base: position 66,500 of record NVVV01000006.1, read on the forward strand.
ATGTTTCCCCGGCTGTTCAGGACGCCCTTGATAAGCATTACCCTGACGATCAGGCCACAGGGTTTGCGCTTGGTGATTTGCGAGGGGCCTTTACGGTTCGCAAAGTGATGCCAAAGTCGTAAGTCGATCAAGGCCTAGCCGTTATAGCTTTCTTCGAGCAACATTTGCAGGCCACGGGCATCCAGATGTTCAGGGTTTGAATCCGAGACATAGGAAAAATCAGCGGCAACGGCTTTGGCATTGGCGTCCAGATAGTGCTGGCGCTGACTGTTGTCATGGCTAGGCAGAATGACAAAGCGATCACCAAGTTCCAGCGTGGAATGGGCATCGTCCAGCGGTACCATGGTTTCGTGCAATTTTTCGCCCGGGCGAATACCAATCACCCGGTGCGGCATTCCGGGTGCGATTGAATGCGCCATTTCAACCGTACTCATGGACGGAATCTTTGGCACAAAGGTTTCTCCGCCGCGAGCCATTTCCAATGAAGACAGCACAAAATCTACCGCCTGGGGCAAAGTGATCCAGAACCGGGTCATGCGCGGATCAGTGATCGGCAATTCCTTGGCCCCTTCGGCGATCAGTTTTTTGAAAAACGGGGCGACCGAGCCGCGTGACCCCACCACATTGCCATAACGAACAATGGAAAATACCGGCCCGTCTGATCCGCCCATGGCGCTGGCTGCGGCAAAAATTTTGTCAGATGCCAGTTTTGACGCGCCATAGAGATTGATCGGGTTGGCGGCCTTGTCGGTGGACAGGGCGCAAACTTTGCCGACCCCGGCAGAAATGGCAGCGCGCACGACGTTTTCCGCGCCCATGACATTGGTTTTGATACATTCAAACGGATTGTATTCGGCAATGGGAACGTGTTTCAGAGCGGCGGCATGCACCACCACATCAACGCCGCGCATGGCCTGTTCCAGCCGTGACTGATCGCGCACGTCACCGATGAAATAGCGCATGAATTTATGCTCAACAGGATTGAAGCGCTGTGCCATTTCATATTGTTTCATCTCGTCCCGGGAAAAGATGATCAATTTTGAAGGTTTGTATTCATCAATAATGGTCTGGGTCAGGCGCTTGCCGAACGAGCCGGTGCCGCCGGTAATCATAACGGTTTTACCGTCCAGATTAATACGCGGTTCGCGAAAGCTGCGATGCACGGCGGCCAGTTTGGCCGAAGGTGGTGTTTTCAAAGCGGTTTGCGCCATAGCGATTCATCCCATTATGTATAAAATACAGAGTCACCCTTTATGGTTAACCAGACGTTAGCCGCCGGTGCAGATAATGCGATTATGACTTGCGTTATTATTGTTCAGGCCCGTTTGGGCTCGTCGCGGCTACCCGGTAAAATCCTGGAGGAGATTGCCGGTAAGTCTGCGCTGTTGTGGTGTCTGGATCGCCTTGCCCGCGTAGCAAGTGTGGATAAAGTGGTGTGCGCGGTACCCGAAGGCGCTGCGGATGATCCGGTGGCCGAGGCAGCGCAGGCCGCAGGCTATTGGGTTTCGCGCGGCTCGGAACATGATGTTCTGGCCCGTTATGCCAAGGCTGCGCGCGAGACCGAAGCGACAACGGTGATGCGGGTGACCTCGGATTGCCCGTTTATCGATCCGGTGATTTGTGGCCAGGTACTGGCATTGCTTGGCACGGCAGATGTGGATTATGCCTGTAATAATATGCCGCCGCGTTTTCCCCACGGGCTGGACTGTGATGCTTTTCCAGCGGCGCTTCTTTATGAAGCCGAAAAATGCGCCCATGATCCTTATGAGCGCGAACACGTAACCCCGTGGTTGCGCCGTCATCGCCGGTTGAGCAAGGCTTGCCTGCGCGGGCCGGGCGGCGGGCTGGAACGCCTGCGCTGGACCTTAGACCATGCCGCTGATCTTGAATTTTTTCGTGCCTGCGCCAATGCCTTTGGCGAGGGTGCTGAATTTGCCAGCGCCGCCGAGCTGGCGGCCTTGTGTTTGCGTCGCCCGGATCTGGTGGTTATCAATGCTGATGTTATTGATCAGGCCCGCCTTAGCGACGAAACCCGCGCGCCCCTGCAAACCGCGCCAATGGCGCTAACCCATGCAGCGTAAAGGACAGGGCGCTATGCGTATTCTGATCCTTGGGGGCACAGGCCTGTTGGGCCGGGCGTTATGCGCCGAGGCAAAACGGCGTGGCCATGTGCCGCTCAGCGCCGCGCGCACCGATGCCGATTATAGGCTGGACCTTGGTGAAGACGGCGCACTGGCCGCATTGCTAGGAGAGGCTAGCCCGGACATGGTGATCAATGCGGCGGCCCTGGTCGATCTGGCCGCGTGCGAGGCCGATCCGGTTCGCGCCGATCATATCAATGCGCGCCCGGCGCAGGTTTTGGCCAATTGGAGCCACAAGACGGCTAAGCCTTTCACACACATTTCCACCGATCATTTTTTTGATGTGCATGGCGACGAAAAACATGATGAGCAGGCAGCGGTGGTGCTGTGCAATGCCTATGCACGCAGTAAATATGCTGCTGAGCAACATGCTTTGGCCGCGCCTTTGGCCCTTATTGTGCGCACCTCACTTGCCGGGTTCCACCCCGATGGGCGGGGCTTTGCGCACTGGGCGCTAAAGGCCTTGAAAAACAACGAACCTATGACGTTGTTTGATGATTTTTATGGATCGGTCATAGATACGCCCTCTTTTTCAACGGCGCTTTTTGACCTGATTGCGCAAAAACAAACGGGCCTGATTAATCTGGCCAGCCGCGATGTCTCATCGAAAAAAGATTTTATTCTGGGCCTTGCCGAGGCGGCAGGCTTGGCGGGGCAGGGGGCCAAAACCGGCTCGGTCAGTGCGCTTGTGCCGCGCCGCGCCCGCGCGCTGGGGCTGGACGTGAAACGGGCAGAACAAAAGCTGGGCTATGACCTGCCGGGGCGGGCCGACGTGTGCGCCCGTCTGGTTTTGCTATGGAGAGCGCAAGCATGAAATGGAATTCGCAAATTCGTATTGGCGACCGGGTGATTGCGCCGGATCGGCCCACTTATTTTATTGCCGACATTGCCTCTTCCCATGATGGGGAGCTTACCCGCGCCGTGGCGCTGATCCATCTGGCGGCCAAGGCCGGGGCCGATTGTGCCAAGTTTCAGCACTTTTTGGCCAAAGACATTGTCTCCGATGAAGGCTTTAAAACTCTGGGCGGCCAAAGCGCCCATCAGGCGGCATGGCAAAAATCGGTTTACGAGGTGTTCGAGCAATGCCAGACCCCGCGTGACTGGACCGACACACTGGTTGCCGCCTGCGCCGAGGCCGGTATAGATTATATGACCACGCCTTATGATGTGGCGGCGCTGGATCTTATGGACCCGGTGGTGCAGGCCTATAAAATCGGCTCGGGCGATATGGGCTGGCCACAATTTATCGAATCTGTGGCGGCGCGGGGCAAGCCGGTGTTTCTGGCCACCGGGGCCAGCACTATGGACGATGTGAAACGCGCCGTGGCGGCGGTTTTGGCGCACACGCCAAACCTGTGCCTGATGCAATGCAATACTAATTACACCGGCGCGTTGGAAAATTTTGGCTATATCAATCTGAATGTCTTGCATGAATTTGCGCAAAAATACCCAGGTCTGGTGCTGGGCCTGTCGGACCACACCCCCGGCCATGCAACGGTCTTGGGGGCCATTGCGCTGGGCGCGCGGGCGGTGGAAAAACACTTTACCGACGACAATACGCGCGCAGGCCCGGACCATGGCTTTTCCATGAACCCGCAAAGCTGGCGCGACATGGTTGATCGTTCGCGTGAGCTGGAACTGGCGCTGGGGAACGGCATTAAACGGGTGGAAGGCAATGAAGATGAGGCCAGTATCGTGCAACGCCGCTGTCTTCGTGCACGTACCGATCTGTCGGCGGGCCATGTGCTGAGCGCGGCAGATTTAAAGGCTTTGCGCCCGCGCCCCAAAGGTTCGGTCGAGCCTTTTGAGGAAGGCAAAATCATTGGCCGCACACTAGGCAAGGCACTGGCCAAAGGCGAGGCGCTAAGCTGGGATGTGTTGTCATGAGCGTGCCTGTGCTCAACGGCGATGAGGTGGTCTTGCGGCCTATCACGCCCGATGATCTGGAGCCTTTGCGCCTTTGGCGCAATCGGCCCGATTATCGCCAATACTTTCGCGAATACCGCGATATTACCTCGGCCATGCAGCTAAGCTGGTACGAGAAAATCGTGCTGGCGGATGAACGCGTACACATGTTCGCCATCACGAAGGCCAAAGATGGAAAACTGCTGGGGGCGTGCGGTTTGTGCTATATTGACCCCCATAATAAGAGCGCCGATTTTTCCATCTATCTGGGTGCCGATAACCTTTATATTGATGGTCATTTCGCACCGCAAACGGGAAAGTTGTTGCTAGAATACGGCTTTGAAACCCTTGGCTTGCATCGCATTTGGGCCGAGATATACGAAATCGACAGTGCCAAGCAAAACCTGCTGCCCGGCCTTGGCTTTACGCTGGATGGTCGTCACCGTGAGGCGCACAAATTGCAAAATGGGCGCTTTGTTGATTGCCTCTTTTATGGCCTTTTGAAAGATGAGTTTCAGGCAAAAACCTCCCACTCTTCGACAAGCTCAGGATGAGGGATAGGTTTATTTTTTAAACACCCACCTCATCCTGAGCTTGCCCTAAGGGTGGGGCAGGATCAATGTCAGCCCTTATTCCATCACGGGCAATTCAATATAGGATGCCTGATCGTTGGCGTGGTGTATGCTATTCTTTGCAATTTGGCCTTCGCTTTCATTGTAATTATCGCCGCCGGTATTGAGGTTGCGCACAAATTTTGGAAAATTGGACGAGGTCACTTCAACCCGGATACGGTGGCCCTTGTCAAAGACGATACTGGTGGTCATGGGCGAAAAGTCCAGCTTGTAAACCTCGCCCTCTTTCATGAAGACTTGCTTGTCGAACCCGTCGCGAAAACGGGATCGTAAAATCGTATCATCAATAATATAGGCCGTGCCGTCCGGAGTGACATCGACAAGTTTCACAGCAAAATCGGTATCTTTTACATTGGAAGAAACATAAAGCACGGCGTCAACAAAGCCGGTCACTTCCATGGGGCTTTCCAGCGGCGCGCTGGTATAGACCAAAACATCATTGCGCGCCTCAATCGAACGCTGGTCAAAGGCACCAGGGATGACCAGTCCACCATTGCAACAATCGCCGCCGCCAATAGTGGCTACCGGATTCATAGGATCATAGGTGAAGTTATCAACGGCCTCACCACTTTTTGGTTTTTTTGCGCTTAAAGTGCCATCGCCATAAAGGCTGTTGGCCTGACCGCCGCTGTGTAGATAAAGGCGTTGCTTTTTAACTTTCTTTGGTGGCCACTGATCCGCACTTTGCCATTTATTGGTGCCCATGGCGTAATAGCGCACATGGGGCGTATCTTTGGAGAACGCCTTTTTATTGCCTTTAAGCCAGCGCCCAAACCAGCCAAATACCTCGCCCATGGTATCAAAGCTGGTATCGCCCATATCGCGTTCGCCAACTTCGGTATCCGGGCCAAGTTTCAGAAAGCCGCAATGGGTTACGGGCGCGACAATGGCATACTGGTTTTCGCGTACCGATTTGTCGGCACCGGCTTTGCGCACGTGGTTGAACAAGGCCATATTGGGGCCGATGGAAACATCATACCAGGAGTTGAACCACAAGGCCGGAACACCCCAAGGTTCATTGTCGTGATAGATGCCGCCCTTGAACCAACCCTCATCATTTGGTTTGCGTGATATAAATTGTTCAAAAGTGGCCGGAGGTTCGTCCAGTGAAGAAAGAAGCTCGTTAACCGGCAGGTCGTAAATATGACGTTTCCAGTCTACTTCGGGCTTGTGGGCGGCCAGATCATTATATTCGCCAATGCGGGCGCGGGTCTTCTGATCCAGTCCAGATGGAATTTGGGCACGCAGCGGGTTATCTACATTGTAAAGCCAGACAAAAAACAAAGTGCGTGGGACGCCGCCAGTATACCAGTTTCCCTGTTCCTGAAAATCACCAACACGCCCAATCCCAGCTCCTGAGGCCATAGGGACCATGGCGGCGTGGGCCGGGTGATCCATGGCGGCAAGGGATAATTGCCATTCTGCTGAAGAAGAACAACCCAGTGTGCCCACCTTGCCATTTGACCATTTCTGGCCGGCAATCCAGCTTAAACTGTCATAGCCATCAGTGCGCGGATGGCCCAGAATCTCAAACGTTCCTTCCGAATAATACCGCCCGCGCTCGTCCTGCAACACAAAGGCATAGCCACGGCTGAGCGCTTCGACAGCATAGCGCAAGCGGGTTCCAGACATTTTATTGAAATTATAAGGGGTCCGCCAGAAAATGGTTGGGGTGTTCTGATCATGGTTTTTGGGCAGATAGACATTGGTTGCCAGGCCGGTTTTGTCGCGCATAGGTACCAGCACTTTTTTCTCAATTGTGGCCAGACGTTCTAGTTCCTCCCGCAAGGATTCGTCGCTCCATTTGCCATAATCCTGAGAAACCGCAGGCAAAGCAAACCCCATTATTATAAACAGACTGATCAGTATTGGAAAAATGCGCGTCATGATTTCCCTCCCAAGTGAGGCCGGTATCAAGAGCGCGCGGCGTTCTTGAGTCAAGTACATTCACACGATTATTGGGGAAGACATTGGGGCAAAGACGTATGATTTTACCTCTTTATTTGCGGTTATCTTACCTCTTTTTATCTCTAAACACTCCTAAATTTCGTTTTTCTACCCTTAATTGACCCTTAATTGACCCTTATTTGACCCTACCAAAGCGGGGATAAGTCTTCCCAGTCCCACGAGGAGAAACAAGGCGTTATCATGATGATAATTTACCTTATAATTTAAGGGTTCCTGCACGCTTTATCGGCTATTCTGGCACAAAGGAGTGTCCGTAATGGCCGATCTGGGGCTTCCGCCGCCGATTGTTTTTAACACAAATCTGCTGATCGACGTGTTTGCCGCGCGCTCAGCCCAAAACCTTGCGCGTACATTTAACCCTCAAACAGCATCTTTTGGCAGGAAGCCAGATACCTCTGTGCCGCCGCCCTGGGATCCGGCGGCCAAGCCTTTGGGCTTGGAAGAAATATTGCGCAAAACGCTGGCGCGCGGGGTGTTTTTTGAAAATAATCTGGGTGCATTTTCCAACTCTGCGGCCCCGGCAGACCAGAAAAAACTGTTTGCGCTTTATAGCGGCGTAAACAAGCTGGCGGCCCTGGCCACTGATGCTTCAGATAAAACCACAACAGATGCCCGACGGCGGTTTTTAAATAACCGTTTTGCCGGTGGGGCGACACAATTAAGCAGCTTTCTTTCGGCCACACAGTTTGGCGAGCTGAGCTTTCTGAAAGGGGAAAAACTGAGCAGTGCCAAGTCAACATTACAGATTGGCAGGGGCACCAGCACGTTCACCACTGGCGTTATTCAAGACGGGCCCTTTGATGCCCCCGTGGCGTCATTGGCCGGGACCGTGCAGTTTGCCATCACTGCAAAGAAACTGGGCGGTGATGTTGTGGTCAATCTGGACCTTGCAGATATGGGGGCGACGCCACGTACGCTGGATAATGTGGCCAATTATATTAACGGAAAGTTGGTCGCGGCGGGTCTGGTGACAACCGTAAAGCGCGAAAAAATTGGCACCCCAGACGTGAACGGCATTATTCCTGGCTCGCAATTTGGTTTAGAATTTACAGGGGTTAGCTCTGAACCGCTTTCCTTTTCCTCGCCGAACAGCACGCCGACAATCTACACCGTAGGCACCAGCGGGTTTGGCGGCAGCCAAGGGGTGCAGTTCATCCGCTATAACGATCAGGTCGGTGCGGCCCCGCAGGTGGCATTTTCACAACGCATCGAAACGACCGAGGGCACGCCCAGCAGTGCTTTGGCCATCAAGACCGGCGCAAATGGTGAAATTTATGTGCTGTCTCAATCGGGGGGCACAACGGGTGGTTTGACGCCAAGAGGCACACAGGATGTGTTCCTGACGAAATATGATTCTACCGGGCGAGAGGTGTTCACCCGCGGCCTTGGGGCTTCGGCCTCTGCCTCTGGTCTGGCCTTGGCGGTTGGGGCAGATGGCTCTGTTGTGGTTGCAGGCAAGGTTTCCGGTGCCTTGGGCACCACCACTGATCTTGGCGGCGAAGATGCCTTTGTCACCAAGTTTGATGCCGCAGGGCAGGAAGTTTTTATAAAACGCTTTGGTGGCAGTGGAAATGATGATGTGCGCAGTATTGCACTTGCGGCTGATGGCACTGTCTATCTGGCTGGGCGTACGCGCTCTCCATTGACGGGTACGCAGGGCGGCGGCGATGATGGTTTTGTGCGGGCCTTGTCGACAACCGGTGCAACGCTTTATACACGCCAGTTTGGTGGGGCAGGGGATGAAAGCGCCAATGCAATCGCATTGGATGCCAATGGTGATCTGCTGGTTGCCAGTGTCGAGGGCGGCAATGGGATTTTGCGAAAATTCAGTGCCGCTGACGGGGTATCTGCGGCGATCTATACGAAAGATCTGGGCGCGCTGGATGGCGGTACGCTTAGCGCTATTACACTGGATGGGACAGGCATAGTTCTCGCTGGAAGCGCCGGTGCGGCCAATGGCCTTGGCGGCACTGCCGTTAATGCCCATGCCGGTGCCCGTGACGGTTTCGTTGTCCGTCTGGATGAAGACCTGGCCGGTCAGCCGATACAAACCTATACCACGTTTTTAGGCACCAGCGGTGGTGATAGGATCCGCGATGTTGTGGCCAGCGGTGGCAATATTTATCTGACCGGCAGCACTACCGGCTCTTTGCCGGGCGGCGGTGTCCTGAACGGCACAGAAAACACCTTTAGCGCAGTTTTAAATGCGGGCACAGGCGCTGAGATTGGTGTCACACAGGTTTCGGGGCGTGGTGGATTTTCCTCTGGGGCGGGTATTGCTGTCGACAACCAGGGGGCCTCTATACTGGACGCGCTGGGCTTGCCACGCGGTGATGTTCTTTATGCCGACAGCCGGGTCATTACGGATCGTTCTCTGGCCCGTCCGGGCGATAGCTTTCTGATCAGTGTGGATGGTGGTGTAAAGCGAAAAATCCGGGTTGATGCAACCGATAATTATCGTGCCCTGACTTTTAAAATTAATGCTGTGACGGTATTAAACGGCCAGGCGCGCGTTGTGCGTGGCAGCGATGGCGATACCTTGAAAATCACCCCCACTGTCGGCCATACAATCGAGTTGTTTGCTGGACCCAAGGGGCAGGATTTGCTCAGCGCTCTTGGATTTCCTGAAGGCGTTGTTCGTGTGGACCCGGTTAAAAGCAACAAGAATTCTACATCCTCAGCACCGCCAATTTATGGCTTGGGCATAGGAAGCGGACTGGATTTATCGACACTGAGCGGTGCCAAGGCAGCCGAGACTGTCCTACAGGCGGCACTGACGACGATACGGTCGGCCTATCGGACGTTAACGCTGGATCCGGCATTAAAAGACCTGCTGAATGGCAAGGGTAAGGGTATAAATGGACCTGTGCCAGCGTATCTGAGCCGACAGATTGCCAATTATTCTGCGGGGCTGGCGCGCTTGCAAAGCGGTGGTGGTGGCGGGTTTATCGTCTAGCTAGCCTCAGCGGCTAGAGCCGACCAGCCGCTTTCCTTGTGTTTTCAGAAACTTCAATATTTTCAAAACGTTCCTGATAGCGCTTTAAAGTTGCACGCAAGCTTTCTGTTTCGGCCAGCATTGGCGCCAGATCTTTTACCGGCACATCGCCAAGCGGCTTTCTTTGAGTCACCAGATCAAATGTTTCGCGCTCTTCTGTCTGGCTCATGGCCTTGGCAAAAGTTTTACGCAGGCGCTCCAACCCATCCCAATTCTTGCTCAGCGAGAGGGCAATCGCGGTGCGCAGTATCAGGCTGGCGTTTTCTTCGCCAAGCGTATTCAGACGCGCCATATGCCTTTGCGCAACATTTAACATGGTCGGTCCGGCCAAGGGCCAATTTTTGGACTGCCAGGCAATATTGGCGCGCAAAATGGCGGCACCACGGGTACGGTCATTTTCGATCAGTTCCAGGGCATGATCGGTGCGGCCAAGAGCAATCAGGGCCCGAGCCTCGATCAGGCGTCTTTGCTGGTTGAGGTCTTTGGGCAAGCGAGCCTGGCGGGTGCCGCGAATAGCATTCAAGGCCTTTTCGGGCTTGCGATCCATCAGGTATATGAGGGCCAGTTTGGCGGCGATCTGTGCCCGCGCCTGACCGGAGCGGATACGATTATCAACCTGATGCTGTAGTAATTCTGTAGCCTGTGGCAAAAGGTCAAAATCAACAAGACGATCAGCCAGCAGACGCAACATGCGGTCCCCTTCTGCCCCGATCGGCACCATGTCAATGAACTGGTAAAAAAGGGCTAATGCTTGAACAGGGTCCATACTGTCAGCCCCGCCATGCAGGAATAGATCATTAAAAATCTTGTGCATGTCATCAGAGATGCGGCGGGTTACCGGGCTGTCCGGAAAGCGCATGACGGCTGTGTTCATGGCCTTGAGTGCGCGATTATAATCGCCCAATTCCCCATAAATTTTGCCAAGGGCAAGCACTTCTTCCAACTCGGTATTGTCACCGCGCCAACGATAACGCAGGTTTTCCAGTATGTTTGCCGCCTGAACGGGTTTCATCTCGCCTGCTTCGGTACGCAGTCTGGTGATATTAAAAAGTGCCTGAGTCTCCAGAGGTTCATACCCGGAATCAGCAACAATTTGATAATAACGTATGGCCTTTTGGGTATCGCCACTGACTTCGGCATAACTCGCACGGATCATGCGGGTGGTCATGCGGATTGGCAGTTCAGTATCAATGGCCATGGCTTCATCAAGCTGACGCCGGGCCGCGCCAAGATCATTGAGTGCAAGTGCTGAACGGGCATAAGCGTTGCGAAAGCGCGCCTGCCATTCTGGCACGAGAAGGTAAAACGCCTCGCGGCCTGCATCAAACTCGCGTCTGGCCGGACCCCAGTCTTCCATCTGTGCCGCCAAATAACCGCGCCAAAGGGCGGCAGAGGGGTCACGGTTCAGAGTTTGTGCTGCAAAATCGGCACGAGCATCCTTGGTTCGCGAGAACAGAACATTAGCCGCCCCGCGCAGGGCCCGAAATTCGCCTTCTTGTACCAGCGAGGGGTCCAGCCTTTGCGCCAGTTCCAACATACCCAGCGCTTCTGGAGCCATGGAATTGGCAACGAGAAAACGTGCCAGAGCGATATGGGTCTGCGGGTCTGTTTCTTCGGCAGCGACACGGCGTAATACAGCATCGTAATTGGCATTAAAACCCAGCGATGGGTCGGGTTTGGCCCAACCAGCGAAATCAATAAACCCTGGTGTGGCGGAGCGGGCAGAAAGCGCCTGACTTGATTTGGCATGGTTTTTACTTGCGCGCTGTAACGAACGGGCGCTGGGAGTCAGGTACAAACCTTCTTTTGTACGTACAATGACGCGATTGGCTTCTTTTTCAAAAATCACACCGTCGGCATTGATTTCAAAAGCCAACCCCTGAGAAGAGGGCAGCGCCGTGACATCAACATACTGGCGGCGAGACTGTACGCCGGTGATGGGACCAAGGGCGGTGGCAATGCTGAGCTGATCGCCAATGACCGGATCATCAACCAGATGAATATTAGTCACATTGGGCAAATCTGCGATCAACCTGCCGGGGCCTGATCCATCGGCTTCACGATAGAGTTTAAGTTTTCTAGGCGGTATGTTCAGCTTTTCTCCAAAAGCAAATACCCAATGGGCTCCACCATTGCTGGCCTGGGCTTCGACCTGGGTTGAGGCGGGAACTTCAAAGCGAACACCACTGCTGCTTGTACTTTGAAAGCTTTGAAAACCACGAATGTGTTGACTGCCGCTATGTTCCAGTTCTGACAGGTCAAAGGCGGCATTGTCATCAAACAGGATCCAGATGTTTTCGCCCCTGCGAAAGGCAGCGCTGCCAACAGGGGCGGCAAAGTCAAAGGTCACCTGCATGTCAGTACCGATACGTGAAACCTTGGCCCGAATGATGCCATTGCCGGGGCTGGGATCGACATAAGCCGTACTTTTTACTGTTGGTTCCGGGATCTGGGTTTCGAGCTTATCATGAGAGGCCTGTGCGGGGGAGGCTAGCGGTTCTGGGTTGTCTTGTTCTGGTTTAAAAAGATCAACCAGCACCCTTGCATTGTCTTCCCACAAGCGCGCCTGAATGCCAGGGGCCAGCTCGATTTTGACAATGGTTTTGCCATTGAGGGTGTGGCTTGAGGCCTGAAGCAAGCCCTGGGGTGTATCAACATTGAGCTCGGTAAGGTCGGGGACCGCTGGGCGGTCAAAAACCAACTCAGCCACATTACCTTTGATGGTCAGGCTGTGGCCAACGGGTTGGGTCCAGTCAAAGGCAATGCGGGTATAATCACTGGTTTCGGCGGCGCGCACTTTTAACGGAATGGCCAAAGGTGGTTTTTTGGGCGCCGTCTTGGCACGTTCTGCCAACAGGGCAGCCTGTCTTTGCTCTTCGCTCATCTGGCGCAATTCTATTGCGCGTGGAGACAGCACTGGCGGTGGGCTGGCCTGACTTTCCGGTTCAATCAGATCAAGGGCAAAGACGTTATAGGAACGCGATGTGCGCACATCACGTTTGCCGCGAAGGGCAATGCGGACTGTCTGCCCGTCCGGGTCCATGCGGGCCAAAGCAATGACCGCTTTCAGGTCGCTCAGGAGTGGTTTTGCATTTGCCGTAAAAGGCTGGTTGAAGCTGGCAATCAGAACGCCATTTTTGATATGGGCATTCAGGACAAGCTTTTCGTCGGTTTTATTTTCCGGCCAGGTGAACAGAATGCGCGCGTATCCCTCACCAATTTTCCCCTCTAAAGTAACGGGGGCAGCCGCAAATGCAGGCGTAAAGAGACACAGGCAAAACAATAAAATCAGGCCAGTCATCAGGGCATTTTTATTGTGGCAAACCAAAGCCATTCTCATCACACATACGGTAACGGCCAAAATCAGCCGCTGTTTAAGACGAATCATAAGCTGTGATGGTTAAGCGCGTGTTAGGTTTCGGGCACCTTTACACGCATTTACGCGGTAAATTGTTCGGTCAATATGCGCTCTTCCAAGGCCTTGCCTTCATCAAACAACATGGTCAGGGCGATGGAGCGACTTTCGCGGACATTGACCAGCGCAACACTGCGCACTTCGCGGTTATCTGCGACGGCGCTGATCGGGCGTTTATTGGCCTCTAATATCTCAAACTGCACCTGCGCTGATCGGGGTAATAGCGCGCCGCGCCATCGGCGTGGGCGAAAAGCGCTGATCGGGGTCAGAGCCAAAACGGCGGCGTTTAGAGGGATCAAAGGGCCATGGGCGGAAAGGTTATAGGCCGTGCTGCCGGCCGGTGTGGCCACCAGAATGCCATCGGCAATCAGCTCCTCCAGACGTTCCTTGCCATCGATGGAAATCCGGATTTTTGCGCTCTGGTGGGTTTGACGCAAAAGGGAAACTTCATTGATTGCCAGCTCATCAAAAGCCTTGCCATCAACGGTGTGGCCAGTCATGCGTAAGGGGCGAATGTGAGTGTGCTCGCTTTTGACCAGGCGCGCGGGAAGGTCATCAATATTCAGATCGTTCATCAAAAACCCAACGGATCCGCAATTCATGCCAAACACCGGGATTTGCTGATCTATGTTTTTATGCAGGGTTTCCAGCATAAAGCCATCACCACCAAGTGCCACAATCAGGTCGGCATCCTCTATGGAGGACTGTCCGTAGCGGCGGGTTAATTCATCCAGGGCCTTTTGCGCTTCGGGGCGTGTAGACGCCACAAAAGCTAACTTGCGATAAGATGGTATAGTTGTGCTCATATGCTCCCGTCACCGAAAGCGGGCGATGAGTCAAGCTTCGCGGCTTAACAATCTCAGGGCGACGGCCGCCGCCGCCGGGGAATGCGTGCCATAGGCATTGGCCGCTTTGTTGGCATCCTTACCATTTAGCGGTGCAATTTCCAGACCCGCTGCAACCATGGCTTTATGGATGGTTGGGAAGACGCTGCGGTCAACACGTGCGGCGCGGCAAGACAGGGCGGTGGCGTAAATTGCATCGCGCTCCAGCGCGGCCCGCAACTGGTCCAGACCAACGCCTGCCAGTCTGGCCAGGGCGTGCTCGAACATAATAATATTCTTGTCATTCAAGCACTTGAGTACGAATGGGGTGCTGAGCCGTTCTGCCTTGGCGAGCTTTTCAACCAGGGTGTGGGCCATGCGCTCCTTTTTCTCATTGGGGTCAACGGGAGCGCGTTTGCCCTTGTTCATAATGGCTTCCTTGACCACAGCCGAGAGATGGTTGCCGTCAACACCAAAACGGACAGCAATCATTTTGCGCATGGGTTCGTCGGAATAGGCAAAGAGCGAGGGGATCAGGCTACGCGGCATGTCTTTTCGCAAAGTCAGTTTGGCACGTAAGGGTTCAACACGTCGCGAAATGCGCACGCAGGTGGCAAAAGATTCCATACTCATTTGTGCACTGCGGTTTTCAACGATAGCTGTTAGCACAGTCGGCTCATCATGGCTGATCAGGGCGTCTGTAACGCTTGTGCTGATATTAGGGCGAAGCGCGATTAGCTGTCTGTGCTCTGTCCCCGCCATGTTAGAGAGTTTGACAAGGTCGTTATCATTGAGGACCGGGCTGGAGGAAATAACCGGCTCAGCCACTTTGGGTGTGCTTTGGGCGATTGTCATAATCAAAGGATGTGAGGCCCAGGCGGCATTACATAATTTTGCCGACAAGGTCATCTGCGCTGTATGATGCACACGCGGAAACAGAATGATCATTATCTGGCCCACGGCTTCTTCTGTCAGTGAGTCTTCCAGCGGTCCCAGCGCGCATAAAGAACCAAGCGCCAGTAGAAGCTGGTCTCGGTGAGCAGGATCATTGGATTGTGCCAGACGTGCCAAATCTGACATTTTAAATTGGGAAGTCAGCCCCATAATTCACACCCATACGGCTTTACTTGGAGGCACAGTATTTGCGAAACCAATTGATGTGACGTTAATATATAACCGCAGAACTGCGTTAAATTGACGTAATAGCGAAAATGCGCGGGTTTTTAACAGCGATCACGGAGAGGGTATGCAAAGGCAAAGGCGGTTTTTTGTACTCTGTCCATTCTGCCTGCAGATATTTTTTGCCATTCTCTTTGTTGTTCTAAGTACACAAATTAGTCGTGCTGGTGCGTGGCCCATGCCCAAAGGGCGCGGGCAGATTATTTCCACCTTTACCTGGCAGGGTGCGGCTCGCGGCTTTGATCGTCAGGGTAATGCGCGCGTCGATCTATTGTTCCAGAAATATGAAAACGCGCTCTTTATAGAATACGGACTGACAGACAGATGGACGGTGATTGCCCGGCCCGCATTACAAAATGTGCATTTACGCTTTGAGAATACCGTAGATGCCGCCAATGGATTAGGGGCGACGGAATTATCGATACGCCGGGTCCTAGCACAGAAAGGGCCATGGGTCATGTCGATACAAGCGGGGGGCTTCGTGCCGGGCAGTGTTGAAAACGGTTTTGATAAACCGCTTGGACAAAAGGGTCTGGACTGGGAAGTGCGGACGCTGGCAGGGCGCTCTCTTCAGGTCATGGGCAGGCCCGGTTTTCTGGATGTACAGGCCGCCTTTCGCGAACGCTCATTAGGTTCATCCAATGAAATCAGACTGGATAGCACATTTGGGGTCGACCTTTCGCGCCGTATCCAATTGCTCGGACAAGCCAATATTGTTATTGGCCTGCCATCGTCCCAGCCCGCTATCCGTACGGTGGACAGTATAAAAGCCCAGGCCGGGCTGGTCTGGTTCTATCGGCCAAGGCGTGGATTGCAAGTCTCGCTCTCGCGTACATTTATGGGCCGCAATGTGGTGCGCGATACGGGCGTAACGATCGGGTTCTGGCAGAAGTTCTAATCTGCAGCCGAGGTGGCCGTTTCCCGCAGGAGATAGGCCAGAAGGTCGCGTCTGGATTTTTCATCACGAATGCCAACAAAAGACATGCTGGTGCCGGGCGCTGTCGTGCGCGGATTGTTGATCCAGGTGTTCAGGGTTTTCTCGCCCCAGATAATACCAGACTGTTTTAAGGCCGCCGAATACCGAAACCCTTCTGTGCTGGCGGCGGTGCGTCCCAATATACCATAAAGGTTGGGGCCAACCTTGTTTCGGCCCCCTTTGGTAATCGTGTGACAGACCTTGCATTTGGAAAACTGACGTAGCCCGTTTGCCAGATCGGGGATAGCGGCCTCAAGGCTGACATTTTTTGTAATGCCCATTATTTTTTCTGCCTGAACCGGAGTCCGCATTGCGATTTTTCCGCCATCACTAGTTTGGGGTGACGTTGTTTGTTTTTTTTCTGTTTGTTGCCCACACCCAACAATAACTGAGGTGGTGAGCAAAGCGAGTAAGACAAAGGGATGCATGGTCATGGCTCTGTTTCAGTCTTTCATAAAAAAATAATGACTTAGCGCGATTCGCTTGTCTCCAAAGTGCAATAAAATTCACGCGAAAAAGATTAGCCAATGACTAGAGTTTTATCGTGAACTATATCGCATAACCGGCGCCTAAGTGCATAGAGGTTTTCACAGGCGACAAATTTCAAACTTTTAGCAAAACTGTGTAAAATTATACCGCAACATACTAAAATATAGTGATTATTTTCTATGAATTCATCCGGGAATGGGTACATTATGCGCGGTCTTCAAAATATCTGGTTGTGTCATGGGTTCAGATTTTCTTTTGCTTTGGCAAGTGATTGTCAAAGACATAGAAGCTAAAATCGGCTCAGGTGAGCTTGCACCGGGTGAGCGCTTGCCGACCGAGAATAATCTTGCTGAACATTATGATGTGAACCGTCATACTGTGCGTCGGGCCATTCGCGAACTGGTAATGCAAAATCTCGTTGAAGTGACCCAGGGTCGCGGCAGTTTTGTCTGTCGCAACAGGATCAGCATGGATTATTCCAAGGACATTTATGCGCCTTCTGATGTGGAGATTCACCTGTCCAGACATGGGCACGGCCATGATGATGCTGTGCGTATTGAACCGGCAACGTCACAGATGGCCACAGCCTTGCAAATCAGCCAGTCAGACCCGGTTGCCGTTCTTGATTTTGAAATCAGATCAACCGAAGGTGAAGTTTTGGCATTGACCACGCGCACCCTGCCTCTGGATAGGGTGCCGGGGGTTCTGGAGGCCTTTGAGAACGTGGGCAATCTTCCCAAGGCACTGGAAATAGTCAATGTGCACCATATTACGCGCAAATGGGTGCGCACACGATCACGGACCGCCAGCGCTGAAGAGCGCGCGGCCTTAAGCATTTCCGTGCATACGCCCTTGTTGATTGTCGGTTGTCTCTTTGTGAACAGACAGGCAAAGCCAGTGCTGCATGATTGTTCTTTGTTTGCTGCGGACCGGATTGAGGTTTATTCCCATAATATTCCGGGTTAGTCTGGCACCGGGATTCCTTTTACAGGATGCAAGGTATGAAGCCGGGTGTTGTTATTGTTGGCGCAGGTCATGGGGCCGGCCAGGTCGCGTTTAGTCTGCGCCAGTTCGGCTATGATGGGGCGATCACGCTCATCGGCGAGGAAAACTGCGCCCCTTATCAACGTCCACCTCTGTCCAAGGCCTGGCTGGCCGGAGAGGCGGGGCTAGACGAAGTGCTTTACAAGCCAGAAGCGTTTTGGAAAGTGCACAATATAACTGTCATCACAGGCCGCAAGGTCATGGAAATTGATCGTGCCAATAAAACTGTACGCTGTGACGATGATGCCACTATGCCTTATGCTCATCTTGTTCTGGCGACAGGCGGACATGCGCGGCGCATGGATTGTCCGGGTGAGGGTCTGCCAGGGGTGCATGTCTTGCGTACCCTGGATGATGCCAATGGGCTGAACCAGGCGATGCAGCCGGGGGGGCGTCTGGTGATTATCGGCGGTGGCTATGTGGGGCTGGAGGTTGCCGCAACAGCCAGCAAACGCAGGCTGGATGTCACAGTGCTGGAAGCTGAAAGCCGTGTTCTGGCGCGCATTGCCGGTGCAGACATTTCTACGTTTTTCGAACAGACGCACAAGGCCAAGGGCGTGAACATAATCACGGGCGTGATGGCGCTGGCCTTTGAGGGGGATGAAAAACTAAGTGGCGTAAGGCTGGCTGATGGCACAGTCATTCCCGCTGATCTGGCACTAGTGGGCATTGGCCTTATTCCCAATGAGGCCTTGGCGCGTGAGGCTGGTCTGGTCTGTGAGAATGGCATTGTGGTTGATGATTTGTGCCGTACCGAAGACCCGTACATCTTTGCCATAGGGGACGTTACACGTCATCCCAACAAAATTTACGGGCGCTCTTTGCGTCTTGAATCGGTGCACAACGCACTGGAACAGGCCAAAACAGCCGCCGGTGCGATCGCCGGGCGCAAAAATCCCTATAATCAAGTGCCCTGGTTCTGGTCAGACCAGTATGACATCAAGCTGCAAATTGCCGGTCTCTCTGAAGGCTATGAGGACACTGTCCTTCGCGGTGGCACAACTCAGAACAGTTTTGCGGTTTTTTATTTTAAAGACGGGGGCTTGATTGCCTGTGATGCGGTCAATGCGCCTGCCGAATATATGGCCGCGCGGATAATGATTGCCAAAGGGGTTAGCCCCGACCGTGCCATGCTGGTCGATTTGGACGTCTCCATGAAAGAGATCATGATGCAGGCCCAATGATGGGGGAAGGTAGGAGGCAGTCCATTTCCCATATCGCCCTTATTGTCAGAGATTATGACGAAGCCATAGCGTTCTATACGCAAAACCTGCACTTCACATTGATTGAGGATACGGCACAGCCGGAACAGCATAAACGCTGGGTGGTCATTGCGCCGCCAGGGTCCACCGGGACAAGGGTTTTACTGGCCAGAGCTTCAACGCCCGAACAAGAACAATACATTGGCAATCAGTCTGGTGGCCGGGTTTTCTTATTTCTCAATAGTGATGATTTCTGGCGTGATTACAATGATATGATTGCCAAGGGTATCAATTTTACCCAAGAACCACTTGAGCATGACTATGGCGTCGTTGCGGTCTTTGAAGACCTGTATGGAAATCTATGGGATCTGGTTCAGTTTGCGCAGGGCCACCCTTTGGCGCTTTGATGGGCTTTTTCATTATTTTGACAAATAGATATTATTATGATATCATATTGAAATAATCAAAAAAAGGAGACGAACCATGATGCAAGAAAAAACCCTGAAATCCCTCCCCGGAATACCCATGCTTCTGCTCGCGCTTGCTATCGGGTTTGGCGGTGTGTTTGCAGCTATAATTATGTTGGTCAATGGCGGTGAGGCTCTGCCGCTTCTATTAATTGTATTCAGCATTATAACCACGCTGACCTTGCTCATTGGGCTCTATAAGGTTGAGCCAAACCAGTCTGCCGTGCTCAGCCTGTTTGGCAAATATGTCGGAACTAACCGCAGGCAGGGCTTGCACTTCAACAATCCGTTTCTTTCCAAGAAGAAAATCTCGCTGCGGGTGCGTAATTTTGAAAGTGAACGCCTGAAAGTGAATGATAATGGCGGCTCACCCATCGAAATCGCCGCCATAGTCGTCTGGGAAGTCAGCGATAGTGCCGAAGCAGTATTTAAAGTGGATGATTACCAAAGCTTCGTGCAAATCCAGTCTGAATCCGCCATTCGCGCTATGGCCTCCACCCATCCCTATGACCCCCATGTTGAGGGAGAATTATCCCTGCGCTCGCATGGTGCGCAGATTTCTGAACTGCTGAAGGTTGAAATTCAAAAACACCTGACTGAGGCCGGTATCACAGTTCTGGATGCCCGCATTTCGCATTTGGCTTATGCCCCGGAAATTGCCCAGGCCATGTTGCAACGCCAACAGGCCGGGGCCATTATTGCGGCACGTCAACGTATTGTCGAAGGGGCTGTAGGCATGGTCGAAGCGGCGCTCAACTCGCTTAAAGACAAGGGCGTGGTTGATCTGGATGATGAACGCCGGGCCGCCATGGTCAGCAATCTGCTGGTGGTGCTGTGCTCGGATCGGGCCACCCAGCCCGTGGTCAATACCGGCTCGATTTACTAGGGGACTGGTGTGGCCCTCAAGGTCAAAAAAAACTACCCCCTTCGTATTCATGAGGACATTCTGACGGCCATGAAGCGCTGGTCGGATGATGAATTGCGGTCCTTGAATGGGCAGATCGAGTTTGTCCTGCGTGGTGCTTTGCGTCGCGCAGGACGCCTGCACGAACGCCCACCGGAAACTATAGAGACAGAGGAGCAGAAAAAATGAAAACTAAATGGACCTATAAAGTAGAGAGTATCAGGCCACCTGTTTTTGCGAAAGCCTCGACAAAAAGAGAATATATAACCGATGTTCTTAACCGCAGGGGCTTGGAAGGCTGGGAACTGATTAGCGCCCCCACCATGGTTCAGGCAGAATTTTACTTTTATTTCAAACGGCCACTCTAATCTATTCTGCCGGGGTGCTGGGGCGCTTCAGAACGAAGGCCAAGAGGCGGCGGCAAAGCGCTTTGAATATATGAATTCCGGCCCGTACCCGCGAGGGGGCGCCCAGCAATACCGGCGTCAATATCAGCGTTAGCAGCGTGGCAAAGCCTAGGCCCCAGACCACGGTCGCGGCCAGCGGCACCCACCATTCTGCCGCCGGGCCACCATAGGTGATTTTGCCCTGGATAAAGTTCGCATTGATCATGAACACCATGGGAAGAAGTCCCAAAATGGTAGTGATAGTGGTCAGAAGAACCGGGCGCAAACGCTGCGCCGCCGTGCGCACCACCGCTTCATCAGGTGCAAAGCCCAGCGCGCGCATATGCTGATAGGTATCGATCAGCACAATGTTATTATTGACCACAATCCCGGCCAGCGCCACGACGCCGGTGCCAACCATCAGCACGCTGATATAATCCAGCGGTGCATTCAGCTGTATGCCAATGAGTACGCCGGTGATGGATAACACCACCGCTTGCAGGGTCAGAAACACGTGCCAGAAGTTATTAAACTGCAAAAGCAAAATTACCGCCATCATAAAAAGAGACGCGCCCATGGCTCCGGCAAAAAAAGCGCCGGCATCGGCGGTTTCTTCATCCGCACCGCGAAATGAAACCTGCACGCCAGCAGGTATATTTGCGGTTTCCAGCCAAGACTTGGCTTGTTCAATCATCTGGTTTGCAGCAAAGCCGGGCTTGGCATTGGCCCGCACCTCCAGCACCCTTTGCCCATTGCGCCGCGCAATTTTATCAACGCGCGGACTGGCTTTGCGCGTAACAAAATTAGAGATCGGCACCGGCCCCTGCGCTGTTGTGACGCGCAGGCGGTCAAGCTGGCTGATATCGCGGGCATCCTTAGTAAAGCGCAAGCGTATATCCAGCTCTTCATCGGCATTATCAGGGCGATAGCGGCCAACCAGAATGCCGTTGGTGATCAATTGCACCGCCGCACCAATCTTTCTAATATCGACCTTGAAGCGTCCGGCCTGCTCGCGATCAACATCCAGCTGCCATTCAATGCCCGGTAAGGGCAGGGTGTCTTCAACGTCCTTCAGACTGTCCTGGCTGTCAAAATATGCGCGAATTTGCCGGGCGGCCTTTGCCAGTCTGTCAGGATCGGTGCTGGAAAGTTGTACGCGCAAATCCTTGCCTACAGGCGGGCCGCGCTCAAGATCGCGCACTTCGGTAATAACGCCGGGTATGTCGGTCACTCTTTTCGTGATTTCGGCCATAACTTTTCTGCCATCCGGGCGCTCGCCAAAGGGTAAAAAGTCCACAAAAAGCGTCACCGCTGTATCGTCTGGCGGTGCTGTATTCGAGCCGCCGATAGAACCGCTATTCCCCGTGGTCATGTAGACAGAGGAAATGCCTTTTACATCGGCAAAACGCTTGGCCACCATATCCCCAAGGGCATCTTGTTCGGCGGGGGCAAGATTGCCGCGTGCGCGAACGTAAACAAAAACCTGTTCCGGCTCGGAGGCCAGGAAAAATACCGTACGGTGCGGCGTTGCGCCAAACCACATAAATACGCTGACCACCACTGTGATGGCGCTGAGGCTGACCATGATCGGGCGCTTGACCAGGCGCGCAACAAGTTTTGCATAAAAGCCTGTAAACCCAGGTAAATCTTTCGGGTCCCCGGCACCGCTACTGACCCCGCCGATCTGATCATCAGCATCAGGGGCACGTTTACCAATCAACGCGCCAATGGCAGGCAGGAAAATCAACGCCATAGCCAGAGAGGCCAGTAAAACTAAAATCAGCGTTTTGGGTAAAAAACTCATATATTTACCGGGCATGCTGTTCCAGAACAGGAACGGCACAAAGGCGGCCAATGTTGTCGCTGTGGAGGAAACCACCGGCCAGAACATGCGCTCACCAGCCATTTTATAGGCTTCCACGCGGTCCAGCCCCTCGGCCATTTTCCGATCAGCATATTCAACGATGACGATGGCACCATCGACCAGCATGCCCACCGCCAGAACCAGCCCGAACAGCACCATAAAATTGATGCTCATTCCGGCAATGCCAATGAGAAAAAATGCTAAAAAGAAACTGCCTGGAATGGCAAAGCCAACCAGCAAACCGGAACGCAGGCCAAGAGCGGCGACCACCAATATCATCACCAACAAAATCGCCGTTGTAACCGAGGCAATCAGCTGGTTCATGGAATCGCGGATAAAGCGCGATTGATCAAGGCTATAGGCCACATGAATACTTTGCGGCCAGTCCTTGCTCATTTTTGTGGTTACGACCCGTGCCGATTCGGTCGCATCAATAAGGTTGGAGCCAAGGCGTTTGACAACTTGCAGCACGATCGCTGGATGTCCGTTAAAGCGGGCATAACTGTCGGCATTTTTAAAGGTACGCCGCACGCTGGCCACGTCTTTCAAGCGTACGACCGAATCGCCAAATGTGCGCACTGGCAGATTGAGCAAATCATCAGAACTCTCTATCAGGCCTGGTACTTTTATTTGAAACCGTCCGCTGCCAGTATCCAGACTGCCTGCCGTAATTAGCGCATTATTGCCTGAAACTGCTGCCAGAATTTCCTCATAAGTAATGTCATAGCCTTCTAGCAAAGCAGGCTTGATCTCAATTTCAAGAACTTCCTCGCGCGCCCCGGAAAGATCGGCACTTAAGATGGTGGGGACGGCTTCAAGCTCGCGCTCCAGCTCTTTTGCCAGTGCATAAATTGTGCGCTCTGGCGCTTCCCCATAAAGGGTGATGGCCAGTACTGGCTCAAGGCTTCGGTTAAATTCCCGAACCGTCCATTCATCGACTTCGGCTGGAAAGCGCCTGCGGGCATTATCCACCTTGTCGCGAACATCAATCAGAGCCTGATCCTGGTCAAAATTGACCTCAAATTCAATGACGCAATAGCCAAGGCCAACCACTGAATTGCAATTTAGCTCTTTCACCCCTTCCAAAGCACGAAGTTCAGTTTCCAGCGGGCGCACCACAAGGCGCTCTGCATCTTCTGGCGATGCGCCTTCAAGGGGAACGCCAACATAAACAAACGGAACCGGAATATCCGGGTCGGCCTCTTTTGGCAGATTGATATAGGATAAAAGCCCTGCCAAAAGCGCGGTGAAGAGCACCAAAAGGGTGGTTCTCCAGCGATCTATCGCAGCGGAAACAATGGCATTCATGGCTCGATAACCGGCTCTACGGCGCTGCCATCGCGGACAAAATCCTGACCTTCAATGATCAGCACAATGTCGTCCGGAAGCCCGGTTACCCACACCCCTTTTCCTTCATCCTCCAGCAGATTGATCGGGTAAAAGCGCGCATGTTTTGTCTCATCGACAATGCGCACACCCAATTGCCCTTTGGTGTTGAGCACCATGGTATCAGCGGGAATGCGCTGCGCAGACACGGCATCGCCTTCCAGGCGGACTTCGGCGGTGATGCCTGCGTGCAGCAGGCCGTCTTTATTGTCGGTTTGCAGTTCAATACGAAAGGTGCGCGTCGTTGTATCGGCAATCGGGTCTACATAACGAACAAAGCCTTTAAGGGTTTGGCCAGAAATCAGAACTGCCGTGCCCTTTGCGCCTTGTTTGACTTTGGCGGCATCGCGCTCGGCAACATTGGCTGAGATGATCAGTGGATCAAGCTCGACCACAGTGCCGCAACTTTGTCCGGGGGTGAGGAAATCACCAATTTCTGCATTCCTGCGTTCAAAAATGCCGTCAAAAGGCGCGCGGATATTGATATTAGACAGTTCAATCTCTGCCTGACGCACGCCAGCATGAGCCGCGTCATAGGCAGCTTTGGCAGAGGCTGTCTGGTTTGCGGAACGATGGCCCTTTTCCTCTAACGTTCGTGCGGCCCCCCATTCCAACTTGCGGGCCTCGCGGTTGGCGCGGGCCTGATCCAGCAGGGCCTGGCGCGCCTGAACGGACAGGCGGCATAAAATATCACCCTTTTTCACAGCGCTGCCCTCAATTACGGGGGCAGAGGCCACAGCGCCTGCGGTTTCAGCCCGAACACTGACTGTGCGTGCCGCTTCGCTGCGGCCACGTAAGATAAGGACGCTGGGCCGGGTGCTGGCGGTGAGTGCGCGCACCACAACCTTGAATCTTTGTTCCGCTGGCGCCGCTGTGCTGCCGTCTTCCGGGGCAGAGGAGGGGCCGGAAAAAAGCGCATTCAGTGCGAAATATAAAATGGCGACAATGGCAATGGCGGCGGCGGCAATGTATGATTTTTTCATAATGTGTTCTTTTTGTTCTCTGGCACGGGCTTAGAGATTGTCTGTTCTTGGCGCAAGGTAAATTGACAAGACTACACGCGCTTTTGTTCATTTCGTGCTCAGAAAGTTACACTCGCGCATCGCCTTGGGCGTCAGGCTGTGTATGCTTTGTAAAAGACCATCACAGTCAGGGCAGGGAACATGTCGCAAGATAAAACTTCAAAAGTTTCGATCGCCAAGTGGGATACACTGGCCGACCGCCTGCCGCAACACGCGCTGGTGGCCAATGTCGATCTGGTGGTTACTCGTTATGATGACAATATCAGCGTGCTTTACGGACGCTGTTTGCATCGCGGCGCACTGATGGCCGATGGCTTTGTTGATGAAAACGATAGTCTTATCTGTGGGGTGCACAATTGGGATTACAAGATCGATACCGGGGTGAGTGAGTATGCCAATTCCGAAGTGCTCTATAAATTTAACGCCTGGGTAGAGGATGGGCAGGTCTGGGTCGATGAAAACGAAATCATCGCCTGGCACGCCATTCACCCGCAACCCTTTGATCGGGACGCTTATCTTGGTCAATATGCCGATACCTCTCATGGCACCGAAGAAGAACCCTATAACGCCCAGATCATAGCCTATGCCCGTGATGGGCTGCGTAAGACCGGCCATCACGGCGTGGTCGGATCCATGGGGGTGCCGCGATCGGAATTGCCCTCCTGGGATGACATTCAGATCCTGACGGCGCAATTGGCGCGCATGCCCTTGCTGGACGATGATTCTGTGGGCACCGAAGTGGTGATTGGGCCGGGGGCTAAAAAACCACTGAAGCTGGCGATACCGCTTATTGTTTCTGACATGAGTTTTGGGGCGCTGTCGGCCTCGGCCAAAATTGCTCTGGCGCGCGGGGCCGAATTGGCCGGGACAGGAATATGCTCAGGTGAGGGCGGCATGCTGGAGGAGGAGCGCGCGCAAAACAGCCGTTATTTTTACGAACTGGCCTCGGCCCGTTTTGGCTTTGACTGGGAAAAGCTGGACAAGGTTCAGGCCTTTCATTTCAAAGGTGGGCAAGGGGCAAAGACTGGCACCGGCGGCCATTTACCGGGAAATAAAGTGACCCCAAACATTGCCAAAGTGCGCGGCCTGAAGCCTGGCGAAGACGCCATATCACCTTCGCGTTTTCCCGACTGGGATAATCTGGATGCTATCTCTGATTTTGCCGATGAGGTGCGCGTGCGTACCGGCGGCATTCCCATTGGCTATAAGCTTTCGGCCCAGCATATCGAGGCCGATATTGATGCGGCCCTGCAAATTGGCGTGGATTATATCATTCTGGATGGACGGGGCGGCGGCACAGGGGCAGCGCCGCTGATTTTTCGGGATAATATTTCGGTGCCCACCATTCCGGCGCTGGCCCGCGCCCGTCGTCATCTGGATGTTTGCGCGGCGACGAATGTATCGCTGATTATCACTGGCGGATTGCGCAAACCCGATGATTTTATCAAGGCCTTGGCCATGGGGGCCGATGCGGTGGCGTTATCAAACGCCGCCATGCAGGCCATTGGTTGTATCGCCATGCGGGCCTGTCACACCAATAATTGCCCGGTGGGCATTGCCACCCAAAGGGCAGGGTTGGAATCGCGCCTGGTCGTTGAAAAATCAGCGCGCCAACTGGCCAATTTCTTCTCAGCCTCGGTTGGCCTGATGCAGGTGATGGCGCGTGCCTGTGGCCATGATCACTTAAGCGGGTTTTGCGCCGATGATCTGACAGCATGGAAGCGCGATATGGCCGATTTGAGCGGCGTTGCATTTGCCGGAGGTCGCGTATGAGCCTCGCTCTGGCAACGGCATTGGCGAGCGCTCTGGGTTTTTATCTGGTGCTTGGGGTGCTGTATGGCCTCTATTTTATCAGCTTTGCTGCCGGGGCCATGGTGCCGGCGGCCCGTGGGGCCGGGTTGGGTTTTCGCCTGATGATCCTGCCAGGAGCGATCATGTTCTGGCCGGTTCTGCTGGCCAGGTTGATCAAGGGGTATCCGGCTCCGGCGGTCCCGCCGCGTCCCTTGCGGGGGTTGCATGTGCGCATCTGGGTGTTTTTGGTCCCCATTGTGGCGCTGGGCATTATGATGACTTTGATGTTGCGGCCCACCGACCCGGTCAATGACAGCCTGCCAAAGGGTGTGCTGATCGAGGAGGTCAATTCATGAGCCACGGTTATCAGGCGATCCAGTGGAATGGCTTCAAGTGGCGCTATGATATTGTCATGCTTTTGGGCGTCGCAGCTTTCATAACCGCCTTTTCCCTGATGACTATGGCTTCGCGGCCACCAGAGCAAAGCCTGACCATGGTTCAGGTGTTGATCCGGGCCTTTGGCGCTTCGGCCTTTTTATTGCTGACGGTCATTCTGGCCATTGGCCCACTGGCGCGGCTAAGTGCACGCTTCAAGCCATTATTATACAACCGACGACATATGGGCGTGCTGTGCTTTATTTTGGCGCTGGTCCATGCGGGGCTGTCTTTGCTCTGGTATCAGGGGTTTTCTGCCCTCAACCCGGTTGTGGCGCTTTTTGTCTCCAATGCGCGCTATACCTCCATTGCGGGTTTTCCCTTTGAAAGCCTGGGCGTTGTGGCGCTGATCCTGTTAGCTTTTCTGGCTGTTAGCAGCCATGATTACTGGCAGGCAGCCTTGGGGCCTACCTTGTGGAAGCGCATCCATATGGGGGTGTATGTGGCCTATGGCCTGTTGGTCATGCATGTCTTGTTGGGGACGATTCAGGGCGAAAAGGACGTGCTTTATCCGGTCAGCATCATTGGCGCCTTTTGCCTGCTGGCCTTTCTGCATGGGGCTTCGGCTCTTGCAGGGCGTTTTCGTGATAAAACTGCGGCGGCGTCGCTGGATGGCTGGATCAATATCGGTGCACCAGACAACATTCCGGAAAACCGGGCGCGGATTATCAAGGCCGCGTCAGGGGATCGCATTGCGGTGTTTCGTTATGATGGCAAGATTAGCGCCGTGACCAATGTGTGTGCGCACCAAAATGGCCCGCTGGGCGAGGGGCGCATTGTTGATGGCTGCATCACCTGCCCGTGGCATGGCTGGCAATACCGCCCCGAAGACGGGCGCTCGCCCGCGCCCTTTGATGAAAAAATTTCCACCTATCGGGTGCAGGTCGATGGGGGCATGGTTTACGTGCATCCCGAGGCCTTGCCGCCGGGCACGCCAACCCCGCCCGCACTGATCAAAGAGGTTAAACATGACAAAGCCTAAGGATTCCTTCTTCGTTGGTTATGCCGATAAATTACCGCCAATGGACCGACGCGCCATGGTCATTTTGGGCGGTGCCGGTATCGCCGGGGCGGCACTAGCCGGGGCCAAGCTGGCCGTGCATCAACAGGCCCGTGGCAGTGGTAGTTGGGATCAGGCCAAAATTGTTGATCTGACCGGAATGGTCGAACAATCGCCTTATCCGGTTTTGCGCACAGTTTCACTGGACGGGCAAATGCGCAGCGTCTCACTGGTCTGTTCAAACAAATGCGGCGTGTCGGCGCAATTGGCCCAGTTCGATGGAAAGCCGGTCTGGGTTCGTGGTTCGGTCATTGCGCGCGGGCGGCATCGCCTGCTGGCGGTGGTTAGCGATGCCGAGTGGGTCGGCCCGGCGCAAAACGCCTCGCCGGTGCATGCCGTGCAAGAGGAATATCTGGGGCGCGCGGCCTTAAACGGCGAAATTCTGGACGCCAAATGCTGGACCGGGGCCATGCGCCCGGGGGTGGGCAAAACCCACAAATCCTGCGCCTCTTTGTGCATCCGCATGGGCGGCACGCCATGGTTTCTGGCCAAAGACAAGGCTGGTAAACGCGCTGTTTTTGTGCTCACCGGGCCGAGGGGTGAGCCTCTACGCGATGAAATCTTGTCGCTGGTGGGCGAGCCGGTGCGGGCCAGCGGGAAGCTAATTCGCCGCGATGATCTGGTACAGTTTCGCGTCGATCCGGCGACCATTCATTCTGTTTAATATTGCTTTGATTGCTAGCGAATACCTTTGCCGTTTTTTTCCAACCCCCTCATCCAAACCTTCTTCCCTTGTCGCTCTCCGGCTTGACCGGAGAAACCATTGTGAAGGTAAACGTATATTGCAGTGCTTTATGGACCCTCCGGTCAAGCCGGAGGGCGACGAAGGATGTTGCGCGTTTATTCCCCGCCCGACAGTTCATCCAGTTCCAGCCAGCGTAATTCCATGTCTTCGATTTTGTCAGAGGCTTCGATAAGGGCTTTGCTTGCCTGGTCAAAGCGTTTGCGGTCATTGGAAAAAAGGTCCGGATCAGCGAGGATGACATTAATTTTTTCAATGCGTTCTTCAAGGGCTTTGATCTCAAGGGGCAGGGTTTTTAGCGCGTGTTGATCCGTGAAGGTCAGCTTGACCTTGCCGGGTTTTATCTCTCCGGCAGCCGGTTTTGACTTTGCGTTCTTATTACCTTGTTTCTTGTTCTTTTTCTTCTCGCCGGGATTGCCTTTGCGTTGGCGCAGCATATCGGAATACCCGCCCGGATATTCACGCCATTGCCCCGGACCTTCGTGAACAATGATCGAGGTTGTCACCCGGTCGAGAAAATCCCGGTCATGGCTGACCAGCATCACCGTGCCGGCATAATCGGATAAAAACGCCTGCAAGAGGTCCAGTGTTTCCAGATCAAGATCATTGGTTGGCTCGTCCAGCACCAGAAAGTTGCCCGGCAGGGCCAGTGATCGGGCCAGCATCAGACGCGCTTTTTCGCCCCCTGAAAGCACGCCAACCGGCGTGCCTGCCTGATCGGGGGTGAAGAGAAAGTCCTTCATATAGGCCATGACGTGTTTTCGACCGCTGGCCAGGTCCACCATATCGCCGCCATTGGTCAGCGCTTCTTTGAGCGACCATTCGGGGTTCAGCTCTGAACGGTTCTGATCCATGCTAACCAGGTCAACAGTATCGCCGATTTTAATGGTGCCGGTATCAGGGGTCAGCTCGCCAATCAGCATTTTTAAGAGCGTCGTCTTGCCTGCGCCATTGGGGCCAACAATGCCCACCCGGCTGCCCCTTGTGATGCGGCAGGAAAAGTTCTCGATCAGGGTTTGATCGCCATAGGCTTTGCCAATGTGTTTGGCATCAATAATGATTTTCCCCGCGCCGCGCCCCTCGGCAACGTTCAAGGTAATATTACCTTTTGGCCCTTCAAAACCACGTTTCTGGGCGCGCAAATCACCAAGGTTTTTCAGGCGGCGTACATTACGTTTACGCCGCGCCGTGACGCCATAACGCAGCCAGTGTTCTTCGCGGACGATTTTGCGCGCCAGCTTGTGCTGTTCCTGCTCTTCTTGTTCCAGCACCTCATCGCGCCAGTCTTCAAAGGCGCCAAACCCTTTGCCCAGCATGCGGCACTGCCCCCGGTCCACCCACAGGGTTTTGCGGCTAAGGCGTTCCAGAAAGCGCCGATCATGGCTGATCAGTACCAGTGCGGAGGACAGTGAAGATAATTCGCGCTCCAGCCATTCAATGCTGGGCAGGTCCAGATGGTTGGTTGGCTCGTCCAGCAAGAGAACATCGGGCTTGGGGGCCAGCGTGCGGGCCAGTGCGGCGCGGCGCGCTTCACCGCCAGAGATCAGTTTGGGGTCTTCTTCGCCGGTTAAGCCCAGCGCCTGCATCAGCGCCTGCGCCCGGTAATGATCATCGCCGGGGGCCAGGCCCGCCTCGACATAATCGTCAATGCGCGTATAGCCGGAAAAGTCTGGCTCTTGTGGCAGATAGCGTATGGTGGTGCCAGGTTGTATAAAAACGCTGCCCTCATCAGGCTCGATCAGGCCCGCCATGACTTTCAACAGCGTGGATTTGCCCGAGCCATTGCGTCCCACCACGCACAGGCGCTCGCCGGCGTGCAATGCGCATTCGGCCCCGTCCAGCACTTGGGTGTTGCCAAAACTTTGTTCAATATCGCGGACATGCAAAAGGGGCGGGGCCATATCAGCCTCTATGCTGTTTAATCAACACGGGCGATGCGCAACAGATTGGTTTTTCCGGGCGCACCAAAGGGAATGCCGGCGGTGACCACAATGCGGTCTCGCACTTTGGCTATGCCCTCTTTCTTGGACTGGGCCTTGGCCTTATTGACCATGTCATCAATGTCCTGGGCGTCCTCAATCTCGATGGCTGTTACCCCCCAGACCAGGGCCAGACGCCGCGCGGTAGAGCGGTTGGGCGTCAGGCCTATAATGCGCTGAATCGGGCGCTCGCGTGCGGCACGGTAAGCCGTCGAGCCAGACGAGGTGTAGGTGACGATAGCGGCGGCATTGATGGTATCGGCGGCCAGATGCGCTGCGGCCATAATGGCGTCAGGGGTGGTGCTTTCACGCTCCAGCCGCTCAGCGGCCAGCAGGCGGCGGTAGCTGTCGGCGCGCTCAACACGACGGATAATGCGATCCATCATTTTAGCCGATTCAACCGGATAGGCTCCCATAGCGGTTTCGCCAGAGAGCATCACAGCATCGGCCCCATCATAAACGGCGGTGGCCACGTCCGAGGCCTCGGCACGGGTGGGGGCGGGGTTCTGAATCATGGATTCCAGCATTTGCGTGGCGACAATCACCGGCTTGCCCATGGAGCGGCTGGCGCGAATGATCTGCTTTTGCAAAATCGGCACATCTTCAGGGGGCAACTCCACCCCCAGATCACCGCGCGCTACCATCACCGCATCTGAGAGTTCCAGAATTTCATCAAGCTTGGTAATCGCCAATGGCTTTTCCAGCTTGGAGATTATGGCCGCCTTGCCGCCAACCAGTTTGCGCAGTTCGGCCACATCCTCGGGTCCTTGCACAAAAGAGAGTGCCACCCAGTCCACTCCCAAAGACAGCGCAAAGGCCAGATCGCGCATATCCTTGTCGGTGATGGCTGAAATAGGCAGGCGCGCGCCCGGCAAATTGACGCCCTTGTGCGGTGATAATTTACCCCTGGTCAGTACAATGGCCGTGGCAAACCCGTCGCCTACCGACGTGATTTCAAAGCGCATGCGCCCATCATCAACCAGCAGCAATTCACCCTTTTTCAGAACCTTGAATATTTCCGGGTGGGGCAAGGGCGCACGGGTTTCATCACCTTCTGCCTTGTCCAGATCAAAACGATAATCCTGGCCTTCCTCAAGGTGGGCTTCGCCGTTTTTAAATTCGCCCAGGCGGAGTTTTGGTCCCTGCAAATCGGCCAATACGGCAATGGGTCTTTTCTTTATCGTCTCGACGGCCCGGATTGTGTGGTAAACGCGCTGGTGATCCTCATGCGTGCCATGGGAAAAATTCATGCGAAAGACATCAACACCAGTATCAAAAAGGGCAGATATGGTTTCGGCAGACTGGCTGGCCGGGCCAAGCGTGGCAACAATTTTTGTACGGGCGCGTTTCATAGTTTTCTCATTTTTGAATCAGCGCAATTAGGCCCCTGTTCGTGTTCAGGTGCAAGCGACGTTCGGGATAAATACCGGGTTTATGTGACAGTATGTAAGAGGGGCTACACGCAGGGCCGTTATTGATGCTTCCAGTCTGGGTTGCGTTTTTCGATAAAGGCGCCGATCCCCTCAATGGCTTCACCATGAAGCATGTTTCTGACCATAACCTCACTGGCATAATCATAGGCGTCGCTCAGCGACATCTCGGCCTGGCGATAAAATGCACGCTTGCCAATGCTCAGGGTGAGCGCGCTTTTATCACATAATTTTTGGCAATATTTGGCAATGGCCTCATCCAGATACTCAGGCACGACGCTCTGATTGATCAGGCCGTGTGCCTGGGCGGTTTGTGCATCAATGATATCCCCCAATAACAACATTTCCATGGCGTGCTTGCGATGTATGTTGCGGCTGAGTGCCACCATGGGGGTGGAGCAAAAAAGCCCGATATTGACCCCCGGTGTGCAAAAGCGGCTGCTCTGGCTGGCAATGGCCAGATCGCAACTGGCCACCAACTGGCACCCGGCGGCGGTGGCCATGCCGTACACTTTGGCAATCACCGGCTTTGGGTGATGCACAATGGCCTGCATCACCACGGCGCAAAGGGACATGGTGCGTTCAAAAAATGCTTTGCCCTTGTCCGCGTCTGCGCGATGGCTGGTGAGTTCCTTTAAGTCGTGACCGGCGCAAAACGCTGGGCCATTGGCCGCAATAACGATAACTCTGACATTAGCATCAGCGCGTGATTTCAAGAGCTGCCCGCGTAATGCAGATAACATTTCGAGGCTTAAGGCATTGCGCTTGTCCGGCTGATTTAAGGTAAGCGTGAGGACGTGATTGTTAATCTTCGCAAGCAGGCAGTCCAACGTCGGCATATGATTCTCCCCATCCGGGGTATCGTATTACAGTTAGGCGCAAACGCTAATACTGATCATTTTGCCGCCAAAGTGGCACAGCTTGGCGTGTGCTCACTTGTGTCCTTTATGCTTTTGAAGCAAAAACAGCACTTAATGCAAAAAGAAAAAACCCGCCAAGTCATTGACTTAGCGGGCCTGATTGGCTCCTCGGACTGGACTCGAACCAGTGACCCGCTGATTAACAGTCAGCTGCTCTACCAACTGAGCTACCGAGGATCAGAGCCATCACAAAAGTGATGCGCAGCGCGTCATAGCAAAGCCTTTGCCGCTGCGAAAGTCTGAATGTGCATCTTATGCGGCAAATTGCAGTACCGGGGATGATTGTGAGGACGCAAAAAAAAGGGAGCCAGAAAACCGGCTCCCGAAAGGCGTTGGGTGAATGGTGGGGTGTCTTCAGGGAAGACCGTGACAATATCGCAAGCAATCCTTAAGAAGCGGTTAACACCTCACAAGAAAAGAGGCATTGGATTCATCAAGCTTTCCAGCTTCTCAATAAATATGGTTAACGGCGGCTCAATGTTCTGTGAGAAGACCCCCTCTATTGCGTGTGCAGTATGAAGCGCCGGTTGGTGTTTTGAACGGGGCGATAATTGTCGGCATAAAGCCCGGCAAAGGCGTCAATCTGCGCTCTGGAGGCCTCTAAAGGCTGATCAAAGACGGCCCAACTGACCACTTCGGAGCAGGGCGGCGTGGTGAGTGAGCCTTCATAGCGAAAATACCCGCGATCACGGGGCAGCAGCGCCCCGGGCTTGAATTTTTTCTTGGCTTTCATCTGGCCGGGGTCCAGCGGAGCAATATTCCATATTTTCTGCAAAGCGGGATTGGCCTGACCTTCCTTGAAGAACACCCCAAGCACGCCAAGGGAGCCATCTTCGGCCTGGTGCACAAAATGCGCTTCCAGCGGGTAATGCCGACCATTGACCGTGTGTTCGCTGTTATGATGGAAGTGAAATTGCAACAGGGTATAGGTTTTGCCATCTAAGACCATGGTGCCCTTTTTATCGCTGTTGACCTGAATGGTGTGGCCATTATTGACGACGGTGGGCACGAAGCCTTTCCAATTGATACTGATGGCGGGCAAGGGCGCAAGGCGGGCCGCCATCAGGTCAATGGGTGATTGCTGTGTGCCGCTGGCGCAGGCGCCATAGGCCGGGGAGAGAGTGCCCCAGTTTTCGGGGCCATCATGGCCATTATAGCTCCAGTGCGGTGCAGCAGTCCTGTCATGTGATTCGGCTTTTGCCTCTGCTTTATGGTGTTTTTCCATACCATCCCGGGCAAACCCTGCATTGCCAATCAGGCTAAGCGCAATGGATGTTAGAAGGACCAATTTATAATTGTGTTGCATGTTAATCTCCCCAATAGCGCGAATCGATAGAGCATAATTGCCGCAAGTCGCAATCAAGGCAAAGGAAAGTACGTTTGGGGCCTGTAAATTGTTGAAAGGGCTATAAATTGCAGCCTGTCCAGCTTTGTATATCATCAGGAAAAAGCTGGAGGCCCCGCCCGGAATCGAACCGGGGTGCAAGGATTTGCAATCCTCTGCGTAACCACTCCGCCACAGGGCCAAGGCGCGAAATGACATCGCGCAGCGCTCTATAACCGGAGTTTCGTTCCAGGTCCATGCGTCGATTCACCTGATTGCACGTTTTGTCTGCACAGCGTAAAAGGGTTCATAATTTTTATTCTATTTGAGGGAATCAGCACTGATGTTTGATGTCGAGGCCGCCCGGCGTGCCATGGTGAACAGTCAAATCCGCGTCAATGACGTAACCGATCCACGTTTGCTGGCGGCGCTTTCAACCTTGCCACGTGAATTGTTTGTGCCCAAGGCAGAGGCTTCCACGGCCTATGGCGAACGCGATGTCCCACTGGGGGGCGGACGCTATCTAATCAAGCCGCGCGAGTTTGCCAAGCTGGTGGATGCGCTGGGCATTGGCCCTTCGGATCTGGTTTTAAACATTGGTGCTGGTCGGGGCTATAGCGCCGCCATTTTGGGGGCACTGGCCGAAACCGTGGTGGCGCTGGAGCCTGACGAGAGCTTGCGGGCTTGTGCAGAAAAAACACTCAGCCTTGTCCATGCGGATAATGTGGCGGTTATTGATGGCGACTTGCGGGCCGCCGCGCCGGATCAAGGCCCCTTTGATGTGATCTTTGTGGATGCCAGTGTATCGTCAATGCCGCAGACTTGGCTGGACCAGTTGGCGGAAAATGGCCGTCTGGGTGTTTTTGAACGCGATGGCGGGGCGGGGCATGGCGTTGTTTACGTCCGCGTCAATGGCAGTGTCGGTCGCCGTGTTGTATTTGATGCCAGCATTCCTTATTTACCTGGGTTTGAACCGGCCAAGACCTTTTCCTTTGCCCAATAAATCCCTACCTGTTCGTTAGGTGCAACGGCCGGGCGGCGGCAAAAAAACACGGGTGTCTTTTTTTGCGATGGCCCCTATAGTCAGGTGATGAATATGAAACTTATGTTTTCGGCTCTTTTGTCCGCAACGGTACTGGCAGGGGCCGCGCAGGCCGAATCGCTGGCCGATGCCATGACGCTGGCTTATGTCACCAATCCGTTATTGCAGGCGGAGCGGGCAGGCTTGCGCGCAACGGACGAGCAATTGGCGCAGGCGCGGGCACGCAGATTGCCAAGCGCGCAACTGGACGCCAGTTACGGCTATTCAAAGGTCAAGCAATCCAGCCCTTTTTTCTCGGATACCTCCGGATTCAAACCGCGCTCGGCGGGCATTGGGGTCAATCAGACGCTTTATGGCGGCGGTGCCATTCGCGGCGGCATTAATGTGGCCAAGGCCAATATAGAGGCCGGGCGCGCCAATCTTGTTGGCGTGGAACAGTCGGTTCTTCTGGATGCGGCAACGGCCTATCTTGATGTACTACGCGATGCCGATGTGGTCCTTATTCGCCGCAATAACGTTGAGGTGCTGGCGCGCCAGCGCCAGGCCGCACAGGATCGCTTTGATGTGGGCGAGATTACCCGCACCGATGTTAGTCAGGCGATTGCCCGTGTTGCCGGTGCACAGGCGCAATTACAGGCGGCGCTATCCACACTGGCCAACAGCCGCGCAGCGTATGAACGTGTGGTCGGCCGTATGCCCGGCAGTTTGGAGGCGGTAGAAACACCTTTGAATATTCCAGAAGACTTGCAGATCGCGCGCCAGATTGCCGGTGATCAATCCCCAATTGTTCGTGCCGCGATTCATGCCGAAGAAGCGGCGCGACAACAGATTTACGTGGCCAAAGCGGGCTTGCGGCCAAGCGTTACACTTGGTGTGAACGGCAGTACGGCCAAAAACTCCAGCTTTCCCGGCCAGAAGGTCGATAGCCTCACGGGTGCAGCGCGGCTTTCCATTCCTATTTTTACCGGGGGGCTAAACCAGTCCCAGACCCGTCAGGCCAAACAACGGGCATCACAGGCGCGCCTGCAAATGGCCCAAACCCGCCGTCAGGTGAATGAACAGGTGGCCCGCGCGTGGAGCGCCCTGGTTGCGGCGCGGGCGGTGATCGTCTCCAGCGAGGAACAGGTCAAAGCCAATGAGCTGGCCTTTGAAGGGGTAGAGCAGGAGGCACAGGTTGGTTTGCGCACCACACTGGATGTTCTGGATGCCGAGCAGGAATTGCTGAATGCCCGACTGACTTTAGTCAGTGCAGAACATGACGCGGATCTGGCCGCCTATGGATTGCTGGCGGCAACGGGACAATTGACGGCACAGAAGCTGGATTTGAAAGTTGTCTATTATGATCCAGCTTCTTATGGAAAAACGACCGCCAGAGGGTTGTTTGGTACCCGTATTGACGAGTAAATAGAGTGCAATCGGCTGGACAGGGAGGTAATCCCGGTTCTAGCCTTGTCTTTCACACAAACGATTCGAGCACACGCCATGGCTGAAGAAAACGCAGAGAGTGAAGCTGAACCAACGATGGAGGAAATCCTGGCCTCCATTCGCCGTATCATTTCAGAAGATGATGAGGGCGATGGGAAAGCAGAAGATGAGGTGGTGGCCGCTGAGCCGGATCCTGTTGCCGAGGAAGCGCCAGAGCCAGAACCCGCGCCAGAGCCGGAGCCAGAGCCGGAGCCAGAACCCGAGCCTGTAGCAGAAGAAGAACCGGCGCCGGAATTGCCGCCCGCAGAAGATGATGCGGATAGCATTCTTGAATTAACGGAAATCGCCGAGATCGGCGATGACATCATTGTCGTTGATAAGGACCAGCCCGAACCCGAACCCGAGCCGGAACTGGAGCCAATTGCTGAGATCGAACCCGAACCCGAACCCGAACCTGTGGCGCTGGCTGATGACTTTGCTGAAATTGTGGAAGATGAGATTCTGGGCGAGGCTAGTGCAGCGGCTGCGGCTGGGTCACTAAACGTACTGGCGCAAAATATGCGTGTGGCGCAACAGGACGGGCAAACCATTGAAGGTGTGCTGCGCGAATTGCTGCGCCCCATGCTGAAATCCTGGCTGGATGATAATCTGCCGGCGATTGTGGACGCCAAAGTGGAAGAAGCCATAGATAAAGTCGTGCGCCGCACCCGGATCTGAGGCCTTGCCTTACACCGGCCTGCCTTTTCCCGTTTTTGCATTTTGCCCCGGTGCGGTTGCCGCCATGCCGGGGGCATAGCCCGAGTCCTCCATCATGTTAGATAAGACATTCGATCCCGCAACATCAGAACAGCAACTTTACGACGCGTGGGAAAAGTCGGGCGCGTTTACGCCAAAGCAAGATGAAGATGCCAAGCCGTATTGCATTGTCATTCCGCCGCCCAATGTCACTGGCTCGCTGCATATGGGCCACGCGCTCAATAATACCTTGCAGGATGTTCTGATC
>NVVV01000042.1 GCA_002733495.1 Robiginitomaculum sp.
AAAACTGGCGTCCCTACAGGGTTCTGGCCTGCCCTCTGGGCGTATCGCGGCCTCGGTGGCCCAGTTTTCGCAAAACGAAAACGAAATGCGACAGGCCGCGCGTGCCAAACTGTCTTCAATTTTAAGTCTCCATCCGGCGGGTTATGCCCAATTGAACCGCCCGGGGTTTACCCAATGCTCTGAGGATCAAAGGCAGGTGATGATCGATGCGATCCTTGCCGCTATTGCCGGGCGGCCTGATCACCCGGTGCCACGCGCGGTGCTGGATCGTGTCTTGGGGCGGCTATCGGGCGCTGTAGCGCCTGGGTTTAGTGCTGCTGGCTGCCAGATTTTGTACCGGGAAACGGATATTCTGATTTGCCGCGATCCGGGGGCGATGCTGGGGCGCGCACCAGAGCACTCCCCCCAAAGCCTGGCCATTAAAGGCGGGAAAATGCGCCATTTTGACCGACGTTTTGAAATTCAGGCCTCTGAAGATGGTTGGGTAGAGGCGCTGGGGGCGCGCGCCAAAGCGTTACCTAAGGCCGAGCATAGCGTCTTGATGGCCCTGCCCGCCACGGTGCGTCCGTTAATTCCGGTTATCCGCAATGGACAGGGCGGTTTATCCTCGCCCATTTTGGGCGGTTCTGGCCATGTAAATTTTTTAGGCAGTGAGATTATAATGCGCAAACTGGCCCCAATTTCGCTTG
Source organism: Robiginitomaculum sp. (assembly GCA_002733495.1). Taxonomy (GTDB): domain Bacteria; phylum Pseudomonadota; class Alphaproteobacteria; order Caulobacterales; family Maricaulaceae; genus Robiginitomaculum_B. The sequence continues at coordinate 690 of NVVV01000042.1, forward strand.
GAACTGTGTGAAACAGTGAGAACTGGCCGTTTACGGCACAATCAAACATTGCCATGCGGGGTTTTCATCCCCATCTTGGCAGATACAAACCCTTTCGGGCCGATGGTTGCCATCGGTGACATAATTTGAGGATTTACCCATGCCAATGCGCAATATGCTGCTCTGGGGCGTCATTATTCTGGTGGTGATCGCACTTTTTAACATGGTGCAAAGCACGACATCAAAAAATGGTGCTGAGGTTGTCAGCTATTCCACCATGATGGATCAGGCCACCGCCGGGCGTATTGCCAAGGTGACCATTCGCGGCGAAAGCGTTTTTGGCAAGTTCAACGATGGGAGCTTTTTCTCAACCACGGCACCTTTTGATCCGCAAATGGTCACTGAATTGCGTAAAGCCGGTGTGAACATCACCGTCAAGCCACAAGATCGCGGCATTCTCTTTTCCATCATGATGAATTTCCTGCCGATTTTGCTATTGGTCAGCGTGTGGATTTTCTTCATGCGACAAATGCAGGGCGGCGGCAAAGGCGGGGCCATGGGCTTTGGTAAATCCAAGGCGCGGCTTTTGACCGAAAAGTCAGGCAAAATCACATTTGCTGATGTGGCCGGTGTTGATGAAGCCAAGGAAGAGCTGGAAGAAATTGTCGAATTTCTGCAAGACCCCTCCAAGTTTCAGCGTCTGGGCGGTAAAATTCCAAAGGGCGCTTTGCTGATCGGCCCTCCGGGCACAGGCAAAACGCTTTTGGCGCGGGCCATTGCTGGCGAGGCCGGCGTGCCGTTTTTCACCATTTCCGGCTCGGATTTTGTGGAAATGTTTGTTGGTGTTGGGGCAAGCCGCGTCCGCGACATGTTTGAACAGGCCAAGAAAAATGCACCCTGCATTATCTTTATTGATGAAATTGACGCCGTTGGGCGCTCACGCGGCGCTGGTCTTGGCGGCGGTAATGACGAGCGTGAACAGACCCTCAATCAATTGCTGGTGGAAATGGACGGCTTTGAATCCAATGAAGGGGTTATCCTGATTGCGGCCACCAACCGTCCTGATGTTCTGGACCCAGCGCTGCTTCGTCCGGGCCGGTTTGACCGTCAGGTCGTGGTGCCTAATCCGGACATTCTTGGCCGTGAAAAAATCCTCAAAGTGCATATGCGTGAGATCCCTCTGGCCCACGATGTGGATGGCAAGGTTATCGCCCGTGGCACCCCCGGATTTTCCGGGGCAGATCTGGCAAACTTGTGTAATGAAGCCGCGCTTTTAGCCGCCCGGCGCAATAAGCGCGTGGTCACCATGAGCGATTTTGAAGACGCCAAGGACAAGGTTATGATGGGGCCAGAGCGGCGCTCCATGGTGATGAGCGAGAAAGAAAAACAGCTCACCGCTTATCACGAGGCCGGTCATGCCGTCGTGGCACTGAACGTGCCAGCCAGTGACCCGGTGCACAAAGCCACGATTATTCCTCGTGGCCGGGCGCTGGGCATGGTGATGCAGCTCCCCGAAGCGGATAAACTGTCCATGAGTCTGGAGGAAATGACCTCGCGTCTGGCCGTCCTGATGGGTGGGCGGGTTGCCGAAGAACACAAATTTGGCATGGAAAAAGTAACCTCTGGCGCGGCCTCTGACATTCAGATGGCCACCAAACTGGCACGGGCCATGGTCACGCAATACGGCCTTTCCGAAGCGCTTGGCCCGATCTCTTACGCCGATGATCAGGGCGAGGTTTTCCTTGGTCAGCAGATCATGCGGTCTACTTCTTTATCACCGGAAACCAGTCGTAAAATCGAGGACGAGGTCAAACGTCTTGTCGAAGATGGGCTGAAGGCGGCAAAAAACATCCTGACTAAAAAGAAAAAGGACTGGATCATCATTGCCGAAGGCCTGCTGGAATATGAAACCCTTTCGGGCGAGGACATTGACAATCTGATTGCCGGCAAACCCCTAAAACGCCCTGACGAGGACGATGAAGCCAAGCCCAAAGGGCCAAGTGCGGCGGTGCCGGTAACTAAAATTACCAAAACCAAGCCCAAACCTTCGGGCAAGCCATCGCCGCAAGGCGCCTGACCAATACGATTATGATGCTGGCCAAAGACAAAACCCGCCCTTTGGTCATGGGAATTGTGAATGTCACGCCAGACAGTTTTTCCGATGGCGGTCAGTATCATAACGCCGAACATGCCATTTCACACGCCCGATCCCTAATTGGGGCCGGGGCGGATATTCTGGATATTGGCGGGGAAAGCACCCGCCCGGGAGCCGCGCCTGTTTCGGTTGAAGATGAGCTGGACCGGGTGATGCCGGTCATTGAAGGCCTTGGCCGCGAAACGCCAATTCCCATCAGTATTGATACCATGAAACCGGCGGTTGCCTGCGCCGCGATCGGCGCAGGTGCGGCGCTCTGGAATGATGTCAGCGCATTGCGCGGCACCTCTGACGCCTTGCAAACCGCCGCTGATCTGAATGTGTCAATTGTTTTGATGCATATGCAAAGCAAGCCGGGGGTTATGCAAATCGCCCCCATTTATGATGATGTGGTGGCCGAAGTGATTGCGTTTTTAAACGCACGAACCGATGCGGCAATAAAAGCGGGAGTAAAGCCCGATAATATTTTTGTTGATCCTGGTATTGGCTTTGGCAAAACCCTGGATCACAATCTTGCTCTGATGCGGGCTTTGCCGCGAATACGCAGCGAAACCGGCAGGCCGCTTCTCTTTGGGGCCTCGCGCAAGCGCTTTATCGAAATGCTGTGCCCGGATACACCGGCGGACCAACGTCTTGGCGGCTCGCTGGCCAGTGCGCTTTATGCGGCGCAGGCCGGGGCAGAGATTATCCGCGTTCATGATGTGGCGCAAACTGTTCAGGCGCTGACCGTCTGGCGGGCCATAGATGGGGCCTCATCATGACCTTGCCAGTGCGCATCCTTAGCATTGCTGGCTCTGATAGTTCCGGTGGGGCCGGTATTCAGGCAGACATCAAGACGATTTGCGCCCTTGGCGGCTATGCCACGACCGCGATCACCGCCATCACCGCCCAAAACACCCAAGGCGTTGCAGCGGTGCAAATGGTGCCGCCAGATATGGTTCGGGCGCAGATACGGGCCGTTCTTGACGACATTGGCGTTGATGTCATTAAAATAGGCATGATTGGCACAGGGGCCATCACCGCCGCTATTGCCGATGAGATAAAGGCCCTGACCATGCCCATAATTTTAGACCCGGTAATGGTGGCGACCAGCGGGGCGACTTTGCTGGACAAGGATGCCCAGGATATTTTGCGCTGTGATCTCTTGCCATTGGCGAGTGTCCTGACCCCTAATTTGCCCGAAGCCGAAGCGCTCAGTGGGCACAGTATAACGTCACTTGATGATGTACGATCCGCCGCGCAAACCCTGTTGTCCATGGGGCCAAAGGCGGTTTTGATCAAGGGCGGCCATGGGGATGGCGATACCCTGATTGATTTTCTGCTTTGGGAAAAGGGCGAGGCGGTGCTGGAAGGTAAACGCATTAAAACAACCAGCACTCATGGTACTGGCTGTACGCTGTCCAGTGCGCTGGCGGTCTTTCTGGCGCAAGGCCTAAGCCTTGTTGATGCGGTGCGCCGGGCGCGAAAATATGTGCGCGGGGCGATTAAAAACGCCCCGGGCTTTGGTGCTGGCCACGGGCCGCTGGATCACAACTGGATGCAAAGTGGGGACACATAATGAAACTGGATATTTATCAGATTGATGCTTTTGCCGATGCCTCCTTTACCGGCAATCCGGCAGCCGTCGTGCCTTTGGATGGCTGGCTGGACGATGCGGTTATGCAAAATATAGCCATGGAAAATAATCTGGCGGAAACGGCCTTTATTGTGCCCACCGATGACCCCGCCGCATGGAAACTGCGGTGGTTTACACCGACCACCGAAGTGCCCTTGTGTGGCCATGCGACCCTGGCCAGTGCCGCCTGTATTTTGCGCCACATTCACCCGCATCTGGATCAGCTCAGCTTTGAAACCTTAAGCGGCATTTTGTCTGTCAAGCGCGACGGTGACAGCTTTGTGCTGGACCTGCCCGCCGGAAAACCCCAAGACTGGGCCATGCCCGAAGCGGCCTTGTCGGCGCTGGGTGTGCCGATCATAGATAGCGGGCTAAGCACTTATCCGTTTGTGGTGCTGGCTAATGAAGCAATGGTGCGCAGCCTTGATGTTAACGCCGCGCTAAACGCCGCCCGGCTGGCACATTCTTGTGACGAACTGGTGGTTTGTGCCAAGGGTGATGGGGATCTGGATTTTGTCTTGCGGTTTTTTGCGCCGGGCGTTGGTGTGGACGAAGACCCGGTTACCGGCTCGGCCATCACCTATATCACGCCCTATTGGGCCAAACGGCTGGGCAAAACTAAAATGCGGCTCTATCAGGCCTCACAAAGAGGTGGGTTAGTGAATGTGACGCTAAAGGGCGACCGGGTCTTGCTGACTGGCAAGGCACAATATTATTTGCGCGGCGAAATCACCTTATAAAGAAGCCTTCAACGCAGCGCCAAAGCGTTCAATATCGGCCTTATTGACCCAGACATGGGGGGTGACGCGCAGGCGATCACCGCGGCGCGAGACAAAAACGTTGTGCGCCCGCAGGCGCTGTTGTAAATTCTCTGGCGCGTCACTGGGCAAACGCAAAGAGAGATAATGCGGCGCGCGGATCGGCTCGCTTTCGGCGCGCAGGCCATAACCCACAGCCAGATCAGCCAGATGCGCTGTGTATTGGCGGGTTTGCGCGGTGATATTCTCCACGCCCCAGTCCAGAATTTGCGCAATCGCGGCAATGGCCGCCGGAAGCAGGGCAAAATTGCTGCGCTCGCCCATGTCAAAGCGCGCCGCGCCTTTCGCCATCTGATCATGATAATCGGTCAGGCCGGCAAAGTTTGCGGCGCCCTCACGACTTTGCCAGCATTGCTCCAGCGGTGTGCCTTTATGGTGGCGCGCTGCTACGTGTAAAAACCCGGTGCTATAAGGCCCCAAAAGCCATTTATAATTGGCCACAACGGCAAAATCTGCATCCACGGCGGTGGCATCAAAGGCCAATGCGCCCAGCGACTGGGTCAGGTCCAGAACCAGCGCGGCCCCATGCACGCGGGCCTTTTGGCCGATGGCTACAAGGTCCAGCACCCCGCCATCAATCCAGTGCACATGCGGCAAGGCCAAAAGGGATGTTTGCGGGCCAATGGCGGCCAGCACCATTTCGGTCCAGCTTTGCCCGTCTTTGCGGGTTATGGTTTTTATGGCGGCATTATTGGCCCGCGCCTTATCGCGCCAGATATAAACATTGGAGGGAAATTGCCGGTCCAGCATTAGAATTTCAGACCCCGGCGGCACGGACAGATTTTTCGCCGCGACCGCCATGCCATAACTGACTGAGGGGATAAGGGCAAAGTCTTCGGCCCGCGCATTCATCAACCGCCCCATCAGGGCGCGAAGGCGCGTTTCATCAACAAAAAAATCATCACCCGTCAAATGCCAGGGCTGGGCCTTGCGCGACAAACCTTCGCGCCCTGCCGCCATCACCTTGCCCATTAACGGCCCCATAAAGGCGCAATCCAGATAGGCAATATCCATGGGAATATCAAAAAGATGACGCTGGCATTCCATATTAAACACTCTTGTTTTTTTGCCGGGCCAAAGCCAGCCCGGCCAGAATAACCGCAAAGCCCAGCCATACGGTCAGGCCCAGTGTCTCGCCAAAGGCCAGTCCGACCAGCACAGCAATCAGCGGCATAATGTAATTGGATAAAGAGAGAAAGCTGGGTCCGTTATCACGAATAATGACCATCAGCACGATGCCGCCCAGGCCCGTGGCTCCCAACCCCAGTGCCAGCACGGCAAACAGCGCCTTGGCACTGGGCATGGCCATGTTCAAGGCCGCATGAATACCAAAAGGCGTGATCATTATGGCCGCGCAAATGAGCAGCCCCGCCGCCGCGACAGAGGGGCGGGTGGGCGGCAGATTGCGCACCAAAATGGCTTGAATGGCATAAAAGACAGCCCCTAAGATTACCGCCAATTGCGCGATGCTGGCCGGGCCGCCAAGGTCATTCAGGGCGCTTGGCCCCATCAACAGCGCCACCCCGGCAAGGCCCAGTAAAAACCCGGAAAACTTGCGCAAGGTCATGGCTTCGCCCGGCACAAAAACATGGGCCAAAGCTGCCGTGGTCAGCGGCATAATGGCCATCAAAATCCCCACCAAAGCCGAATCCAGGCTTTGCTGGCCCCACGAGACCAGCGCAAAAGGGGTTGTCGCCCCGGTAAAGCCCAAAATAACAAACCACAGCCAGCGCTTGTCCGGTTTGGGTAAAAGTGGCGGTAATTTCTGGCCGCGAATACTCATCCAGATTAACAGCGCAATGGCCCCGATCCATAACCGCCCCATCACCAGTGTTGTTGGCGGGATTTCGGTTACGGCAATTTTCAACAGGATAAACGCCGTCCCCCACAGCACCGCCACAAACAACAGGCGCAGCCAGTCAAACAGGCTGTGCTGATCATTCTGCGAAGCAGAAGGCGATGAAGAAGACTGTGTCATAAGCTCATGTCGGGGCAATTCGCCGCGCTGTCAAATATATTATTTTTCGACAAAACACAGGCTGCCGGTTGATCCCGCGCGAAAGGCGGCCTATGTCCGCCGTGGGCCACGCTTCCCCAACGAAGCGCGCTCGTCTGTAAGGATGGGAGTACATGATGACAGACATACAACAGCCGGCCATGCGCCCGGCTGACCCTAGATTTTCGTCCGGGCCGTGCAAAAAGCACCCGGGATGGACCTTTTCGACACTTTCCAATGCACTTTTGGGCCGATCGCACAGATCAGCACCGGGAAAAGCACGCCTGTTGCAGGCGACCCGGGAAACCCGCGCCATTCTCGGCATACCTGAGGATTATCGCATCGGCATTGTTCCGGCCTCGGACACAGGTGCCATGGAAATGGCCCTTTGGTCATTGCTGGGCGCGCGCCCGGTTGATGTCCTGGCGTGGGAAAGTTTTGGCAAAGGCTGGGCCAGTGACATTACGGCTCAGCTTAAACTGGATGACGTGCGCCTACTGGAGGCCCCTTATGGAGCGCTGCCAGACTTAAGCGCTGTTCGTCCCGACGCCGATGTTATTTTTACCTGGAATGGCACCACATCGGGTGTTCGCGTGCCGGGTGCCAACTGGATCAGCGAAGTCCGCGAAGGCTTGAGCATTTGCGATGCCACCTCGGCGGCCTTTGCGCAAGATCTGGACTGGCCCAAGCTGGATGTCACGACGTTTTCCTGGCAAAAAGTGCTGGGCGGCGAAGCGGCCCACGGCATGATTATTCTTTCGCCGCGCGCGGTGGAACGACTGGAAAGCTATACGCCGCCCTGGCCGTTGCCGAAGATTTTTCGCCTGACCAAAAAGGGCAAATTGATCGAGGGAATTTTTACCGGCGCGACGATTAACACCCCGTCCATGATGGCGGTTGAAGATTATCTGGCGGCCCTGAAATGGGCGTCCCGCCAAGGGGGGCTGACGGGTCTGGTCGCCCGGGCTGATGCCAACCTGTCGATGGTTTCAGACTGGGCAGCAGGCTCAAACTGGGCAGATTTTCTCTGCGCTGACCCGGCCTTGCGCTCAAACACGTCCGTGTGCCTGAAAATCACCGATGAGGCGGTATGCGGCCTTAATGATGCTGATCAGGCCGCCTTTGCCAAGGCTTTGGCCAAGCGACTGGAAGTGGAGGGCGTGGCGCTGGATATTGGTGCTTATCGCGATGCGCCGCCGGGCTTGCGCATCTGGTGCGGCGGTACGGTTGAGACCGACGATGTCATGGCGCTGATGCCCTGGCTGGACTGGGCCTTTGCGCACACCAAAGCTGAATTGGGCCTTTAGGCCAACTTTTTTCCAAAAAATAAAATTCTACAAGGAGGGCGCTATGCCCAAAGTTTTGATTGCCGACAAATTGTCGCCTGCTGCCGTTGACGTGTTTCGTGATAAAGGCGTTGATGTTGACGTAAAAACCGGCCTAAGCAAGGATGAATTGATCGCCATTATTGGCGATTATGATGGCCTGGTTGTGCGTTCAGCCACCAAGCCGGATGCGGATATTATTGCCGCCGCCAAGGCCTTGAAAGTCATTGGCAGGGCTGGGATCGGCACTGATAATATCGACAAGGCGGCGGCCACCGCCAAGGGCATTGTTGTGATGAACACCCCCTTTGGCAATGCCATTACCACCGCCGAACACGCCATTGCCATGATGTTTGCCGCCGCCCGGCAAATCCCCGAAGCCAATGCCTCGACGCAAGGTGGAAAATGGGAAAAGTCCCGCTTTGTCGGCACCGAGCTTTTTGGCAAAAACCTTGGCCTCATTGGCTGCGGTAATATTGGCTCGCTGGTGGCCGAACGCGCTCGGGGTCTGAATATGCATGTGCTGGCCTATGATCCGTTTTTAACCCCGGAACGGGCGGTAGAGCTGGGTGTTGAAAAGGTCGAGCTGGACGATGTTCTGAAACGCGCCCATGTCATCAGCCTGCACACCCCTTTGACCGATAAAACGCGCAATATCTTGTCGGCGCAGGCTTTGGTGAAAACCCGCGAAGGGGTAATAATTGTCAATTGCGCCCGTGGCGGTCTGATCGACGAAGTGGCTTTGCGCGAAGGATTGCTCTCTGGCCATATCCGTGCCGCCGCGCTGGATGTTTATGCCAATGAGCCGGCGCGGGAAAATGCGCTTTTTGGCACGCCGAACCTGGTGGCAACGCCGCATTTGGGTGCGTCCACTCGCGAAGCCCAGGAAAATGTGGCCTTGCAAGTGGCTCACCAGATCAGTGATTATTTACTGACCGGGGCGGTGACCAATGCGCTGAACATGCCCTCAGTCAGTGCCGAAGAGGCCCCGCGTTTGCGTCCCTTTATTGATCTTGCAGAAAAGCTGGGCCTTTTGGCCGGGCAATTGGTCACGTCGGGTGTCAAGAAAATCGAGGTATCATACCTTGGCGATGTGGCGGGCCTGAACATCAAACCGCTAAGTTCGGCGGCACTGGCCGGGGTGCTGCGCCCCATGCTCGGCGATGTTAATTTGGTCTCCGCCCCAGTTCTGGCCGCTGAACGCGGCATTGTGCTGGCGCAAACCAGTCAGGAACAATTGGGCGATTATGAATCGGTGATCTCCATTTCAGTGGAAACGCAAAACACCGTGCGCACCGTGGCGGGGGCGTTATTTGCTGGCCAGCCCCGGGTGATCAAAACCAATGATGTGGTGCTGGACGCGCCGTTCAGCGCCCATATGCTGTTCGTTGAAAACGAAGATGAGCCCGGCTTTATTGGGGCGCTGGGCAAGGTGTTGGGTGAACGCTCTGTCAATATTGCCACCTTTAATCTGGGGCGTACTGAACAGGGTGGCCAGGCCATTGCGTTGGTTGGTATTGACCAGGGCCTTGATACAAAAGCACTTGAAGCGGTACGCAAACTGCCCCATGTGCGTGCGGCCAGTGCTTTGCAGTTTTAGACACGGGGGTGTGGCTTCATTTATGATTTGCATTGAAGCCACACCCGGCCTAAATCAGCGCCCTATGGCTGTTCAGGCTATGATGCTGGTATTAGAATGCCCTGCATCGGGATTAAATGCAGGCGGGAAATCGTTATGAAGAATAAATACTATGGGGCAGCTATGTTGGTTGCACTGACCTTCGCCCTGTCTGGATCGGCCAATGCTGGCGGTCTGGAAGAAGTGCGCATGAATGTGCTGGTGCATGATGTGAATCTCACCAGCAATGGCGCTGGCGGCAAAGAAGGCGGCGCGGACATTCAGGGCGAGCTGGTATTTTCATCGCCAGACTTTCTTTCCTGGGCCGGATCGCCGCGCCCTTATTTGAATGGATCGTTCAATACCTCTGGCGAGACAAATTTTGGCGGCGCGGGTCTGGCCTGGCAAAAGAACTTTACCTCGTCTTTTTATGGCGAGTTTGATTTTGGTCTGGTGATCCATGACGGTATTGTCAATCTGTCGGCTGATCCCGGTGATCCAAGGCGCATCCGCCTTGATGCCACGCGCGTGATTTTAGGCTCGCGGGTTCTCTTTCGGCCAACCTTTGTTTTGGGGCTGCATTTGAACGAGCAATGGGACGCGGCCTTAATGTTTGAACACCTTTCGCACGGGCAGATTCTAGCCAGTGGGCGTAATGAGGGTCTGGATAATCTAGGCATACGTCTTTCTTATAAATTTGGCCGCTAGGGCCTAAACCAAAACAGGAAATCACTATGGCCAATGTCGTGGTTGTCGGCTCTCAATGGGGCGACGAAGGCAAGGGTAAGATTGTCGATTGGCTCTCTACCCGGGCTGATGTTGTGGTGCGTTTTCAGGGCGGGCATAATGCCGGCCACACGCTGGTGGTTGATGGGGTTGTTTACAAGCTCAGCCTTCTGCCCTCTGGCATTGTGCGCCCCGAAAAGCTGTCGATGATCGGCAATGGCGTGGTGCTCGACCCATGGGCTTTGCTCAAAGAGATCACCAAACTGGCCGATCAGGGCGTGCAGATCACGCCCAAGCGTTTGCGCATTGCCGAAAATATTGCGCTCATCCTGCCCTTGCATGGCGAGCTGGATGCGGCCCGCGAAGGGGCCGCCGGTGATGGCAAAATAGGCACTACCAAACGCGGCATTGGCCCGGCCTATGAAGACAAGGTGGCCCGCCGGGCGGTGCGCCTGATCGACCTGGCTAATCCTGCGGCCCTTTTGGAGCGCATTAAAGCTCTTCTGGCGCACCATAATATTTTACGTGCCGCCTATGGTCTTGAAATTATTGAGGCGACGGCGCTTTGTGATGAATTGATGGCGCTGGCGCCCAAGGTGTTGCCCTTTGCGGCGCCGGTCTGGCAGGAGCTGGACAGCGTGCGCCGCGCCGGTAAAAAAATCCTCTTTGAAGGGGCGCAAGGGGCCATGCTGGACGTGGATCACGGCACCTATCCTTATGTCACATCGTCAAACACATTGGCCGGTCAGGCTGCTGCCGGTTCCGGCGTGGGGCCAGATGCGCTGAACTTCGTTTTGGGCATTACCAAGGCCTACACCACCCGCGTTGGCGAGGGGCCGTTTCCCACCGAACAGGACAATGACATTGGTAAAAAGCTGGGCACCAAAGGGGCCGAGTTTGGTACCGTCACCGGGCGGGAACGCCGGTGTGGTTGGTTTGATGCGGTGATGGTGCGCCAAGCCATCATTACGGGCGGCATTTCCGGCATTGCGCTCACCAAGCTGGATGTTCTGGATGGCATGGCCGAACTAAAAGTTTGCGTGGCCTACAAGCTGGATGGCAAACGCATTCGCCGCCTGCCGGCCAGCACCGAAGATCAGGCCCGGGTCCAGCCGGTTTACGAATGCTTTGAAGGTTGGGACCAGTCCACCAAGGGCGCGCGCTCATGGGCCGATTTGCCGGCCACAGCGGTGAAATATGTGCGCCGTCTTGAGGAGCTGATCGGTGCGCCAGTGGCCATGCTTTCTACCTCTCCAGAGCGCGAAGATGTGATCCTGATGCGCGATCCGTTTAAGGGGTAAGAGATGTCTCGCACCTTGAAAATGCTATTTCTCGTCACTGATTTTGGATTTGTCCTATATTGGGGTGCGACAATATTGGCGACCTTTGGCATCGTTCATATTCCGCAGGACTGGTTGTTTCGTGACTATACGAACCCAAACATCATTGCCTGGAACTGGTCATTCTTGCCGCTGGATTTGATAGCAAGTGCTACTGGGATTACGGCAGTTAGTATGGCGACTAGAAACAAAAAATGGGAAAAATTGGCACTCATATCGCTTTGCCTGACGTTTTGTGCAGGATTTATGGCAATCAGTTTTTGGGTTTTTCAAATGAGTTTTGATGCACTTTGGTGGGCCTCCAATTTATTTTTGGCAATATGGCCAATCTGGTTTGGATATAAAATTCTGCGAAAATAACTAACACCTACTCCGGAACGCCTTTAAGCGTCCATCAGGCCCTTTTCTTTGGCCTGTTCCAGCATGGCGGCTTGCAGTTTTTCAAAGGCGCGGACTTCGATCTGGCGAATGCGTTCGCGGCTAACGCCGTATACTTGCGCCAATTGTTCGAGGGTTTTTGGATCTTCTGAAAGCTTGCGTTGCTGGATGATGTCCTGCTCGCGCTCGTTCAAATTGGCCATGGCGTCCTGCAAAAGCCCCATGCGTGTTGAAAACTCATCACTTTCAACAACTTGCGTTTCCTGGCTGACATAGTTTTCATCTTCCAGCCAGTCTTGCCATTGGCTGTCGCCTTCGGACGAGCGCAAGGGTGCATTCAGGGATGCGTCCGGGCCGGACATGCGCCGGTTCATCTGCACCACATCATTGTTGGTGACACCCAGTTTGGTGGCGATGGTTTCCACCTGATCGGGATGCAGATCGCCATCATCAATGGCTTTCATCTGGCCTTTCATGCGGCGCAGATTGAAAAAGAGTTTCTTCTGGGCCGCTGTGGTGCCCATTTTGACCAAAGACCAGGAGCGCAAAATATATTCCTGAATGCTTGCGCGGATCCACCACATGGCATAGGTGGCGAGGCGAAAGCCCTTGTCCGGGTCAAACTTTTTCACGGCCTGCATCAGGCCGACATTGCCTTCCGAGACCACTTCGCCGATAGGCAGACCATAGCCGCGATAGCCCATGGCGATCTTGGCCACCAGACGCAAATGCGAGGTCACCAATTTACCAGCGGCCTCGGAATCCTCGTGCTCGACCCAGCGTTTGGCCAGCATAAATTCTTCGCCTTTTTCCAGCATGGGAAATTTTCTGATCTCAGTCAGATAGCGCGACAGGGATGCTTCCGGCGTTGCCGAGACGGGTAACATGGTGGCCATGGTAAACTCTCCAAAGGGCGCGACTTTTCGTCGTCTTTACAGTGTTGACCTTCATTTAGGTTTTTTTACGGCCAGTTAAAGGGCGGCTGTGATTTTTCCTGATGAATCTGGCTTGTTTCACCACTTTGTGAACGGGATAAAGCCAATTAACCCCCAAAAAAGAGGGTCAATTAAGGGTCAAAACAGGCTCAAGGAGTGAAATTCAAGGGTGCGAAGGTGAAAAAACTAGGCATAAAATCAAAAACCACAGCACTGAATCAAAAAACGTCTCAAAACTGACAAAAATGCCGCTATAGTAAAAACAGGCCGCCGGTATCTTTGGCCTGACAGTGATGGGGAACAGTATGAACCAAGCGAACTCGAGCAAAATCCGCTTCACCGGACCCGGGCAATATCTGGCCTGGATGCTGGGGTTTCTAGGGCTGGTGGGCGCGCTGCTTTATGCCTTGCAAGATACCATTTTGCAGGCCTTTGAAAGCAATCGTGCCATCAATGGTTTGATCATTGTGGTGTTCGTTGTCGCCGTTTTATACACCTTTCGCCAAACCCTGGCGATAGGCCCGGCGGCGCGCTGGGTGCGACGGCTAACGGCGGCAGACGATTTTTCGCTTTTGCATCGCCCACCAGGCCTGATCGCCCCCATGGCGGTTTTATTGTCAGAGACCCCAGGTCATTTAAAACTTTCTTCTGCTTCGACCCGCTCCATACTGGACGCGGTGTCTTCGCGCATGGCAGAATCCGGCGAGATCACCCGTTATCTTGGCCGTTTGCTTGTTTTTCTGGGGCTTTTGGGGACGTTCTGGGGCCTGTTGCAAACGGTCAGCTCTGTCGGCGCAGCGGTCAGCGCGCTCTCTGGCTCTACGGGTGGTGAAGAAGATATTTTGAAATTAATGCAGGCTCTGGAAGAGCCGATCAAGGGCATGGGTACGGCGTTTTCCTCATCGCTTTTCGGGCTGGCCGGATCGCTGGTCATTGGCTTTTTGGATTTGCAGGCCGGGCAATCGCAAAACCGCTTTTTTAATGAAATCGAAGACTGGATTGCCACCATCAGCCGCGTTGCCATTGCCGGTAAAGAGGCCGACCCCGGCAGCCCGGCCTATACCTCGGCCTTGCTGGAACAGGCCGCTGAAAATATTTCTGCGCTGGAAAAAGTGATCCGCCAGAGCGAGGAACACCGTGCCGTCGGTATTGAGGCGGTGCGCGAGGAAATCAAAATTCTCACCAAGACCATGATCACCCTGTCGCGGGGCGAGCATCTCTAATGGCGGGGCCACGTTTATCGCGCCGAGGTCCCGGGGCCGAAGATTACTGGCCCGGCTTTGTTGATGCGCTGGCCACGCTTTTGCTGGTGGTGGTGTTTTTATTGTCGCTGTTCATTGCCGCGCAATTCACCTTGGGGCGGGCGCTCTCTAACCGCGATGCTGAACTGGCGCGGTTAAACACCCGCCTGACAGACCTTGCCGACATGCTGGCGCTGGAAAAAGACACACGCAAGAGCCGCGAGGAACGTATCACGCTTTTGCGGGCCACGCTGGACCAGAAAAACGCCGAACTGGTCGGGTTAAAAGAAAGCCTAGCCAGCACGGAAGCCACATCACTTGGCATGCAAACCGCGCTGGATGAAGAAAAGGAAATTTCGCAAAAGGCGCGTGATGAAATTGTGATCTTAAGCGCGCAAATTGCTGCTCTGAGCAAGCAATTGGCGCAATTAAACGCCGCCCTAGAGGCCGCCGAACAAAAGGACAAAAAGCAAAAAACGCAGATTGTAAATCTGGGCAAACGTCTGAACGCGGCCTTGGCGCAAAAAGTGTCAGAACTGGCGCGTTATAAGTCTGAATTTTTTGGCCGCCTTTTGGAGGTGCTGGGAGATCGTGAAGGCATTCATGTGGTCGGCGACCGCTTTGTTTTTGAAACCGACATTCTGTTTGCTTCTGGTTCGGCAGAGCTAAACCCGGACGGGCGGGAATCCCTGGCGCAAATTGCCGCCGCCATTATTGATGTGGCCGATGAAATTCCTGCCGATATTGACTGGGTGATCCGTGTGGATGGCCATACGGACAGTATTCCGATCCGGTCGGGCTATGCCTCAAACTGGGAGCTGTCGGCGGCCCGTGCCATTTCGGTGGTCAAATTCTTTGTCCGCGCAGGCGTGCCGCCCAAGCGTTTGGTGGCCGCAGGGTTTGGCGAATTTCATCCCATTGACCGGGGCCGCTCCGCCGAGGCATTGGCGCGTAATCGGCGCATTGAGCTAAAAATGGATAGCCGCTAGGCCCAAGTTTTTTCGCGCCGCGAGACAAAAGAAATGGAGCGCTTAGACCCGAAAACCTCGAACCCTCTTATTCAGCTTGGGAAGTCTCGCCACCGCTTTGCAAAAACATGTACTATGTTGTAAAACATACGGAATAAGCGATTTCAATGTTGGGGAACATAGTAGGTTTTTGGGACATATTGTACCACGGTTACTCCAAAATCAGTGCAAAGTGGCGGTTAATATCAACAAGCTTTGTGAGCAAACCCTCTCTTAGCACAGTTCTAAATCTGGCCCAAAAGCGCTGACGGGGAACGCCTTACAATACTCATTCAATAACGGGCAAAATTGTGGTCGCCTTGATCTCTTCCATCGCCAACAGTGCCGTGACGTTATAGATATGCACCTCTGAAATCAGCGCCTGATAGAAGGTGTCATAGGCCCGGGCATTTTCTACGCGGATTTTGAGAATATAGTCGATATCCCCGGCCAGGCGATAGGCTTCCAGTACCTCTGGCCGCTTCTGAATGGCGGCAAGAAATGTGTTTTGCCAATTGGCCTCATGCTCATTGGTGCGTACCAGAACAAAGAAACAGGCTTCCAGCCCCAGCTTGTCCGGGTCCAGAATGACGGTTTGCCGGGTTATGACCCCGGATTTCCGCATTTTGCGGATGCGATTCCACACAGGGGTCTTGGAAGAGCCTACCTTTTTTGCAATCTCATCAAAAGACTGACTGGCATCATTTTGAAGCGCTGTGAGGATTTTCCGATCCAGGGTATCCAGTGAAAATGTCATTCCTTGTCCTCAGTCCTAGTGATGGATATGTTCCGATGTTATCGTAATATATAAAACTATATCCCTAATACCAAAGCCTATCTACATAATCAAAGAATAATATTCTATATAATGGGCAGGCCTAGAATAGGATTGTCATGAATTATTTTCCCATATTTGTAGCGATCAAAGAGCGCCCGGTCCTGATCAGTGGTGGGGGCGCTATGGCCATTGCCAAGCTTCGCCTCCTGATGAAAACCAGTGCCTCTCTGGTAGTGTTTGCCGTGGAAGCAGAGCCACAGATCAAGTCCTGGGCGTATGAGGGCAGGCTGGTTCTTTTTCATCGCCCTGTGCAGGCCGGTGATTTGAAAGAGGCGGCGCTGCTCTATATTACCGATGAAGCGGCGGATCATCATCCGCGCATTGCGGCGCTGGCGCGGGCAAGCAATATCCCCGTCAATATTGTCGATAATCTTGAAGGCAGCACATTCATAACCCCGGCCATTGTTGATCGGGATCCAGTCACCATTGCGATCGGCACCGAAGGGGCAGCACCCGTTCTTGCCCGCGCCATCAAACGTGACTTTGAAGACCGTTTGCCCGTTCATCTTGGCCTATTGGCAAAGGCGGGCAAAGTTTTCAGGCCTCTGGCTAAACGTGTGCTTAGCGGCCGCAAACATCGTGAGTTTTGGGCAGAATATTATGCTGATACGGGGCCTGAAACCATCGAGGCCAAGGGGACCGACGGCCTGCCTGCGGCCTTGGATGAACTTATGTCCCGCCATGTGAGTGCAGAAACAGCGCCGGGTCATGTCGATCTGGTTGGGGCTGGTCCCGGGGATCCGGATTTATTGACGCTAAAAGCGCGCAAAGCCCTCGATCGGGCGGATGTGGTGATCCATGATCAACTGGTGGCGCCCCAAATTCTGGAGCTTGCCCGCCGCGAAGCGGTCATTGTTGAAGCAGGCAAGAAGGGGTTTGGAGCCGCCACACCTCAAGAAAAAATCAATGCATTGATGATTGACCATGCCCGCGACGGGGCACATGTGGTGCGGCTAAAGTCTGGTGATCCTACCGTATTTGGTCGACTGGATGAGGAAATCGAAGCGCTTGAGGCCGCCGGGATTCATTGGCGGATCATCCCCGGCATTACTGCGGCCTCGGCCGCCATCGCGCAAATCGGGCAGTCTTTCACCCGCCGTGGCCGCAATTCATCCATCCGCTTTTTCACCGGGCATGACGTTCATGGCTTTGCCGAACAGGACTGGCGCACGCTGGCCCGTGCCAAAGAGGTAGCGGCGATTTATATGGGTAAAAAGAGTGCCCGTTTCCTTCAGGGCCGATTGTTGATGAATAATGCCAATCCGAATACGCCCATTACCTTGGTTGAAAATGCATCACGGGCGCAAACGCGCATTATTGCTACAACACTGGCCGGCTTGCCGGGCGCTGTGGATGGGCTGAAAGGCCCGGCGATCATGCTTCTCGGGCTGGCCCCGCGTCATGGGGCACTGAATGCAGACCATAACGCCCCACTGGAGCTGGCATTATGAAAAACCGGCAAAAAATCATGGTGGTTACGGCCAATGACCTTCTGATGGGCGATGCGGTTTGGTTGACCATTGATGATGGCTGGACCCGTGATATCGCCAAGGCCGAGGCCACTCAGGAAGAAGCACAGGCGCAAGTCCGCCTGTTGATTGCCAGGAGCCAGAGCCATGCGGTTATTGGCCCCTATCTGGCCGAGGTCAGGCTTGGGCCAGACGGACCGGAGCCTTTGCATTTTCGCGAAATTTTTCGCACTCGCGGCCCGTCCAATTACGCCCATGGCAAACAGGAAATCCGCCCCGGCGGCTGAGGAGATGATCTGTGTATACATACAATGATTTCGACCATTCTTTTGTGCGTGAACGCATTGCCCAGTTTCGCGCGCAAGTGGAACGGCGCATGGCGGGCCAGCTCACCGAAGAGGAGTTCAAACCCCTTCGCCTGATGAATGGTCTCTATCTACAACTTCATGCCTATATGCTGCGCATTGCCATTCCTTATGGCACGCTGAATGCTCAACAAATGCGGCAATTGGCTATGATCGCCACGCGCTGGGACAAGGGTTATGGCCATTTTACCACCCGCCAGAATATTCAGTTTAACTGGCCGGAACTGTGTGATGTCTCTGATATTATGGAAGATCTGGCCGATGTGCAGATGCATGCCATACAGACCTCCGGCAATACCATCCGCAATGTAACCGCGGATCATTTCGCCGGGGCTGCCGCCGATGAGATTGCCGACCCGCGTCCCTATGCCGAACTGATCCGCCAATGGTCAACGGACCATCCGGAATTTCAGTTTTTGCCGCGCAAGTTCAAAATCGCGCTCACCGGCAGCCCCCATGACCGCGCGGTTACCAAGGCCCATGACATTGGCCTGCGTATGGTTCGCAATGATGTTGGTGAAACCGGGTTTGAAGTGATTATCGGTGGGGGGCTTGGGCGCACCCCGATCATTGGCAAAGTGTTGCGCGCGTTTTTACCGGTTCAGGATTTACTTCCCTATCTGGAAGCCATTGTCAGCGTCTATAACCTGCTTGGGCGGCGAGATAATAAATATAAGGCACGTATCAAAATCACCGTTCGCGAGCATGGCATGGAGGCCATTCGCAGGCGCGTGGAAGACGCGTTTTTAGTGCGCCGGACCAGTTTTAAGGGTGCGGATCAGGCTCTTTTGGATGACATTAAAGAGAATTTCCGACCACCAGCCTTTATCAAGGCGCCGGTTGATGGTTTCCAAGCCAGCCAGGAAGGGGATGTGCATTTTGATACCTGGGTGAAGACCAATCTGGCGGCGCACAAACATCCGGATTATGCGATTGTCACCATCTCGCTAAAGACACCCGGCGCCACGCCGGGGGACGCAACGGCAAAGCAGATGCAGGTCATGGCAGACCTTGCGGAACGTTATGGTCATGACGAGCTGCGCATCAGCCATGAGCAGAATATTATCCTGCCCCATGTGCATAAATCCCGCCTTTTTGATGTCTATAACGCCTTAAACGAGGCCCACCTTGCCACCGCCAATATCGGGCTTGTTTCCGATATTATAGCATGCCCCGGCATGGATTATTGCGCCTTGGCCACGGCGCGTTCCATCCCTATTGCACAGGAAATCGCCACGCGCATGGAGGCGTTAAAACTGGAACACGACATTGGCCCGCTGAAGATCAAGATATCGGGCTGCATTAACGCTTGCGGGCATCATCATCTGGGCCATATCGGCATTCTTGGCCTCGACCGGGCGGGGGTTGAAAACTACCAGATCACGCTGGGCGGCGAGGCAACCCAAAACGCCCGGCTGGGCGAGCGTACCGGTCCGGGCTTTCCTGCCAATGAAATTGTACCGGCGATAGAGCGGCTTATTTTTGCCTATCTGGAGTGCCGTAAAGGCCCTGCCGAAACTTTCATTGAAACCTATCATCGGCTTGGCCAGGGGCCATTCAAAACCGCGTTATACGGCGAAGGGCGTGCCAGCCATGCTGCCTGAGGTTTCTCTTTCCCCACTTTCAGAGTGTGTTGCAGCGCTTAACGCCAGACACGCAAACCGCACGGCTATCGCGGTGCTTGAATATTGCCTTGACCGCTCTTTGCTTGGAAAAACGGCGCTGGTTTCTTCTTTTGGCGCTGAATCGGTTGTGCTCCTGCATCTTGCTTCCTTGATTGACCGCTCTGTCCCGGTTCTTTTTCTCGATACGCAAATGCTGTTTCCCGAAACTCTTGCGTATCAGGTTGAGGTCGCCGAAACGCTTAAGCTTTCGAATGTGCGCATTATCCGCCCGGATCGCCAGCAGGTTTTGGCGATGGACCCTGATAACACGCTTCACCAGCGTGATCATGACGCGTGTTGTAATTTACGAAAAACACAACCGTTGGCCAGTGCCCTTGCTTCCTTTGATACCTGGATATCCGGGCGCAAACGTTTTCAGGGCATGACCCGTGCGGCGCTGGATTTTTTTGAAACCGATGGGGAAACGCGGATCAAAGTGAACCCTTTGGCCCATTGGTCGGCGCAACAGATCCGCCAATATATGCAGGACAACCACTTGCCACGGCATCCCCTGGTGACCAAGGGATACCCTTCCATAGGGTGCGCGCCCTGCACCAGCCGCGTCCAAAGTGGCGAAGACCCACGCGCTGGGCGTTGGCGCGGGCATGAAAAAGTGGAATGCGGCATTCATTTTATCAATGGCAAACCGGTTCGCGGCGCGTCGCCACAAGGAGAGAAATCATGAGCGTAATTGTAACTGATACAGGGTTTGTGGCCGATGATACTTGCATTGGTTTTACGCTTATTGCCGAAATCAGCACCAATATGCCCGTTCCTCCCGCTGCCATTGATATGACAGCGGACGACCATCCAGAAATGCTGTCCGGCTATTTAAGCGGCATCACCTTTATCCGCATCCATTTTGCCGCTTTTGATGATGGGCGCGGTTTCACGCTGGCGCGACGGCTCAGATTAATGGGATTTACCGGACGGTTACGGGCAAAGGGTTATGTTATCGCCGAACAATATGCCATGGCACGACGCGCCGGTTTTGATGAGGTTGAGATATCCGATGCCCTTGCCCGCCGCCAACCAGAAAATCTATGGAAAACGCGTGCCAACTGGACTGCCCATGATTATCAGTCAAAACTGTGTGGAGCCGCAAATTCCTCTTTTGCATAATTTTTCAACTCAAAAATAAAAAGTGAGCCGCTTGTGACCTTTCTTGCCACATCACCCGACCCTGTTGAAAAACCTTGCTCGTCACCTCAGGACATGCAGGGCGTAACCTCAGTTCGCCACTGGGATGATCATCTGTTTTCCTTTCGGGTAAAACGGCCGCAATCTTTTCGCTTTCGTTCGGGCGAATTTGTGATGATCGGATTGCCGACGGATACCGGCAAGCCCTGTCTGCGCGCCTATTCCATTGCTTCGCCTTCGTGGGATGAGGAGCTGGAGTTTTATTCCATCAAGGTGCCAGACGGGCCGCTGACCTCGCGTTTACAGCATATTCAGCCCGGTGACAGAATTATTTTGCGGCCAAAAGCGGTGGGCACGTTGGTGCTGGGTGCGCTGTTACCGGCAAAGCGGTTATGGCTTTTTGCCACTGGGACCGGCATTGCGCCCTTTGCCTCCATCATCCGTGATCCCGATTGTTATGCGCACTATGACAAGGTGGTGGTTACTCACACAGCCCGAACACGTGCCGGGTTGGCATATGCCAAAGACGTTATCCAACGCACTCTTGATGACCCCCTTATTGGTCAGGAGGCACGGGAGAAATTGGTCTGCCTGTCCACAACAACCCAGGAAACCAGCCCGGATATGGGCCGCATTACGGATATGCTGCGCACGGACCAGGTGTTTGAAAGACTGGGCACGCCGGCCATAACCTCTAAGAGCGACCGGGCAATGGTGTGTGGCTCTATGGCTTTTAATCTGGAAATGAAAGACATACTGGAGGGGCTCCAGATGCGCGAAGGAGCTAATTCAGCACCGGCCGAGTATGTCGTCGAAAAGGCGTTTGTTGGATTGGATTGAGTATCCTAATTTAGGGTTCAAACCCTCCGCCTTGAGGCGGAAGAGGCTTCAGCCGTTCTGTGTCATAGTCTTTCTCCTTAAAATGAACATCGTCGTGGCCGGTATATGTTCATTTTAAGGAGAAAGACTATGAGTTACCGGACAGGCAGTCACACCGTTTTTCATCATCGCTATCATATTATCTGGGTTCCCAAAT
>NVVV01000043.1 GCA_002733495.1 Robiginitomaculum sp.
CCACAGAGCATGTGGCTTGCCCATTGCGCAAACTTCGGCACTCGCCACACCCGATGCCGGCCGCTGGGTTGGTTCCGCGATTGGCTTCATTGTTGTTGATTGGTTTTGGTGTGGTTGCCGCCAGATCATCCCTGCTGCGCAGGAATGCCAGCGGCCTCCCGTGCCCAAGTTTCGCTTCATAGACTGCGCCAAATGCACTGTAAAAACCCACAGAGCATGTGGCTTGCCCATTACGCAAACTTCGGCACTCGCCACGCCCGATGCCGGCCGCTGGGTTGGTTCCGCGCCAAGATTAATTGTTGTTGATCGATTTTGGTATGATTAGATATGGACTGAGAGACTAATTTTAAAAACAGAACTTCTTCGTTCGGAAAGTTTTCTATTTTGTGTTCTTTGCTTTTTCAATTGCTTTTTCAGTGATGTTATCTGCCGCAACATTATTAAATACGGTTAAATTTTTACAGTATTCGTTGTATTGCGATCGACTGTCGATGACACTTGAATCTAGTTCGTAGTGCTGACAAAATTTATCATAGCTAACTTTTTGTGACATTGAAGTTTCCTATTTAATTTCTTCTAGTGCTAATTCAGGTTCACGCGCAAGCATTATGGTGTAGATAACGCCCTGTTCGTTAGTGTAGGTGGCAATAGCTGATCTGTCAGATTTCACGTAGCGAACTATTAGTAGACTCTAATCCTACATAACATGCGTTATGCGCAGTGGTGTTGTTAGCTTCTTATTTCATCTTGATTTATTAACTATACAACTACAGATTGAATTATAATAAGTTAATTCAATCATGGGATTAAAAGGTAAAGATGAAACTTAACATTTTAATAATTTGTTTTTTTTGTTCATTTAACTCATTGGCTAATTCATGGATATACGAACAGAAAAAAGATGGGTTCAATGATAACTCAGAGCACTCAGCTTATATTAAAGGTAAGGGTGGAACGTACGCGTTGGCTCAATGTGATAGTAATTCCGTTTTTAATATTCAATTTTTTATTAATGAATACTTAAGCCGTAAAGCAGTAAATGTGAAATGGCGTATAGATAATGGTGAAACTAACACTAGTGCTTGGAATGTGAGTACGGAAGGTACCACTGTTTTTTCAAGAAGTGACGTTAAAAATCAGCTTGGAAGGCAGATGAGAAGTGGTAGTAATATTTTGCTAGAAGTTACAGATTATAGAGGCACTAATCATAGGGTTAAATTTTCCTTGAGGGGCTCATCTAAGGCTATATCCTCTATATATAAAGCTTGTGACATTTCAATGGAAGCAATTAAGTTTGATGGTGTTGGTGATGTAGTGTCCAACTACATTGATAGGATGGGACCAAAATCAACAGTGTGTTTTAGTAAGGAACTAGCTTTAAATAATTATAAAATAAGCGAATTTTCAAATTTTAAATCAGAAAAACTATATCAGCAAGCTCAGATCTTTTTAGATAAAAAAATGAAGCTATGCCCATCTGGAAATTATCTTATTGGCCGACGATGTAATGATCCTAAAGAGTTTTTTTTCGATCTATATGTAGTTGCATCTAAAAAAGATGTAGCAATAAAGCGGGAATGTGGCTCATTAAAATTGGAACTTTAATATTTTATTGTAATAGTTCATTGAATTTGGCCTCCTAATCGGAGGCTTTTTAGTGCTTAGGATAACCCACCCCAGCAAGACCACTTAGCCGTTACCAGATAGTTTTAGCCACGAGGTTAGAATCCCCCCCCCTTGTAATAAACTTAAATGACAATAGAATTAGTTACATATGAACATCTTTCACATTATTGTGTACCTTAATTTATGGCTGTAATACGCAGTAGGAGCCTTATGCATACAGAACGACTCAATGAACTAAAGAAATTGAGTAGAAAGCGAGGTGATAAAACCCCATTTTCTAGTAATGATGATTTTTTAGTTTGGAGTGATGAAGTTCAGGCTCTATTAGAGTTCGCTCCTGCCATGAGTGAACGTTTTTCATATCACACTCATAAGGCTAAGGCCGCTTTTCAAATAGGCACTGTAAATTATCCAGCTGTGTATGAAAGTATTGGAATTGTAAATCAATCCATAAAAAAGCTTGAGTTAGCAAACGTGATTCAAGAAACTTCTAACATAGCTAGTATCAAAGAGCTGATATTACCGGAGAAAGTTAGTGTTAATTGGCTGTATAAGCATGTTCCGTTGTCATTTTGGTTAACTCTAACAGCTTTTGTGGGGGGCGTTTTTATGGGGGGAATAGCTTTTTCAGAAACGGAACTATATAAATCGCTGAAAACAAAAGTACAAATAGAGAAAGTAGTAGAAAAAAATTAACACGTTTTTAAAAGGAATAATAGATTTAGCCTCCACTAGGAGGTTTTTTTGATCTAGAGATAAAATCGTCCCTGTACGGCCTATTGAACATAAAGGTGATAATGCGCATAACGATGATCGGGATTGAAAATGTTGATAACCGTCAGTTCCGTGCTTGGAATTATTATTGCTGGGAGTTAGTTCGCTGAATTTTACGTAGCTAAACACTACCTTATCCTTCTATCGCGTAACCCATTTTTTTTTGCTTCCCTTAGAACGCTTAATTTTGTTTTGTCTAATTAATTCACCCGTTGCTCGTGAAAAATCTTGCTGTGATATACCTAGCTTTTTTCTAAATTCAGGGTTCAGAGTCTCTGGTGATTTTAGATGAGATATTATTTTTTCTTCTACTACTGATTTAGGTTTAGATACTGATTTAGGCTTAGGTACCGGTACAGGTTTAATTTTAGGTACTGATTTAGGTGCGGGTACAGGTGTCAGTTGTACAACAGTATTAACATCTGTTTTTATTTTTTCATTCGTTTTTATTATTTTACTAATGCCACCGAGTTGTGAACATTGGAATTCAAAAGCAGAAATTAAACTTTCATCGTTAGTTATTAGTTTGAAGTTAATAGATGTTAGCTCTGTGTGATTAAGTGAACTTAGAACTCTGGATAGATAAGCTATTATGTAAAAATCTGCTTGATTTGAGCCGCAAGGATAATCAGATAAGAATAAATATAGTTTTTTCTCGCAAACGAGTTTAATGCAGTTTGATTTTGAAAATACAAATACCTTGTCTATTATAGATGTTTCAAGTTTTTCTAATTCTTTTAAGCCTATATTTTCAGCGTCTACAAATATTATGTCCATCTTATTACACCCGTTCATATATTTAATATGTGTAATATACAATTTAGTAGTAGAGCTGTAAATCATAGATATATATGGAGTTTATTAATTTTGAGATAAAATCGTCCCTGTACTGCCTATTGAATATAAAGGTGATAACGCGCATAGCGATGATCAGGTTTAAGTAGTGATAATAAATATTACTAAGTAATATTTATGCGAAATATCTCATTGGGATGTTTGATGGTCGTCAGCTACGTGCCTGGAATAATTCTTGGTGGGAGTTAGTTCGCTAGATTTTACGTAGCGAACCATGAGTCAGACCTAATCTTACATAACGTGCGTTATACGCAGTCACAACAGACAACGATTGTTAGCGTAGTCTAGGGAGATCTGGAGTATTTAATCTGCCTTGTATTTGAACAATTGTAGCGAATTCGAACAGTATTCGAACTGCCAGTGAGGAAGGGTGAAATTCTTTATTGGTACGCGGCTTCGGTCGACTGGCTAAACGTCGCTGTGAGGGGCTATTTGGGTGCTTATATCGGCGATTTTGATGATTTCAAGGCGTTGATTGCAAAGGCTTTGTTTTCATTGAAATCTTTAGTGTAGGTGATAGCCTTCTGGTTTATTAACACGAGGGGTGTTTATGTCAGAAAGTTACGAAGTGTTTAATCAAGTGGATTTTTCTAATCAGGATTTGAGTGAGTCTCATTTTAAGCGTTGTAAATTTTATAGATGCGATTTTGGTCGTGCTGATCTAAGAGATGCACGGTTTGTTGATTGTATCTTCATAGAGCAAGGTGGTATTGAGGGTTGTCATTTTGATTATAGCGATCTACGCGATTCATCTTTTAAGAATTGCCAACTATCAATGTCTAATTTCACTGGAGCAAAATGTTTTGGGATTGAATTTAAGGATTGTGATTTAAAGGGGGCAAATTTCATATTAGCTACTTTCTCAACTCAAGTAAGTAATAGAATGTATTTCTGCTCGGCATATATTACGGGATGTAACTTATCCTACGTAAATTTTGAACGACAATGCATAGAGAAATGTGATCTATTTGAAAACAAATGGATTGGCGCGAATCTACAAGGCGCTTCTTTAAAAGAGTCTGATTTAAGTCGGGGTTCATTTTCAGAAGATTCTTGGAGTCAGTTTCATATGCAGGGTTGTAACTTAAGTCACTCGGAATTGAATGGTTTAGACCCTCGTAAAGTGGACCTAGATGGTGTCAAAATCTGCGCTTGGCAACAGGAACAGTTGCTTGAACAACTCGGACTCATTATTTTACCAGGTTAGTCATATTTTATACGCTGTGTATTGGCTAATTGGATTCTTTCTTGATCTAGAGGTAAAATCGTTGATACATGGCCTATTGAACATAAAGACGATAATGCGCATAACAACGATGATCAACAACAATGCTCGGGTTCGGGAAGTTGAACAGCCTGTCACGTACAGCCTAACTTAGTGAATAACCCTATGTATTTTATATTTTCTTTAGTATATTAATTTCAAACAGTTCGATATGGAAATTATAATGTTGTTCTTACTGAGAATGTTTAGGAAGAAAAGTAAATCAGTAGATTTAAGTGAAAAGCTAAAATACGCGATGCTTGAAAATCCAAGTAGATAAAAATATTGAGAAATCCTCCTAACGGGAGGATTTTTAGATCTCGGGCTAAAATCGTCCCTGAGTGGCCTATTGAACATAAAGGTGATAATGCGCAGCGTCAAAAGGATGTTGGATCAAAATGTCACTTGTAAGCCTTAAAACACCGCTTAAACCTTGATGGTTACCGCTTAAATCCAAAACTTAATCTTGCACTAGTTTGGTGATCTTTAGTTTTAGGTAAGATGGCCATAAATGGCGGTGTTAATCTATGTTTGGCTCTTACATCAACCTAAATCGATTCGTTTTCCATTCACTCGCGTCAATCATGCCCTCGGCATATAACCCTGACCAATCGTAAAAGTATGGCGCGAAGCTATCCCCGATCATCGCATTGAGCGTGATTTAAATCATAACGATTACTGCTGATATGGCATATTCAATCGGATCACCGGTTCTGAACCGGCCGCCGAATAAGTGGAATTTCCGATCTGAATAGGGTGAGAATGGTACGCCGCTTATTGTCATGCCATCGGTTAGGATATGAGAAAAACCACCCCAGCAGAGCGCGGCAAAAATGCCGTGGAAGTCCCAAAGGAATGAGGTTGCGATCTCTGCGTTTGGTTTATGATGGATTTTGTGTTGTGATTATTTGAAGTGGAATGAATGCATCACTAATTGTGGCATTCATTTTTAGTTTACTGATTTCATGTTGCATGCGTTGTGATACTAGCTTTTAAGGTCACGGCCAAATTAGCTATATTAATACAGTTAAGCATTTAACACCGAAAGTTCACCATTCAGCTGTTGCTTAGCTTCAAATGGCGATAAGGCTTTAAATTTCCAGTAACCTGCGCGAGACATCTTACGGGTTTTTTGGTTTTTAAGGTAATAGTGTGCATTGGTTATATCGTTAATAAGTAAATTCAAATAATTAATAGGAACAATCCGGTGTTCGTTATTTATATTAGTAACGACATGAGCAATATTGATCGCTCCTGATTGTTCTTCAAGATTCAGACAGTAACGAGCAATAGATACTTGCGCGGATTGTAGTGCTGTACCAGTTAAATAACGCATATTGTTATCCTTCATATTAATAGTTACCACACAAATAAATGTTATTTCGCAACTTTTATTGTTGTGGTAACAGAGTTAAACATCTCTATTTGGACGCGACGATGGCAGCGCCAGAAACTGCTGCGCCTGTTGCGGCACCTGTTGCGGTTACAATAGCCGTACCACCTGCTACACCGGCCCCGCCTGCAGCTAAGCTTCCACCACCTATCGCAGCTAACCCCGCAGAACTTGCTGCTGCACCACTTAATGTTCCAGCAGCTACGCCAGCACCTGCAGCACTAGCTGCTGCGCCTATTGCAGGTGCTAGTGCTGCAGCCGCACCACCAGTAGCAACTGTAGCAACGACAACACATGCCGATTTAATTGGATTGTCGATAATTGCGTCAACGCCACTACCTATGGCGTCACAAATTTTGTCAAAAATATTCATATTAACTCCCACTCTTGGTTAAATTTATGTAATTTACGAGATCATAATAGTATAAATTAAGGGTTTAGTAAACTGTCAGTTTACTAAACCCTTAATTTATATGTTGGAGGTTTCATAATAATGCAAGTATAATTAATTTATTAATTGGTATGAATCGAGAATTGAATGATAAAAGAAACATCGGTGTTAACGATAATGGGCCTTCTTTTAAAAGAAGCTAGATTAGAAAAAAAAGAAACTCAATCTAGTATCTCTAAGCATGTGGGCATGACAAATGCCGGCTGGGGAAGGTTGGAGAATGGTAAGTCATCGTTGTCAGTTGAGAATATGATGTTGGCGTGTGAGTTCTTAGGTTTGACTCCTAATTCATTGTTTATTAATGTAAATGATATTGCTGGTGAGTTGAGGCTTGAGGGTTGGATTGTCAATATTAGTAACGTTGAAAACGATGGTTTATTGATTGGCAGAGACCTAGATAGTAGTAATTTATCAAAAAGATTAATAGAAGAAAAACAAGACAAAACATTAGTAAGTTATCCCGTAATAGGCGACGCGGCGAGTGCTGCAGGTGCTGGCGTAGCTGCTGGAACATTAAGTGGTGCAGCAGCAAGTTCTGCGGGGTTAGCTGCGATAGGTGGTGGAAGCTTAGCTGCAGGCGTAGCTGGTGTCGCTGCATCTAGTTTATTTTATGATACAAGTGGTGTTGAAGAGATCGGTCTAAATCGAAAAATTACGAATAGTGAACTCAAACGCGAAGGAGGTACAATAATAACAAAATTAGCTGCTATTTATATTAAAAGTGAGAAACTATTTTCATAATTAAATAACACGATATAGAGCTAGTTGTTATTTTTTACATCAACCTAAATCGATTTGCTTTCCATTCGCTCGCGTCAATCATGCCCTCGGCATAAAGTCCTGACCAATCGTAAAAGTAAGGCGCGAAGCTATCCCCGATCATCGCATTAAGCGTGATTGATATCATAACGATTACTGCAGATATGGCGTATTCAACGGGTTCGCCGGTTCTGAATCTGCCACCGAATAAATGGAATTTTCGATCTGAGTAGGGCGAGAACGGCACGCCGCTAACTGTCATTGCATCCGTTAGGATATGAGAAAACCCGCCCCAGCAGAATGCGGCAAAGATGCCGTGAAAATCCCAAAGGAATGAGGTTGCGATCCCCGCTATTAGCCAGTGCGTGAATATGTGCGTGGTGGTTCGGTGTTTAACGGGCCTACCAACCGCTTTAAGCAGACTTTCCATCCAATCTGGTGCAGTTGCGCCCGCTATCGCTGGCGCGACAAGCGAGGGCGATACAACGGCTGCAATGGAACCGGCAATCAGAATATGGTTTATCCATTTCATTGTGTTTTCACAGTTTTTGGTAGGTTGGCCACGTTAACCAGGTAATCGTTAAACCGATCTGATTTTTCACTGTCGCACATGGCGATAAGGGCAAGCCGGTGTTCAGTGGCTTCTGCCGTTGTTTTGATTATATTACGCTGTGCGCCGGCGGTTTTTTCTAAATATTTTATTTGCTCATCGACGCCGACAATACCCTGTGAAACCCGCGCTTGCGCGCGGGCCTCCATCGCCAGGTAGATCCCAACTTCACGATAGGCATAATTGCGATTGGCTAGTGCTTGGGCGAATCTGGCAACATGCGACGCGGTTTTTACCCTGCGGTTGTATTCTCGATCCCGGGAACGACTTCTATCTGTGGTGTCGTATAGCGGCATTTTGGCCACGATACCAATGTAATGATCGGTTATGTCCGGCCAATCATCTTCTTCGAACTGATCTGTATTGGCTTTGTAGCCGGCGACTAGATTCACCGAAATCTTAAATGTCGATTGTTCCGGATAGCAGTTCAGCGCAGCGTAATAGATACTGTCAGTATCGATGAGTGGTGCACTGCCAAGCGGATTCACGGGGTTTTTGAATGATTCACTTTGTCCGTGTAACCGCGGTACTTCAAATGGCAGCACCGTTGGTTTTTCTTCAGCTTGCTGCCAAGGTAGTTCAATCGCTTTGGCAAGCGAAATGCTTGCTAGCTGTGTCGCAATAATTAGCGCGTATAAATTCCATTTCTGCATTCGTTTCCCTGTTTGTTTCAAACAATTCGATGTAGCCGGTTAAATAACTTGGTCCTGCTGGTGTTGGTATTATGGCGAACGTTAATAACGTCAGTAATGTACTGGCTGTGGCGATACGTAGTGCGCTTTTTATCTTTGGTTTCATTTTCTAATCCGGTTTGGCAGCGTTACGGCCGGCGCCTAACATTTGTAAACCGCCGAGTATTAGCGCGGCCTCCCATACACCGGATACCGTGAATCCGGCGATCATTAACCACAGCATGATCCGCGTAGCATCGTAACTCGCGTCACTGTCTAGCTCGGTTCGCTGCGGGCTTGCCCGCTCTACTAGCGTGCGCAAACTCGGCGAGAGCCGATTTTCAGCGCTCGCAGTCATGAGCCAGATCCGCGTCGACATTATCAGCTGACGAGCAAACTGCAGTTTGCGGCCGGTGAGCTTGTGCGCATCGTCCAGGAACAACAAAGTCCCTGTTTCATGTAAGTAGCGTGCGGTTTCGCTGATCCGTTGCTTTTGGCTCAGCTTGCGCCAACTCCGGGGCTCGCCCCCTGCCTGTTCAGCTGCTTCTCGCGCTTGCGCTTCAAACCACTTGGCAACATGCGCAGCATCGACCCAGTCGGAGACTGGATCCAGCGCCGAAATGTAAACCGGCTGGCTTTTGATTTTGGCACTCCAAATGGGTTCCCAGTCGTCATAAAGCCGCTCTAACCAGCGGGTTTTTCCCGAATCGTGCGCGCCAGTAATAAGCTGGCACTTAGTGCGCTTGATGCACGTTTCTTTGCGTTCGTGGCTTTTGGAAAAACGCCGCGGTGTGTCGATTATCGACGGCGTTTTCATTTCTGATCCGTCGGCTCGAAGAGCCGAAACTCGCTTTATTTTCAAGAATCTCATGTTCGGAACCCGTGACACTTTTTCCGATTTTTTTTGCAAAAAAATCAGTTCGCTAAGGGGGATAAAAAAATTGTAGTTTGAGATTATTCATTAGGTCATGAAATAGTCGAAAAAAACGTTCATTTAAGTCGAACGCGTTATTGTTTGTGGAGCGGCATAGGATTTAAGAATTAAATATATGATCTACATATAAATGATAAGTGTGTTTGTAGTTTGGAATGAAAATATTTTGCAGAAGTGCTGTTATATTTCTTCTTGTTGAAATGGTTTTATGAATGACGAAGATACTAGCTTTACGCCAATGAAGTTATTTACGGCTAGATTAAACGATCAACTCGATCCTTCATGTATGGGGATCATAAATGATTAACAAATATATTCGTTTTGTTGTAAGATAGTTCGATTGGTGACTGGCGTAAGAAGTTGGAACCTAACAAAATTTAGATAGAAAAAAACCCTGTAAAAAAAGGTCTACTTTGGCGAGCCGACTTTTAATACAGGGCATTTCATAAATCTCAGGATAATTATATGTGTTTAATTACAATTTATCAACCATCCAGACGCCAAATAAGCACAGCTATGCTTGCTTAATAGTCTCGGTCTTAGTTATAACGATGTCAGTGTAAAAGTTACATCAGATGTTTATAACGCACTACCAAACAAACCATACTGTTCTGATTCAAAGACTTATGCGATTATTCGTAGCAAGTATTACGCCCAGGATAAACCGTATATTCAGGTAAATAATCCCAATTTAAAACGCTACCTTATTGTCGATATTGATGAACAAGATGCTTACTCGACCTTATTAGATAGCCGATTACCGCAGCCTACGTATATTTCTATTAACCGTGTTAACGGTCATTTGCAGTGTGCCTGGAAGTTACGAGATGCTGTCAGTACCTCGTATAATAGCCGTGTTGCACCGATGAGATTCCTCGCTGCGATTGATGCTGCATATAATTATCGTTTGGGTGGCGATGCTAGCTTTGGTGATTGCCTTGCCAAGAACCCGCTGCACGATCGTTGGTATAATGAATATTACGATACCGAATACACACTTCATGAATTAGCCGACTATGTTGATCTTCGCGAAAAAGACGCAAGCAACGTTGCGGCCAATGATGATGTATCCGGCCTTGGTCGTAATAACACTGTATTCGATGTTGCCCGTAAGCAAGCCTATAAAATGGTGCGTAAGGCTGTATCTAAGCCACAATTTCAATCATGGCAAACTGATATATTAGCTTGCTGTGAATCATTGAATAAGCAATTTTCCAAGCCAATGCAACACAATGAAGTTAAAAATATTGCTCGTTCTATTGCGCGTTACACCTTTAAAATGTGGGCGCAGTTTGTTCATAGCATGGATAATTTTAGAGCTATACAAGCTGTACGTGGTGCTATTGGTGGAAAGCTGGGAAGTAATAAAGCCTTGTCCGGTGCTAAAGGTGGCGCTAAATCGAAGCGTAGTGGTTCAGTTAAGAAAGATGACTTGTTATCTAAGGTGTTAGCGATGAAATCACTGCATTACAATCATCGCGCGATAGCTGAAGATCTTAGTATTAGTGCATCAACAGTATCGCTTTGGTTGAAAGCGGCGAGTTCCTGATCGATCTAAGCAAGCCTTATCAGTTAATAGCCCCGTTAGGGGCTGCTTTTTGTGTTGGTATTTTTTATCTATGCATTTATGAGCTCTTTTATGCGTATTGAATGAATATCTAGGCGCGCGTCAAATTTTTTCTAAATTTGCATAATCATTCAGACCTATCTGTCACATGTAACAGGTGTGCGCTAGTATATTTTTTGGTTATAGCTTTCTGATAATAACTGTAGAGCTCTTTTGATTACATCGTCACGTTTTATATTCGCACCAGGATGATCAAAGTCATATTGGTACTTTAGTTGATCTAATTGCCAGATATTCTTTTTACTAATATTCATAGTCGTTTGTCTATCAGCACGGGTTTCCGGTGCTGTTGCTCTATGCCTTTTATTTCGTATCCAGCCTCGTAATTTAGTCACATATTTGGGATGCAATACTTCAATCATTAGCTCTGCATATTCAACAGGGCTTAAACGTGCTGCTTTATCATCTTCCCATTTTAATATCGCAATCTGTTCTGCCGTAGCGTCGAGGGTAAGTTCTTTGATTCGATCAATACTAATAATTTCAGATTTAATTCTTTCTGATATTTCGTAAATTTCATCATCCGTTATCTTAAATACCATGTTCGAATTACCTTGTTACATGTGACAGTTAATTAATAATAGCACACCTGTCACATGTAACAGATTATTTTTTGATGATCGGGATTTATATTCTGCTCTTGGCCTATTCTTAATATTCAAAATTAAAGGGATCTTACTGTAAACATAAAGGGCATCATTAATGAATTATGCATATCTGCGTATCTCAACCGACAGCCAGGATGTCGATAATCAGCGTCATGGTATTTTAGAATATGCCAATAGCCGCAATCTGACTGGGCTTAATTTTATTGAGGATACGGTATCGGGTAAGAAGAAATGGAAAGATCGTAAGTTAGGTGAATTAGTTGAAATATTGGTTAAAGGTGATGTAATCGTATTTGCCGAAATTTCACGAATGGCCCGTTCTACACTGCAGGTACTTGAGATATTAGAAGTCTGTATTTCTCGTGGGATATCGGTACATATTACCAAGCAGAATATTGTTTTAGATGGTTCGCTGCAGGCTAAAATTATGGCCACAATGTTAGGACTCGCTGCAGAGATAGAACGTGATTTTATTTCGATGCGAACAACTGAGGCACTTGCCGCGCGTAAAGCTGCAGGTCAAATATTAGGGCGACCAAGAGGCCCAGCTGAAAACTTAAAGCTAGATAGGTTACGTCCAGATATTGAAAAATATTTGCGAAAGGATCTTTCTGTTCGCTCGATAGCTAAGTTAATTGATCAACCGGTGACAACTGTTCATGACTATGTAAAACGGCATAAATTGAAAGATAAAATATTAGAACCCCAGTTATAACAGGCTTTCGTTTATTTATTAGTTTTACTCGCGCGCTGTGTGTATTAAATTATTTCTTGTTAGTCCTACTTCAGCAGATTTTACGTAGCAGCGTGTATTTACATCAAAATAGCGGCGTATTTACGCCATTTTAAAGCAGGTTTTATGAAATTAATGAATCCCATTTTTACCATC
The DNA here is from genome assembly GCA_002733495.1 of Robiginitomaculum sp. Taxonomy (GTDB): domain Bacteria; phylum Pseudomonadota; class Alphaproteobacteria; order Caulobacterales; family Maricaulaceae; genus Robiginitomaculum_B. The sequence goes on from NVVV01000043.1 coordinate 12,462, forward strand.
GTATTACTGAGTTTTAGCGGGAGTAGTATCGCTGGCGGTAATGAAACGAACCAATCATTCAGTAAAGCGAAGAAAAAATTAGAGCGATCTATTTATCAAGATCATCGAGAAACCATTTATTGTGCCGCCAGTTTTGATAGTAAGAAAAATGTCGCGGTACCAGCCGGCTTTAAAACTGAAAAACATAAAAAACGAGCCAAGCGGATCGAATGGGAACATGTAGTGCCGGCGGAGAACTTCGGCCGTACATTTAGCGAATGGCGCAGTGGTAATGAGAAATGTGTGAACAGTAAAGGGAAGTCATTTAAGGGCCGTAAATGTGCCAACAAAGTGAATACTGAATATCGTTACATGCAGGCAGATATGCACAATCTGTTTCCGGCCATTGGCGCGGTTAATGCCATGCGAAGTAATTACAATTTCACCATGTTACCTGCCGTTAAATCAGAGTTCGGCAGCTGTAATATGAAGATCGATAATCGAAAAGCTGAACCACCGGTTAATTCACGCGGCCGTATTGCCCGAACTTACATGTATATGGATCAGACTTATTCTCGTTATAGCATGAGTAAACAACAGCGCCAGCTAATGAATGCTTGGGATAAAATGTATCCGGTGTCGGCTTGGGAATGTGAACGAAGTAAGCGGGTTAAGCGTGTTCAAGGGAATGCTAATCTGGTTGTAGATGGGCGTTGCGGGTAAGTAATGTAGTACATTTGTACTACATTGTTCTGGGCTGATATAGATATGATTTTTCAGCTTTAACATTTACAGACGAACCTTGGTTAAGTCTGTTCACTATGACTTATTTTAAATATTCTTCGCAGTTAGATTTTTTGTATATCATAGTCATTACTTTTCTTGCGCCTTCTGATGACTGTGTTGTTATAGCTGAATACCAACCATTCCAATAAGTTTTTTGAAATTGATAACCAAAGTTATACTCCGCCATCTGGTTCGATTTTAAATCTTTCTTCATGCCTTCCATGGACATTTCGAAAAGCGCATAAGTTTTAAATTTACTTGATAAGTTTGACGTTCCGTATAATTTGTCATAGATAACTTCACAATTAGAGACATCTCTAGCGACTTTGCTGCTTGAAGCAAAGGTTAATGTATCTTTATATAGCACATTTGCGTAAGAGGATGTGCTAATAAGACCAATTAATAGAAAGCGAAATTTCATAATATATCATCCAATATAAAATATTATATTGTATCAGTTTGGAAATGTAATATTTTATGAATTACTTAATTTTACATTACTTAAAAGAAAAAAATCGTTTTCCTGCATCCTGTTTTAATAATTACAGAGCCATTCGGCTGGGCATATTTTCTTTATCGTACTAAACATAAAATGCACTATACGCCATTGTTCACCATCAGAAAAAAGCCTCTGATAATACCCAACGGTCCGCTTCGCCGTACAATGTATTTTATGTTTAATAGAATGGTTACCCGCGCACTCGCTGCCTAGCACAAGCCGTCACTGCAAACCCCGCAGTGAGCATCGGCATCACTTCAAGCAACAACAATCCCAAACGTAGCTCTCGAAAGCCTCGGCAAAAACACACCTCACCTTTACGCTACTTATTGGCCTTTTATGTTGCTGCGTTCAGCCTCGCCAATGCTTTAATAGCTCTCCGTACTAATGTAGTACATTTGTACTACATTTCTCTTGTTTTTTTGTTGTTTGTAATTAATTCGAGATTATTACGAATTAATTGTAATGACTGTTCTAGCTCTTTTCTGTTAAGTTTTTGGCAAGCAATAACTTAACGGAGTAATTAATCATGACTGCAGTATCTAAAGAAGAATCAATGTTGTTGATCCAACATGCGATATCCGCGTATCTGAATGAAGGTAAAAGTCAAAAAGAGTTGGGGGAGTTATTAGGTATTGAAGGCCCAAGAATTAGTGAGGGGAAATTAGGTAAATGGAAATTATCATCACAGCAACGACAAGTGATCATTGATAACTATGGTTATCCAAGACGTGAGAAAGGGCAGTATATCAAAGCCGAGGTATACGATACTGTTACTGAATTTATAGACGACTTTGAAGACTCATCAAAGAAAAGACTGAAACGCCGATGGTATGAACTGCTCATGCGCAAAGATTACCAGGATGTAATTATTAGCAAATCACGTCGTTCAAGTGATCCATTTGATATTCGATTTGGCAGTGAACTTGAACCTTTAGTGTTTGATATAGCACTTGTTGAAAAGCTGCTTTCACAACCTGAAACAAAAATATGGTATGAACATTATCATTCCAATATAGGATATGTGCTTAGCGCAAGAAGGTCGTCAGAAGAAAGTTATTTCTCATTAGTATCTAGTGTTCATGAGGATTTAATTGATGAATTAGACTCAAGTTTTGAACATATTTTATTTCGTATTGCTCAATTTAAATTTGAGTTGATGCCTGAATTCAGTTTCTTCCATGATGCAGTAGCACCTTCTATTCCACGCAAAGAATTAGTTATTAGCGGTGATGAAGTTCTTAACTTTAAAGCGGATTGCTGTAGGGTTAAATTTAATGAGATTGCGGATATATTTGGTAAACGCGACTATTTAAAGTCGTTCTTAAGTACCAGCATTATTCCTGAAGGAACAGAAATTAATGATAAACCTGATAATTGGAAACGTGTGATATTAAGACTTTATCTTTCCGAAAGTATGCATTACCACTTATGGATACGCTTAGATGACACAGAGCATCTTGCAGATTATACCGAGGGTTATGATGTAGAATATTACGCTGGGATTAATGACGATGGGTTGGTGCGTAATATTGTAATCAAAGATTTATGTCGAATGAACTTTCTTAAAGAAATCGAAATTATAAGAAAGTGGTGTGGTTGGCCTTATGATTTTAATGATGATATAAAACGTGAAGTTGCTAAGGTTGGTGGCTATGTGCCTGGTGCTGAAGTTCTGTAGTTATCAAATTAAATGTAGTACAAATGTACTACATTTATCCTTTCGAAAAACTAATTAGCAGCATTAATAGCGTTAATTAACGCTTCTTTATCTATATCATCGCGCATGTGAATGATCCCGCGGATAAGCTTGGCTGCTGTTATTTTTTTACCCATTTCGAGTTCTAAGCTTTGAAGCCATAGGTTTAGATCTGCTTGGTTGTTTTCACTTAACCTAATCGATACTGGTTTAGCTCCTGTTGTCACATTACGCTTTGTTGCTACGGTTGTGATTTTATCTTTTGGCTGATCTACTTCTTGTTGTTCTTTCTTCTTTTGTCTTCTACGGCTAAGCGATGAAGCACCTTGTAATTTGCTCATATTAATAAATACACTTTTATAAGTTAAAGACGTTCTAGCACTTCTTTTGCAAGATTCTTGTAGTCGGTTACCACTGTTGAACCAGGCTGATAATTTAAAATTGTTTCACCGGTTACGCTTGCTTGGCCAATTACTTCGGTACGACGAATTGTCGTTTTTAATACTCGATCTTCAAGATTATCGAGTTCTTCTTGCAAGTAGTTATTAATGAGTTTATTTGCTTTCGCATACTCATTTCTGAAAACGGCATAATTTATATCTTCAGTTTCTTTAACTTCTTCTAGTGCATCCAAGAGATCGGCAAGACCATTTAATGAAAAGCTTCCGCCATCAACAGGGATAAGAAATAGGTCTGCGGCCATCATGGCATTTACAGAAGTTAGGCTTAGATTCGGAGGGCAATCGAGTAACACAATATCGTAATCAGTTTTGATAGAGTCCAATTGCTTTAATAGGATCCGTTCTCTGTGTACCTTCGTCAAACTTTGTTCTATCACTCGGCTTAGGCGAATATCAGTAGGACAGATATAGAGATTCTCGATCACGCCTTTTTTAGACACTGCAGGGGTAATTGCATTTTTGATAGGGTTGTTTTTTGCTGATTCAAATACGTCTGTTATCGATGATTCAAACTCGAACTTACCACCGGTCATAACCGCTGTTAGGTTGGCTTGTGGATCTAAATCGATAACAAGAACACGTTTATTTTCCTTGGCTAGCTGGGCCGACAGATTGATTACTGTCGTTGTTTTACCTACGCCGCCTTTCTGGTTGATCACTGCAATTGTTTTCACTTTATACCCCTGAATGAAAAATGTAGTACAAATGTACTACATTTGGCGTGAGCGGAGCAAGTTTTATTCTCATATCATCTTAATATTGTTGTTATCACTCCTTCGATATATAATGCTATCCATAGAAATTTATTTGAATTATAAATAAACTTTATCGTACATGATTAGATAAATAGTGTCGTTATTATAATAAATTTTGATATAGATACTTATTTTGATTCATTGAAACTCTAAACAATTTAATAATAGGCGCATCTATGCAACCCAAAAAAATCCTAATAGTTGAAGATGAAGATGTTACTCGTAATACTTTGATATCTATTTTCAAAGCTGAAGGCTATTCAACATATGAAGCTACTGATGGTAGTGAAATGCATAACATCATAGCTAAAAATGACATCGATTTGGTTCTCTTGGATATAAACTTGCCCGGGAAAAATGGCCTTTTATTGGCTCGTGAGTTACGAGATAAGAAAAATATAGCACTAATGTTTTTAACAGGCCGAGATAATGAAGTCGATAAAATACTTGGCTTGGAAATAGGTGCTGACGATTATATAACTAAACCATTCAACCCTAGAGAATTAACTATTAGAACTAGAAATTTATTAGGGCGCACAATTACTAAGTCGATTTGTGAAATTGAAGACGATATGGTGGTTAATGAATATAAATTTAATGGATGGACATTAGATATTAATAGTCGTTCTTTAATTTCACCACTAGGTCTGATATTCAAATTACCGCGTAGTGAATTTCGTGCAATGTTACATATGCTTGAGAATCCGGGTAAGATTCAGACTCGCGAGGTGTTGCTAAAAAAAATGACTGGCAGAGAACTTAAATTGCACGACAGAACCGTAGATGTGACAATTCGTCGCATTCGAAAACATTTTGAAAGTGTTCCAGGTACTGATGAGATTATTTCCACTATTCATGGTGAGGGGTATCGATTTTGTGGTGAGTTGAATTAAAGTTATTGTTTATGGCTAAGAATTAATTTTATTAATTCTATCTTTTCACGTGACATCAAAAGTCACATTGACTACTATAGTATTCATGAGAAATATAAATAGAACTACAGCTAGCCTATTTTCTGGGGCCGGATTTGGAGATATGGGGTTTGAATCTGCAGGGTTTGAACATATGCTTCTGTGTGAAATAGATCCTAAAAGGACTGCTTTTACATCACTAAACTTTCCAAAAGCAGACGTGTTAACTACTAATGTTGCAGAAAATGTTGACTTGATAACGTCAAAGATACATTCAAACTTAAAAAAACGTGATGCTGATGGTTTGTTTTTGTTGTATGCAACGCCCCCTTGCCAGGGTATGTCTAAAAACGGTATCGGTACAATATTAAAGGCTATGTCTGAAGATAAACGGTCGAAAGTTGATAAGCGTAATCAATTGTACCTACCGGTTATTGAAGTGGTTAAAAATACATTGCCTAAATGGATTTTTTTTGAAAATGTATGTCGCTTATTTAATTTCAAAGATGTAGATGATGAAGGTAGTGTTAGATTTATAACTGAAATTTTAGAGTCTGAATTTTATGCGTTGGGGTATGTTGGAAAATTTGAAAAGGTTCAAATGGCTGACTATGGTTTACCACAAACTAGGTTGAGAACTGTTGGTATTTTCAGAAAAAAAGAAGGTACTGAATTTTCAAACGATATATCTTTTTTACCCCCTAAAGTTATTGATAACCCTAAAGACAGGGTTACTTTGAGAGATGTAATATTTAATAATGAACATCTAGATGCTAATTGTCCTAATGGCCGATTATCTCTAAGTAATTCTTTACATCGAGTCCCAAAATGGAGAGATGAGCTAAATTTTTGGATGAAAAACACTCCTGAGGGAGCGTCTGCTTTTGATAATAATATTTGTATTTCTTGTCAAAACAAAAATGAAAGAGTTGACTTAGAGTGTTCTAAATGTGGAAGTATTTTACCAAAACCTACAATAGTTAGAAACAGTGAAAGAAAAATGATTAAGGGCTTTGTTTCAGCATATAAACGTATGTATTGGGATAAACCAGCGTCAACGATAACGACTCGATCTGCGTATGCTTGTTCAGATCATAAGGTACACCCTAATGAAAATAGAGTGTTATCTATTTTTGAAATAGCTACATTACAGGGTATTGATATAGAAAACGTTAACTGGAATGATCACACTGGAAAACAGTTTTCTGACACACTTTTAAGAGAGCTAATTGGTGAAAGTGTTCCACCATTTTTTACTCGTTTGATCGGTGAATATATAGAAGAAATAGAAAGTAATATCTCTTCTATTAACAATGTAGCTGTTTAATGTATAGACCTTAATTTGTTAAGTTAAGGTCTATACCATTTTAAATGTAGAGCTGTATTTCTGCACGTAAGGTTGATTATCTATTAAAGCGATACATCCTTGACCCATTTTAATCCTGCCACTTGCGGCCATACCTGTTACTTTAGTGTTCCTACCTGTTGTGCCTGTTATTTTCCCCCAATCATCTTGGATTAAATTATTGGAGTAAAATGCTGCTGTAATTGTTGGATAATTGAAATTATTATCACTATTTACAAAATCCCAGACCAACCCTAGCAGCTCTGCGACCTCTCTGTGGTGAGCTTGCCACGTCACGCCTGTTAACTGTGATATTCGTGACTCACCGGCTCTAAGGTTAGCCCCTGTTTTTATGTTTCCTATGGTGCATTTTATTTCTAGACCTTCGGGATATTTTCGTAAAATATGCTCTGGAGAATTAAGTCCATCTTTAGGGATGATATCAGGATGGCCTTTTTCTATTGGGTTCACTACAGAACCTGTTAATGAAGCTAGAGTATCGCAAAAAATAGCTCCAATCATTGCGCTTGTTGTTTTGTAATCAATGCTGGTGAACAAAGTTGAAGGTAAGGCTGATAGCTGAGCGTTTGTCTGAACTATCGCATTATGTATGTGGTTAGCTGTAACATTAAAGCCTACGTTGATCGAAAAATTGTTATTAATTCTGTATGTTGTCATTTTCTTTCTCTATATGTTCTAGGATTTTTGATGCTGAAGTATTTAATGCCTTTGATATTCTTATAAGAACATTAATAGTCGGAGACTTTTTCGCTCTTTCTATTTGACTGATATAGGTTCGGTGAACCCCTGCCTTATCAGCAAGTTCTTCTTGTGATAAGTGGGCGTTGTGCCGAAGTGTAGAGATCGCTATCCCAATGGATACATTGATATTTTTCATATGAAAAGAATAACAGTTGTAGACTATAGTTCCACAGACTATAGTATTCATGTTGGTTGGTTTTATCTGAGTTTATTAAATTGTTTTACATAGGTTTGTACAGCGAAGCCCATGGGGTGTGTTGTAATGAAAATAAGATAGGGGCTACATTTTATGAAAATACAATAAGCGCTAGAGATTAACCCCAATAGGGGGAGCGATTACAAGGTCTTCTTGAGCGTTTATTGTTGATACTGTATATCAAGGTTAGATATATGAGAAACCTATTAATTTTGTTTGTATTAAAGTGATTAATGAAGTAACTGACAAATAGTTTAAATATTAATAGATATAGATAATAAAAGTAATAAAGCTGAATAACACCAATCGCATTGGGCGAAACCACCTCCCCAAGTCCCTGAACTCAAATCGCGCTCGTTGTTCGGCTAAGCCCGCCGGGCTGGGCGGCGATGAAAACAAGGGGAATTGGCACCCCTCGCGCCTACATACTCCACAACTTGTGCCTCAGCCACTGCGCATTCTGCTTAGCAATGACTATATTTGTGCATGCTGCCCGACCATGTCTCAACCTCCAAAAAAAAGCGCTACATAAAGCAAAGAGCCGCTTAATGTAGCAAAACTGCTTTGTATTTTCCGGTAGAGGCATCGTCTAATGTATTTGGTGTTGTCCGTCATTGCAAAGCTCCACGCTCCGTGACATCGGCACAAATTGTTTCGCTACTCCGGCACTTTGCCACACCCAAAGCCTGTGCCCATTCCCCTTGTTTACATTTACTTTGCCGCCCAGTCCGGCGGGCTTAGCCTTTGTCGCTGCAGAATTAAGTCTTGTGCTCGCTGTTAGTGTTGTGGTTGTCATCGTTCAGGGACTTCCGCCACGCCCGAAGCCTTCGGTGGTTTCGCCCTAGTCCAGCGTTCACATCAGTTTTTCGGTCGCTAGTTGTCATTTTGACAAGTGCTGTTACATGTAACGGCACTTGTGTTGGGTTTATATATTTTGTTCTATTCGCTCAATGATCCGTTTTACCGTTGTTGGTTTGAATGATAAACCGCGAGCTGTTTTCACTCCTGCATTGTTTAGTGCGTCAGCTATGTGCTGTAGTGGTCGGCCAATGAGTGGGGTAATAATAACTTCTATGCGTTGTGCAAATCGGTCTGCGTTTTGTCGGCGAACCTTGTTCATTTCCGTTAATGATTCGGGATGATGGCCGCCAATTTTACGTATTAAGGTTTTACCATCATGGTCCAGTTCGTCAGCTGATACGCCTTTGGCGATCAGAACGGCGTTACGTTCTTTAATCGATTTTAAGCCGGCTTTGGTGCGTATTGAAATGAAGTCTCGCTCTTGCTCGGCTAGGGCCGCGTAGATATGAAGCTGAAACTTGTCGGCGTTCGGCATCGATGCAACGGTTAGTGATAGCTGTTTGTCTTCCATTACCTTTGCAATAAAAGACACTCGACGAGATAGACGATCTAATTTTGAAACTAATAATGTTGCTTTGTGCTTTTTGGCCAACGCTATCGCGTTAGCCAGTTCTGGCCTTTCGTCATTCTTACCTGATTGTATGTCCTGGCATGTGTGAATGATTTTGTGATCCGCTGGTGCATAGTTATCTAAGTACAATTGTATGTCGCGCTTTTGTGCATCTAAGCCATTTCCTGACTTACCTTGCTTCTTCGTTGATACGCGAAAATAGGCGATATATTGCATTTTTATCCTCGTTATTACTGGGTTTTACATAACGTAACCTTGGTTACGTATGTAAAATTAGTTTAACTATCCTATTTTAGCTACTTTCAGTCAGTTTTTGTTACATGTGACAGGTTCTTGTTAGTTGTCTTCATGACTACTGTTGCCGCCGATCATCCCTGCTGCGCAGGAATACCAGCGGCCTCCCGTGCCAAAGTTTCGCTTCATAGACGGCGCCAAATGCACTGTAAAAACCACAGAGCATGTGGC
>NVVV01000044.1 GCA_002733495.1 Robiginitomaculum sp.
GCTGAATTTTGAGGTCTATATGGCCGTGAAGCTGGACCGTCCAACACGGTCTAATTTGCGCGCTTTTGAGACCACAGTTAAGGAATTTCCCGAAGTGCTTGGCTGTGCCACTGTGACCGGGGCAGTGGATTATGTCCTGCGCGTCGTGACCACGGATATGCACACTTACGATGATTTTCTGCGGGATCAGATTTTGTCGATGGACCTGGTGCAAACCGCGGTGTCGCGTATTGTCATTCGCTCCGTCAAGGATACAACCGACCTGCCTTTGCACCTGATTGCGCCTGAATAGGTACGCGAAGATATTGGCAAGTTCCACGCAAAAGACAGTGGCGATATTTGCGCACCCCGGGCATGAATTACAATGTTTGTTAGGGCTGAAAAGACAAAATGCGACTATCGCGTTTCTGACAGATGCATCAGCAGGGACAGGGCGCGCACGGGCGCAGCAATCCATGCTTGGGCTAAAAGCCCTTGGGCTTAGCACAAGTGAGCACTGGGAGCCGATAACCGATCATGCGCTTTATGCGATGCTGATGGACCGGGACAGGAATGCAATTTCAGCTTTATATGGAGCTATACAAAGTCTGCTGGGCAATGAACGCCCTCAAACAGTCGTCACCGATGCGGCAGAAGGCTATAACCCCGCACATGATTTTTGTCATTTTTTGGTAATGTTGGCAGTGCAGATTGTATGTCCAAATGCACAACTGGTTGAAACACCATTAACCGACGATCCCCATGATTTGTCAGGGCATGAGCCATCCCGGTGTATGATATTCGATTTGACACCTTCGGAAATTCAGCAAAAAAGCCATGTCATCAATGCCTATTGCAAGACTGCCGGCGGCATTTTGCAGCAGGAGGTCAAGGACATGAGGGCGCGCTTTGGCGAGGCCGTAATGGTTAGGGAAATATTGCGGCCTGCACTTTCACAAGAGGCGTATTTCAACCGTTTTAAGAAAGAAAAGCCGTTCTTTGAACGTCATGGTGAGCGCCGTGTGAAGGAAGGTAAGTATGACAGATTATTGCGATTACACCCTCATCTTGCCTATGCCTTAGGCGTAATAGCGGACCCCGTAAATGCACGTCCTGATAACCAATAATACGCTGGCCGTTCCAGCGGGAACGGAAATGTATGTGCGTGATGTTGCGCTGGCTCTGAAGGGCCAGGGTATTGAGGTTTCCTGCTATAGCCCCAAACTGGGCGCTGTGGCGGAGGAGGTCATGGCCGCAGGCATAGACGTGGTCGATGACCTGCAACACCTGAACCATAGCCCGGATTTAATTCATGCACATCATTATACGGCGACAGCGCCCGCTTTGTTTGCCTTTCCGCTAACGCCAGCAATTTTTGTCTGCCATGGCTTATTACCCAGGCCGGAAACGCCACTGATACAATTTAGGCAAATCCGCCGGTATGTCGCGGTAGATGGGGCATCGCGCGATCGCCTGATGACGGATTTAGGGCTGGCCAGCCAGGACATTCGCATTATCCAAAATGGTATAGATACGCGCCGGTTTGGGGAAAAGCCCCCGATTGCCGCTGAAGCTGGTCGACGTTCACGTGCGTTAGTATTCTCCAACCAGCCCCAGGATAGCAGTATAGGCATTTTGCAACAGGCCTGTGCGCAAAACGGAATAACGCTGGAAGTACGTGGCAATGCCGTGAATAATCCAGTCGGACGCCCGGAAGCAATATTGGGAAATTACGGCCTTGTCTTTGCCAAGGCGCGCGCCGCCATGGAGGCCATGGCGTGTGGGGCGGTGGTTATCCTTTCTGATTATGGCAAATGGGGTGGTGCGGTTTGCTCTGATAATTTTGATGCGTTGCGTCAGAAGAACTTTGGTCTTCAGGCCATTACCCGCGACCTGGATGTCGAGGCAATCTCTGATGAAATAAAAACGTTGGATTGGTTAGAAGGCGAGAGGCTGGCGGGCCTGGTGCGTAAACGGGCCTCCTTGTCACAGATGATGTCGTCCCTTGTGGCCTTGTATGAAGAGGTGTTGACCGAAGGGCCATTACAGAGAGGCGGCGATGCAAAAGAGGCTGCCGATTTTTTTCAGGCGCTGACACCTTTGTTTTATGAGCGGGATCGTTTTGCTACTAGACTCTATGAAGAGACTAAACTGCGGCTTGGGAACGAAGCCGCCAGTGCAGCCCTTTTGTTTGAAGCGGCGCTGGTGTTGAAACAGCAGGGCAATCCTGATTTGGCAAAACGTCTGGCACAACAAGTGTTGTTTCTACAGCCAGGCCACCCCTATGCCGAAGACATGGTGAATAGGCTTTAATCAGCGGACAGTGGGTCCGTATGCAAGTGTGGCGTATTGGGACGTTGCGCCCGTTTCAAAATAGGAGCGGTCCTTTAACAAGGCGAGGACAATATAGTCATAGACTATGCGGATTCTTGCCGATTTTCGCACGTCCTCATGGGCTACAACCCACAGGTCTTCAAAAAAGTTCATTTGCGGCAGAACCCGCTCAATGGTGGCGGGAACTGCCCCTGATGGCCAGCTGAAATGGGCAAATAAGCCAATGCCGTATCCTGCGGCCAGCGCATGGGCCTGGGAGTGAAAAGAGTTTGAGCGAAAGGTAATCAGGCCTGGTTGTAACAGCTCGCCTCCCAGCTCTTCTGGCCAGAAATTTGAGGTATTGTCAAGCGTAACCATGACCCCGTCATGCTTGGGTAGATCTTCAGGATTAAGGGGGCGCCCACGGGCCTGCAAATAGGACTGAGCCGCATAAAGGCCAAATCCGGCGGAAAAGACCTTGCGGCCAATCAGGCTATTCTGATTGCCAGGACCGACCCACCGTATGGCGATGTCGGCCTCGCGCTGGGCCAGATTAACCGAACGATTGTCGACAATTATCTCTAACTGGACCTCCGGGTGATCCTGATTAAAAGCCTTCAAAGCCTTGGGTAGCCACAGGTCGCAAATCCCCTCAGTGCCGGATATTCTGACTGTGCCGGCAAGGCTTTGGTCGGCGCTGGCTCGGGCGCGATCAATGGCATCGGCCTCGTCCTGCATGCGACGAATGCGCGACAAGACAGTCTCTCCAAAGGCGGTGGGCACCAACTGGTTACCATCCTTGGTCAGAAGGGGCGCGCCGAAATAATCTTCCAGCGCCCGAATGCGCCGCCCGGCAGTTGGTTGGCTGATGCTCAGCTTGTCCCCGGCAGCGGTCAAACTGCCGGTTTCAGCAACGGCCAGCAGGATGGGAAAGTCTGCCCAATACTTATTCATTCATTCATGAATGCCCAATCTGCACGCGTAGTCAATGGCACTGACCCCGTCATCTCAGCATACTGCCGCATACAGTGTAAGGTTTGTCTGCGTACCTGCATTTTCTTTTCTGAAAGTTGAAATGCCGATTTTCCCAGACCACCACCTTCAAAAATGAATGACATATATGCAGAAAAATGAACAATGTTCACTTTGCAAACGGTATTCATATGCTTATATAGAGATGGTCGTTCAATAAGGAGAATAAAATGTCTTACGTAAAAGGATTAACCGCTACGGCGGCTCTGGCTTTCTTTGGGGTGCTGGCGACGCCAGCTGCTCATGCCGAGGCCGGTGCCCCTGTTTTCGCCGTGCAAAGCATTGCAGGCAGTCACATGCGCTTGGGCTTTAACGCCTATCAGGCCGGTGATTATGAAAAAGCTGCCAGGTTCACAACCAAGGGTACGGTAAAGGGCATTAAAAAATCCCGCCGGGCAATCGCATATTCCAATCTGTGTGCCGCTCTTGGTCAACAAGGTACGCTGGATGCAGCGCGCGAAGCCTGTGCTTCGGCGCTGGAAATGGCCCCGGCGAACTGGCGGGCCCTGAATAATCGTGGTGTGATTAATTATCTGGCTGGCGACAAAGTGGCTGCCAGCACTGATTTTACCACAGCAGCCGCAGATGCTAACGCATCAGTGGCCAAGGCCAATGCTGACCTTCTGGCTGGCACAAAAATGGCAGCATCCGAGTAAGACTTCTGACGGGCAAGGGTCGAGCTTCCCCCGCACGCCTTGCCGCTTCTCCCCGAAGCGCCGTCATTATAGCCCCGCGTCTTCATGGCGCGGGGCTTTTCTTTTTGTATTCTGTCGGCACGATATGAAAAAAATCATATGGCGGGGTTTTCGCAATGGCTCCGCTGCGTTAAGGGGCGGTATCGGATAAAGGATAAAGATGATGAGCATTAATGCCGCATTGATCGGCGCTACGGGTAATATCGGGCGCGAAATTCTGGCCATTCTGGATGAGCGCCTGTTTGAAATAGACAATATGCATGTTCTGGCGTCCCGGGCCTCGATGGGCCGCGAGGTTTCCTATGGAGATCGTACGCTGGTTTGCGAAGACCTGGAACGGTTTGATTTTTCAACTGTAGATCTGGTGTTTATGGCCGCCGGCAGTGATGTTGCTAAAAAATGGGCACCCAGGATTGCCGCCACTGGCGCGCTGGTCATTGATAATTCGTCCGCTTTTCGCATGGACAAAAATGTGCCGCTGATCGTGCCCGAAGTGAACGCAGATGCGGTGATGGGGGCGCGTATCAAAAACATTATTGCCAACCCCAATTGCTCGACCATTCAGATGCTGGTGGCGTTAAAGCCTATCCACGATGCGGCAAAGATCAAACGCATTGTTGTGGCCACCTATCAGTCCGTATCGGGGGCCGGCAAAGCGGCCATGGACGAGCTGTGGAATCAGACTAAGGGCATTTACGTGACCGACAGCCCCACATCTGAGGTGTTCCCCAAACAAATCGCCTTTAATGTCATTCCGCAGGTGGATGTGTTTATGGGCGATGGCGGCACCCGCGAAGAGCATAAAATGATCAATGAAACCCACAAAATGATGGGTGAAGACATCCGGGTCAGCGCCACTTGTGTGCGCGTGCCGGTGTTTGTCGGCCATGGCGAAGCGATCAATGTCGAGCTGGAGCGTCCCTTAAGCGCTGCGGCGACCAAATCACTGTTGCGGACCAGCCCGGGCCTGATGGTGGTCGATAAGCACGAAGATGGCGGCTATGTCACCCCGGTGGAAATCGCCAGCGAATTTGCGGTTTATGTATCGCGTATTCGCGAAGATAAATCTGTAGATCATGGCCTAAGCCTGTGGGTGGCTGCGGATAATTTGCGCAAGGGCGGAGCGCTGAACGCAGTGCAAATCGCCGAACTGGCGCTGAACCGTGGTCTCTTTGCCAAGGCCGTTTCCTGATGGCGCCTGAAGAGCGTCGCGGTACGCTCGCTGCTTTTGGCGCTTTTTTCTTCTGGGGCGCGATGCCGCTCTATTTCTGGGCATTTCCGGATACGGTCGGGGCGTTTGAAATTACCCTGCACCGTATCTTCTGGACCTTCGTGCTGTTTTTGGTGCTGTTTGCGGTTCAAGGTAATCTTACCAAAGCGCTGTCCTTGTTCAAACAACCCAAAGTCATTGCCACCCTTGTTGCCAGCACCATTCTTATCTCGATCAATTGGATGGTTTATGCTTGGGCGGCGATGAATGGCCATCTGGCTGAGGCCTCATTGGGCTATTTCATTAATCCGCTGTTTAACGTCGTGCTGGGCGTGGTGATCTTGCATGAAAAACTAAACCTGTGGCGCTGGCTGGCTGTGGGTCTGGCCGCTATTGGTGTGCTTAACCAGATTATCATCGTAGGCCAGCCACCCTGGATTGCACTGACACTGGCCTTTTCGTTTGGCGGTTATGGGTTGTTGCGTAAAACGGTGGCTGCCGAGGCTGGCGAAGGACTTTTTATCGAAACGCTGATTGTAGCCCCCTTAATGTTTGGGGCCATTGTGTGGTTAGAAATGCATGGCAATGGGCATCTTTTTTCCGGCACGCCGCTGACCATATTTCTGTTGCTGATCGCGGGCCTGACCATCATCATTCCGCTGACCATGTTTAATTTTGCGGCGCGGCGTATGCCGCTCTCCACCCTCGGCCTGATCCAGTATATCGCCCCCACCTCGACCTTTACCATGGCGATACTGGTTGGTGAAAAGCTGACCTTTGGGGGCGTGATGACCTTTGTGCTGATCTGGATGGGGCTGGCGCTCTATTCACTGGATTTATGGCGCAAGCGGGGGGTGTAACCTTGCGCTGAGTGGCCAAATGGGTCCTCCGGTCAAGCCGGAGGACGACGAAGACGGGATAGCTTGTATCCCTAATATCTATGTCTGAAAACAAACCTATGCTCGTCGTGCTCCGGCTTGACCGGAGCATCCATAGGGCACCTAAAAATGTGCGATATTCGCCCATAAATCCTGCCAATTAGGATTGGTTTTCTCGATCAGGTCAATCTTCCACGCCCGCAACCAATGCTTGATGCGCTTTTCGCGTCGGGCAGCACCCTCAATGGTCGCGTGCTCTTCAAACCAGACCAGACAGTGCACGCCATATTTTTTAGTGAAGCTGGGCTGCAAGTCTTCACGGTGCTCCCAGATGCGGCGGAGCAGATTGTTCGTACTCCCCGTATAAAGCATGCCGTTTGGTTTGGACGCCAGAATATAGGTGTAATACGCCATTTGCTGCTTACAACGCCAAATGGGTCCTCCGGTCAAGCCGGAGGACGACGAATGAGAAAGCACTTCTTACCTCATCGTCGACGTGCCTAAACATCCATTATATATGTCTGCGAATGGCTAGCGGTGAAAGGGACCCGGATATTCGGATTTATGGCGCTTAGCCCCTAAAGGCAAAGCGGAAAATGCTGTCGCCGTTTTCGTCAAGTTCTGAATCATACCCCAGCTCGTGCATCAATGTGGACAGAGCCTTGATCTGTGCGGGCAGGTCTCCGTTGGCGGGCATTTTTCCGGCACGCTCACTGGCCAGGTTCTCTCCCAGTATGCGCATCTGGATGGCAAATTCATCATCACCCAGGGCAGCTTTCATTTGCACAATGAGCCGCTCTGAAAACAAGGCATAATGGCGGGTGAACAACTCGCCGCCGCGCTCGCTTAAGGCGTAGGCATGTTGCGGGCGACCTCGCTGGGCCGTGTTGCACACTGCACTGGGGCAAAACCCTGTGCCATCAGCCTTTATGAATTAAGGAAAAAAGATGTTGCGCGCCCTCCTGATCATCATTGTACTTTGGCATATCCCCCAGACTGCCAATTCAGCCAATAGTGATCGGGGGGCGCGACTTTATGGTCGCTGCACCGGGTGTCATTCATTGGATTACGACCGCACCGGGCCACGTCATTGCGGCCTGATCGGGCGAAAGGCCGGGGCCGTAACGGGGTTTAACTATTCCAAAGCGATGAAAAACTCTTCGGTACTTTGGTCGGAAAAAACACTGGATGCGTTTTTAAAAAATCCCCGTGGCTTTATGCCGGGCAACCGCATGCCCTATGCGGGGATAAAAAATGATCAGGACCGGGCCGATTTGATAGCATTTCTGGTTACGGCCAATAATGATCTGGAACAGTGTGCGCAGGACTGAAGGCAATAGAGCCTATGCTTGCCGCCTAGCTGTGTACGATGGGGCGCTTGGCCAGCTCAAACTCCTTGAAATACAAATCCAGAACCCGCTCATAAATTTTGCTCAGATTATGAATGTCGCTAACGGCGACGTGTTCATTGACTTTGTGCATGCTGGCGCCGGTCAGGCCAAATTCAGCCACAGGGGCGTAATTCTTGATAAAGCGCGCGTCCGAGGTGCCGCCGCCGGTGGTCAGGGCCGGGCGACGACCTGTCATCTCTTCAACCGCATTTTGCAAAACGGTGGTAAACGTGCCGGGTTTGGTCAAAAAGGCCTCGCCCATAACACTCAGGTCCAAAAGGACTACGCAAGGGTGCTCGCGCTCGGCAGCGCGGGCTTCCTGTTCAATCCAGTCGCAAAGCTGCGCACCGGTATGGGCGACATTAAAGCGAATGTTAAAGCGTGCACTGGCCGAAGCCGGGATGATGTTGTGGGCCGGGTTGTCCACATCAATGCTGGTCACCTCCAGATTGGAGGGCTGAAAGCCTTTAACGCCCCCCGGTTCTTTGGCATCAAGCAAGCGCGCATAAAGCCGGTTGATAATGGTGATCAGCAGGGGAATGGGATTTTGCGCCTGCTCCGGATAGGCCACATGGCCCTGTTGGCCCTTCACAGTGATAATGCCGTTTAGCGAGCCGCGCCGCCCGTTTTTAATTTCATCGCCCAAAGCCTTGGGGTTGGATGGCTCGCCCACCAGACAATGGCTGATCATTTCGCCCTCTTTGGCCAGCTCACCAAGTACCCGTTGGGTGCCATCGACGGCCACGCCTTCTTCATCGCCAGTGATCAAAAGGCTGATCGAGCCATTAAGGCTGTTATGGCGTAAATACCGCTCGGTAGCGGCAATAAAGGCGGCAATGGCCCCCTTCATGTCGGCGGCGCCGCGTCCCCATAACTGGTTATCGCGCACATGACCGGCAAAAGGATCATCATCCCACTCGTCTTTATCGCCTACCGGCACCACATCGGTATGCCCGGCAAAGCAAAAATTGGGCACGCCGGTGCCAATACGGGCATAGAGATTGCCCACATCACCAAACTGATAGCGCTTCACTGTAAAGTCCAAGGCTTCAAGCTGGTTTTGTAACAGAGCCAGCGCCCCGTCATCTTTGGGGGTCACCGAACAACAGCGGATCAGCGCCTGTGCCAGTGCCAGAGGGTCAACGCTGTTGACCGCATCACTCACGAAGCAGGTTTCTCAGTAATCAGGGCTTTGAGGAAGGGCTGAATATTGGGGTTTCCGGCAATAATCAGGTCCGGGTTGATGGCGGCATTGCTGTTGCTGTCGCTATCATCACCGACAATGGCCCCGGCTTCGCGAGCAATCAGCACGCCAGCGGCGACATCCCAGAGCGCCAGATCGCGCTCCCAATATCCATCATACCGCCCGGCGGCCAACCAGGCCAGATCCAGCGCCGCAGAGCCAAAGCGGCGCACGCCGGCGACTTTGGGTACGATGCGATGCAATTCGGTCAAAAAGCGCGCATGGCCGGGCTTTCCCAGATGCGGAATGCCGGTGGCCAGGACGCAATCGGGAAGGCGGGTGCGGGCAGAGACTTCCAGACGGCGATCGTTTAAAAAAGCACTTTTAAAGCGCTCGGCCCGGAACATTTCATCACGGATCGGGTCATACACCACGGCGGCGACAATTTCGCCCTTGCGTTCCAGCGCGATGGAAATGGCAAAATGAGGAATGGCGTGCAGAAAGTTCGTGGTGCCATCCAGCGGATCAATGATGAAGCGGTGCGACGGGTCCGTCCCTTTGATCTCGCCGCCTTCTTCCAGCAAAAAACCATAGCCAGGGCGCGATTCAGAGAGCAGACGCACCAGTATTTCTTCGGACTTGCGATCAGCCGCCGAAACAAAATCGGCGGGACCTTTCTTGGAGACTTGAAGGTTTTCAACTTCACCAAAATCACGGTTCAGTTTACCGGCGGCGCGCCGCGCAGCGCCGGTCATAACATTCAAAAGGGCTGAGGCCTGTGCCATAATTCTGGTCCTTAATCCGCACGTTTGACGTAGCTGCCATCGGCGGTGGAGATAACAACCTTTTCACCAATGCCAACAAAGGGCGGCACCGTGGTGCGTACGCCATTTTCCAGCGTGGCTGGTTTAAAGGAATTGGCAGCGGTTTGTCCTTTGACCACCGGCTCGGTATCCGCAATTTCCAGAACCACCTGATCAGGTATGCGCAGATCAATGGGGCGCTCCTGATGGAAATTAATCACCACGGTCATACCGTCTTGCAGATATAATTGCGCATCGCCTACAAAGTCCTTGGCCAGCTCGACCTGCTCGTAATTCTCAACGTCCATAAACGCCAGCGTGTCGCCATTGTCATAAAGGTACGTGTGATCTTTTTGTTCGAGGCGAACTTTTTCAATGGTTTCGGATGATCTGAAGCGCTCATTCAACTTGCGGCCATCTTCCAGATTTTTCAGCTCAACCTGATTAAAGGCACCGCCTTTGCCCGGTTTGACCGCATTGCATTTAACCGCAACCCACAAGCCCTTCTGGTGCTCGATAATATTGCCCGGCTTAATCTCATTACCATTGATTTTCATAGCGCTGCTCTCAAACTTTATAAGTTCGTGCTGCTCTATCTGTGCCCTGCGTGCGGGTCAAGGCGAAGCAGTGTGCGAGAGGATCAGCAAAGGCTGTTTGGCAATCTCTTCAATGCGGCTGCGTACCGGGCCGGGCAGGGCACTGGCCAGCGCCACAGCCAAAGCCCGATAATCAGAACTTTTCGGATCGTGGCGCACGGCGCGCACCGCCCATTCATAGGCCGTTTCGCGGTCCATCATCACCCCATCGCCCTTGGCCATGGCAATGGCGTAAAGGTATTGCCCTTCGCCATCATCGGCCTGGGCGGCCTTGCGCAACCAGCGTGCGGCCTCGGCGGGGCGGGGTGGGTCTTCCTGAAGGGCGAAAATTGCCCAGGCCGTCATGGCTTCGGGCAAGGCGGCCATGGCGGCTTGCTTGATCAGGGGCGCGGCGGCCCCTTGATCAAATAGCGGACTTTCCGGGTCCGCCAGAATGATCCCGGCCTGATAGGCTGAACGCGTATCACCTTCTGTTGCTGCTTCACGGTATAGGGCCAGGGCTTCTTCATCCTCGCTTTGACCAAAGAGCAGATTGCCCAGCAATTGCTTGGCGCGGACGCTGCCGTCAAAAATAGCCTTGATGTACCAGGCTTTGGCCTGATCAATATCCAGCGGTCCGCCCAGCCCTGAGGTGAAAACCTGACCCAGCACAATTTTGGCTTCGGTAGAGCCTTTACCCGCAGCTTTGAGAAGAAAGGGCCGCCCGTCGATTGCCGCCAGACCGCCCTGATTGGCAAAGGCCATTTCGGCCAAAGACAGCCAGGCAAAAACTTCGCCGCCCTTGGCCGCTTTTTGATACCAGTTTACCGCATTAGCACTTTCCACCGGGCCACCCTGTCCCTTGCGCAACATAGTGCCTAGCAGGTATTGTGCCCGCGCATCACTTGTGGCGCTTTGGGCCGTAGCCAATGTCCGTGCCAGTTGATAATTCCCTTTGGCGTAGGCCCGGGCAGCATCAAAATCATCGTCGGCAAAGCTTTGGGTTGAAAATTTCGGCAGATCAATCAGCGGCGGTAAATCATCTTCACCCAGAACAATGCCTTCTTTGAAAACGGGCGGTTTCTCTGTGGGTGCGACTTGGGCAAGAGCAAAAGCGGGAAAGGTCAGGGCAATGGCAAAGAGGGAGATTAGGAAACTTTGGCCATGGCCGCATTGAAGGCGCGCACGGCCTCCGCCGGTCCATTCGGGGCGTTCCAAACACCCCCGCAAACTGCCAAAAAGTCCGCGCCGGCCTTCACCAGAGGGGTGCAATTGTCTGCTGTAATACCGCCGATTGCTACGCATGGAATTTCAAAAAGCTCCGACCACCAGGAAAGAAGTTCTGTTGTTGCCTGTGTTTTAGGCGTTTTCGTGGCACTTTCAAAAAAAGCACCAAAAGCAACATAATCTGCACTGCTTTCTCCGGCCTGCATAGCCAGATGGCGCGAGTCATGGGCCGTGGCGCCAATCATGGCGTTCGGCCCCAGGCGTTTGCGTGCTTCGCGCAACGCCATGTCGTCTTGACCCAGATGCACACCATCGGCCCCCAGTTCTTCGGCAAGGTCCACCCGGTCATTGATCAGTACCGCCACGTTTTTGGCATGGGCAATGGGGGCCAGCGCTTTGAAGGCGGTGCGAATATCATCATCAGACACGGTCTTAAGGCGGATTTGCAAGGCCGCCACATCACCAGCATCCAGCGTGCTTTGCAATGTATTCGCAAAGGTATCCACATCCTCAAGATGGGGCGGCGTGATCAGATAAAGGCGGCAGGCGTGAGTCATAACTGCCTCATAGCGTGCGTATGCGTGAAGGAAAAGAGGCAAGGTCATTTGCGCTTGACCCAGTGGGCCGCGCACCGTAATCGCCCTGCATGACTGATTTCGTTGAAACACCATCAGGTCTTGGAGATATTGCCGGGCGTTATGACGCTGTGTTGTGCGATGTCTGGGGCGTGGTACACAATGGCCGCATTGCCTTTTTAGAGGCGATGCGGGCGCTAACAGAGTTTCGCAAAAACGGTGGCATTGTGGTCATGCTGACCAATGCGCCGCGCCCCTCTTCGGAAATACCGGCACAGTTCAAAAAAGTTGGTGTGCCGGGTGAAGCCTGGGATGATATTGTTACCTCCGGCGATGCAACGCGGGCGCTGCTGGCCCAATGGGCACCGGGTCCGGCCTTCAAGCTGGGACCACCAAAGGACGAT
Source organism: Robiginitomaculum sp. (assembly GCA_002733495.1). Classification (GTDB taxonomy): domain Bacteria; phylum Pseudomonadota; class Alphaproteobacteria; order Caulobacterales; family Maricaulaceae; genus Robiginitomaculum_B. Next base: position 12,266 of record NVVV01000044.1, read on the forward strand.
CGTCTTTATGATGGCACGGGCATGAACTTTGCGCCTCTGGAAAAGGCCAAGCTGATTTCTTGCACCGGATTTTATGATGATAACCGGGAAACACCGGACGATTATGATCAGCTTTTGGCAGCGGCGGCGGCTTTGAATTTGCCAATGATCTGTGCCAATCCGGACAAGGTGGTGCATTTTGGCGACCGGCTGATTTATTGCGCTGGGGCTTTGGCGCAAAACTATGCCGCCCTTGGCCAAAAGGTCATTTATACAGGCAAGCCCCACGAAGCCATATACCAGCTTAGCTATGAACGACTGTCAGCCCTCTTGAAAAAGCCTGCTGAAAAAAGCCGTATCCTGGCCATTGGCGATGGTTTACCTACTGATATTCTGGGGGCCGCCAGAGAAGGTCTGGACTGTTTATTCATCACCGGCGGTATTCATGATGACCAGATTGCCGGTGATGATTTTGCCGCCGAGGCTAGCCAGCTTTTATCGGATCATCAGACCCATGCCCGTTATGCCATGACGACGCTGCGCTGGTAATCAGGCGCTCTTTTTGATCAGGGATAGCGGCTGTGTCTTGGACGAAGCCATGCAGGCCTGAATGGTTTCGGATAATTTGGCCACATCCAGTGGTTTGGTCAGATAGGCATCCATGCCGGCTTCCAATACTCTGGCCGGCATTTCTGGGCGCACATCGGCGGTTAGGGCTACAACGGGGACAAGGGCCGCGATTTCATCATCCAGCGCCCGAATTTTCTGACAGGCCTCCATGCCGTCCATTACGGGCATGTGCAGGTCCATCAACACCATGTCATACCGGCTGACTTTCACGGCCTCTACGGCTTCGGCTCCGTTGGCAACCAGTTCAAATTCATGGCCAAGCTTGCCAAGAATTAGGCCGATCAGGCGCTGATTGGCCCGACTGTCTTCGGCAACCAGAATACGGGCCGGGCGTTCAACCTCTTCGCTTTCAGTGTCTGGGCGTTCAATCAGAATGCTTAATTGGCCACAACAGGATTGATCATCCTCGGTTTCAATGCTGACCTCGCCGCCCATCAGGCGCGCCAGGCGACGGGTCACGCCAAGTTCTTCGGACTGGGTATCCCCGGCGGGCGTATCGGTATCACTATGGGCATTTGTGGTAATGGTTATGTTCAGGGTGTCGCCCCATTGCCCTTCGGAAATATTGGCAGCCATGCGTAAAACGCCGTCCTTATAGGTGCTGATCAGATAGGCGGTCAGATTAAAAACGGCCTGGGACAGACGCCCCTTGTCGCAATGGATTTTGGTGCCAATGTCGGGTGCAAATTCCAGGCTGAGGCTTAGGCCGCGCGCTGTGGCAGAAGGGCGCAAACGCTCAACCATAATCAACAGCGCCTCGGTGATGCCAAAGGATTCTTCCTTTACCCCCAGGGCTTCATTATCCAGATGCACAAGATCCAGATTATTATCCAGACTGACTAGAACTTCATGACTGGCGCGCATAATGGCCTGCACATATTCTTTCTGGTCACTTTCCAGAACCGTATCATCCAGAAGGTGCGCCATGCCCAGAATATCTGTAAGGGGGGTGCGTAATGTCCTGCTCATGGTCTCCAGGCGCTGAACAGCCTTTGTGTTTTGTGTGTCCTCAGAAGGCATGTGTCTCTCCAATTGCAAGATGATGGGTAAAATATCGTTAAAGTGTAAAATAAGTAATAATCTATTATAAGTTGCAATTCAGATTTATGAATATGCCTATGCGCGCCTTTATCTGTGCGCGCCCTTTCCTTTTTTTGCCGACACCGGCTATAGGTGTGCATTGAACCCGTTATTGTGTTTTGCGCGGCCACAGTGGAGTGCCTATGCCAATTCTCATCCATTTTCTCTGGCTGGCCGCCGGTGTTTTTATTTTGCTGTTTGCCGGTGATATTCTGGTGCGCGGTTCGGCAGCTTTGGCCCGGCGCTGGGGCGTGCCTTCGCTGATCATTGGCCTGACAGTTGTGGCACTGGGTACATCAGCACCGGAACTGGTCGTCAGTGTTGGTGCGGTTCTTAAGGGTGCACCGGGTCTGGCCATGGGCAATATTGTTGGCTCGAACATTGCCAATATGCTTCTGGTGCTCAGCATCCCGGCGATGATTGTGCCGATCACCACAACGGCACCCGGTACCCGGCGCAATGTCATGTTTGCGCTGATGGCCTCGATCATCTTCACCATCCTGTCCCTTGGCGGGGTGATTGTGTTCTGGCAGGGGGCGTTGCTGTTCTCGCTAATTATTGTCTATCTGCTCTACCTTTTTTTTCAGGCGCGCGCCGGTATGAACGTTGCTGCCGATATACAGGAACTGGCCGATGTGGACCATATGGAGGGCCTGCCCGCCAGCAATCTGAAGATTTCACTGTTTATTCTGGTGGGCATTATCAGCCTGCCGCTGGGTGGTCATCTGGTTGGCAGCCACGGGGTTAGTATTGCCGAGATGCTGCATGTGGATGATGCCATTATTGGCCTGACCATTGTGGCCATTGGTACGTCCTTGCCCGAGCTGGCGACCTCGGTCATTGCGGCCATTCGCCGTCACGGGGATCTGGCTGTGGGCAATGCCTTTGGCTCGAACATCTTTAATGTGTTTGCTGTGGGCGGGGCGTCAGCCATGACCGGCGATCTGATAGTGCCCCCAAGCTTTATGCATTATGATCTCTGGGTGATGATCGGGACCAGTGTGCTTTTGGGCGGCTTTGCCTTTTTGCGTATCAAGATCGGAAGGGTTGCAGGCTTGCTCTTGCTGYTGATCTATGGCGCKTAYCTTTWTGGGTTAATYRCCARRTCAGGRTTGTTGTGAGCACGCGCGGCRTTCTCRTTACCGGCGCAGGCGCGCGGGTTGGCAGRGCGCTGGCGCTGGCGCTGGGGCGCAAGGGYTGGCGTGTGGCTGTGCATTATCGCCACTCKGAACAAGACGCGCTGGCYGTGGTTGACCARATTTGCGCYGATGGCGGYTTTGCCGCCSCTGTRCAGGCGGAYCTGACAGACCGAAGCGCRGTTGATGATCTGATCCCCARKGCGATTGCCGCCATYGGCCCGGTGCAYGGCCTRRTYAATAATGCCTCGCAYTTTGAAGATGACCGGCTGCAYGATCTGGATCATGATYTRTGGGACACGCAYATGGATGCCCATTTGCGSGCGCCGGTRTTTCTKGCCAAGGCCTTTGCCGCGCATCTGCCAAAGGGYGAKRGCGGTGCRATTATCAATCTGATTGACCAGCGGGTGCGCAAGCCCAACCCAAAGTTTTTCAGCTATTATCTTTCCAAGGCGGCGCTGAACTGTGCCACTGTGACCATGGCGCAGGCGCTGGCACCCCATGTGCGCGTTAATGCCATTGCCCCCGGGCCCACATTGCGTAATGCCCGCCAGAGCGAAGCAGACTTTGAGGCGCAGGTTTCAGCCACCTTGCTTGGCACCGGCTCGCCGGTACGCGAGATTGTTGACGCGGTGTGTTATCTTCTGGAAGCCAAAGCGGTGACCGGGCAGACTTTGGTGGTTGATGGTGGCCAGCACCTTTTGTGGCGGACCGCTGATGTGCAAGGTGTAGGCGAATGACAAAGCATAACAGCACCATTTTTGTGCGCGGCCTGCGCGTCGATGCCTCGATCGGGGTCTACCCGCACGAGCATGAAAGCACCCAGCCGATCTTTATTGATGTCAGCCTTGATTTGGGCGACACGCCGACGCCTGGTAATGACCGCCTGAACGAAACCATTGATTATGAGGCGGTGGCCAACAAGGCCAAGGCGCTGGCCAAGGAAGGCCATGTGCAATTGGTGGAAACCCTGGCCGAACGGCTGGCCAATTGGTGCTTGCAGGATACCCGCGTGCGCACCGTTACCGTCCGTATTGAAAAACCAAATGCGCTGGCCGCCGCCGATGCCGCCGGTGTGCAGATCACCCGGATGAGCGATGGACCCTGATCCCAAGTCTGAAACGTCTTCAGCCAGCGCCCTGACCGGCGCGGCCCTGATTGCGGATCATGTGCGGCGTCTGCCCGCCAAGCCCGGTGTTTACCGGATGGTGGACGAGCATGGTGGCGTTCTTTATGTGGGCAAGGCCAAAAGCCTGAAAGTGCGGGTCAATAATTATACCCGGGTTGATAAACAGCCAAACCGTATTGCCCGCATGATCATCGCCACCCGGTCGATGGAATTCATTGTCACCGATACCGAAACCGAGGCCCTGCTGCTTGAGGCCAATCTGATCAAGCGCCTCAAGCCGCGCTATAATATCCTGCTGCGGGACGACAAATCCTTTCCCTATATTGTGCTGCGCCGCGATCATGAGGCCCCGCAAGTGCTGAAACATCGCGGTGCGCGCTCGCTAAAAGGGGATTATTACGGCCCCTTTGCCAGTGCCAGCGCCGTGAACCGCACATTGGATACCCTGCAAAAAGCCTTTCTTTTGCGCACCTGTTCTGACCCGGTTTATGAGGGGCGTACCCGCCCCTGTATGCTGCACCAGATCCGCCGTTGCGCGGCTCCGTGCACGGGCGAGATACTGCCCGAAGATTATGCGGATCTTGTGGCGCAGGCCAAAGCCTTTTTAAGCGGTAAATCCAACGAACTGGGCGAAGCCTTGAATGCGCAAATGCAAAAGGCGGCGGCAATTCAGGACTATGAGAGGGCTGCAGAGGTCCGTGATCGCATTCGGGCTTTGGCCGCTGTTAGCGCCCATCAGGGGGTTAATCCCGCCAATACAGGGGACGCCGATGTGGTGGCCTTGCACATGGATGGCGGGGCCAGTTGTGTGCGGGTGTTTTTCTATCGCGCCGGACAGAATTGGGGCGATCGGGCGTTCTTCCCACGCCATGACAAAAGCGCCAGTGCTGGTGAGGTGCTGGGGGCGTTTCTGGCACAGTTTTACGAGAATAAACGCCCGCCAAAAACCCTGGTGATCAGCCATGATATTGCCGAAGAAGAACTGCTGTGCGAGGCGCTTTCGGTGCGGGCTGGTCGCCACGTCCAGATTATCAGGCCCAGGCGCGGCGAAAAACTGGACCTCTTGCGCCAGGGCCTGAATAACGCCCGCGATGCTTTGGGGCGGCGGCTGGCAGAAAGCTCCAGCCGGGCGACGCAATTGGCCGGATTGGCCAAAGTGTTTGATCTTGATCAGCCCCCAGAGCGGATCGAGGTGTATGATAATTCGCACATATCGGGCACCTATGCGGTGGGGGCGATGATTGTTTCCGGGCCAGAGGGTCTGGAGAAGAACCAGTACCGCATCTTTAATATTAAATCCGAAGAGCTGACCCCCGGGGATGATTTTGCCATGATGCGCGAAGTGCTGACCCGGCGTTTCTCTCGTCTTTTGAAGGAAAAGGAAAAAGGCACAGCCATGGTGCCCGATCTGGTTTTGGTTGATGGCGGGGCCGGGCAGTTAAAAGAGGCGGTGCAGGTGATGGCTGATCTGGGGATTAGCCAGACGCAAGTCAAAGTGGCCGGCATTGCCAAAGGGGTCGAGCGCGATGCAGGCCGGGAGCAGTTTTTTATTCCCGGGCAGAAACCTTTTCGTCTGGAGCATCGTGATCCGGTGCTTTATTATCTGCAAAGGCTGCGCGACGAGGCGCACCGTTATGCCATTGGCGCGCACCGGCGGCGGCGGGCCAAGGGGGCGCGGGAAAATCCTCTGGATGGTGTTCCGGGTGTTGGTCCCTTGCGTAAAAAAGCCTTGCTGGCGCGCTTTGGGTCTGCCAAAGCGGTCAGGTCCGCCAGCATTAATGACCTGTCAGCGGCAGACGGTGTGTCCAAACGCATGGCCAAAACCATTTATGACTATTTTCATGAGGATATGTGAACGCGGTGAAGCCATTTGATGAAATGCCAGTGTCTGCCCTCTCGGGCGTGCATTATCTGTTGTCGGATATTGACGATACGCTGACCGATGACGGGGTTTTTCCCGCCGACAGCTATCGTGCGCTAGAGGATTTGCGCGCGGCGGGGTGCGTTGTGGTGCTGATCACCGGGCGACCAGCGGGCTGGTGCGATATGATTGCGCGGTTTTTCCCGGTTGATGCGGTGGTTGGCGAGAACGGCGCACTGTGCTTTTACCGCGATGGGGACAAGGTCCGCCAGATATGGAATGACCCGGCAGATGTGCGTACGGCCAATTTGAAACGGCTGCACACAATCGCTGGCGACATTGTTGGTGAATTTGAAGGCACCGCACTGGCAAAAGATAATCCGTGGCGGGCCAGTGATGTGGCGGTGGATTTTGCCGAGGAAGTGGGACCTTTGCCTCTGAGCACCGCAGAGGCCATTCGCGAACGCTTTGAAGAGGCCGGGGCCACCGCCAAGGTCAGCTCTATCCACGTCAATGCCTGGTTTGGCAGTTATGATAAATTATCAATGTTTGCGCGCTGGCTGAACGAGGTAGAGGGCAAGACGGTGGATGCCGTTCTGGCGCAGAGTGTTTATACGGGCGATTCGCCCAATGATGTGCCGATGTTTCGCCGCTTTCCGCTTTCCGTCGGGGTGCAGGGGATAGAGAATTATCATCTGGCACCCGAAGATAAGCCCGCTTATGTTACCAAATCTGATGCGGGACGGGGCTTTGCCGAAGTGGCAAAAGCGCTGTTATCTTGCTTCAACAACAATAAAAGGGACTAAGCCATGAGTGCCAAACAGGAAAAAGATTTGGCCAGCACGCCGGGGTTTTTCACCGCACCGAATATCCTGACCTTGTCGCGCGTGGTTTTGGGCTTTGGCATATATTATCTTCTGACGACAGGCTCGCCCTTACTATGGCTGGTTGTCGCGCTGGCGATCGTGAGCGAAGTTTCTGATGTTCTGGATGGAGCCTTGGCCCGAAAAATGGGACTTTCCAGCGGGTTGGGCCAGGCCCTGGACCCCTTGTGCGACAGTCTGTATCGCCTGACTGTTTTTATGGCGTTTGCCGCAGCAGGCTGGATGCCGCTCTGGCTGGTTTTCCCGTTTTTGTTTCGCGATATTATTGTTTCTTACGCCCGTATCATGGCCGCGTCGCGCGGGGTCAGCATCGGCGCGCGGCTTTCGGGAAAAATCAAGGCGGTCATTCAGGGCGTCGTGCAGATTGCCGTGGTGCTGGCGCATATTTTTGGACTTGCCGATACGGTCACGCTGGCGCTGGTCGGCATTGCCGCCGCCATGACGCTATATTCCCTTTTTGACTATGTTCAGGGATTTGCCAGCGCGCGGTAACCTTATGCCGTATGGGGTGCGTGTATTATACTTCTAAACTAAACGCATAATTAGATAAATATTAAAACACAACTAAAAATTGTTATAACCATATTCATGACGCTAAGGTTTTAGTAACCAAATCGGGTACATTAAGGCATTAACGGGGAAACGGCGTCGGGCACTATAGCGCGTTGACCAATCACAGGCTGGAGAACAGGACATATTATGACAGATTCAATCGCACTTGAAGAACGCTTGAAGTTTATGGATCTGCAACGTGGCCGTTGCGGCGGTGCTCTTCGCGAAATGCAACCCTATATCAAGGAATGGTTGCCGGACATTCTCACCCGTTTTTATGAACATATCGGTCAATGGCCGCAGGTGGACCGTTTTTTTGGCACCGCAGAGCAAAAGAAGCATGCCGGCCAAAAACAGTTTGAGCACTGGATGAATATTGCCAGCGGCGAATTTAACGATGCCTATGTTCAATCGGTGCGCCGCATTGGCAAAGTGCATGCCAAGCTGGGCTTGGAGCCGCGCTGGTATATCGCAGGGTATGCTTTTATTGTTTCAGAATTGGCACAAAAAATATCTACGGAATTCGTTTCCAAAGGCTTTGGTGCTGATAAGATGGCCGAGAAACGCGCGCTTTATCTGACCGCCTTGAACAAAGCCGCCATGCTGGATATGGATTTTGCTATCTCTATCTATCTGGAAGAAATCGAGAATACAAAGCGCGAAGAAATGGAAGCGCTGGCCGGTACATTTGAGCAAAATGTCCTTGGCATCGTAGAATCTGTCGCCGCCGCAGCAACTGAGCTGGAAACCACGGCCCAGACCATGGCGCGCACCGCTGAACATACTTCTGAAAAATCAACCACGGTATCGGCGGCAGCTGAAGAAGCCACAGCAAACGTTTCTGTGGTGGCGACCGCCGCCGATCAAATGGGTGCATCAGTAAGAGAGATCGCACAGCAGGTTTCGCATTCTACCGAAATTGCCAGCAAGGCCGTGGAGCGGGCGCAAACCACAAATGACACCATTGAATCTCTGGCCCGCGCCGCTGAGAAAATTGGCGAAGTGGTCAATATGATTTCCGATATTGCCGAACAGACAAACCTGTTGGCGCTGAATGCGACAATTGAATCTGCACGGGCTGGTGAAGCCGGTCGCGGCTTTGCCGTTGTCGCATCCGAAGTGAAATCTCTGGCAACACAAACCGCCAAGGCCACCGAAGACATTGCTGGTCAGATTCAGAGCATGCAGAATATTACCGCGCAGTCTGTTGAGGCCATTGGTGAAATTCGCAGCACCATTGATGAAATGAACGAAGTTTCTGTGGCGATTAATGCCGCCGTAGAGGAACAGGCCGCCGCCACTCAGGAGATTGCGCGCAATACTCAGGAAGCGGCTACCGGTACACAGGATGTTTCGCGCAATATTATCGAGGTTCTGGAAGGCGCCAATGAAACCGGCGCGGCCTCTGGCAATGTGGTGGATGCAGCCGGCGAACTGGGCAAGCAGGCCGAAACACTGCGCACCCAGGTTGAAGACTTCTTGCGCAATATCCGGGCCGCCTAGAGCACTTTCTTCCCCAACTGAAACGAAAGAGGATTCCCTTTTGTTTTGAATTGTGATTCAAGCTTCTTTTGGCAAAGGAGGGTTTCACATAGTCCA
>NVVV01000045.1 GCA_002733495.1 Robiginitomaculum sp.
CACACCAGGGGTACAATAAATTCCGCAATTATTAAGCCTTAATTTAAAGCCAACCGCACTACCAACACTATTCGCTATTATTTCGCAATGTTGCGCGCGTGATGGCGGAAAAAGGCGTTGACCCGGCCAGTGTTTCTGGCACAGGCAAAGGCGGGCGCATCACCAAGGGTGACGCTTTGGCGGCCAGTGCCGCTCCGGCACCAGCGCCAGCCGTTGCGCCGCGCGATACCGGCCCCCGCGAAGAGCGGGTGCGCATGTCCCGTCTGCGTCAAACCATCGCCAAGCGCTTAAAAGAGGCCCAAAACTCGGCGGCGATGCTGACCACGTTTAACGAGGTGGATATGAGCGCCATTATGGCGTCCCGGGCCAAATACAAAGACCTTTTTGCCAAAAAACACGGTATTAAACTTGGCTTTATGTCCTTCTTTGTGAAGGCCTGCGTGACGGCACTTAAAGACGTACCCGAGGTCAATGCGGAAATCGACGGCACCGACCTGATTTACAAAAACCATTACGACATTGGCGTTGCGGTGGGCATAGACAAGGGCCTTGTGGTGCCGGTTGTTCGTGATTGCGATGCGCTTTCTATGGGCGGGATTGAGCTGGGCATTTCTGCCTTGGCGAAAAAGGCCCGCGATGGAAAACTGTCCATGGACGAAATGATGGGCGCGACCTTTACCATCACCAATGGCGGGGTTTATGGCTCGCTCATGTCCACGCCGATCTTGAACGCCCCGCAAAGCGGCATATTGGGCATGCACGCCATCAAGGATCGCCCGATGGCGATAAATGGCGAAGTGGTCATCCGTCCGATGATGTATCTGGCGCTTTCCTATGATCACCGTGTGGTCGATGGCAAAGGTGCCGTGACCTTCTTGGTGCGCGTCAAGGAATGCCTGGAAGACCCCGAACGCCTGTTGTTTGATTTGTAACAAGTACACCGCCCCCAATGTGTCATTGCCGGGCTTGTCCCGGCAATCCAGTTGAGCTTAAAAGCCATGCTGGATTACCCGAATGAATCGGGTAATGACACGTGTGGAGGCTGAATGATAAGGTTTGGTCTGTCGCCTATGGGCGCGCTCAGGGTGAGGGTGGTGCTTGCCTGAGACATGCCATTTTCACCCTTTTGGGCTGCACATTCGTTATTATTACCGCTTATGCCATAATATTTTTCTTCCTATTCGTCGAAGAATATCCAAGAATAATTGCGAATTTGATGGAGGAGGCCCAAGATGTTGCTTGGCGAAAAACTGAAAAACCTGCGCGCTGTTCATGACTGGACACAGCCGGAACTGGCGGCGAAGGCCAATATCGAACAATCCTATTTATCACGGCTGGAGAACGGCAAGGGACTGCCCTCTGCCGAGGTACTGGACCGTTTGCTTGGAGTGTTTCAACTAAGCCCGGCAGAGTTTCTTGCCGATGATACTCACGGCCAGATGGCGGCGCAATTAGCGGCCTTGCCACAAATTGCCAAGGCCGCCAGCGCGCAAAAACGGGCGCATTATCGAAAGCAGCGGGCGTGTGTTATCGCTTCTGTGACCTCTATTGCTCTAGGTTTTTTGTTTGGAAGTATTGCGGAAGGTGAAGTTTTTTTCCAAACAGGCTATATCACTATATTTCACCAGGTGTGGTGGCCGCTGATGTGAAAAATCCATTCCAAAGCGTGCCTGAAAAATATGATGAAAAGTATCTGGATTTTTATACTGACCATGGTCGAATGTTTACGGTTGACGTCCCTGCTGGACAGCGAGCTTACCGTGAACAGATACGCGCGGTCCGCACGATTCGCATGGAAAACCGAATGTTGAATCTTTTTGGCGCGACGCTTTTCATTGCCGGGTTGGCGGGACTATTAATCCAGTTTTTGTTATCGCTCCTTGTTCGATCCCCTAAAGCGGCAAAGCGATAATCCTTATTCCCCATCTTCCATCACAAAACGCACGCTTTCTCCTTTGAAAACGGGCCTTCGTCTCGTCGCCCTCCGGCTTGACCGGAGGGTGCATGGGGAAGGATGGTTATGGGCACACGGCTGCATGGATTCTCCGGTCAAGCCGGAGAACGACGAAAGTATTAGGGCAGACTATTCCCCACCTTTATAAATTACCCCGTCTTTCATCACAAAGCGCACATCGTTAAGGGCGGTGATGTCAGCGGTCGGATCGCCCTTAACCGCGATGATGTCGGCCAGCAGGCCGGGCTTGATGGTGCCGATTTTATCTTGCCAGTGCAGCACTTTGGCATTGGTGGATGTGGCGGCGCGAAGGGCATTTATGGGCGTCATGCCATAATCCACCATCAGGGTCAGCTCGCGGGCATTATCGCCATGGGTAAAGACGCCAACGTCGGAGCCATTGCAAATGGTCACGCCGCTTTTTAGGGCCAGTTTAAACATTGCGCGTTTGGCGGTGATACGGGCCGGTTCCGGGTCCACGCCTTTTTTCCAGCCATTATATTGGGTGACCGCATCCCCGGCGGCCAGTGTCGGGCAAAAAGCAACATCATTTTTTGCCATGGCTTTCAGCACGTCCATGGTGGCGCCATCGCCGTGCTCGATCGTTTCAATACCGGCATTCACCGCGCGCATCATCGCTTCTGCACTGCTGGCATGGGCCACCACCGGACGGCCCGATGAGCGGGCGGTCTGCACGATCACTTTTAGTTCGTCCTCGGAGAAGGTGGGCATGGCCTGACCGTCTGGTCCCCAGCGGTAATCGGCATAGACTTTAATCCAGTCGGCACCCTTGCCGATCTGCTCGCGCACCACACGGATCAGTTCATCGTGCCCATCGGCGCTTTGTGCACCCAGCGGCAGGTTAAATTCCGGTGCGCCCTTGGGGCCATAACTGCCCGTTGCGACAATGGCGCGGGTGGTAATCACCAGACGCGGCCCGGGGATAATCCCCCGCTCGACCGCTGCTTTCAGGCCGACATCCGCATAGCCCGCGCCCTCGGTGCCCAGATCACGCAAAGTGGTAAAGCCAGCCATTAAGGTATTGCGCAAATGCGGCACAGCCCGGGCGGTGCGCAAAGCCAGCGGTTCTTTTAAAACCTGATCGGTCCAGCTCGTCTCATCATAAGGGTGCAGCAAAATATGGCTGTGATTATCAATCAGACCGGGCAGCAGGGTTTGCCCCGCCATAGTGATGGTGCGTGTGTTTTGGGGCACGCTCAATGTACTGGCTGGCCCTGCGGCCAATATGGTTTTGCCTTTTACAATAACCGCCCAGCCCGTGTGCAGGCTCTGGCCGTCAAAGACGGCATCAGGCTGTAAAAGATAAGCGGTTTCATCGGCCTTTACAGTTGTGCCCAGTGCAAAGGCGCACCAAAAGCCCACCAGCGTTACGATCAGTCTCATCATGCCCTCCCGGATTTATGATGAACCTTATGGGCCTAATCGCGCGCGCTATCCAGTGTTTCGCGCAAACGGGCAAGAAACGGCAAAGCGGCTTCAAACTCTGCTTGCCCAAACGTAGACAAGGCCTCGTGCATCACCGGGGTGATGGCGGCTAGCGCCCGCCCATGCATGGCGCGCCCCGCATCGGTGATAAAGACGCGTTTGCCACGCCCATCGTTTGCGTTGGCCCTGATCTGCACCAGACCGCGCCCCGACAGACGGTTCAATGTGTTGGTCATGGCCCCTTTGGTCACCTGAAAGGCCTTGGCCAGCTCTGTTGGGTTTTGGGATTGCCCCCGGCGGACAAAATGTGTCAGCACGTTAAAATGGGCCATGCGCAGGCCATCAGGCAAAGCGCGTTCCAGCGCATTCTGGCTGAGCTGGCTTATAATGCCAATTTCGGTAAAAACCGTGAAAGTCGGATCTGGGGGCGGTGAGGTGCTCATGCCTGTTTTATTTTCGCCTCTAGGGGCCAGCGGGGGGGCTGGCGCGCAGCGTCGGTGCCCGTGGTGCAGGCCGTGGCCGGGAGAATAATGGCTGAGCTGCCTGCGATTTTTAGAAAATCACGCCGATTGAGTGACATGGGGTCTCCATTTTTCGTGAGGCCGGGGAGGCGTTATATTCTTCAACGTTAAACCAATAACATAAAGTTCAACGTTAAACAATCAAGATTCACAAGAAATTAGACTAATGGTTAAAGGCGGGGGCTTAGCTAGAGATAGGTGCCGGGGCAATCCGGCTCGTCGCGATAGCGACAGGCATTGGCCAGACTTTCTTCGCAAAACGCACACAGTGCCTTTGGATGTGGCTGGGTGATGGTGTCGTTTTCGATCCGAAAGCCCTGAGCACGGAACTTCTTTAACGTGCGTGAAAAAGTTTCCGGCGTCATATCCAGATACGAGGCAATCAGCGATTTATCGTAAGGCAGGCGAATCGCCGTGGTGTTCTCGCCGCCTTCTTCAATGCCCAGTTTCAGCAAATACCAGCCCACCCGCTCGGACGCATTGCGCAGGCGCGAATGCTCGATCTGTTGGATGAGATGTTGCGAGCGCATAGAGAGGCTGCCGATCATGTTCAGGGCAAAGGCGTTATTGTCCTGTAAGACCTGACGCACCACCGGGGCGGGCAGCGACAGAAGCGTGGCTTTTTCCACCACCTGCGCACTGGCCACAGAGGGGATGTTCAGCAAAATCGCCGCTTCCATGACGCTATCGCCAGCGGAGAGCATTTGCAGAACCGCCTCGTCTCCCGCATCTGAGCCTTTGAAAAGTTTTACCCAGCCTGACAGGATCAGGTAAAAACGCGACAGGGGTTCGGATTGTAAAAACAACAACTTGCCCTTGTCGCACTCTTGTATGGTGGCGTGCGATAACAGGGAGTTCAGCTCTTTTTCTTCCAGCTTGGAAAACGCGGGCAAGGCCCGGATCAACGGCATATGCCGTTCCAGACTGCTGGAAAGCGTCGTTCTTCTGGCCGGGATTTCCTGTTGGTGACTCGGGGAAATTGGGGCGGCGACCAGCGTGTTGACCAGCTCGATCTCGACCAGTTTTAACCGTTCTATTTTTCCCGTAAGCAATTCAAACCAGGTGACCGGGGAAATGGCTTCCAGCTTTTTGGCCTGCGCATCGCTGGCCAGCATGGCGTGCATATCCTCGACAAATTGCATGACATAGCCAGAGGTGACCTTTTCCACCAGTTCACGCTGCGCGGGCGAGGCCAGCGACATAAAGGCGCGTTTATAGGCGCCCTGTTCATCAATCAGAGTGAGCATACGTTCGGTAAATTCGCGATTTTTAAACACCTGGCTACAAAAGCCGTGTGCGCCCCAGGCGCGTTCCCGGCCCACACGCTCTTTCCACTGCAACAAATTGGCATAGGCGGTTGCGGCGGTGGGCCTCGCGCTGGTGACGTGCAGGGCAATCTCTATCTGTGCGTCCAGAATGGGGCTGAGCGTCGTATAGGTGTAGAAATTGATGGCGCGGGCAAAAGACAGGCTGAACTGGTCCACCTGAAGTCTATGGGTGCTCAGGTCCTGAGCCGTGCCCAGAATTTCCAGCACTTTGTGCAAAGTGGTGACGCCAATACTGGTGGCAAGCTCTGGCGAATCACAAACTGATTGCAGGGCGTTTGCTGCTGCATTGGTGTCTTTACGTTGCTGGCGTAATTCGTCTGAAAAAATCTCGCCATCACTATCAATAAACAGTGCCGTGCACCCACGCTCCAATTGTAATTGATGCGCCAATTCGCCTAATTTCAGCAGGGCGGAAATCGTGACAGGTCCGAGTGTGACTTTGCTGTCCATTGACGTCCTCATTCCTTCACGTTTCGCGTGCCCAGGTTTTTTCAGTATTTTTGACCTGGATCAATTGCATCTTGGCACAAATGGCAATGATGCACCAACGTAATGTCAGAAACTCTATCCTGGAGAGGGCAATGGGACACCTAGATAACGTCACCCCCGGTCAGCAAACGAGGGCACTAACATCCTCAACGCTGGCCTTTACGGTTTGCTTTGCCGTATGGACGATTTTTTCAATTATCGGCATCAAGATCAAAGCCGAGCTGGGGTTGAGCGATACCCAGTTTGGTATTTTGGTGGCCACACCAATCCTGACCGGTTCGCTCAGCCGGATTTTTCTTGGCATCTGGGCCGACCAATATGGCGGGAAAATCGTTTATTCAACGCAAATGATGCTGACTGCCATCGCCGTGGCGCTGCTCTCCTTTGCCAACACCTACACCATGTTTCTGGTCGCCGCATTGGGCGTTGGCCTGGCCGGGGGCAGTTTCGCCGTAGGCGTGACTTATGTCTCCAAATGGTATCCCAAAGAGAAACAAGGCACCGCCCTTGGTATTTTTGGCATGGGGAATGTCGGCGCGGCCATAACCAATTTTGGTGCCCCGATCCTGCTGGTGGCTGTTGGCGGGGCGTGGCAAAATGTCGCTCTGGTCTATGCGGCGATCATCGCCGTGACCTCGGTTATCTTCTTTCTATTCGCCCAGGATGACCCGGTGCATCTCCAGCGCCGCGCCCAGGGCGTGAAGCATGAAAGCTTTATCCAGCAACTTGCCCCCCTGAAACATCTTCAGGTCTGGCGGTTTGCACTTTATTATTTCTTTGTTTTTGGCGGCTTTGTGGCGTTGGCCCTGTGGTTGCCCCGCTATTATGTCGGTGCTTATGGCCTGCCGCTTGGCACGGCTGGTCTGCTGGCTGCCAGTTATGCTTTGCCCGGGTCGATCTTTCGCGGCATAGGCGGCTGGCTTTCCGATAAAATCGGTGCGCGCCGGGTCATGTACTGGACCTTTGGCGTGACCTTTGTGGCCTGTTTCTTTCTGTCTTATCCCGCCACCGATTATCGCGTGGCCGGCATTAACGGACCGATTGAATTTAATCTGACTATCCCTCTGTGGATGTTTGTCTCGCTGACCATCGTGCTTGGCTTCTTCATGTCGCTTGGCAAGGCGGCGGTCTACAAGCACATCCCGGTTTACTACCCGGATCATGTGGGGGCCGTGGGCGGTATTGTCGGCCTTATCGGTGGTCTTGGTGGTTTTATCTTGCCCATCACCTTTGGTGTGATGAACGATCTGATCGGTGTCTGGACTAGCTGCTTTATGCTGCTGACCATTCTCATCGGTATTGCGCTCATCTGGATGCACTTTTCCATCCAGCGTCTGGAACGTTCCCAACATCCTGAACAACACGGTCCGCGTGACCTTCCCGAAATGGAAGACCTGCACGGCACCCCTGCCAAATAACGGCATACGCTAACGATAGGAGCCTAAAATGGCTAAAGACCTACAACAATGGAACCCGGAAGATGAGGCCGAATGGGCCTCTACCGGCAAAGCCATTGCCAACCGAAACCTGTGGATTTCCATTCCGGCCCTTTTGTGCGGCTTTGCGGTGTGGCTCTATTGGGGCATCATCACGGTGCAAATGATCAATCTTGGCTATCCCTTTGCCAAGTCCGAGCTGTTTACCCTGGCCGCGATCGCAGGTCTGACGGGGGCGACTTTGCGCATCCCTTCAACCTTCTTTATCCGGCTGGCCGGTGGGCGCAACACCATCTTTTTCACCACGGCGCTACTTATCATCCCTGCCGCTGGCACGGGTTATTTGTTGCAAAACCCCGATACGCCGCTCTGGCAGTTCCAACTGATGGCGCTCCTATCCGGTTTTGGCGGTGGTAATTTTGCTTCCTCAATGTCCAATATAAGCTTTTTCTTCCCCAAACGCATGGCTGGCTATTCGTTGGGCATGAATGCAGGCCTTGGTAATTTTGGTGTGACAACCATGCAAATCCTGGTGCCATTGGTGATGACCGCTGGCATTTTTGGCGGCGTGCCTATGGTGCTCAAAGCCACATCGGGCACCTTGATCGGTAAAATCCCAGCCGGGACGGAAACCTATCTGCACAATGCCGGTTATATCTGGGTTGTGATTTTAATCCCGATCGTTATTGCCGCCTGGTTTGGCATGAACAATATCACCGCCAAGCACGTCTCGCCTAATATCGGCTCGCCCATCAGTGCCTTTGCCAAAATCACCGGCATGTTGCTGATTGGTTTTACCACCGCCATTTTTGGTCTGTGGCTGATGCTGCCTGCCAACGTTGGTGGCTCGGGCCTGATGATCAGCAAATGGATTGTGCTGCCGATCGTGATTGCGCTGACTGTGTTTGCCTTGAAACTCATTCCAGGCTCGATCAGTGAAAGCCTCAATCACCAGTACAAAATCTTCAAGAACAAGCACACCTGGGCGATGACAGTGATCTACACCATGACCTTTGGCTCGTTCATTGGATTTGCCGTGGCGTTTGGTCTTTCCATCAAAGTGATTTTTGGTTTCCAACATGTGATGGTTGATGGGGTGATGACCCATAATCTGGCCAACCCTGATGGCCCAAGTGCACTGATGTTTGCCTGGACCGGGCCATTTATTGGTGCGCTTATTCGTCCGCTTGGCGGCATGGTTGCTGACAAAATGGGCGGCGCCAAAGTCACCCAGATTATCTCGGTGGTCATGGTCGCTGCGGCTTTGGGTGTGGCATACTATATGAAGCTGGCATACGTCTCGGCCACGCCTCAGGATTATTTCGTGCCTTTCTTGGCTCTGTTCATCATCCTGTTTGCTGCCACTGGCATTGGTAATGGCTCTACCTTTAGAACCATCGCCATGGTGTTTGACAAGGAACAGGCTGGCCCTGTTCTTGGGTGGACCTCTGCGGTTGCCGCTTATGGCGCCTTCATCATTCCAAAAGTGTTTGGCGAACAGATCAAAGCCACCACCCCGGAATATGCGCTTTATGGCTTTGCCGCCTTCTATGTTTTGTGCATTGCCATCAACTGGTGGTTCTACCTTCGCAAAGACGCCTATGTGAAGAACCCGTAAAACCATTGACTGGCGGGCGTGAAATCGCCCGCCAGTTTTATCTTTTCATCACGAAACCGAACTCTTAAGGACAAGGATCCATGAGCAATTTCATTGACAGACTGACCTATTTTTCCAAGGTTGACGGCAAATTCTCGAATGGTCACGGGATTACCACGACCGAGTCCCGAGACTGGGAAAAAGCCTATCGCGGACGCTGGGCACACGACAAGATTGTGCGCTCCACCCATGGGGTGAATTGCACTGGATCATGTAGCTGGAAAATCTATGTCAAAAATGGTCTGGTGACCTGGGAAACCCAACAAACCGATTACCCGCGCACCCGGCCCGACATGCCCAATCATGAACCACGCGGGTGCTCGCGCGGGGCCAGTTATTCCTGGTATCTCTATTCTGCGGCCCGGCTGAAATACCCGTTGATCCGTTCGCGCCTTCTGAAGCTCTATCGTGCGGCCAAGGCAGAACATGGTGATCCGGTTCTGGCCTGGGGCAGCATTGTTTCCGACCCTGCCAAAGCCAATGACTATAAGAAAATGCGCGGCCTTGGCGGCTTTGTCCGCGCTGATTGGGACGAAGTGAACGAGATCACGGCGGCGGCCAATATCTACACCACCAAGAAATGGGGTCCGGACCGGGTGTTTGGCTTTTCACCGATCCCGGCCATGTCCATGGTGTCTTATGCGGCCGGTTCGCGTTATCTGTCACTGATGGGCGGCGTCTGCCTTAGCTTCTATGACTGGTATTGCGATCTGCCGCCATCAAGCCCGCAAACCTGGGGCGAGCAAACCGACGTGCCCGAAAGCGCCGACTGGTTTAACTCTTCCTATATCATTGCCTGGGGGTCCAACGTGCCGCAAACGCGCACACCGGACGCCCACTTCTTCACCGAAGTGCGCTATAAGGGCACCAAGACGGTCTCTGTCACACCGGATTATTCCGAAGTGGCCAAGCTGACCGACATCTGGCTGAACCCGCGCCAGGGCACCGATGCCGCCATGGCCATGGCCATGGGCCATGTGGTGTTCAAGGAATTCCATCTGGGCAAAAATTCAGAATATTTCACCGATTATGTGCGCAATTATTCTGATATGCCGATGCAGGTTCTGCTGGAAAAACAGGGTGATCATTATGTGCCCACGCGCAATTTGCGCGCTTCGGACTTTACCGACGCTCTAAAAGAGAAAAATAATGCCGAATGGAAATCGGTTGTTTTTGATGAAACCTCGCAAAGCCACCGGGTGCCAAACGGTACTATTGGTTCGCGCTGGGGTGAGAATGGCAAATGGAATCTTGAGGCCAAGGACAGTGCCTCCGGCGAGGACATCTGGCCTAATTTAAGCAATATCGACAAGCCTGACGATGTTCTGGACGTTGCTTTCCCGTATTTTGGCAATCAGGAACACGAAAGCAAAATCTTTGCCCACACCGATCATGACAGCGTGCAAGTGCGTAAATTGCCTGTGCGCAAAGTGATGCTGAAAGGTAAAAAGACCACTTATGTGGCGACAGTTTATGACCTGATGGCGGCAAATTATGCCATTGATCGTGGTCTGGGCGGCGAAAACGTTGCCAAGGGCTATGACGATAATGTGCCCTATACCCCGGCCTGGGCCGAAATTATTACCGGCGTTTCCGCCGATAAAATCATTCAGGTCGCCCGTGAATTTGCTGATAATGCCGACAAGACCCGTGGGCGCTCTATGGTTATTTTGGGCGCCGCGATCAATCACTGGTACCATATGGATATGACTTATCGGGGGATTATAAATCTTCTGATTATGTGTGGTTGTATCGGCAAATCCGGCGGCGGTTGGGCGCACTATGTGGGGCAGGAGAAGCTCCGCCCGCAAACCGGCTGGTTGCCGCTGGCCTTTGGGCTGGATTGGAACCGTCCGCCCCGGCAAATGAACTCGACCTCGTTTTTCTACGCGCATTCCAACCAATGGCGTTATGAAAAACTGGGCGTGGATGAAATTCTTTCACCGTTGGCCAATGCCGAAAAATGGAAAGACCATTCCCTAATTGACTGTAATGTGCGCTCTGAACGTATGGGCTGGCTGCCATCGGCACCGCAATTGGATGAAAATCCATTATGGCTGGCGGAAAAGGCCAAACGCGAAGGCAAAACCACCAAGGATTATGTGGTGGATCGTCTGAAATCCGGTGATTTGCAGTTTGCCTGCGAAGACCCGGACCGGAGTGATAATTTCCCGCGTAATCTGTTTATCTGGCGCTCGAACATTCTTGGCTCTTCGGGCAAGGGGCACGAATACATGTTGCGCCATTTACTGGGCGCGCAAAATGGCGTGATGAGCGACGATCTGGACGAAATGGGTGCGGCCAAGCCCTCCGAAGTGAAATGGCATGAAAATGCGCCCGAAGGTAAACTTGACCTGGTGGTAACGCTTGATTTTCGGATGTCCACCACCGCCGTTTATTCAGACATCGTGATGCCAACCGCCACCTGGTATGAGAAGAACGACCTGAACACTTCGGACATGCACCCCTTCATTCACCCGTTATCCCGCGCCGTGGACCCGGCCTGGGAAAGCCGCTCGGACTGGGATATTTTCAAAGGCCTGGCGCGTAAATTCTCGGAAATCTGTCCCGGCCATCTGGGCGTGGAAACCGACCTAGTGACCGTGCCGATCTTGCACGATACACCGGGTGAGTTGGGCCAGGCACTGGGCGTTTCTGACTGGAAAAAGGGCGAATGCGACCCGGTTCCGGGCAAATCCATGCCTAACCTTGTCGAGGTGGAGCGCGATTATCCAAACCTTTACAAGAAGTTCACCTCCCTTGGTCCGCTCCTTTCCAAACTTGGCAATGGCGGCAAGGGCATTGGCTGGAATACTGAAGCCGAAGTGGAATTGCTGGGCAAACTCAACAAAACTGTACGCGATGAAGGCGTCAGTAAAGGTCAGCCGCGCATCGAAAGCGATATTGATGCGACCGAGGTGATCCTCTCTCTGGCCCCTGAAACCAATGGTCAGGTGGCGGTGAAAGCCTGGGCTGCCTTGTCCAAAATGACGGGCCGCGATCATACCCATCTGGCCCGGCCCAAAGAGGACGAAAAAATCCGCTTTCGGGATATTCAGGCCCAGCCGCGCAAGATTATTTCTTCGCCAACCTGGTCCGGCCTTGAGGACGAGCACGTCAGCTATAATGCCTGTTATACCAATGTGCACGAGCTGATCCCGTGGCGCACGTTGACTGGACGCCAACAGTTCTATCAGGATCACGAATGGATGCGTGACTTTGGTGAAAGTCTGTGCGTTTACAAACCGCCCATCAATACCCGTACTATCACCAATTCAGTAAAATCGCGCGGTGGTGACGCCAAACAGATCACGCTGAACTGGATCACCCCGCACCAGAAATGGGGCATTCACTCGACCTATTCAGACAATTTGCTGCTGCTCACCATGAACAGGGGCGGGCCGGTGGTCTGGCTCTCGGAAATCGACGCCCGCAAGGTTGACGTGGCCGATAATGACTGGATCGAGCTTTATAACGTCAATGGTGCCATTACCGCCCGAGCGGTGGTTAGCCAGCGTGTGCCCGAAGGCATGTGCATGATGTATCACGCGCAGGAAAAGACCATGAATACCCCCGGCAGCCGCATTACCGGCAAACGGGGTGGCATTCACAACTCGGTCACCAGAGCGGTGGTGAAACCCACCCACATGATCGGCGGTTACGCGCAGCTTTCCTATGGCTTCAACTATTACGGCACCGTTGGGTCAAACCGCGATGAGTTCGTGATTTTACGGAAAACCAACACGGTGGACTGGATGGAAGACCCCTATGTTGAAGGCCAACCCATCAATACACCTAAAGTAACGGAGCCAGCCCAATGACTATTCGTGCACAAATCGGCATGGTCCTCAATCTGGACAAATGCATTGGCTGTCACACCTGTTCCATCACCTGTAAAAACGTGTGGACCAGCCGTGGCGGCGTTGAATATGCCTGGTTCAATAATGTGGAAAGCAAGCCCGGTATTGGCTATCCGCGAAACTGGGAAGACCAGTCCGAGTGGAAAGGCGGCTGGGAGCTGAACAAGGCGGGCAAGTTAAAGCCAAAAATCGGTGGCAAACTGGGGGTTCTCTCCAACATTTTTGCCAATCCCGATCTGCCCTTGATCGACGACTATTACGAGCCGTTTACCTATGAATACGACCATCTGAAAACCGCCAAGGAGAGCAAAACGGTTCCCACGGCGCGGATGAAATCGGCGATCACGGGCAAGTTCAAGGAAAAACCGGACTGGGGCGTCAACTGGGAGGAAATCCTGGGCGGTGAGTTTGAGAAACGCTCCAAAGACTATAATTTCGACAAAATCCAAAAAGACATTTACGGCGAATTTGAAAATACATTCATGATGTATTTGCCGCGCCTGTGCGAGCATTGTCTGAACCCATCGTGTGTGGCGTCTTGCCCCTCGGGCGCGATTTATAAGCGCGAGGAAGACGGCATTGTGCTGATTGATCAGGACAAATGCCGGGGCTGGCGCATGTGTGTCTCTGGCTGCCCTTACAAGAAGATTTATTTTAACTGGCAGTCCGGCAAGTCAGAAAAATGTACCTTCTGTTATCCGCGTATCGAGGCCGGCGAGCCGACCGTGTGTTCGGAAACCTGTGTCGGGCGCATTCGTTATCTGGGCGTGCTTTTGTATGATTCAGACAAGATCGAAGAAGCCGCATCAGTTCGGGAAGAAACAGACCTCTATCAAAGCCAGTGTGATCTCTTCCTTGATCCGCATGATCCCGAAGTGATCAAACAGGCGCTGGCCGATGGGGTGCCGCAAAGCTGGATTGACGGGGCGCAAAATTCGCCAGTCTACAAGATGGCGATGGAGTGGAAGATTGCCTTCCCGTTGCACCCTGAATATCGCACCTTGCCTATGGTCTGGTATGTACCGCCGCTTTCGCCGATCCAATCGGCAGCCGAGGCCGGGCATCTGGACCAGAATGGCATGTTGCCCGATGTGCGCCAATTGCGCATCCCCAACAAATATCTGGCCAATTTGCTCACCGCCGGTGATGAAGAACCGATCATCAGTGCCTTGGAGCGGATGATGGCCATGCGGGTTTATATGCGCGGCAAAACCGTCGACGGGGTCGAAGATCCAGCCGTTCTGGAGCAGGTTGGCATGACCGAGGACGAGATGAGTGACATGTATCAGTTGATGGCGATCGCCAATTATGAAGACCGTTTTGTCATCCCGACCAATCATCGCGAATATGCCGGTGATGGGCCGTTTGATCAGGAGATTGCCTTTTCGGCACGCTCCGAATGCGGCTTTTCCTTCGGTAATGACTCTAACACCGGGTCCAAGAAAAAAACCAACCTCTTTGGTACCCAGACCCATAACAACACGCTTAGCGGGACACCGCGCAAAGTGCCAGGAGGCCAGTCATGA
This sequence comes from Robiginitomaculum sp., assembly GCA_002733495.1. Taxonomy (GTDB): domain Bacteria; phylum Pseudomonadota; class Alphaproteobacteria; order Caulobacterales; family Maricaulaceae; genus Robiginitomaculum_B. The sequence continues at coordinate 14,218 of NVVV01000045.1, forward strand.
GAAGCTTTCGCGTTTTATCGCATTTGCTAACCTATCCGCAGGCCAACTGGATCAGCCATATGGATGAGCTAAAACAGGCTCTTGTAGATGAGGGCGTGGTTAAGGGTAAAGCCTTGAAAAGCCTGCTTTCTTTTATGGATGAGCTGGCCGCCACGGATCTGATGGAGGCGCAGGAAACGTACGTGGAATTGTTTGACCGGGGGCGGGCGCATTGCCTGCATCTGTTTGAACACGTGCATGGCGAATCACGTTTTCGCGGTCAGGCAATGATTGATCTGGCCGATAAGTATCAGGAAAAAGGGCTGCAAATCGGCACCGGCGAGCTGCCCGATTATCTGCCGTTGTTCTTGGAATTTGTCTCCATTTGTGCACCAGAAGAGGGCCTGGAAACCCTGGGGCAGGCCGCGCCGGTGATTGCCACGATTGGCGAGAAGCTGAAACGCGGTAAATCCGGTTATGCCTCCGTCATGACCGCCATTGTTGCGCTTTCGGGGGTTAAGCTTAGCAAGGCAGAACTGGAAAAGGCCGCTGATGCCGCCTTGCCGGATATTCAGACCCTGGACGAGCTGGACGAGCAATGGAAAGAGCCTGAAGCCTTTACCGGGGCGCCCGATTGCGGCACTTGCGAAACTGGCGAAACCCCCACACTGGGAGCATTATAATGGCTGAATATATGAACAGCTTTTTCTTTGGCATTTATCCCTATATTGCCATTCTGACCATGATTGTTGGCTCGATCCTGCGCTATGATCAGGACCCGTATTCGTGGAAAGCGGACAGCTCACAGCTTTTGCACCGCAAGGGTTTGCGCCTGGGCAGCAATCTTTTCCATATCGGCATATTGCTTTTGTTCCTGGGGCATTTCGTCGGCCTTTTGACGCCGCACTGGGCGTATGAGCCGTTTATCTCTGCCGGTCACAAGCAAATTCTGGCCATGACGGCAGGTGGTATTTTTGGCTCCATGGCGTTTGTCGGCATGGTGATCCTGATTTGGCGGCGCACCACGCAAGATAGGGTGCGGGCCACAACTAAATTTATGGATATGGCCATTTTGCTGATCCTCTTTGCGCAATTGGTGCTGGGTCTTCTGACCATCCCGCAAAGCGCCAAACATCTGGACGGATCGTCCATGATTGCCCTGGCCGATTGGGCACAGCATATCGTCACCTTCCGCGGCGGTGCGGCTGAATTTATCAAGCCCGAGGCGCTGGTCTTTAAACTGCACATCGTGCTGGGCCTGACCATCTTCCTCATTTTCCCGTTCACCCGGCTGGTCCATATGGTCAGCGTGCCGGTGAAATATCTGTTCCGCTCCGGTTATCAGATTGTCCGCAAGAGGGGGTGAGGCGGTAAGGTATCACGTAGAATATTGACTTGTGAAAAGGGGGGCAATGCTCCCCTTTTTTGTACGCGTTCAAAACTGTATCAGGTCGGCATCTTATTTTCCTGCTCTTCCAGTAAGGCTTCTAACAATAGCTCCCATTTTGTAATTTCTCTTCGAACATGGGGCACTGCTCTGATTATACGATACCCAACATAAAAAATGGAAGCCGCAACAAAACCAGACAAGGCGCGATAAAAAAGTACAAATATAGAAAATAGTATATTTTTCGGGTTGTTCTGAATGTCGGTCAGCGCGTAATCGAAAACCTCCAAAGTGTCGCTTAAGCTACCTCTTAGGGCTTGGTCCGTAACAAATAACAACAAATCCGCTCTAGCGAATTTTATGCTATCTGTAGGCGTGCCATTCAATTCAAGCGCGTAAGTGCCCGGCAATAGCCAGGATTGTTTAGCGGCAATCGAACCCAAAAGAATGCCAGGCATAATTATGCCAACTATAAAAAGTACCAGAGAATTACGTACCAGTGTGAGGTAGACGGAGGATGTGAAGGCTTTTAGGCGCTTTATACGCCTAACAATTGAGCGTTTTCTTTGTGGCGCTGGTCCTCTGATTTTCTCAATCAAGTCAGCATTTTTAAAATTTCTGATACGGTAGAGGAGGTAGAAGGCAATAATGATGGAAGTCGCTGTGAGAATAAAAATAAGAGCCCAGATATATATGTAAATCGCTGCCTCGGTTTTTGCTATTTCGATGAAATGCACGGTGGTATCAACCACCATTTTACGAAAATCATCCATGACACGGCCCCGTACAATCACATTTATTGGGATATACCTTAGCTATTAACCATGAATAGTACAAGAATTTTGTAAAACGAAGTAAGAATTGAGTTTGCGGGTTTGATTGAAAAACTTAGTATTTGTCTGTTCTGCTTTGATAGGCTCAGAGTAAGTCTTCAAGCCGCATCTTCCATGGCGATGTGCGCCGGGATGTGCGGAATTTTGCACCAGAATGTACTGCCTCGTCCTTTTTCGCTGTCCACACCAACTTCGCCGCCCATGGCCTGCGCAAGTTGTCTGCTGATAAAAAGGCCCAGCCCTGTGCCGCCATAATGGCGCGATATGGATGAGTCCACCTGGGTAAAACGATCAAAGATAATCTCACACGAGTCTTTGCCAAGGCCAATGCCGGTATCGGTAACCTTGAATATTATACAGTCTGGTGCGCGCGCGTCGTCTGGGTTTTCCTGCCGGCCTATGGTGAGAATAATGGAGCCGTGGGGCGTGAATTTGACCGCATTGGAGATAAAGTTGTTCAGCACCTGATGCAGGCGTTTTTTATCGCCGCCAATATAGGCAGGCAGATCATCATCCATTCGCGCTTCAAAGCGCAATTGTTTTTCTTCTACCAGGGGCGCGAACGTAGTGCGGGTTTCGTCCAGAAAGTCTTGCAAACAAATTGGCAGATTGTTCAGTGTTATGGCGCTGTGATCCAGTTTGGTGGTGTCCAGAATATCATTGATAATGGACAGCATAAGGTCTGAGGAGCTGAGTGCCAGATCAACATATTCCCGCTGTTCCTCATCAAGATGGCCCATATTCAGGGCATGTAACATACCAACAATGCCGTTCATCGGGGTGCGCAATTCATGGCTCATCATTGATAGAAAGCTGCTTTTTGCCTGCTCGGCCTGCTGCGCCCTTATCATGGCCTCTTCGGCAAGATTGGCGGCGGCGCGTGCTGTTTGCTCTTTGGCGACCAGTTCTTCTTCGCGTTGTTTAAAGCCGATCAACACCCCCAGGGCATGGGCGAATTCGCTCAGAAACTTCTCGTGGTTGCGGTTTTTTTCTGTACTCTGGTGAAGATAAACCACCAGCACGCCTACCAGTTTTTCACCAATCATGATGGGAATGCTGTATTGTCCACGCAGACCCTGCCCATCAGTTGTAACTTCGGTACGGGATTTCACGCAGGACCCAAGGACGATTTTGCGCACCAAGGCGGCTTGACCGCACAGGCATTCCCCCAATTTAATTTTGGCACACTGTTTGTCAATTTGTGGCCGAAGGCCATTCGAGCAAATCAGTACCAATTGATCGTCATCTTCCGGGTCCCGTAAATAGACACCGCCTTTGGAAAGAATATCCAGACACGGGACCGCAAACAATACCTCCAGCGCGCGTTCCAGTACGGCCTTTAGGGACAAATCCTTGCGGTTAATGGCGTAAACCGTGTTGATCGCGCCCACATATTCACGCAAGCGCATATCCCGATTTTCAATGCTTTCTTCTGCGGGTGAAACTGACATGGTTGAATGTCCTCATTACACCAAAATGGTAATTCATTACCACTTAAATTTTGGCTAATATTGCCGGGTAGCAAGGACGCAAACATGCGACAGATCGACGCAGAGTGAGCGCTGTTAACTAAAGAGTGGGAATTTGAGCGCAGGTATAAGAATACCATCTGGTACCAGTAGTTTCGCTTATGCATGGCACCCGGATGTAGACACGACACGGGGTACGTTATGAACTTTATACGCAATATGAAACTGTCACATATGATTATGATTTTGGCATTCGTGCCGATCATAGCCACAATATCATTTTCCACACAATTGGTCCTGCAAAGTACCAGGCAAAAAGCAGAGATCGGTAAATTGGCCAATCTGACGTCTTTGGCCGTCAAGATGAGCCATCTGGTCCATGAGCAGCAAAAAGAGCGCGGCGCCACGGCGGTTTTTCTTGGCAGTAAAGGCACCAAGTTCTCTACTGAATTAGCGCGCCAGCGACAACAGACCGATGCCAAGAAAAGTGAGTTAGAGAAGTACCTTGGTGACTTTGATCAGCATAAATACGGGCAGGAATTCACTAACARCCTTCAGGCCATCCAGAGCGCCCTGGSAAAAATGGACGGCATTCGCAATCGCGTGGATGCGCTTTCCATCCCTGCYCCTCAGGCCATTGGCTATTATACCGGATTAAATGCAAAAGYATTATYGCTRATCGRCTCRATGAGCACGCTTAGCCCGGATCCTGTCGTGGTTTCACRRATTATCGGYTATACCAGTTTCCTGCAAGCCAAAGAGCGCGCCGGCATAGAGCGGGCSGTCGGGGCCAATGGRTTTWCATTGGGCAGGTTYTCGCCCGAGGCAATGAAGAMATTTGAATCCCTGGCTGCCATCCAAAAAACCTATAMTCAGRTTTTTCTTGCCCATGCGACGGAGGCGCARGAARAAGCSTATCAGACCATGATGGCCTTGCCAGTGGTCAAAGACGTACAGCGTATGCGCGACATTGCATATAAGGGCGGCGAAAATGGTGATCTTGATAATACGAGT
>NVVV01000046.1 GCA_002733495.1 Robiginitomaculum sp.
CGAGGACAGGCTATGTGGCGCTGCCGTGTCAAACTTGTCCCATAGTGCATCCTTCCATTCCAGGGAAAATAGGACACCATCAAATGCCGGGACTAAACACCTAGAACATATTTAGTTCCAGTCGCGCCACATCAGACATACGCGAGGGATCCCAGGGCGGTTCAAAAATCAAATTGACTTTGACATCGCGCACCCCCTGCACCGAACGGGCAGCATTTTCGACCCACATCACCATGTCCTCGGCGACCGGACAGCCGGGGGCCGTCAGGGTCATATCCACATCAATGTCGCGGTCATCACTAACATCGACACGGTAAATCAGGCCCAGTTCGTAAATATCCACTGGAATTTCCGGATCATACACATCCTTGAAGGCCGCAATCAGGTCTTCGGTCAGACGGTCCAGCTCTTCTTTAGGCAAGCCAGAGCCTTCGGCGGCCTCGCTGGTTTCGGCAGGTGCCGAAAGATCAATGGTATCCCGAACTTTGTTGTCCATTTTATATCTCCCTATCGTCATGCCGATGAAAATCAGCATCCAGTTTTTTGCGGCCATAATTTGGCTTTCCGCTAGACTGGATTCCGGCCTGCGCCGGAATGACAAATACACGTGTCATCACGATAAAAACTCTCTGGCCTTTTCAAAGGCTTCTAAAAAACGATCCACATCTTCATGGGTGTTATAGGCAGCAAAGCTGGCCCGGCAGGTCGATGTGGCCTCAAAGCGTTGCATCAGGGGTTCAGCGCAATGATTGCCAGCGCGTACCGCCACGCCATAACGATCCATAAGCTGTGCCAGATCATGGGCGTGCATGTCTTTGACATCAAAGGACACAATGGCCCCCTTGTCCGGTGCATCGCCAACAATACGCACATCATTATATTTCAACAATCCTTCGGTCACCCGCTGGGCCAGCGCATTTTCATGCTCGGCCACCGCCAGACGATCCATATCCATCATCCAGTTCAGCGCGGTGCCAAGGCCAATGGCCTCCAGAATGGGCGGCGTTCCGGCCTCGAATTTATGCGGCGGCAAGCCATAGGTAATTTTATCTTTGCTGACGCTTTCAATCATTTCCCCGCCGCCCTGATAAGGGCGTAGAGCCGCCAGCCGGTCGGCCTTGCCATAAAGCGCGCCAATACCCGTAGGGCCATAAAGCTTGTGCCCGGTAAGGGCGTAAAAATCCGCGCCCAGCGCCCGCACATCCACGGGCATGTGCACCGCCGCCTGCGAGCCATCCAGCAGGATCGGCACGTCATGCTGATGGGCCATATCCACCAGCACGCATGCATCGGTGATCACCCCGGTGACATTGGACATATGGCTAAGCGCGACAAAACGGGTTTTGGCGCTAAAGGCCGCTTCATAGCTTTGCAGATCAAGCTGCCCATCGTCCCGCACATCCACCCATTTCAGCACAACGCCTTTGCGTGTCCGCAAAAAATGCCACGGCACAATGTTGGAATGGTGCTCCATCACCGACAGGATGATCTCGTCACCGGCTTTTAAATCTGCGCCAATGCCAGAGGCCACCAGATTGATGGCTTCGGTCGTACCCGAGGTGAATATGATCTCGTCACTGTGAGCGGCGTTCAGGAATTTGGCAATGGTTTGGCGCGCGCCCTCAAAACTTTGCGTGGTTTCATTGGCCATGGTGTGCAGGCCCCGGTGCACATTGGCGTAAGAATTGCGCATCTGATCGGCCATGCCATCRAYYACACAGGCCGGTTTTTGCGCCGARGCSGCRCTATCSAGATAGGTCAGGGCAAAGCCGTTCACYTGCCGTGACAGGATGGGAAATTCGGCGCGCACKGCATARGSRTCAAAGCTSGCCGGGGCTTGCARNAAAGRWNGCACTCATAACGCCGCCTCCAGCCAGTCCATMACCGGGGCCAWCAKCATATCGTGCAGSGCCTCGTCTTTCAGATCATCAAASGCCGCGCCCAAAAARGCCCGGATCAGCAAGGTTTTGGCYCCGGCCTCRTCTAGSCCGCGYTGKCGCATATAAAAGAGCGCATGYTCATCCAGMGCGCCRGAMGTRTTGCCRTGRGCACAGGCCACRTCATCGGCATARATTTCCAGTTCYGGCTTGGCATTCACGCACGCCCCGCCGTTYAGCAAYAGCGCATCATGGTTCATGCTGGCATCGGTRTGYTGGCCACCSCGCCCCACATAAAACTTGCCCTGAAACACACCGTTGGCGCGGTCTTTCACCACCCCGCGCACCAATTGGCGCGTGGTGCAATCTTCCACATCATGATCAACATGGGTGGTCTGATCGCCATGGCGGTCATCATCCAGCAGATAGGCCCCGTTCAGGCGCGCTTTGGCCTCTATGCCCTGATAGGAAAGCCGTGTTTCCATGCGCGACAGGCGCGCCCCAAAGCCTAAGGAGAATTGCGATAACTCCGATTTTTCGCCAAGCGTCACGCGGGCGCTGCTCACCTGTACCGCGCTGGCATCGCCGTGCTGGTAGAGAAGGCGGTTTAAATGCGCCCCTTTGCCCAGCGCATAGCCAAGCGCCACATTGGCAAAGCCGCCTTCGCAGACATGGTCTTCGATAATGGTTGCCGTGCAGGCCGGGGCCAGTGAAACGGCAATGCTAAGCGGCCCCTGCCCGGTGATGCACAGGCATAGCGGCGTGGATAAGGATGCGCTGATCTGCAGGGCATAATGATGGTGCGCCAAAGTGCTGGCCAGTACCGCCATGGGCAGGGCTTCATCAAAATCGGCTTTGCCCGTTTCGCCAAACTCCACTCCGTCCGGCAGATCAGGGCTATTTTGCAAAACCCCATCCACAATACGAAACGTCACGCTCGCCTCAGGCAAAGCCAGCGGCGTAATCACTGCGCCTGTGGGTGCAGGCGTCTTGGCCAATGCGGCGCGAATATCGCTCCACTTCCAGGCCTCCATGCGCCGATGCGGCAGGGCCTCTGGCGCGGGGTTTTGTGCGCTTATGCTCACGCGGCGGCTCCCTCATAAGCGTCATAGCCTTCGGCTTCGAGTTTCAGGGCCAGTTCTGGCCCACCACTATCGACGATTTTACCCCCCGCCATCACATGCACCACATCGGGTTTGATGTAATCCAGCAGGCGCTGATAATGGGTGATAACCAGCATGGAACGGTTGGGCGCGCGCAGGGCATTCACGCCCTCGGCCACCACTTTCAACGCATCAATATCCAGACCGGAATCCGTTTCATCCAAAATGGCAAAGCGCGGCTCCAATACCGCCATTTGCAGGATTTCCATGCGTTTTTTCTCGCCGCCGGAAAACCCAACATTCAGCGGGCGTTTCAGCATATCGGCTTTGATTTTAAGCAAAGCCGCCTTTTCGCGGGCCAGTTTCAGAAAATCAGGAGCCGAAAGGTCCTCTTCGCCGCGCCGTTTGCGCTGGGCATTCAGGCTCGCCCGTAAAAATGTCATGGCTGGCACGCCCGGAATTTCCACCGGGTACTGAAACGACAAAAAGACGCCTTTGGCGGCGCGTTCCTCTGGCTCAAGGGATAATAAATCCTCGCCCTCAAAGCTGGCGCTGCCACCTTTAACATCATAGCCACCCCGCCCGGTCAGCACATTGGCCAGCGTCGATTTTCCTGTACCGTTCGGCCCCATAATGGCATGCACTTCACCGGCGGGAACGTTGAGGGATAGCCCCTTAAGGATATTGCCCTCAACGCCTTCAACACCAACGGTTAAGTTTTTAATTTCAATCATCATTCTTCGCCAACTCCGCGTCATACCGGCGAAGGCCGGTATCCAGCACAATGCTTGATTTTGTTTTTACCGTGCAAGACAATACACCCGACTGGACCCCGGCCTGCGCCGGGGTGACGAAGTGTTGAATTTTCACAATTTCAATCATCATTCTTCACCATCAAAATAATCTGCTGTGCCTTCACCAATGCGGCCTAAATGCCTGAACTTGGCTTCCCACGGAGCACCGCTTGCCGGTATGCCAGCCGAAGCCACAAACTTGTCTGAATCCGGATAAACCACCACAGAGGCTTCGCCATTGGTGGAAAACGCCAGATATTTTAAATCCGTATCGCCAGTATTGATCAATTGGTGTGCCACCTCAGCACCGCCCGGCGGTGCGCCCAACATATCGCCCGCTTTGACCGGCCAGGTTTGATCGCCAAAACGGTAATCGCCCGTCCCTTCGATGATGTACATCATCTCATCATCAATAAGGTGCGCATGGTGAGGAAAGGCGCGCTTGCCCGGCGGCACAATGGTCAGCATACAGCCGAGGTTCTTTGCCCCGAGCAATGGACCGATACGCCCAAGCTTGGCCGCAAACTTGCCGCCATTACCAAAGTCCTGCAATTCAACGTCATTGATATTGAGGACTGGCTTTGTATTATCGGTCATTCATAAACTCCCGCTTTTGTAGCATTGAAGGGTCGCCCCCTCTCCCTTGAGGGAGAGGGTTGGGGTGAGGGAATTGGGCAGGAAAATTAGAACTGTAAAGCCCCCTCACCTCGATCCTCTCCCCACAGGGGAGAGGAAGAAAGCACCCGCGATTTGCGGCCATCACCCGACACTCCCTTCCAGGCTGACTTTCACCAGCGCCTGCGCCTCGACGGCAAATTCCATGGGTAGTTTTTGCAACACATCGCGGGCAAAGCCATTGACCAGCAGGGCCGTGGCCTCTTCGGCATCAAGGCCGCGTTGGCGGCAGTAAAAGAGCTGTTCTTCGGAAAGCTTGGTGGTGGTCGCCTCGTGTTCCAATTGCGCGTCGGGGGTTTTGACCTCGATATAGGGCACCGTGTGCGCGCCGCATTCATTGCCCACCAGCAGGCTGTCGCACTGGGTGAAATTGCGTGCACCAATGGCCTTTTGGTGCACACTGACCAGCCCGCGATAGGTGTTGTTCGAGCGGCCCGCCGATATGCCCTTTGAGATGATGCGCGAGCGGGTGTTTTTGCCCAAATGGATCATCTTGGTGCCGGTGTCGGCCTGTTGCGCGCCATTGGTGATGGCGACCGAATAAAATTCGCCCTGACTTTCATCGCCGCGCAAAATGCAGGACGGGTATTTCCAGGTAATGGACGAGCCGGTTTCCACCTGCGTCCACGACACCCGCGCCCGTTCCTCGCGGCAATCGGCACGCTTGGTGACAAAGTTATAGACCCCGCCCTGTCCGTCTTCGTCGCCGGGCCACCAGTTTTGCACCGTGGAATATTTAATCTCGGCATCTTTTAAGATAACCAATTCCACCACGGCGGCGTGAAGCTGGTTTTCCTCGCGCATGGGGGCGGTGCAGCCCTCAAGGTAGGAGACATACGCCCCTTCTTCAGCGATGATCAGTGTGCGTTCAAACTGACCCGTGCTTTGCGCATTCATCCGAAAATAGGTGGACAATTCCATCGGGCAACGCACGCCCTTGGGGATGTAGACGAACGTGCCGTCCGAAAAAACGGCAGTGTTCAGCGTGGCAAAGAAATTATCCGATGGGGGCACCACACTGCCCAGATATTGGCGCACCAGTTCAGGGTAGTCATGCACGGCCTCGGAAAAGGAACAAAAAATTACCCCGGATTTGGCCAGCTCTGCACGAAATGTGGTGGCCACAGACACAGAATCAAACACGGCATCGACCGCAACCTTGGGGGCGCCTTCGACCCCCAACAGCACTTCCTGTTCACGAATGGGAATGCCAAGCTTTTCGTAGGTCGCCAGAATGTCCGGGTCGATCTCATCGAGACTTTTGGGGCCATCGCCATCTTTTTTGGGCGCGGCGAAATAATACATATCCTGATAATCAATCTTGGGATAATTGACCATCGCCCAGCTCGGCTCCTCCATGGTCAGCCAGCGCCGATAGGCGGCCAGCCGCCAGTCCAGCAGCCAGTTCGGCTCTTTCTTTTGCGCCGAAATATAGCGCACAATATCTTCGCTCAGCCCCTTGGGGGCAAAGTCCTGTTCAATATCAGTGACAAAACCGTATTTATACTTATCCGCTTCAAGGCCACGGGCGGCCTCGACGGTTTCGCGATCAATGCTGTCTTTTACATCGCTCATTATGCGCTCTCTTTCTCGCGGGCACGGACCAGAGCCTCGCCCCAGGCATCGGCAAAGGCGTCCAACTCTTCGCGGGTAGTGGCCTTACCCAGCGAGATACGAATGGCGCAAGACGGCAGATCACCGGGCAGCCCAATAGCCAGCATCACCACGCTAGCCTTCACCTTGCCAGACGAGCAGGCAGAACCCGACGAGATGGCAAAGCCTGCCAGATCCATAGTCATAAGCTGGGTATCAGCAGCAAAACCTGGGGTGGCCAGACACAGGGTATTGCAAAGGCGCGGCGCCTTGCCGCCCACCACCACCGCGTCCGGGGCAATGCTCAGCAGGCGCTGTTCCAGATGATCGCGTAAAATGGCAATGTCTTTTGCGTGGTCAAGATCGGCCAAAGCTGCCTTTACGGCTGCGGCAAAGCCCAAAATGCCAGGTACGTTTTCCGTACCACCGCGATGGCCGCTTTCCTGTCCACCACCAAAACTGCGCGGGGAAAGTTTGGTCCCACACGCCAGCGCCAGTGCGCCCGTGCCCAATGGTCCCCCAATTTTATGGGCCGAAACCGCCAGTGAATCGGTATCTAGCGCCCCAAGGCTGACTGGCATTTTGCCAAAACCCTGGACCGCATCCACATGGATCAGACCGCCTGCCTCGTGCACCATATTGGCCGCCTCGACCACTGGCTGCACCACCCCGGTTTCATTATTCACCATCATCAGCGCCAGCAAGGGCCGCGCGCCCACTGGCAATCCATCCAGCGCCGTTTGCAGCGCGGCAAGATCAATCACCCCATCTTGCGTGACCGGGATGGTGTGCAAAGGCAGGCCCGCATTGCACGCCGCCACGCGAATGCATGAGTGCTCAACGGAGCTGAGCAAAATATCCGTACACGCATTGGCGTCGGCTACGCCCAACAGCCCCAGATTATTGGCCTCGGTCCCGCCTGCGGTGAAGATCACATCCGCCGGAGCCGCACCTAATGCGCGCGCCATCGTGCGCCGTGCATCCTCAATTTGAGAGCGCGCCTTCCGCCCAACCGCATGGACCGATGACGGGTTACCCGGTGCCGCAAAGGCCGCCATCATGGCGCTGCGCGCTTCTTCGCGCAAAGGTGCCGTGGCGTTATAGTCCAGATAGATCGTCATTTTTGAGCCACAGCCTCCATAAACCGCGCGCCACCTGCCGAGCCAAGCACACGCCGTTGCAAGACATCATCCAGCGTGACCGAGCTTAGAAACAGATAAATATGCCGCCCGAGTTCGTCCCAGAGATCATGGGCCAGACAGCGCCCGGTTTTGCCAGTACAGCCCACATCGGAACTGCGGTCACAGGCCACGGTATCAATCTGCTCATCCACGGCCAGAATAATATCAGCAATGCTGGTTTCCGAGGCAGAGCGCGCCAGACGATAGCCGCCGCCGGGACCGCGCACGCCAGTGACCACGCCGCGTTTGCGCAGCTTGGCAAAAAGTTGTTCCAGATAGGAAATTGAAATATCCTGACGCCCGGCAATCTCGGCCAATGTTACTGGCCCCTGCGCTTTGATGGAGGCCAGATCGGCCAGCGCCATCACCGCATAACGTCCTTTTGCACTTAACTTCATGGTTAAATCTCATTTCCTGTCTCGCCATGCGCGCCCGCCCTATGCTAGAACGCGCACCTCACGCTGGCGCTGATCTGGACAATAGCGACATGCTGGAGACAAATATGTGCAATAACCCACTAAATTAGTCAAGATTACAACCTTGACATTATGCAGCAAAAATACACCTAAATTGTGAACACCCTACCGAAATACCAACCTGGCTGATATGTAGTCGAAACAAAAAATTACAGGACCAAACCATTATGCCCGAAGTCATCATTCCCGGCCCCGCTGGCCGTCTTGAGGGCCATTATTCGCCCGCCAATACTGAAGATGCGCCGCTGGCACTGATTCTCCATGCCCATCCGCAGGGGGGGGGATCGATGAACACGCGGGTTGTCACCGGGTTATATGATATTTTCAAACGACGGGGATATACCACCCTGCGCTTTAACCTGCGCGGCGTTGGTCGCAGCGTTGGTGAGTATGACCATGGCCAGGGTGAGTTGCAGGATGCCGCCACGGTTCTGGACTGGATGCAGGCCCTTAATCCCAATGCCTCTTTGTGCTGGATTGCCGGCCATTCCTTTGGGTCCTGGATCGGCATGCAACTTTTGATGCGTCGCCCGGAAATTCGGGGTTTCATTTCTGTCTCGCCGCCGATGAATATGTACGATTTTGGCTTTCTGGCGCCCTGCCCGACCTCTGGCTTGCTCGCCTACGGTTCGGCGGATCGCATCTGTCCGCCGGATGAGATTGAGCGCGTGTCGGAAAAAATTCGCATCCAGAAAGGCACGTTGCTGACCCACAAAATCATTCCCGGTGCCGGTCATTTGTTTGAAGACCATGCCGAGGCATTGGAAACCGAGGTTGAGGCCTATCTGGACTATCGCCAGAACGGCATGGTGGACCCCTCGCTGGAAGAGTATATGCAAACCAAAAAAGGGCGGCGCTAGCACCCAGTTCTGCCAGGCTTTACTAGCCTGCCACCGCACATTGGGGCATCAACGCCTGTGGTGCCCGGCCAGCTCAGCGGCAAGCCACGCACATGACGCACCCCCAGATGGGCAAACGCTTCGGCCTCCAGCGCATCACCGCGCCAGCCCTGATCTTCGACCGGGGCAATGGCAATGCCCGTTGCCTTGGCCAGATGCCCCATCAATACGGGGTTATGCCGCCCGCCGCCGCACACCAAGATGGATTTGGGTAGATGTGGCAACCAGTCCATTGCCCGGGCTACAGCATGCGCACAAAAGGCACTTAATGTTGCGGCACCATCTTCCAAACTCATACCCGCAACAAGGCGGGCATCAAAATCCCAGCGATCAATGGATTTTGGTGGTTTGAGCGCAAAAAAGTCAGCCTCCAGAAAAGAGGTAATACGGGCCTCATCCACCTGCCCTTTTGTGGCAATGGCCCCGCCCCGATCCATCTCCCCGGCACCGTTTTGTTGCACCCAGGCATCCAGTGGGCCATTGCCCGGCCCGGTATCAAAGGCGAGCATTTGCCCCCCCGCGCCCAGCCAAGTCAGGTTTCCCACGCCGCCAAGGTTCAGGATCATTACAGGCTTTGGCAGGTCTGCGGCCAGCGCCCGGTGATAAGCCGGGGCAAAGGGTGCACCATGGCCACCATTGACCATATCATTTGTACGAAAGTCATGAACCACGGTTATGCCCAACGCGTTGGCCAGCGCCTGTGCATCGCCAATCTGGCAGGTCTGCCCCAGTGCCCCGCCCGAAGGCGGGGTGTGCAGCACGGTTTGTCCATGAAAGCCGACAAGGTCGATGTCATTGGGGCCAAGCCCCACTTTGTCCATGATGATTTCAACAGCATTTTGCGCACTAATTGCCAAGGCCTTAGCCGCCGGGGCGAAACTGTCCGGGTGCGCACCCGTAAATTGCCAGTGAAGGGCATCGTCCACAGCGCTTTGCAACAAAGCTTTGGTGGCCGTATCAAAAGGAAAGGTCTGCGCCGGGCCATGATGGGTAATGCGTTGCCCGTCAGTCTCCAGCAGGGCTGCATCCATGCCGTCCAGCGAGGTTCCACTCATTAAACCGATGGCGCGCATGTGATTTCCTTCATTTAACACTTTTCGACGAAGCCTGACACCTGCTATGAGGCACGTTCAGTTTAACCGGCAGAGAGCTTATGGACCAGTATAAATCAGAATTCGTACGCAGCCTTATTTCCCGAGGCTACCATTATCAGGCTACAGACCTTGAGGGCATTGATCGTGCCGCTCAACAAAGCGGTCTGAATGCGTATATTGGTTTTGATTGCACAGCCCCCAGCCTGCACGTTGGCTCGCTGGTCCAGATTATGCTGCTTCGTCGTCTGCAACAGGCAGGCGGACGCCCCATCGTCTTGCTGGGCGGCGGCACCACCAAAATCGGCGACCCGTCCGATAAGGACAAGTCCCGCCCGGTTCTGACCGCAGCGCAAATCAACGCCAATAAGGATAGCTTGAAGGGTGTATTTTCCAAATTTCTGAAATTTGGTGATGGGCCTACCGATGCCATTATGGTGGACAATGCTGACTGGCTGGAAGGCCTCGGCTATATTGAATTTTTGCGCGATTATGGGCGGTTTTTCTCGATCAATCGCATGATCGCATTGGAAAGCGTCAAGCGGCGGCTGGACCGCGAACAGGAAATGACCTTCCTGGAATTCAACTACATGCTGCTGCAAGCCTATGACTTTTTGGAATTGAACCAGCGTTATGGCTGTCGCTTGCAAATGGGCGGGTCCGACCAATGGGGCAATATCGTCAACGGGCGCGAGCTGATCCACAAACACAAGGTCGAACAAACCGGCGAAGAGCGCGAAGAGGAAAAAGCCTTTGGCTTTACCGCGCCGCTGATCACCACGGCATCGGGTGCCAAAATGGGCAAAACTGCCAAGGGCGCGGTATGGCTGAATGCCGACCAGCGCAGCCCGTATGAATACTGGCAGTTCTGGCGCAATTGTGAGGACTCGGATGTCACCCGTTTTATGCGCCTGTTCACCGATATGGGACTGGATGTAATTGCCAAGTATGAAGCGCTGGAAGGCGCAGACATCAACAGCGCAAAGATTGTGCTGGCTAATCAATGCACCACGCTTTTGCACGGCACAGAGGCCGCCAAAAGCGCGCAAGAGACCGCCCGAGCCACGTTTGAACAGGGTCAGGCCGGCGGCGATCTGCCCAAAGTACAACTAAGCGCCGATGAGATGAGTGACGGCGTGTCTTTGATTGCGCTTTTTGAGCGGGCCGGGCTGGTGGCCTCACGCGGGGAAGCCAAACGCCATATCAAGGCCGGGGCGTTAAAGCTGAACGATCAGGCCGTGACCGATATGCAGGCTAGCGTATCAGCCGGTCACTTTGCCGATCGGGACAGCTTGAAACTCTCCGTAGGCAAGAAAAAGCATGCTCGGGTGCTACCCGCCGTCTGATCAGGGGTCTGCACTATCATCGGCTTCTGGCTTTGATTGCGGGACCCTAGCCGGGACCGGCTCTGGATCTGGCATTCTTATTTTGGCCTTACCGGCTTTCTCTTTGGTTTTATCGGCTTTACTAGGCCTACTCTGAATATCTGTTTTACCGCCCTCAAATATGCGGCGAAACACACCCGGGGTCAGGGCGGACAAGGGGTTTACGAAGACTTGCAAGGCATCATAAGGGCCTTTGACGCTGTAGGAGAGACCAAACAGCCCTTCGCCCTTGCGCGAAACCAGAACATTGCCCAGAACCGGAATATTACCAAGGGCCGAGTTCAGCGAATAAGCGGGTGCCAAAGCCCCGTTTAAATCCATGGTCTTTTCAACCAGATCCACCGTGCCCGTCACCGTGACACCCAGCGCCGGTCCGGTCGCACGGGCCGCCCCGATCTTGACCTTGCCATCATCAAATTCCAGCGGCGCAACCAGCACTTTAAACCCGATACCGTCCCCATTCATGGTGTTGGCAATGCCCGTCAACGACCCCAGCGACAACATGCGGGCCATAACCGGTACATTGGCCAGTTTAAAATCATTCATCGTCAGGTCCAGCCGTGTATGCTGGGCCTTGCCATCCCCCAAAACGCCATCAATTTTCAGGACGCCGCCTTTGACACTTTCCAGCCCAAATAGCGCCTGCAGCACCAAATCGGCATCATCGGCCTGACCAGTGATCTGGCGTAAGCCCGTCGCATCTGGCTGGATAGAAAAGGCGACCTTGCCGTGGGGTGAGGTGGCGCTAAAGTCCAGTTTTTCTATATCTTCTATGCCTTTTTTAAAGTCCATATGGCCTGATGTCAGCGTCAATTCATCAGAAACCAACGCCTCTTCAAAATCCATGCGGGCCTCTATGGCAAACCCCAGATCGGCATTACCGCCACGCGCCAAACTGCGCACAAAGCCGCGCGCATCCAATGCCTTTGCCTGTCCATCCAGAATGAAGGCACCATCTTCACCCCGTTCCAGATCAGCCGAGAAATCAAACAGGCCATCCATCTGTGCCCGGGTAATGCGGGCACTTTTCACCCCGCCCTTGGCGGCAATGGAAAAATCGCCTGTCAGCAAAAATCCCTCTGTGCTGGCTTCAAAATCCTTAATCTCATAGCCACCATCATCACGGCGCGACAGGAGAAGCGCGGCTTGCCCGGCCTGCCCTTTGGGTTTTTCCCACTCCCCGCCGGGTGACATCAGGCGGGCATGGGTCATATCGGCCTCTATTTGCGCCGAAGAAATATTCATCCCCTCGCCAATGGTGGTCATATGAATGTCCATGGGGCCATCAACAAAAAGCCGCGTGGGTATGCCCAGATTATCAAAAAGCTGTTCGTTTGTAGTGACATCAATTTCCAGTTTTGTCCGATGCTGATCTCCTTCAGGAAAGAAGGTTTCCTGCCAGGTAAATTCGCCGGGTACCGCGCCGAGCTTGCCCTCGCCCTTGACCATCATGCCCTTTGGGCTAGCAGTAAAGCTGGCCGAAGCATCGGCCATGTCCTGCCCCAGAACCAGTCCGGCAACACGAATATCCTTGAAAGATCCCGAGGCTTCAAAGCCAACTTTTCGGGGCGAAACCTCCACACGCATAGGCCGTGAGATATTAAAGTCCATCTCACCCTGCCCGGATATAGACTCTGGTGAAAACCCATACCGACTGACAAAGGCCAGTGGCTTTTCATCCAGCAATTTGACCACATCGCCCAGTGGTCCCGTGGCATGTCCGCCAAAATTTGCCGTTACCCCTTTGGGGCTGAGCCGCGATATTTCTACAAACCCATTCGTTAAGGTCAATCCGCGTAATTGCGCCTGCTTCATGCGCAAATCAAAGCGATTGCCGCGCAAAAGGCCCGTCCCCTCGCCATCGCGCAAGGGCGTCATGGCGTTGACAAAATGCGAATTGGCCTCGTCAAAAGCAAAAGACAGGGTCAGCCACTCATTATCCAGACGCGGGGCCTGCAAGGCCCGTTGCGGCAGACGCACATCCAGAACCAGATCATGCAGACGCCCGGCCAGCACGTTTCGCACAATCCAGTCCCGTCCGCCTTTGGCAAAGTCTACGGGCCAGAGAGACGCCACCTGCGCCGGGGTAATTTGCCCATCACTGCGTGCCGTGGCAAAGAAAAGCGGATCCTCCGATCCCCGTGTTGCATCAGGCAAGGAAAGCATACCGGAACCATAAAGGGAAAGGTCAAACAAACTCAGATCCAGATGCCGAAAGTCCACCTTTTTCTCTTTAGGCAATCCATAGCCATCCAGCCACAGATGGTTAATTTTTATAGGGGCGGCAAAAACATTGTCCGGGGCATATTCTATATTTTCAAAAGACAGATCAAAACCAATGCGGTCCCCGACGGCCAAACGCGCCGGGTCCAGCCCGGTAATCTGTCCTTTCAAATCGCCGCTGATTAAAGGCGACCTCAGTTCAGCCAACTGAATGCTGACGGCCCCATCAATGGGATTAAAGTCAAAAACAATTTCGGCCCGGTCCAGAGGAAACTCTTTTCCGTCCTTGCGCAACACACCCTTGCCAAATTGCAAATGCCCATCGGCGGATTTTAACAACCCGTCATCTCCCGTGGACATATTTATTTGCGCGTCTAAGGACGCATCAAGCCCCCCCAGCCATTGCCAGGCCCCGCTGGACACCGGCAATAGTGCCGCCGGCACAGCATTGGTCAGCTTTAATTGCGCCGACATGTGGGAAAAATCAGACCGCGATGAAGCATTTACGGCAATCTGCGTCGTCCCCGATGGACTTTCGATCTTGCCAGAGGCACTGGCCACCAATTGGTCACCATTACGCAAAAACCGGATGTTGGCGTGCGGCGCCACCCAATCGACACCGGCCCTCTCGTCAACAAAGTGCAGCGTCGCATCGCGCATGGCCAGAACCCGCAAACGACTGAGCAATTGGGCAAGAGAAGCGCGCTGTTCCTTTTGCTGGCTCGCCGATGATTTCTCTCCGGTTTTGGCAAACACCACCTGATCAGGCTGGCCCAGCCCCGCACCAATGGTGCCATCTTTTCGCCGGACAAAGGAAAACTCCCCGCCAATGGCAATGATCTGTTGCAAGACTATTTTGCGTTGCAAAAGTCCCATGGCCGTTAGCCCGACGTCAAATTGCGGCACCTCAACCAGGACCCGGCCCTGATTATCCAGTACGCGCACATCACGGGCCGCAATTACAATGGCCCGTTCCGAGCCAGACCACACGGCCTGCAACGTCCCGATATGGGCCTCACCGCCTTCAAAAATCTGTGCCAGAGAGGCTTCGGCGTCGCTGCGCAAAAACTCCAGCGAGACCGGGCCTTGGGCCAGTCGCCAGGCCATACCACCGCTGATGGCCATGGCCAGCGCCAGAATGAGGGCCACCCCTTCCAGCACATGCATTAACGAGGTCCGCCAGATACGCCGGAGGCGCTTGTCCGCCTTAGGGGGCACTGTGTCTGTCTGAGATTGGCGGGGTGTTTGCGTCACAAAACTCTTGTCCAATAGATCAGCATGGGCATTATCACCATTCTTCTATGCCCGATATGCTTTATGAGGAGTTATGATGACCACATCCCCAGCAGTTGGCGATACCGCCCCGGACTTTACTTTGCCACGCGATGGCGGTGAAACCGTATCGTTGAAAGATTTTCGTGGCAAAGCTCTGGTCCTTTATTTTTACCCGAAAGACGATACATCAGGCTGCACCACCCAAGCCATCGGGTTTTCTGAAAAAATCAAGGGCTTTTCTGATGCAGGGGCGCAAATCGTTGGTCTCTCCAAAGACAGCGCCCAAAAACACGACAAATTCAAGGCCAAACATGATCTTAAAGTGATATTGGCAGCCGATGAAGAGCTGGAAACCATACAGACCTACGGTGTCTGGGTCGAAAAAAACATGTATGGTCGTAAATATATGGGC
The DNA here is from genome assembly GCA_002733495.1 of Robiginitomaculum sp. Taxonomy (GTDB): domain Bacteria; phylum Pseudomonadota; class Alphaproteobacteria; order Caulobacterales; family Maricaulaceae; genus Robiginitomaculum_B. The sequence continues at coordinate 14,985 of NVVV01000046.1, forward strand.
ATAGAACGGGCCACATTTCTGATTGATGCCAAAGGCAAGATCAACAAAGTTTGGCGCAAAGTCCGTGTCAAAGGCCATGTGGATGCGGTGCTCGAAGCAGTGCTTGGCCTGAATGCCTGACCTTTTACACCGGGCCACGGCCCTCTTGTACCAGTGCGACCCGGCACAAAAAGCAGCGCAAACCCAAGCGTTGGGTGCGGCCTGGCATGATGGCAATTTATCACTTTCACAAGACGGCGAACATCCGACCCCGCCTGATGTGCCCGGGCGTTCACCAGAACTAGTGTTGGTGGCACCGGGGGCTGTGCCCCGCCGCCGCATCAGTACGCCAGCGGGGCGCATAGCGCTCTTGCATGCCATTGCCCATATTGAACTAAACGCCATCGACCTGGCGCTGGACATGCTGGTGCGCTTCGCCTTTGATCCGCTTCTGGCCGATCAGGACCACACAGAGTTTGCCACCCAGTGGCTGGATGTAGCCGTGGATGAAGCGCGGCATTTCACCATGATTGCGGCGCGCCTGAATGTGCTTGGCAGCCATTATGGCGCCTTTCCCGCCCATCAGGGCTTATGGGAAGCCGCCCAGAGTACCAGTGGCGACCTTGCCGCGCGGCTGGCGATTGCCCCCATGTTGCTTGAAGCGCGCGGGCTGGACGTCACCCCGGGCATGATCGAAAAACTGATTGGCACTGGCGATACCAAAAGCGCAGATGTTTTAAAAATCATCTACCAGGAAGAGATTGGCCATGTGGCCAAAGGCGTTCACTGGTTCAAAATTGTTTGCGCCGCCACAAAAGATGATCCGCAAGCGCAGTTTGGGAAACTGGTGCAGCAATATCTGCCTGCAGGCCTACGCCCGCCCTTTAATCATGAGGCCCGGTCCCAAGCGGGCCTGTTGCGTGCGTTTTACGAAAATCACACGTAATAGGGAAAAATCTGTAAAAAATGTTGCAAAACGGGACACAGAGCGCATGAAAAAGGGTGATGTTAATGTTTTTGGTATTGAAATCCTTTCGATAATCCGCTTTTATCTTGTTTGAACGCAGGTTATAGACATCAGGGGGATCGGATGATCGGACGCGTCCTGGAAAGGGCACGGGAAGTTCTTGAGCATATTTTTCCTGAGCGGCAGATTTATCACCGCAGCAACGGAGAAGTACGGTATATCTCATTGAGCACCCGGACGCAGATTGTCGCCACGGCCACCGCCATGGTTGTCTTCCTCTGGTTTGGTTATGCAACGGCAAGTGTTTTCTTAAGTGGTCATTTATTGTCGTCACAATCCCGACAGGCCTTTGCCAGTCGCATGCATTTCCAGAGACTGGTGGCCGAAGCCCGCGCCAAGGAAGCCTCAACACAGGCCTTGCTGGAAAATCGTACCACCGCCTTTACCACCGCAGCCAATGATATTGAGCGCCGCCTTGATACCTTGAAAGTGCTGTTGGATCAGCCTGACAACTCTGCGTTGGATACGCTTCTGCCTGGGCCAAGTGGTATAAGCACACTGGTCATGAATGCTGCAGCCGAAGACCAGACCCCACGGCAATCGCGCAGCAAGGACGTTGCGGGCTTGCCATCTGACCAGCCCGCCGACCCACTGGCGCGCATGGCCTGGCTACATGAAAAAGAAAACAAGCTTCTGCGCGTTGCCGAAGAACGGGCAGAAACACGCATAGAAGGTATGCAGGCTGTCTTGTCGATGACCGGCCTGAGCCTTGATGACATTCTGGCCCAAGACAAGCACAAGGTTGGCGGCCCTCTGATTGCCTTAAATGAGTCACAGGTCTTTGGCGAGGCTTTGTCTCTGGATGACGACTTTACCCGGCGAGTGGCGCGACTAAGCGGGCGGCTGGCGCAAGCAGAGCAATTGCAAGGCATGCTGCGCGAGGTGCCTTTGGGGGAACCTCTTGCCAACGTTGAACACAGGAAAACCAGCGGCTTTGGTACACGGGTTGACCCGATCACGCACCGCATCGCACATCATTCAGGGCAAGATTTTGGGGCTTTTCGTCTGGCTCCGATCACGGCAACCGCGGCTGGCGTTGTCTCCTATGCCGGCTGGCGCACTGGCTATGGCCGTTTGGTGGAGATTGATCACGGTTTTGGCTTTAAAACACGCTATGCTCACATGGCAAAAATCAAGGTTAAACGCGGACAGAAGGTTGTTTTTGGCCAACAAGTCGGGGCTATGGGATCAAGCGGACGCAGTACAGGCGTTCACTTGCACTATGAAGTGTGGTTCAAAGGGAAACCGTATGACCCACAAAAATTTTTGAAAGCTGGTATTTATGTTCAACAAGGGTAATGATTCCAACCGCAAAGCGGCAGCACCTGCCTCTAATCCAATCGGTATGAGTAAAAACATGGCACGCAATTCCACCCCCTCGATTCTAAGCGCTGATCTGGCAATCACCGGATCTATCAAGACACAAGGCGAAGTCCAGCTGGACGGCAGCGTTGAAGGCGATATTCGCGCCAAATCCCTGACCATTGGTGAAAAAGCCGTTGTTAAGGGCGAAATTCAGGCCGAGCAGATCACCGTGCGTGGCAAGGTCACTGGCAAGATACGTGGCCGTCAGATCCAACTGACCGCCACCGCCCATGTTGAAGGCGATATCGTGCATTCAACCTTGTCTATGGAAAACGGTGCATTTTTTGAAGGTCAATGCAAACACGACAATGACCCACTGGGTGCCCGTTCTGCACAAGCGCAGGCTCAATCTGCACCGCCGCCAGCAGGCCAGCCAAGGCCCGCAGCAGCAAACACGATGCGGCCCGCACCAGACGTCGGCCCAAAGAAAAACTGATCATTTTAAAACCCCGGGGAATAATCTACCGGGGTTTTTCTTATGTCCACATTCATTCATAGCTGATCAGCACTTCGTCAGCGGCAACATTATCGCCGCCGTTGACGTGAATCTCGCCCCCACTTTCCTCAGCCACCTGTGTTCCCATTCGAAACTGATCAAAGCCGAGCCGACAACAGAACACTACTGATTGTCGATTGCAGCTTTTGCTTTGATAAGACGCGCAAGCTCGGATCGGGATGTTTCGACAAAATCGCGACTATCTGCAGCACCGGTAAGTTCTGCAACTTTTTGAAATTGCTCAATTGCCTCGTCGTAATCCTCAAGTGCAGCATAAACTGCGGCCAGATGATACTGAACCAGCGGGTCGTTCGCCAACGCTGCGGCGGCAGGTTCAAGCGAGCTTGCGGCTTCCTTATAATCACCGCGTAAATACGCAATCCACCCATACGTATCTTGATAGGGTGGAATTGGAGACGACCTGAGCCGCTTGGCAATTACATACGCTTTTTCAATCGCGTCTGTATTATCTCCAGCTCCCGTCATTAAGCTTGCAAGATTATTTGCGACAATCAGGTT
>NVVV01000047.1 GCA_002733495.1 Robiginitomaculum sp.
CGAAGAAGCGCGCCGATATTGTCGCCCGCTTCACCGCGATCCAGCAACTTGCGGAACATTTCAACGCCCGTACACACCGTCTTGGTGGTGTCACGAATGCCAACAATCTCAACTTCATCGCCAACATTGACAATACCCCGTTCAACACGGCCCGTAACCACGGTGCCACGACCCGAGATCGAAAATACGTCTTCGATTGGCATCAGGAATGGCTGGTCAATCGGGCGATCCGGCGTCGGGATATACTCATCAACAGCCTTCATCAGCGCACGAATGCTGTCTTCACCGATTTCCTTGTTACTGCCATCAAGTGCCGCCAGCGCAGAGCCCATGACAATCGGAATATCGTCGCCCGGATAATCATAAGAAGACAGAAGTTCGCGGATTTCCATTTCCACAAGCTCCAGAAGCTCTTCATCGTCAACCTGATCAACCTTGTTCATATAAATAACCAGCGCCGGTACACCAACCTGACGGGCCAGCAAAATGTGCTCGCGGGTTTGCGGCATCGGCCCATCAGCAGCCGAAACCACCAAAATGCCGCCATCCATCTGCGCCGCGCCGGTAATCATGTTCTTCACATAATCCGCATGACCAGGGCAATCAACGTGCGCATAGTGACGCGCTTCCGTCTCATACTCAACGTGGGCCGTCGAAATGGTGATCCCGCGCGCCTTCTCTTCAGGCGCAGAATCAATCGCGTCATAATCCTGAAACTCACCAAAATACTTGGTGATCGCCGCCGTCAACGTCGTCTTGCCGTGGTCAACGTGACCAATCGTGCCAATGTTGACGTGCGGCTTGTTGCGTACAAATTTCTCTTTAGCCATTGCTCTGTCTCACTTCTACTCTGTATTGACGCTAATTTAAGCGTGCTTCGCGATAACGTCTTCGGCCACAGCCTTGGGAACAGGCTCGTAATGGTCGAATTCCATTGAATATTGCGCCCTGCCTTGCGACATGGAACGCAGTTGGTTCACATAACCAAACATATTGGCCAGCGGAACCATGGCGTTGATAACATTGGCAGTGCCACGCACTTCCTGATTCTGGATTTGCCCCCGACGGGAATTCAGATCGCCAATAACCGATCCAGTATAATCTTCAGGTGTCACCACCTCAACCTTCATAATCGGCTCCAGCAGTTTCGGCGCACAATCACTTTTAGCCTGACGCAAAGCGGCACGGCCAGCAATTTCAAAGGCCATAACCGAGCTATCAACATCATGGTAGGCACCATCATAGAGCGTCGCCTTGAAATCGATCAGCGGGAAGCCAGCCAGAATGCCTGTCTGTGCAATCTGTTTGATGCCCTTTTCCACGCCAGGAATGTATTCCTTGGGCACATTACCGCCGACAACCTTGGATTCAAAATGCTCACCCTCGCCAGCAGGAAGCGGCTCAAACGTAATTTTAACCCGCGCAAACTGACCTGAACCACCCGATTGCTTCTTGTGGGTGTAATCAATATCAGCAGCCACACCCAAGGTTTCACGATAGGCAACTTGGGGTTGGCCGATATTGGCTTCAACGCCAAATTCGCGCTTCATGCGATCAACCAGAATGTCCAGATGCAGCTCGCCCATACCGGCGATAATCGTCTGGCCGGATTCTTCGTCCGTATGCACGCGAAAAGAAGGATCTTCTGCGGCAAGGCGTTGCAGCGCAATGCCCAGTTTTTCCTGATCGGCCTTGGTTTTTGGCTCGATAGCAATCTCGATTACCGGCTCAGGGAATTCCATGCGCTCCAGCACAACCTGATTTTGCGGATCACAAAGCGTGTCGCCCGTAGTGGTCTGCTTCAGGCCCGCAATGGCAACAATATCGCCTGCGAAGGCTTCCTTGATGTCTTCGCGTGAGTTGGAATGCATTTCCAGCATGCGGCCAATGCGTTCTTTACGTTCCTTAACAGAATTGATGATGGTGATGCCCGTTTCCAGCTTGCCAGAATAAATCCGCGCAAAGGTCAACGTGCCAACAAAGGGATCATTCATGATCTTGAAGGCCAGCATGGAAAGCGGCTCTTCGTCAGAAGCATGGCGCTCAATCTCTTCGCCAGTTTTGACGTCAATGCCTTTGATGGCTTCAATATCAACTGGAGAGGGAAGATAATCGACAACAGCATCCAGAAGCGTCTGCACGCCCTTGTTCTTAAAGGCGGTACCACACAGGATCGGAACAAAATCATTATCAATTGTGCCCTTGCGGATCATTGCCATCAGCTTCTCAACCGAAGGCTCTTCACCCTCCAGATACGCTTCCATGGCATCGTCATCGACTTCAATAGCCTTTTCGATGAGCTTTTCGCGCCATTCCTTGGCCTGGTCGAGTAAGTCTGCGGGAATATCTTCTTCAGAAAACTCTGCGCCCAGCGCTTCGCCAGACCAGATAACGGCCTTCATTTTCAGAAGATCAATATGGCCGACATAATCATTTTCAGAACCAATAGGTAATTGAATGGCCAGCGCATTGGCGCCAAGGCGATCTTCAATCATGTCATAGCACATAAAGAAGTCAGCGCCGATCTTGTCCATCTTGTTGACAAAGATCATCCGTGGCACTTTGTACTTGTCAGCCTGGCGCCAAACCGTTTCGGTTTGAGGCTCAACACCGGCATTGGCATCCAGAAGCGCAATTGCCCCATCAAGCACACGCAAGGAGCGCTCAACCTCAATAGTAAAATCAACGTGCCCGGGGGTGTCGATGATATTCAGGCGTTTGCCATTCCAGAACGTCGTTGTGGCCGCAGAGGTAATGGTAATACCCCGCTCTTGCTCCTGCTCCATCCAGTCCATGGTGGCGGCACCATCATGCACTTCACCAATTTTATGGGACTTGCCGGAATAATAGAGAATCCGCTCGGTGGTCGTGGTCTTGCCGGCGTCAATATGCGCCATGATACCAAAATTGCGGTAATCTTTGATTTTATGAGAACGGGCCATTTGCCTAATACTCTACCTTGCCGCTACCAGCGGTAATGTGAAAATGCCCGATTGGCTTCAGCCATCCGGTGTGTGTCTTCACGCTTTTTCACAGCGTTACCACGATTGCTTGCCGCATCCATCAATTCGCCAGCCAGACGCTCGCGCATGGTGTGCTCGTTACGATTGCGCGCTGCGCCAACCAGCCAACGAATAGCCAGAGCCTTTCTACGATCAGGGCGAACTTCGACAGGAACCTGATACGTGGCACCACCAACGCGGCGTGACCGTACCTCGACGCCAGGGGCGACATTTTCCAGCGCTTCGTGAAAAAGCGGCAGAGGTTCGTTGCGCGTTTTGTCCTGAACAATTTCCAGGGCCCCGTAAACGATCTTCTCGGCGATGGATTTTTTTCCATCGCGCATAACATAGTTCATAAAACGGGTTAGTGTTTGGTCGCCAAACTTCGGGTCCGCATGGACCTCTCGTTTCTCGGCGCGGTGACGGCGTGACATCTATACCACCTTCTCTCTTATTTAGGACGCTTGGTGCCGTATTTGGAACGACGCTGACGACGATCCTTGACACCCTGGGTATCAAGGACACCCCGCAGAATATGATAACGAACACCCGGCAAATCCTTGACCCGGCCACCGCGAATAAGCACAACCGAGTGCTCTTGCAGGTTATGACCTTCGCCCGGAATATAGCTCACCACTTCGTGGCCAGAGGTAAGGCGAACCTTGGCAACCTTACGCAAAGCCGAGTTCGGCTTTTTTGGTGTGGTTGTGTAAACACGTGTGCACACACCCCGGCGCTGTGGGCAAGCCATCAAAGCTGGCACCTTGTTGCGCTTTACTTTTGGCTTACGCGGTTTGCGTACGAGCTGATTGATTGTCGCCATAAAGCCTCAATCCTTCTTGCGCGGACTTATCGTCCAAAAAAACAACCGCTCAGCACACGATGTGCACTGTCGGCAAAACAACGGCCACGCAACTCAATGAGCACGCGGCACAAGCGGGGGACATCCCCAATTTCTGATGCTCCGGACAGCGTCTAATCAAACAAGATTACAGCCAGCCTTTGGAACGAGCGCGGAACCTAGTCTCGGAATTTGATGCGGTCAAGAGCGCAAATGCGTGCAAATGCGCCCCCTATGCACATTATTATCATCAGGATACACTGTCGCACGACTGGATGATTGCATGAATCAGTAATTTGCTCACAAATTATGCCGCAAATTCCACTCCCCGCAAGCAAGGCAGCTCAATGACTTCCAAATCTGATGATTCGACCCCTCCCCCACGAATCGCCGCGCGGCGTGACTATCAGGGACCTGTCTTCCTCTCCCAAGGCTTTCGCCCTTTCTTTTTAGGGGCCGGGGTCTGGGCCATAATTGCCATCAGCCTCTGGCTAGGGGAATGGCTGGGTATCTTCCCCCCCTCTATGGTCCTTAATGCCAATTGGCATACCCATGAAATGCTGTTCGGCTTTGCCGCCTCCGCCATGGCTGGCTTCATATTAACCGCCATTCCCAACTGGACGGGCCGCCTGCCCGTGCGAGGACCGGCGCTAGGCCTGCTGGCGGGTTTGTGGCTGGCCGGACGTATTGCCATGCTTGCGGCCTCTGAACTGGGGCCTATCGCCACGGCGGCCATAGATTCGCTTTTCCTTGTGGCGCTAAGCGCAGCGATTTGGCGCGAAATCATTGCCGGGAAAAACTGGCGAAATGCCAAGGTCGCCCTGATCATCAGCACACTGGCCGCAGCCAATCTTTTATTTCACTGGCAATATGCACAAGCCAGCGCCGACACAACATTGGCCGAGCGCATGGGGGTTATGGTTCTGGTCATGCTGGTCGCGCTCATTGGCGGACGGATCATCCCCAGCTTCACCCGTAATATTCTGGCCCGGCGCGGCGATTCCAAATTACCCAGCCCGGTCAGCAATACAGATCGCTTCACCCTGGTCATGACGGCCCTTACCGGCATTGCCTGGACATTCTATCCGCAAAGTCTGCTTAGCGGAGGCCTCACGCTGATTGCCTGCGCTTTGCATTTCGAGCGTCTGACACGCTGGCGCGGCCTAGCCGTTTTGAACGAGCCGATGTTGTGGGTCCTGCATGTTGGCTATTTATGGATCAGTATCGGCTTTGGCTTACTCAGTGCCCACATCTTCTTGAACTTGGTCCCCCAAAGCGCCGCCATACACGCCTTTACGGTTGGCGGGTTCAGCACCATGATCCTGGCCGTGATGAGCCGGGCCAGCCGGGGCCATAGTGGCTTGCCGCTTATTGCCGACAGGCCAACGATTATGTTGTTTGGCGCCATCACCATTGCCGCTGTATTGCGGGTAACGGCATCCATCACCAGCCAGCCGGTTTACTACTCGGCATCCGGGGTGTTCTGGGTGTTGGCTTTTGGCTTGTTTGTCATTGCCTATTGGCCTGTGCTGACCAAAACCTTTCGCACCCGATAACCAAAAAAAGGCCGCCGGAATATCCAGCGGCCTTTTCATGTTTCAAAGAGGAAATCGTGCGGTTAAGCACTGCCTTCCGAGGCTGCAGCTTCTGCGATTTCGTCCGGCAGCGCATCTTCAGCACTAACACGGGCCGCTTCGCGATCGGCCAGCGCTTTCATATCGCGACCATCAGCAACTTCCTGATAATTGCGCAAGGTGCTGCCAGTACCCGCCGGGATCAAACGCCCAACGATGACGTTTTCTTTCAGGCCTTCAAGGGTATCCGTTTTACCTTCAACGGCGGCCTGGGTCAGAACCCGTGTGGTTTCCTGGAACGAAGCCGCAGAAATAAACGACTTGGTTTGCAGGCTAGCCTTGGTAATCCCCAACAATACAGGGTTGGCTTTGGCAAGGGCTTTGCCCTCTGCCTCGGCTTTTTCCTGAATCTTGGTAAAATCATGACGGTCCAGTTGCTCGCCCTTCAGAAGGCCAGTTTCGCCACCATCAGTGATTTCAACCTTTTGTAGCATCTGGCGCACGATGGTTTCAATGTGCTTGTCATTGATCGGCACGCCTTGCAAACGGTACACTTCCTGAATTTCATCAACCAGATATTCAGCCAGCGCCTCAACACCCATAATCTGCAGAATGTCATGCGGCGCAGGATTGCCGTCCAGCAGGTATTCGCCGCGCTGGATCATATCGCCATCCTGTACGGTCAAGTGCTTGCCCTTGGGTACAAGATAGGTCGAGGTTTCTTGCGTTTCGTCCTCTGGCACGATGGAGATACGGCGCTTGTTTTTATAGTCACGGCCATATTCCACCCGTCCATCTATGTCGGCGATGATGGCGTGATCTTTTGGTTTACGGGCCTCAAAAAGTTCAGCCACCCGAGGTAAACCACCTGTAATATCGCGGGTTTTGGCACCCTCGGTCGGGATACGGGCAATCACATCGCCCGGTTTGACCACATCACCGTCATTAACCGAGATAATGGCCCCCACCGCCAGCATGTAATTAGCGATCCTGCCGCCGGAGAATTTCACCGGCTCGCCATCATCACCCAGAACCGCAATGGTCGGCTGAACCCCGGCGCCACGTGTATGCGAGCGCCAGTCAACGATCACCCGCGAGGAAATCCCCGTGGCTTCATCCATTTCGTCCTTAACGGAAATACCGTCCAGAACATCCAGCAATTTGATCGTGCCACCGGCTTCGGTGATGATCGGCATGGTGTACGGATCCCATTCGGCCAGACGATCGCCGCGCTTGACCTTCTTGCCCTCATTATGCGGCAAACGTGCCCCATAAAGCAGCTTGTAGGTCTCACGTTCCTTGCCATTGGCATCAATAATAGCAACTTGCATCTGACGGTTCATGACAACAAAGGCACCTGTGGTATCTTTCACCGTGGCGCGGTTTTTATATTTAACCTTGCCCTGGTGAGCGGCCTCGATGAAGGATTGTTCGGAAACTTGCGCCGTGCCGCCAATGTGGAAGGTCCGCATGGTCAGCTGTGTGCCCGGCTCGCCAATGGACTGAGCCGCAATAACGCCAACCGCTTCGCCAACATTAACCGGAATACCCCGTGCCAGATCACGGCCATAACAGCTCGCGCAAATCCCCGATACGGTTTCGCAGGTCAGTGGCGAACGCACTTTAATGGTCAACACATCAGCGACATCAATTTCTTCGGCCAGTTCCTCTGCAACATAAGTATCGCGTGCAGCAATCACGTCGCCAGTGGATGGATGGATGACATCTTCGGCAAAAACCCGGCCAAGAACACGAGTGCCAAGAGAAACAACCACTTCACCGGCATCAATAACGGCTTTAAGCTGAATGCCGGCACTGGTGCCACAATCCTGCTCGGTAACGATGCAATCCTGTGCCACGTCAACCAGACGGCGGGTCAGATATCCAGAGTTTGCGGTTTTCAGCGCCGTATCAGCCAGACCTTTACGCGCCCCGTGGGTTGAGGAGAAGTATTCCAGAACCGTCAGGCCTTCTTTAAAGTTGGAAATAATCGGCGTTTCGATAATCTCGCCAGACGGCTTGGCCATCAGGCCCCGCATACCAGCCAATTGCTTCATCTGGTTCTTGGAACCCCGCGCCCCGGAGTGCGCCATCATATAGATGGAGTTAACGCTCTGCTCACTTGGCACATTGGTTTTGATCTCGGACACAGCTTCCATCATGGCGTCGGCCACGCGGTCGGTGCACTTCGCCCAGGCATCAATAACCTTGTTGTATTTTTCGCCGCGCGTAATCAGACCGCTTGAATATTGTGCCTCATAATCCGCAGCCAGTTGGCGGGTTTCTTCCACCAGGGTCTTCTTGGCAGCAGGGATAATCATGTCATCCTTGCCAAAGGAAATACCCGCATTACAGGCTTCACGGAAACCAAGGCGCATTACACGGTCACAGAAAATTACCGTCGCTTTCTGGCCGCAATGGCGATAAACCACATCAATAATGCTGCCGATGGCCTTTTTGGTTATCAATTGCGATGTCAGCTCGAACGGCACTTTGGCATGGCGCGGCAGAAGATCGGCAATGCGCATACGGCCCGGTGTGGTTTCCACAATAGAGCGCACCTCGTTGCCTTCTTCATCTTTGGTGATCCAGCGTGCCTTGATCTTCGAGTGCATCTTGATCACACCAGCATGCATGGCCGAATCGATCTCGGCCATGTCGGCAAAGATCATGCCCTCGCCCGGCTGCTTGTCGGCTTCTAAAGACATGTAATACAGGCCCAGCACAATATCCTGTGACGGCACAATGATTGGCTGGCCATTTGACGGGCTGAGGATATTGTTCGTGGACATCATCAGCACACGCGCTTCTAGCTGTGCTTCCAGCGACAGCGGCACGTGTACGGCCATCTGGTCACCATCAAAGTCAGCGTTAAACGCCGCACACACCAGCGGGTGCAATTGAATGGCCTTGCCTTCAATCAGCTTTGGCTCAAATGCCTGAATGCCCAGCCTGTGCAAGGTCGGTGCCCGGTTCAACAGAACCGGGTGTTCGCGAATGACTTCATCCAGCACGTCCCAAACTTCGGGGCGTTCTTTCTCCACCAGTTTTTTGGACTGCTTGACGGTGCTCGAAAGCCCCTTGGCGTCCAGACGCGCATAAATAAATGGCTTGAACAACTCCAATGCCATTTTCTTTGGCAAACCACATTCATGCAATTTCAGGTTCGGTCCCACCACGATGACGGAGCGGCCAGAATAATCGACGCGCTTGCCCAGCAGGTTTTGACGGAAGCGACCCTGTTTGCCCTTCAGCATGTCAGCAAGAGACTTCAGCGGACGCTTGTGCGCCCCGGTAATCACCCGGCCACGACGACCATTGTCAAACAGCGCATCGACGGATTCCTGCAACATGCGTTTTTCATTCCGGATAATGATATCCGGTGCACGCAATTCCATCAGGCGTTTCAAACGGTTGTTCCGGTTGATCACCCTACGATAAAGGTCGTTCAGATCTGAGGTGGCAAAACGGCCACCATCCAGTGGCACCAGCGGGCGCAGCTCTGGCGGAATGATCGGCACAACAGTCAGAATCATCCATTCAGGACGGTTCTTGGATGAGATAAAACTTTCAATAAGCTTCAGGCGTTTGACATACTTCTTCAGCTTCAGTTCTGAGCCGGTTTCCGCAATATCAACCTTCAGCTTGGCCGCTTCTTCTGGCAGATCCAGATTCATGAGCAATTCACGAATAGCCTCGGCACCGATACCTGCAGTGAAGCTATCTTCACCGTAATCAGACTGGGCTTGAAGATACTCTTCCTCGGTCAGTAACTGACGCTCTTCCAGAGGCGTCAAACCCGGTTCCAACACCAGATATTGTTCAAAATAAAGAACCCGCTCAATATCCTTGAGCATCATATCCAAAGTCAGGCCAATACGGCTTGGCAGGGATTTCAAAAACCAGATATGCGCGACCGGGGCGGCCAGATCAATGTGGCCCATGCGTTCGCGGCGCACCCGTTGCAAGGTCACTTCAACGCCGCATTTTTCGCAGATGATACCCTTGTATTTCATGCGCTTGTATTTGCCGCAGAGACATTCATAGTCTTTTACAGGACCAAAGATGCGGGCGCAAAAGAGGCCATCCCGTTCCGGCTTGAACGTCCGGTAATTGATCGTTTCTGGCTTTTTAATCTCACCATGTGACCAGGAGAGGATTTTCTCCGGACTGGCCAGCGATATACGAATGCGATCGAAGCTTGGGGCTTCTGCACTCGGATTAAAAACATTCATCACATCGTTATTTACAGGTTGGTTCATAGTGCCGGTCTCCATTCGCCGGTGAGAATAAGGCCGCCCAAAGGCGAACCTCACACCTTAAATCGCTAGCTGTTTTTCAATTCGACATTGAGGCCCAGCGAGCGCATTTCCTTGACAAGAACGTTAAAGCTTTCGGGAATACCCGCTTCAAACGCATCATCACCACGGACTATCGCCTCATACACTTTGGTCCGCCCGGCCACGTCATCAGACTTGACCGTGAGCATTTCTTTGAGGGTATAGGCCGCGCCGTACGCTTCGAGCGCCCAGACTTCCATTTCCCCAAAGCGCTGGCCACCAAACTGTGCCTTACCACCCAGCGGTTGCTGTGTAACTAGGCTGTAAGGGCCGATTGAGCGCGAGTGAATCTTGTCATCAACAAGGTGATGCAGTTTGAGGATATATTTATAGCCGACCGTCACTTTACGCGAGAACTTCTCGCCAGAGCGACCATCACGCAGATCGACCTGACCGGAGGTATCCAGTCCAGCCTGGGTCAGCATTTCACAAATATCATCCTCGTGCGCGCCATCAAACACGGGCGTTGCAATCGGCACGCCCTTGCGCAGATTACCCGCAAGCTCAGCGATTTCTTCGTTTTTACGAGGTAGCTTGACTTTCTCGCCATAAATGTCGCCCAGCTTGTCACGCAGGTCCTTGATTTCACCTGAACGCAGATAGGCATCATATAGCTCAGCAATTTGCTTGCCCAGACCAGCACAAGCCCAGCCCATATGGGTTTCGAGGATTTGCCCAACGTTCATCCGCGAAGGCACGCCCAGCGGATTTAACACGATGTCAACAGCGGTGCCATCTTCCAGATACGGCATATCCTCAACCGGGTTGATCTTGGAAATCACGCCCTTATTGCCGTGGCGACCAGCCATTTTATCGCCTGGTTGCAGCTTGCGCTTAACCGCAACAAAGACTTTAACCATCTTCATCACGCCCGGCATCAACTCATCGCCGCGTTGCAGCTTGTCGACCTTGTCGTCAAAACGGGCGTCAAGGCGCATTTTGGCGTCGTCATACTGCTTTTTCAACGCTTCAACTTCGGCCATGGCCTTTTCATCGCCCAGGCCGATTTTCCACCAGTCCTGACGGCTTGGCTGTGCGGCCAGCGCCTCTTCGGTTATATCACCCTTGGCAAAATCTTTCGGCCCTGAAACTGAAACCTTGCCAACCAGAAGGTCATGCAGACGACCAAAAATAGAGCGTTCCAGAATGGCCAGCTCGTCATCACGGTCCTGCCCCAGGCGTTCGATTTCCTGACGCTCAATGGTCAGTGCCCGTTGGTCCTTGTCGACGCCATGGCGGTTGAACACCCGCACTTCGACGACCGTACCGGCAACACCCGGCGGCAGGCGCAGGGAAGTATCACGAACGTCAGAGGCTTTTTCACCAAAAATAGCCCGCAGCAACTTTTCTTCCGGTGTCATGGGCGATTCGCCCTTGGGCGTGACCTTGCCAACCAGAATATCGCCCGGATTAATCCGGGCGCCAATGGCCACAATGCCAGCCTCGTCCAGATTACGCAGGGCTTCTTCACCAACATTGGGAATGTCGCGGGTGATTTCTTCTGGCCCCAGCTTGGTATCACGGGCGGCCACTTCAAATTCTTCGATATGGATCGAGGTAAACACGTCATCGCTAACGATGCGTTCCGAGATCAGGATCGAATCTTCGTAATTGTAGCCATTCCACGGCATAAAGGCGACGAGCACATTACGCCCCAGCGCCAATTCGCCAAGATCAGTCGAGGGCCCATCACCGATTATGTCGCCCTTTTCCACCACATCACCCACCTTGACCAGCGGACGCTGGTTAATGCAGGTGTTTTGGTTCGAGCGCTGGAATTTCAGCAAATTGTAAATATCAACGCCAGATTTATCCATATCCGTGTCATCGGTTGCCCGGACCACAATGCGGCGGGCATCAACCTGTTCGACCACACCATTGCGGCGCGAAACTACCGCAGCGCGCGAGTCGCGGGCCACGACAGCTTCCATGCCGGTCCCGACCAGCGGTGCCTCGGCCTCTACCAGAGGCACGGCCTGACGTTGCATGTTCGAACCCATCAGCGCCCGGTTGGCATCGTCATTTTCCAGGAAAGGAATAAGCGCAGCAGCAACCGAAACCACCTGTTTTGGCGACACATCAATAAAGTTTACATTTTCACGCGGCACCAGCACCACATCACCGGCAACCCGGCAAGTAACCAGTTCGTGCTCGAAAGCGCCCTTATCATCGACATGCGCATTGGCCTGAGCGATTGAGTATTTAGCCTCTTCCATAGCAGAGAGATAAACCACGTCCTCGGTCAGTTTGGCGTTTTTCACCCGGCGATATGGGCTTTCTATAAAGCCGTATTTATTGATGCGCGCAAACGTCGCCAGCGAGTTGATCAGGCCAATATTTGGCCCTTCTGGTGTTTCAATCGGGCAGATGCGGCCATAATGGGTCGGGTGCACATCGCGCACTTCAAAGCCCGCACGTTCACGAGTCAGGCCGCCTGGCCCAAGCGCCGAGACGCGGCGTTTGTGGGTAATTTCAGAGAGTGGATTATTCTGATCCATAAATTGCGAAAGCTGCGAGGAGCCAAAGAATTCACGGACCGCAGCGGCGGCTGGTTTCGCATTGATCAGATCATGCGGCATAACCGTTTCCAGATCCACACTGCCCATGCGCTCGCGAATGGCGCGCTCCATACGCAACAAACCGACGCGGTATTGATTTTCCATCAATTCACCGACTGAACGCACCCGGCGATTTCCCAGATTGTCAATATCATCAACAATGCCGCGACCATCACGCAGATCAACCATGGTTTTCAGAACCGCAAGAATATCTTCCTTGCGCAAGGTACGCATATCATCCGGGCAATCCAGATCCAGGCGCATATTCATTTTAACACGGCCAACGGCGGACAGGTCATAGCGCTCGGAATTAAAGAACAGGCCGTCAAAAAGGGTTTGTGCGGTATCTGGTGTAGGCGGCTCGCCCGGACGCATGACCCGATAAATATCAACCAGGGCTTCGTCATGGTCGTTATTCTTGTCCGCAGACAATGTGTTGCGGATGTATGGCCCAACGGTGGCCTGATCAATATCCAGAAGGTCAATCTTCTTGATACCGTGCTCGCTCATGGCGACAACAGCTTCTTCGCTTAGCTCATCACCGGCTTCGGCAAAAATTTCGCCGGTTTCCATATTGATGATGTCATCAGCGGCAAAACGGCCAATCATATCTTCGTCAGACAGGAGCAGGTTTTTCAAACCGGCCTCGGCCAGTTTCTTGGCGGCGCGCGCAGAAATTTTCTTGCCCGCCGAGGCAACAACATCACCGTTCTTGGCATCAATCAGATCGCGGGACGGCTTAACACCCTGCCAGCGATCGGCGATGAAAGGAATGCTCCAGCCTTTTTTGGAATGCTTGATGGTATAGGTATCGTAAAAAGTGGAGAGAATTTCCTCATGATCCATACCTAAACCATAAAGCAGCGTCGTCACCGGCAATTTGCGGCGGCGGTCAATGCGCACATGGATAATGTCCTTAGCGTCATATTCAAAATCCAGCCAGGAGCCACGGTAAGGGATAATCCGGGCGGCGAACAGGAATTTACCGCTGGAGTGGGTTTTACCCTTGTCATGGTCGAAAAATACGCCCGGGCTACGGTGCATCTGGCTGACGATCACGCGCTCGGTGCCGTTAATGACAAAGGTGCCCTTGTCGGTCATCAAAGGAATGTCGCCCATATAGACGTCTTGTTCCTTAATGTCCTTGACGGATTTGGCACTGGTTTCCTCGTCCGTTTCAAACACGATCAGACGCAGTTTAACCTTCAGCGGCGCTGCATAAGTAATGTCGCGCTGTTGGCATTCTTCTACGTCAAATTTTGGCGGTTCAAACTCATAGGAAACATATTCCAGAAGCGCGCTTTCCGAGAAATCACGGATCGGAAAAACCGATTTGAACACAGCCTGGATCCCCTGATCCTTGCGCTCTGTCGCCGGGATATAACGCTGGAGCAATTGTTCGTATGAGCTTTTTTGCACTTCGATCAGATTTGGCATCTGCACAGCTTCGGGGATGCGGCCAAATGATTTGCGAATACGCTTTCTGCCCGTGAACGACAATGACATAGTGTCTCCTTTCGTGGCGAAACTGCCACCCGGAGGCCCAAAGAGACCTCCGCCAATCCTGCAATTCTTCCCTTTCGGTGCCGACTACAAACCGACGGTCATTCCAGCTACGCCTCAATCCGGAAAGGGACGGATGAAACGCATGATCCCGACGCACAGAAAAATTTCCATGCGCCGGGATGTATGCACGTTAGACTTACTTGATTTCGACGGTCGCGCCGGCGGCTTCAAGCTTGCCTTTGATGTCAGCAGCTTCGTCCTTGGAAACACCTTCTTTAACAGCTTTAGGGGCTGCTTCGACGAGTTCCTTGGCTTCTTTCAGGCCGAGACCCGTAAGGGAACGGACTTCCTTGATGACGTTGATTTTCTTCTCACCAAAGGAGGTCATGACCACATCAAATTCGGTCTTCTCTTCTGCGGCGCCAGCATCACCACCGCCAGCGGCAGCAGCAACAGCGACAGGAGCAGCAGCAGAAACGCCCCACTTGTCTTCGAGCATGGTTGCCAGTTCAGCAGCTTCCATGACGGTCAATGCAGAGAGTTCGTCTGCAATTTTTTCGAGTTTAGACATTTTACTTTCCTTTTGCATTCGCAAAAAATGGTTGGTTTAGGTTGTACAGAATGACACTTAAGCAGCTTTGTCGGCATACGCCTTCAAGACCCGTGCAAGTTGGCCAGCCGGGGCCTGCAAAACGCCAGCAACTTTCGTTGCGGGGGCTTGTACAAGACCAATAAGCTTGCCACGAAGTTGATCCAGCGACGGCAAGGCCGCCAGAGACTTCACACCTGCATCGTCAAGCACCAGCTCGCCCATCCAGCCACCAATCAGAACGAGCTTTTCGTTCTTCTTGGCAAATTCGACTGCGGCCTTGGGGGCAGCAACCGGATCAGCTGAGTAGGCAATGCCCACAGGGCCGGCAAACATATCGGATGCCGCTTCGCCTGATCTGCCCACCAAAGCGCGCTTGACCAGACGATTCTTGACGACTTTAAATTTCGCACCAACTTCGCGAAGCTGGGTACGTAATTGTGTCAGTTCCGCAACAGTAAGACCGGAATAGTGGGTAACGACCACCACACCGGCTTCGTCGAACATGCTTTCCAGCTTGCCGACCATTTCGCTCTTTTGAGCTTTTTCCATTGCGGTCTCCCGTTTCGAGCAGCAAAGCTGCTCAGTTAAGCGCCACCATAATGCCGGCAAGTCTGCCGCGCACGCTGATGGCGCAAGACTGCCTGTCCCAGGGCTCGAACGGTGGCCACCTTCTTGCGAAAGCGAAAACCTCTCTCACTCTGTCTGCGCAGGGAAGGTTTAAGCCAGTAAACTGGCCCCTACGGTCTCGGACAGGGTGGTGGACTGCATAATCAAACGCACAGACCACCTGACCGGGCAAAAGCCCGGATTCTCAAAAATCAAGATGATGCGGCGCTGGCCACATCAATAATCACCCCTGGCCCCATGGTGGAACTGATCGCGATTTTCTTGACAAAAGTTCCTTTGGCGCCAGATGGCTTGGCCTTGAAAACTGCATTCAGAAACGCCTGAACGTTTTCCAGAAGTGCTTTTTCATCAAAGCTCGCTTTACCAACACCGGCATGAATCACACCGGCTTTTTCTGCGCGAAATTCAACGGCGCCGCCTTTTGAATCCTCAATGGCCTTGGCCACATTCGGGGTCACAGTGCCAACTTTTGGGTTCGGCATCATGCCGCGTGGCCCAAGGATCTTACCCAGACGACCAACCAGAGGCATCATATCCGGCGTGGCGATCACTTTATCAAAATTGATCTCGCCGTTCTGAATTTGCTCCATCAGGTCTTCGGCACCAACAATATCAGCACCAGCCTTCCTGGCTTCTTCGGCCTTGGCATCCTTGGCAAAAACCGCAACGCGAACCGTACGCCCTGTGCCGTTTGGCAAAGGCACCACACCACGGACCATCTGGTCAGCGTGACGCGGGTCAATACCCAGATTCATAGCCACTTCGATGGTTTCATCGAACTTGGCCGTGGCATTCTTTTTCACCAGCGCAACAGCTTCGGCAACTGTGTAAGTCTTCTTGCGATCGATATTGGCTTTCGCCGCCTTCGTTCTTTTTCCAACCTTTGCCATGATTTACTCCGTAACCTCAAGACCGATGGAGCGGGCGGAACCCGCTATGATCTTTTGCCCTGCATCCAGATCGACCGCATTCAGGTCAACCATCTTGGCTTCGGCGATCTCGCGGCATTGCGCCATGGTGACCGAACCGGCAACTTCACGGCCAGGCTCACCACCACCCTTGGCCAGCTTGGCGGCCTTTTTCAGGTAATAGCTTGCCGGCGGCGTTTTGGTGATGAAGGTAAAAGACTTGTCCGAATAGACCGTGATGACGGTCGGGATCGGCATGTTCTTTTCCATTTCCTGCGTTTTGGCATTAAAGGCCTTGCAGAATTCCATAATATTTACGCCGCGCTGGCCCAGAGCCGGGCCAATTGGCGGGGCCGGATTGGCCGCACCTGCGGGGACTTGCAGCTTGATATAGCCGTCAATTTTCTTCGCCATGTTTCTCTCCATTGCCCTGGCAGGGCTAAAGGTGCGTGGTACGGTGGGCCGATGGTCTTGCCGGCACGCCTCCCACGCGGATTATGCTGAAAACCTGCTAGAGTTTTTCAACCTGTTCATATTCAAGCTCGACCGGGGTTGAGCGTCCAAAAATGGACACAGCAACCTTAATCCGCGCCTGTTCCTCATCAACCTCTTCAACAAGGCCTTCAAAGGACTGAAAGGGCCCATCGAGCACTTTCACTTTCTCGCCAATCTCGAAAATTATGGTCGGGCGCGGACGCTCGACCCCTTCTTCGACCTGGCCAACGATCCGGGCCACTTCGGCATCCGATACGGGCAGAGGGGTGTTGCCCTGCCCCAAAAACCCGGTGACCTTGGGGGTGTTCTTGACTAGGTGATAAGCCTCGTCCGTCATCACCATTTTCACCAGAACATAACCGGGGAAGAACTTGCGTTCAGAGGTCACCTTGCGGCCACGACGGATCTCAACGATTTCCTCAACTGGCACCAGAATTTCCGTGAATAGATCAGCCAGATCATTATTCGCAGCTTCGGTCTTGATGGCCTCAGCCACCTTTTTCTCGAAATTGGAATAGGCGTTAACAATATACCATTTTGCATCGGCCATGTTTACGCTCCCAGACCCAGAATGAATTTGACAGCGCTGCTGATGGTCAGGTCCACCACAAAGAAAAACGCCGCTGCCAACGCCACCATGATGAAAACCATGATGGACGTTACCAGCGTTTCTTTCCATGTTGTCCACGTAACCTTGCGTCCTTCCTGGCGAATTTCACGCACAAAAGTGACAGGGTTGGTCCTTTTTTTACTACCGGCTTGCGCCATGCTGTATTCCTTACCCGAGTGCTGAACACCCATTTTGGCCGATGCGACTGGCAGGGGCGGAGGGACTCGAACCCACGACCCTCGGTTTTGGAGACCGATGCTCTACCAACTGAGCTACACCCCTACACCGTCGCACAGCCCTGTGTTTGGACTATTCGATAATTTTGCTAACCACGCCGGCGCCGACGGTGCGGCCACCTTCACGGATCGCAAAGCGAAGTTTTTCTTCCATGGCAATCGGCTGGATCAGCTCGACATTCACGTTCACATTATCGCCTGGCATTACCATTTCCGTGCCCTCAGGCAAGGTCACAACACCCGTTACGTCCGTGGTCCGGAAGTAAAACTGTGGGCGGTAATTACCAAAAAACGGCGTGTGGCGACCACCTTCATCCTTGGTCAGGATATAGGCTTCGGCAACAAACTTGGTGTGCGGTGTGATCGAGCCCGGCGCACAAAGCACCTGGCCACGTTCAACACCTTCACGGTCAATACCGCGAAGCAATGCGCCAATATTGTCGCCCGCTTCACCGCGATCAAGCAACTTGCGGAACATTTCTACACCCGTGCAAACCGTCTTGGTGGTGTCACGAATACCAATAATTTCAACTTCGTCGCCAACATTGACAACACCGCGTTCAACACGGCCCGTCACAACGGTGCCACGACCAGAGATCGAAAACACGTCTTCGATCGGCATCAGGAAGGGAAGATCAATCGGACGATCCGGCGTCGGGATATATTCATCAACAGCCTTCATCAACGCACGAATACTGTCTTCGCCGATGGCCTTGTCCTTGCCTTCCAAAGCCGCCAAAGCCGACCCCATAACAATCGGAATATCGTCGCCCGGATAATCATAAGAGCTGAGAAGTTCGCGGATTTCCATTTCCACAAGCTCCA
>NVVV01000048.1 GCA_002733495.1 Robiginitomaculum sp.
CTGTAGGGCTTTGAACATCAACAATCCGATCAAGCAGAGACTCAATTTCTTTGTCCGATTGTTTAAGCTGGGATTGCATGGCGATAAATTGCCGCTTTAACCCGTCCAGCCTATGCACCCAATGTTCTTTGAACATAGCAAACCCTGTTTTGATCAAAGCCTCGCTTGGCATCAATGTCCTGACCACCTCCTCAAACTCCCCCTCTAGCTTGGCACGAGGGATGGATTTACCAAAGCAAGAACAGGCTTTGTTGTGGCAAAGGTAATAGGGATATTTCTTGGTTCGCCCCTTTGACCAGCACGCAGTCAGGCTAGAGCCACATTCCCCGCAAGTGATAAAACCTCTTAAGACAAAATCATCATCAAAGTCTTTGCGATGCGGGACGATTGCGACTGTCTTGGGCTTTAGGCGCTCCAAGTTTTTTAAATGCGTTGCATAGGTAATCAAAGGCTCATGATGACCTTTGCGAAGTGGCACACCCCAATTAGGTCTCTCTATCATCCCGGCATAAAGTGGGTTTTTCAGTATGTTCTTCACACGTTGTGTGCGGATCAGTCCGCTCCCATCTCTTGGGAAGTGTGGCAAGGTCTCAAGATAATGCATCACTTCTGATTGGGTTTGAAAGCGACCACAGGCAAAGCCCTCTAATGCTTCTTGGATGATAGAAGCCATAGGTTCATGGCGCACTAACAGCTTGCCATGTCCTGCTACCCGTTCATAGCGATAGCCCAAGGGAGCGGCAAACACCCAATAGCCATTCATTACCCGACCACGCATACGGTTCTTGGTCTGCTCGCCATTTTTCTGACGTTGATGTTGGGAGACGACAGCAAGTAAATTCTCGACTAGCTGGCTGTCTGAATCCTCGCCAAACTCGATAGAGGGGGATTCTAAAAAACCTCCCGCTTTGGCAATGGCAGAGCGCAAATGTAGATGCGCTTCAATGCCTCGTGCTAGACTGCTAATGTCATCAATGATGACCACTATGTTGGCTTTGCGGTGTTTAGAGAGAAACCCAAGCATGGCTTGCATGGCTGGTCTCTCAATCAGGCCACCTGATATGTCGTCCTTAAAGACCTCTACGATCTCATAATTCTTGTATTTTGCGTATTCCTCACATCTGGTAATTTGTGAGTTTAGCCCATCGCCGATTACCTTTTGTTTGACCGATGAAACACGAGCATAGATCACCGCTTTGCCTTTAAGGGCGTTCTCGGATTTAAGCTCAAGGCTTTGGCTTGCTTGTAAGGACATAAAGGCCTGCTTTCTGCTGGGTAGAGTTATTTTATCATAATGGTGGAATCGGCGCTAGAATCTAACCGCTCTTGCCCACAGTTTTTATCTGGGGTCTCAATGTCAAAGCCCATTGCAACAAACTGCCCCATAATGTCCCAGAGCGTTTGTAACAGCTCAATTTTCTGTTCTTCAGTCATATCAAACTCATCAATGTCGCCTAGATATTTCTCAATATCGAGTTCCAGCACTGGTGAGGCATTAGGGTTTTTGGCCTTGGGTTCGCTCCAATCTATGCCTTGCATAATGGTGTTTATATCTGGGATGTTTTTGGGCACAGCTTGCCCGTCTTCATGATCGCTCATGGCAGTCTCCTTTTAGGTTGGGGGTTGTTTATGTGGGTAATTACCAGCCAATATCGCAGCTTAGTTTTAAGCGCAGATATGGCGTTTATGTGTTAAACAATAACACTAAATAGGAATTTATTCCAGTATAATTTACTTGGAATAATGCGCTTAAGTATGATATAACAAGATAGTATCGGATAACTATATGATTGGAAAAAGAGCTATGACACTTATCAAGAAAAGTTTCACTGTAACCGATCAGCAAGCTAGCTGGATTAAAGCACAATTGGCTTCTGGACGGTTTGGCAATGAAAGCGAAGTGGTTCGCGACTTAATTCGTGAGAGACAAATGCGCGAAGAAGAAACCCCAGAACAAATCAAAGCTATTCGTTCTAAATTGATCGAAGCAGAAAAAAGTGGGTTTAGCGACCAAACCATAGATCAGATTTGGGCTGAAGCCAGAAAAGATGCCTAAATATCAATTATCCGAGTTAGCCAGACAAAACCTGTTAGAGATTGCTCGTTATGGTGATAAAAATTACGGTATTCAAAAGTCTGACCAGTATCGCGATAAGCTAAAGCGGCAATTCGAGGTTTTGACAGAGCAGCCTTATTTGTTTCAAAGTGTTGAACATATTCGCGAGGGCTATCGTCGCTGTGTTTGTGGTGCACATTCCATCTATTACCGCATAGAGGGTGATGGCGTTCAAATTATGGCTATTATAGGCCAGCAAGATATTACAAAACTAACCTAAATCGTTTTACCCTTGCTAATGCTGGCATTAATGCGTTGTTGCTTTTCTTTGCGCATGACATCCAGCTCTTTGAATATATCCACGCGCTGTTGCCTTAGATTGTTCCGCACTTTCTCATGTGATTTGGATTGCACGATGCCCTTTGGCCTAAGTGTCGGAGCAGGATTGGATGGCATGTTCAGTCGTTTTTCAATGGCCTCAGCCTTTTCTCGTAGAGCCTTTTGCTGGCTGGCATAGGTTTCTTTTGCTTTAGGAGTAAAGACCTGCTTCATAGCTAGCTCCTATTCAGCCGCAACAGATTTTGGCGTGGCTGGCTCTTGTGGTTCTGGCGCATCTTCCAAATCTTGCGGAACATCCAGCTTCAACCCCTTTGGGATCATCTCCCACTGATCGTAATTAGCCCTTGGCAATAACATGGGCTTGCGTCCTGCAATGAAGTAATAGGCTTCCCCAGCTTGACGGCTGACAATCTTTTCCAACTGGTCTGGCCTTGCCACATCTTCCAGCTCATAGTTGGTGGTGGTGGTGCTGGAATTTGCCCCAGAGGTAATACTGGTTTTGCTGACCTTGGCCTTGCCCAAGCGTGCTGAGAGATATTGCTGGCTCTCAAGGTCATTATTGGCAAACATGATCAGTACGCTCGAATTAGCGATAAAGGTTTCCCACGCTATGCCGTAATGCTCTTTAAGCTGGGAGACATCTTGCGCACAGATAAACAGCTTCACCCCAAACTTCGCCGCTTCCCCGGCAGCGCGTTTAAATCGCTCCATTTTGCCAAGCAGCGGAAACTCATCCATCAAGAATAATGTGTCATGTTCTGGCTTGGGAATGGATAAATCCTGCATCGCTTCAAAGGCGGCATTGAACAGCAATCTTAGCCATGCGCGATACGTCTCCCCTATACCGGCAGGCAAGACCACATAGATCGACACCTTGTCCTCTTTAAGCTCGCGCATAGAAAACGTGCTGTCTTTGACAAAATCCGACATGATCGGACTATCCAGCCATTTCATCGCGGTGCGGGTAATTTCCATGGTCGAGTTCAGCTCATCATTGGAGCGATGCTCATTGCTTTCACCAAAGCGCCGGATGATGCCGCCATAGGCATCACTACGGCTCTATGGCTAGCCATAGAGCCTCTGGGTCGGCGGTCATGAGAAGATCACGCACCGAGCCAAGATGGCAATGCTCAGCTATGGAGCTCGTTCCTACATAGGCTGCGCACATCGCCTGCATCTTTCTTGGTGCATTTGTCCAATACGGATCAGGGGTTTGTTGATGGTGGATGCTCTCAGCCAACAGATAGCATTTATCCATAGCCAAGGGATCGCTATCAAAATCAATCTCAGACATGGGGTTCCAAGTATCACTTGGATGGCCTGTTACCTTAAAGGGATCAAGCAGGACGATCTTTTGTCCAAGCACCTTTTGCCGGTAAGCCGCCGTAGCATAAAAGTTCTCACCGCTTGGATCATAGACAATGCAGGAGCCTTGCCAGTGGACAAGATTGGGAATGATAAAGGCACGTCCTTTACCTGCTCTTGAGCCTGCAATCATGGTGACATGGCGATCATCATCAAAGCATAGTTTTTGATCGGGGAGCTTTGGAAAACGTAAGCGCGGTGCCATGGTCAAGAACAAGCCACGGCTTTGCAGATTACCGAAATACTTACGGGCTATGCTCCCGCAAGAGAGCGTCTGATCTTCTGTGTATGAGTAATTTGGTCCATGCTTCACCACCGAAGGAGCATGACGAGAATGACATTATCAACGACATACTGGACGAGCTGCTTAGCGGCGTTGATCGGCCTGAGGATTTGCTGGGCGAGCAGGGTCTGATGAAGGAACTGAAGGTCCGGCTGATGGAGCGGATGCTGGGCGCCGAACTGACCGAGCATCTGGGCTATGAGCCGCATAAGGAGCCTGCCAGCCAGCAAGGTAACCGGCGCAATGGGACTACGCGCAAAACCTTAAAGGGCAAGGATGGTGCAGTTCCCATTGATATTCCACGAGACAGGGACGGCAGTTTCGAGCCGGAGCTGATCCAGAAAGGTCAGACCCGGATTGATGGTATGGATGACAAAATCATCGGGCTTTATGCGGCTGGCTTATCGACCCGTGACATCCGCGCCCATTTGGAAGAGGTTTATGGCCTTCGTGTTTCCGCTGATCTGATCAGCCGTGTCACCGATGCCGTTCTGGAGGAGGTTTCTGACTGGCAGAACCGGGCTTTGGAGCCGGTTTACCCCATTGTTTTTCTTGATGCCTTGCGGGTCAAAATCCGTGATGCGGAAAGCCGTCAGGTCAAAAACAAGGCGGTTTACGTGGCGCTGGGCGTCACCCCAGAGGGCCAGCGTAAGGTTCTGGGCCTGTGGATCGCGGCCAATGAAGGAGCCAAATTCTGGCTTATGTGGCAGCGCATTTTTGGTACAATCTGGCGGCAACGGCAGGGAATAAACAGGCGCTGAAAAACCGCGATATTGCGGCGAATAGGACGACGCCTGCTGATATTTCCAAAGCACAAAAACGCGCCAGCGCCTAGTTTGCAGCGCATCAAGGAAAATAGCCATTAGAGCGTAGCGCACCACCTGTTTCATGCACGCGCAATATACGCACGAATGCGTATAGCAGGATGCGGCAATATTAGCCATTCTTCTTTGCCGTTTGCCAGAGGGAGGCAAAGAGGGGGAGTTTTATGGCGCATTCAATGTTTAACCCTACATATCTTGCGGCACTCATATTGGCTGGCAAACACGGCGATGGCGGGAAATTCAGATATCTCCATATGTCAGTTCAAAAAGAAACTTTGACTATGCTCTCCTCACGCTTTATCTTCTTAATCAAGTCGGGGCTTCGTCTTAGTCAAGTTGGAGTGTTGGGGTTTTTTGAGAGGTATAGTGTTTGCCTCTATTGATAAAATATTTCTACGTATTAACACCCGCGACTAGCGGCGGTGTTTGCAGGCGTCGTTTGGCCATAGCTTTAACGTGCCTGTTGGCAATGCTGTTACCTGCTAAAGTGGCCAATGCGCAAGTTCGCCCCGTCGATTTTACCTCCTGGCACCTCTTTGGCTCCAACACGGCCCGCTATGATAATTTTCATACGCATGGCAATGCGGCCACCTCGCCCTATCGTTTTACCGGTTCGCAGCAATACGACGAGTTTTTGCTGAATTTTAACCGGGCAGTGTCTCCATATAACCGTATATCTGGCAGTTTTAGTGGGGCCATCAACGATTCCGACTATCGCAGCCGCTTTAATGGTTTTGTGCCCGAACGTATCAATCTGCGGCAAGAAAACGGCGGATATGTTGTGCCTTACCGGGCTGAGGCTGGTGATTTTCTGGCCTTTCAAAGCTACCGTACCATCCAGCGTTCGCTAAAAGGCATGCAGGTTGAATTTCAGCCCGACCTGAATGACACGACATCCCTGTCTATTGCGTTGTTTTCCGGCATGGCGTCTCGTGACTGGCGCGATATTAATGCCACTGACGGGGTCAGTTCCGGCGTTTCGGTGTTAGCAGCCAATGCAATTCTTGGCACCATTGGCGCAAATTTCCTGTACAATTACAAGAAAGCCGATGGCAAACGGATCACAGCTTCTACTAACCAGTACGTATTTAGTGCCGTTTATGCCAACAAACTGACACTGGGCGGGCAGCGGCTCAATCTGGAAGGCGAAATCGGCCATTTTGTGGGGGATCACCAGGACCTCGCTGGCCCCGGTAGTGGTCAGAACCGTAGCGGCAATGCCTATTTTGCGCAGCTTTCAGGAAGCCCGACAGCATTGACGTCGCTTGGCTACCGGTTTCGTTATGAAGTGTATGGCCAGGACTACCGGCCGGACACGGCGACCATACAACCGGACCGCCGTTCGCTGGAGGGGCATGTCTCCTGGCGCTTTAAAAATGGCCTGAATGCCCGTGGCCGTGTGCAGTCCTTTCGCTTGAACCGCCAAAGTCGGGCCCCGCGTGACAGTGATGTTTACGGGTTGAATATAAGTGGCCAAATCTTGCCGGGGACATTCAAGGGGTTTTCGGGCAGTGTGGATGCATACCGGCAAACAGACCAGAGCCTGAACCAGGTTTCTAATACGCGCACCAGGGTTGTGAATGCCAATTTCAACAAAACCCTGAACACCGTATTTTCCTTGCGTGCCGGATATTATTACAACAACAGACAAAATCGTACCCGCCTGTCTGATCCTGCTTCACTCACCCGCCAATATAGCGCGGCATTGAATTACCGGGTTAATATTGGCGATATCAAGGGCAGTATATCGCCGGGTTTTGTGGTGCGCAGCACCGGCAAGGCCGGATCGGCAAATCATGAATATAATCCGACCATCAATGCCAGTCTTAATCGCGGCTCGCACCGTTTGTCGCTTAACTATTCGTTTCTTGACCAAAACCGTACCCCCGGCCTGCAAGGGTTGACCACCAACACCGCAGGCCTGAAATACAGCTATGATTTTGATGATTATTCGGTGGGGATGGATGCAAACTGGTATCGGCGCAGCCCAGACAACCCAATAACCCAAAACACCAGCGCCTGGCGCCTGGGTGTGTTTCTCACCCTCAGGTTTGATACAGCATTACCCTCGAGACGCCCAAGGATCATGATCCCGCAAGGGTCAGGCGTTGCACCGTCCGAGGCACAGGCCATGGTGCTCGATCTTGCCGCCCTGCCACCGGGCCTTGCCTTGGGAAAGGCCCGCAAGCACATCAAACAGGCTGGTCTGGGCAAGCCGACGGCCCAGGGCAGTTTGCTCATCTGGTATGGCCGCGTTTTGCGCGATCTGGAACAGAACCAGCGCCTGGTGCTAAGTGGTGAAAACCATAATGTTGAACGCAGCGCCCTGATCATAGACTTTGATAGTGTCGGCAATTCCGACAGCGTGCAACAGACCTATGAGCAAGCCCTGCAAAAGCTGATCCAGAAATATGGTAACCCGGTGAATTTCTACGAAAAGGGCGAGTTTGGCCCTGCCATAGCTGATGACCTGGCCACGGGGCAGTTTGCCCGGCTGGTCGAATGGAAAGCGCCCGGCGGAACCTTGCGCTTTGGTATTCCGCGCCGCCTGGATGGGCAGTTACGCATGGAGTTGCAGTTTGGGCGCAATTTCACCGATCCGCGCAATGCCTTGTGGAGCCTGGAGGAAGCCCAATGAAACCAAACCCGACAGCGACTTTTACCAAGGAGAGTAAATCATGAAAACGGTCAGAAAAATCAGGAAAAAAGCCATGAAAACCAAAATAGTCAACATTGTTCTGCCTATGACGGCGGCAGCAGTTATGCTGGTGCTGACCCTGCCTGCATTAGCGCAAGATAGCGGCGGTGGCAGCAAGCAAAGGAGCATTTATGGTGACGAGGCAATGTATGTTGAATATCCAGAAACTACCCCAACCATCACTCTTTCGAAGTTTGCAAAGAGAGCCATTTTCTACTCAAATAAAGACAACCCCTGGTATTGCAATAGTCTCGGGAGTGGTCTGGAAGATATAAGCGGAGTGGTGAATTTTGCTTGGAAAAAATGGAAGGCCCATGACAATCGAAATGGCGTTTATGGTATTTTCCAGAATTTGTCCAAATCGTTTCTGGACGGCGAAGGTAAAGATTCTGTCGATTTCTGGAATTCAACCGGTAAATACACATTCAAAATTACGCCAAAGGGGGTCGTTCTCAACCCGACACCCGGGAAAGCAGCACAGAGGGTAATCAAGCACTGCTACAACAACTATGAGCTATCTGTGGGTCAACGCGAAGCCATACGTTGGGCAAGATACATGCAGGATGTGTGGTTGCCGGGCAATAAGGGCTACAAATGATAATTTGTATGTAAATCAGCCGTTAGCAGAAAGACGTTTTTTATTATTGCCGTACCGGATAGTCGGGAAACTTTGAGGTAATTCTTATGTCTAGGGAGTTTGACAGTTTGATCTCTGATTGTTTCAAGAGCGCCATTTGGTCTGTCTCGCGACCTGTTGTCATGCTTTTGGTGACAACAGCTGGTTTTCTCATGTTCACTGAGGTTGCCAGTACACAGAATGCCCCCTCTCAGTCTGATCTTGTGCTGCCAGCCGGTCACACGCTGACCCTTTCCGCCAGTCGGGCCAAGGGGAAGGGGAAGGGGAAGGGCAACAATCAGGGCGATGACAATCGCACAGGTTCAGAGGGTGAGGCCGGTCTGCTCAACCTCTCTGCGGGTCAGACATTAACCCTTTCCGCCAGTCGGGCCAAGGGGAAGGGCAACAATCAGGGGGCGGATAATGGTACAGGTTCAGAGGGTGAGACAGGTCTGCTCAACCTCTCTGCGGGTCAGACATTAACCCTTTCCGCCAGTCGTAGAAAGGATGACGATACTGGCGAGGACGAGGAACAAATTCCTGACCTTCCACCGGCACCACCGGGTGGTCCCGGAGGTATAGGCGGTGGGGGGTACTCCGGCAGCGGGAACAATGGCGACGATGAGAGCGATGACTCGGGTATGGGAGAAGAACCGCACCATATCCGCTACCAGATCGTGACAGGGTCTGGTCTCGTGGAAGACCGCCCCTTTTTAAAGTGCGAACGAGCGGCCTATGAGCGCCATATTAGCTCGGTTTGCACCAAACTGCCGTCACCAACAGACGCAAAGGTCAAACTCAAGACCCTGATTGCCCGGATGAACAGTCTGGCTGATACGTATGCGCGCAATATAAAGCAGGGAAAAACCCGTGTGGCTAGCGCTTTACGGGCCCAGTGGAACACGCTGAACATCCAGCGCAAAACCCAGCGTTATCGCGTTCAAATCGCTACAGATAAATTAGAATTCTGTCGACTGGATGCAGGCGTACAGGCAGAAAAACAGTGCAAACAGACGCCCCTGCCCCCTGGTGAAGGTGGCAGCAAGGGGCCTGCTGACACGGTGCCGGGCGACACCTCCGGCGGCGGCGATAAAGCCAATGATTACGGCATCAAGGCTTCCGGTTGCAAGGCATGTGATGATGCTTACCTTGAGACACTGCGCGGTATTGCTAAGGACATCCGTCAGAAAGAACGCGAGATTGCCAAGCGCGGTTATTCCGGAAAAATGCTTTCCGGTATCATGAGCCGTATATTAGAATTGCAAAAAATTGACTCGCCGGATTCAATGATTGATATTAGCAAAGGTTGGCTTTCTTACAGAAATGAAATGCTGAAAGAGGCTAAGAAAACGGGAAATGTTTCCAGCATCGAAGCACATAAATCCCTTTTGGAACAGGCCAAGGTTAACCTTGAAAAGACAATCAGTGATGTCGCCAAAAACCGTAAAAAATATCAAAAACGCTATGATGCCGCCCGTAAAAAAATTGCAAAGCTGGAAAAACAACAAGAAGCCATTATTGAAGCGTCTCAGGCTCTCTCTGACGCCAGAAAAGGATTAGCACAGACAAAAGTCTATTTTGAAAGCTGCATCAAACAGTGCAAAAAAACTGACAATGGCGATGGTGGTGACAATGGGGGTGGAAAAAAAATCCCTGACCTTCCCGGCGGTGACATTATTGATATTGGGATCACCGATGTCATCAATCATGGTGGCAATGATCCGTTAAATCCCAATGGGCCAACCAGGCCCGGCACGGGGCCATTGGCCCAGGATACAGAGCCGCCGGTGGTCATCCCGCCGGACCCGATAGACGTCGATGCGCCTGATGCCAAGGGCACGCCGGTTACCAATGGGCAGATTGTCGCTTTTCTTGCCGGTGCCCGTGCCACGGATAATGTTGGCATTGTCGGCCCCATTACCAATGACGTATCAGCTGCCTTCTTTGGCGTCCTGCCCAATAGCCCGGCGGGTAATGTAACCACTATCAAATTCATGGCCAGTGATGCGGCTGGCAATACGGGAATGGCGACAAGCACCATTACCGTGCGGGATCGCATGGCCCCGGTCCTGACCCTGCCGCAATCCATTACCGTGATTGCAGAGCAAAACGGCAATGCGGTTCCTGCAAGTGATACTGCCATAGCTGCCTTTCTTGGCGGCGCCAGCGCCAATGACAATGTTGATGGCACTACGCCAGTCACCAATAATGCGCCAGAGACCTTTGCCCTAGGCAGCACCAGTATAACCTTCACCGCTACAGACAAGGCCAACAACATGGCCACCGGCATTGCCATGGTTACGGTCCAGGTTCCCAGTCAGCCCGACACCACGCCACCGGTGGTCACACCGGCTGATCCGGTCACGGTTGCGGCCGTTGATGCCAGCGGCACCCCGGCTAGTAATGCGACCATTCAGAGCTTCCTTGGCGGTGCTACGGCCAATGATGACCGGGACGGGGCCTTGCCGGCCAGCGCCCTTAACCCGCCTGCGAAATTTCCTCTGGGCGTGACCAATATCACCTTTGCGGCAACGGACATGGCCGGCAATATCGGCACCGCAACCAGCAGCGTCACCGTAGCCGA
The DNA here is from genome assembly GCA_002733495.1 of Robiginitomaculum sp. GTDB lineage: Bacteria > Pseudomonadota > Alphaproteobacteria > Caulobacterales > Maricaulaceae > Robiginitomaculum_B. The sequence goes on from NVVV01000048.1 coordinate 10,766, forward strand.
CCAGAAACCTCCGGTCCTGCGCCTTCCAGACCCGATCTTTGTGGATGCTGTAGATGCCAATGGTACGCCCGCCAGCGATGTCGGCATACAGGCGTTTCTGAACGGTGCCAGCGCCACGGACAATGTTGATACCAATGTCAATGTAACGCATGAAGCACCAGCCACCTTCTTTGGTGTCCTGCCTAATAATCCGGCCGGACATGTGACCACCGTCACCTTTACAGCCATGGACAATGCGGGCAATCAGGTCAGTGGTGCCAGCACGATTACCGTTATTGACCGCACACCGCCTGTTCTGATCGCTCCGGGCGGTGTCACCGTCGCGGTGGCAACAGGTGCCAGCACGGTTCCGGCCAGTGATCCGGCCATTGTCAGCTTCCTCAACGAGGCCAGTGCCACCGACAATGTTGATACAACGGTAACTGTCACCAATGATGCGCCGGCGGTCTTTAACCTTGGCACGACGCTGGTGACCTTCACCGCCACCGACCTGGCCAACAATACCAGCATGACCACGGCGATTGTCACCGTTCAGAACGGGCCGGATACAACACCACCGGCGGTCACACCGGCTGACCCGGTAACGGTGGCCGCCGTTGATGCCAATGGCACCCCGGCCAGCAATGCGACCATTCAGAGTTTCCTTGGCGGTGCCACCGCCAATGATGACCGCGATGGCCCGCTGCCAGCCAGCGCCCAAAACCCTCCGGCACAATTTGCGCTTGGGGCAACCAGTGTCACATTTGCGGCAACGGACATTGCCGGCAATACCGGCACGGCCAGTAGCACCGTCACCGTGACGGATCAGCAACCGCCGGAACTCACCCTGCCGCTACCGATTACGGTGTCTGCCGCACCTGGTCAGACCAGTGTGCCAGCCAGCAATACGGCGATTAATACCTTTCTCAATGCGGGTCAGGCGTTTGATAATGTGGATGGCACTCTGAATGCCACAGCAGTCAATCCACCGTCCACATTCCCTGTGGGTATGACAGTGGTAACCTTCCGGGCTGTCGATGCCGCTGGCAACGAGGCCACAGGAACCAGCACGGTTACGGTCACTGCACCGCTGACCATTGATGGTACGTTTCCGCTGACATGCACGCCGGGCAACACTCTAAATGCAAAAATAACAGGTCAGGGTATTACCGAAATGGAAACGATACTGGGCCAAATGTTTCCGACAAATCCCGCAGCAATAGTTACTGGCGGCCTTTCCGGTTTCACCTTTTCCGGCCTGCCACCGGGAAGCGTTTCGGGAACAGCTTTTGTGTCGTCCTCGAATTCAGATGTTGTGCAGTCCTCAGACGCGCAAGGCACTGCTACGGTAAACGGGATAAACCTGATCCTCATCTTAACGCCAACCTGGTTTCTGGATGGCACCGGCCAGTTGAGCCTAGGCTGGCGGCTCAAGGCACCGGGGCAAGGTTTTGCCGGGCAAACCCTTGAGGCCCAGTGGAATTGTTTCGGGTTCAAGACGCCATGAAAAAGCATGAATTTCGCGATCAGCAAGGGAGTATAAAGATGGCTATGCAATTTGAAAAACGACTGTATTGGCTGCCGCAGCTATTTGTAGTGCTGCTCTTTTCCTTCGCAATGACGAACATTTCTGTGGCGCAAGAATTCAGAAAAATGAACCGTATTGCCCGCCCCCCGGCAAAACAGGCTCTCGTGCCAAAGCCGTCTGCGGCCAGTGTGAACCCTTCGCCAACAGACGTGCAAGCCGGACAGATGAAACCGGTTTCACGCCAGACCGCAGAACAGGCGATTGAAATGCTGGTGAAAGCTTGGAACGGTAATACGTTGGGTACCGTACTTGCAGATAATTTTTTTGACCGCTCCCGGCTTCTTGATGCCATGGGGTCGAACGTGCCGCGCGATGCGTCCTTTAGCGTTCTGGCCATTCAGGATGTACAAACCCTGAAGCAAAAATATGAAACCGGATCATCAGGCAAGGTGCTGAACAGCACAGTCTCCATTACCGTACACAGCCAGCTTACCTTCAATGATGCATCGGGAAAATTTCAGCGCCTCGAGGGCGTCAACGAATATATCATGCACATCCGTCAAAAAAGCCTTTGATTTATGTACAGCACGGACGCTTTATGACCCATGCACAAAAACTCTGGCGTTCTGTAGTTTTTCCCCTTTTTCCAGTGCTGCTATTTGTTTTCAGCCCAGTATTTTGTCAGGCTAAAACAGTTCGGGCGGACAATGGCGTTTTATCGGCCCAGGAATGGAATTTCCTGGATAACAGTCCGTTGGCCCTTGCCGGTGAATGGGAAGTAATTTGGAGCGAGCTTGTCGATCCAGCCGAATTTGACGCTCATTATAAAGGCGACTTTGCTAGCATACCCAGTGGGTGGAATCATGGTAGCCTGCCAGGTTTCAGACATTCATACGGTGTGGCCACCTACCGCGTTCGATTAAAACTACCTCCGTATAATCGTGCCCTGGCATTTTACCTGAATTCACCAAACGCGAGCTGGCAACTCTATGTTGATGATGTTTTTGTAGGGGGAAATGGAGTTGTTTCTTCTAACCCCAAAGAAGATCAACCCAATTATGCGTCACGCATCTTGCCAGCGCAGGCTGGCGAAAGTGTACTGGTTTTGCAAATGACTAATTTCTCTCATGCTTATGGGGGGCTGGGACATCCAATAGGGCTGTGGGATCGGCAGGTGTTGCAAAAACGACTGGACACAATGTCACTGTGTTATGTTCTGGTGCTGGGCGTTTTATTGTCTATCGGGTTGTTTCATTTGATTTTTTATTTCGCTGATCGTACTGATCGTTTCAATGGGCCGGTGCATAAATGGTTTAGTCTCCTGTGCTTTATCCTTGTCATCAGAATTTTCGTGGTTATCCCGTATTTATATATATATTTTCCGAACTCACCATATTGGTCTAACCTGAAGCTGGTTTATTTGATCTTATTCTTTGCCCCAGCCGTCTATCTTCTGTTTTTCAGGGCTGCTTTCCCAACGCAATTTCCAGCAAAAGCCACAAGGGCTATCATTATTTTCAGTTTTATCATGGTGGGGTTTGTTCTTGTCACCCCTGAATTGATTTATACATACACACGGGATTTATCCATAACCCTCAATGTTAGTGTGATTTTCTATAGCCTAGTTTTTACCATAAAGGCGATACGTGCCAAAGAACCGGGTGCCGCAGCTATTCTGGTTTCCAATTTTATATTCCTGCTTACGGCGTTAAACGATGCAGTGATTTATACGGGTAACGCCAACGGGTTCGATCTAGCCCCCTTTGGGGTTTTGGTTCTGGGAATGGGGTATTCTTATGCGCTTCTCTTGCGCCTTCAGCGTTCTTTCCATGATGCCAGACGAACTTCACGTGCCCTGAAAACACTGAATCTGGAGCTTGAAAAAAAGGTGTTTGACCGCACCAGAGCCTTCAAGGCTGCCGCAGCCCGGGCTGAAAACAGCGCCCAGCAGGGTGCGCAGTTTATTGCCGCGGCCAGTCATGATTTACGCCAACCTTTACATGCGCTCGCCCTGTTCAATTCGGCCCTGAAGCGCAAAGTGAAAAATGCTGCGGTCATGGAGCTTGTTGAAAAACAGGGACGGACTATCGGCAATCTTGGCGCTCTTTTGCAAGATACGCTGGACACGGCCCGGATTGAGACCAAGAACAAGGAGCCTGTTTGGTCCAGTATTGAATTATCATCTTTATTGGCAGAGATTGCCGACGGGTTTGGTATCCAGGCTGAAAAGCAAAATATTAAGCTGAGCCTTTCCTGCGACAACGCCATACTGGTTACAGACCCGGGAATGCTGCAACGGATCTTAAGCAATCTTATTGACAATGCTCTGAAGGCAGCCCGCAAGACAGTTAAAGTAGAAGCTGTTTACACGCCTGATTGCTGGACGATCACAATCGCGGACGACGGCTTAGGGGTTGCCAAAGAAGATGCCAGCCGAATATTTGAATCCTATTTTTCATTGCATGACGAAGAACCTGGCACCAAGGGTGGCTATGGTTTGGGTTTATATGTGGTCAAAGAATTCACGCGTCTTTTAGAGGGAAGCATAAAGATTGTATCCACTTCAAAAACCGGCAGCACTTTTTTATTAAAACTGCCCCACAGAAGCACAGGGCAAGAGGACCTTGTCGACATTTCAGAACCCTATCCAAACGTCTTGCCTGCACCAGGTATGTGTATACTTGTCATTGATGACGAGCCTGACATTCTTGATGCCATGGGCATACTGCTGACGAGCTGGGAATGTGTGTGCCGTACGGCCAATGGCCTGGATCAGGCACTGGATCATTTATCAACGGGCTTTGAGCCACAATTGTTAATTGTTGACTTTCATCTTTTTGGCACGGATGGGTTAAGTGTAATCGAGAAATTGCGCCATCATATGAGAGAAGATGTGCCGGCACTGATCGTGACAGGCGAGACCGAGGCATCAATTTTGGCAAAAATCAGATCATCCGGGCATAGAGTTTTGCAAAAACCCGTTGATCCCGATCAATTATCAATGCTGTTGAGGTCTCAAGGTCCAGGCCGGTAATAGCACCGCATCATATCAGGCCGGCCTTAATGGCAAAGGTGGCCAAAGCGGTTGGCGATGAAATATTCAGTTTGCGGTTGATATGCTCGCGGTGCTTGCGCACGGTATGTTCGCTTATGCGCAGAAAACTGGCGACACGCTTGTTGCTTCGCCCTTCGACAATCAGTTTTGCAACCTGTAATTCCCGGCCAGTCAGGCTATCGCGTATCTGGGCAACAGATTGCGCATTTTCGCCATCCCGAACATGACCCAGTGGGAGTGCAGTTTCATTGGCAACAGCAATAAAAATTTCCATAAAATGATCGGCGTCGGCGGTTTTATATAAAAATCCGTCTGCGCCCGCTTCACATATTGCTGTCGGAGAATAACTGTCTGTATCTCCTGTGAAGATAATGACCTTTACCGGCAGTTTGCGACGTCTGATTTCGCATAAAACGTCCATCCCTGTTAGACCGGGCAGACCAATATCTATAAGCGCCAGATCAAATTTTCCTGATAGGAGAAGATCGAGCGCTTCCTTACCATTACAAGCCTCAATCACTTCGCCCACTTCGGTTGCGATCAGCGCCGCCAAGCCCTGACGCACCAAGGCCTGATCCTCCGCGATCAATACGGATAAGCCTCTTATGCCATTCACAAGTTCAAAGTCACAGTATTCTACTCCTGATGCGCAACATACGCACGAATGCGTATAGCAGGATGCGGCAATATTGGCCATTCTTCTTTGCCATTTGTCAGAGGGAGGCAAAGAAGGGAAATTTTATGGCGCACTCAACGTTCAACCCTGCATATCTTGCTGCACTCATATTGGCTGGCCTTGTTGGCCAGTCCTGGTATTGCCGGTGTAAATTCACGCCCATGTTGAGCCTGGGATGGTACGGTGCAATGCGGCTGGATCACAGGTTTGGCGTGAAATTTTTACGCCGGATGGCGATAGCCGCGCTCCTCTTCCTGACGTTATCTGCCGATGCAACCAGCGCCGCCGAGTTTCTGGTTAACACTATAACTATAGGCAACCAGAAACTACCGGCCATTGCGGCGCTTGCGGGCGGGGGCTTTGTGATAGCCTGGCAGGATGAAAGCCAAAGCGGTGACGATAGCAGCCTTGGTGCTATTCGGGCACAGCGATTTGATTCAAAGGGCCTCGCGCAAGGCCCTGAGTTTCTGGTCATCACCACTACATTGCTGGATCAGTCCAGCCCCGGTGTGGCGGCGCTTGCGGGCGGTGGTTTTGTGATCGTCTGGCAAGATTCAAGCCTAAGTCCGGACGATCCCAGCGGCACTGCCATTCGGGCAGATATTGTTGCTATTCCGACTACGTTGTTTTCCTCGGTGCTGCCTTCGGCGCGCTCTGGTTCGTTTGGTGGAGCAGCTGATGCTCCGGGGGTCAGTAGACCAGCAGCTGTTGGTGATCCGATCACGGTGTTTGCCTCGGTGATCAATGCCGGTGCCAATCTGGCGCAAAATTGCGTGATCAGCGTTCCGGCAGCTTCGCCGGTTACCTTGAGCTATCAGCAAACCGATGCCGCCAATGTGCCAATGGGACCAGCCGATGCGCCCTTTGATATTGCCGGCGGGCAAAGCCGCTCGTTCATTCTAGCATTCACGCCGGTTGCCACCAGCCCGGGCAAGGATGTATTCCCGGACTTCTCCTGCGAGGATGCCAATGTCGATGCCATACCGGGGGTCAATATGGTCTTTCTGACCATTAAGGGTCAGGCCGGGCCAGATGTTCTCTCCATCGGGGCTACCACTTCGGGCGATGGTATCATCAATATCCCCACAGGCGGTATAGGGTTTATGACCATGGCGGCCATTAACATCGGGGTTGGTGATGCGGGTGGGAGCAGCGATGCGGCAGTTACCGTGTCGGTGGATACCGGCGCTGCCTCCCTGCCGGTGTTGTTACAGCTCTGCGAAACCGATGCTGCAGGCGCTTGTTTTGATCCGCTTGGCACTGGCCCTGTGGATAGTGTTATTGGCGCAGGCCCCAGCTTTTTTGCAGTATTTGTGACCGATCAATCCACCAATGGCATTGCGCTTGATGCGGCCAATGCACGGGCGTTCGTGCGCTTTAAGGATGCGGCGGCGGGTACAAATCTTTCCGTGACCAGCGCCGCCATAACCGTGCCAGCGGCGGCTGACGCGCCAGTTAAGGCCGCCTCTCCATTACCCTCCGCAATTGGTGGTTCAAGTAATAAAAAACCCCTTAACAAGGTCAGCTCATTATACATTTTCGACGCACGAATTCTGGTTGCGCGGTCAAGTGCTGAATATTGAAACCGCCGTACCTTTTCCGCCCGTCTCATTTTAATTTTACTACAGCCAAAATTAAAGTATATATGAAATATGACTGGCAGATTATCTGGGGGTAAAAATGAAACTGATAATACACAAATTAAGTCTGATATTGGTGCTTGCGCTCGCGACGTTAGCCAAACCAGCGTTTGCAGAATCAAACATCATGTACGTGCTTGATGTGTCAGGCAGTATGGGGCAAAAAATTGGCACTGAAACCAAAATGGTTATTGCCAAACGTGCGTTTAACAAACTCATTGATACGCTGCCGGCAAAAATCAATACCGGCCTTTATGTCTATGGCCACCATGGGGACAAGGATTGTACGGCCATAGAATAC
>NVVV01000049.1 GCA_002733495.1 Robiginitomaculum sp.
CGTGAGCCACGGTCCACACTGGTCACCTTGGCGTCAACCTTGTCGCCAACGGCAAAGCGTTCGGGGCGTTGCTCATTGCGATCACGAGACAGGTCAGATTTACGAATAAACGCCTTGACCTTGCCATCTTCGCCTAAGGTGACTTCGATCCCACCAGAGGTCAGTTCGCTGACCACACAGGTGACGACGTCGCCGCGTTTATAGCCGCCCTCGTCCATAGGATCGCCGCTGAGTTGCTTGATACCAAGGGAGACACGTTCCTTGTCGGTGTCGATGTCCAGAACCTTGGCTTTGACCATGTCGCCTTTCTTGAAGTCGGCAATAGCTTCGTCGCCAGATTTTTCCCAGGAAAGATCAGACAAATGCGCCATGCCATCAATCATGCCGTCAAGGCCAATGAAAAGACCAAATTCGGTGATGTTCTTGACTTCACCTTCAACGGTAGACCCGATCGGATGCTCAAGAGCAAAAGCATCCCAGGGATTGTCGGCACATTGCTTGATGCCAAGTGAGATGCGGCGTTTTTCCTGATCGACGTCCAGCACAACCACATTCACTTCTTGTGAGGTGGAGACAATTTTGCCCGGATGGATGTTTTTCTTGGTCCAGCTCATTTCAGAAACGTGAACCAGGCCTTCAATGCCAGCTTCCAGCTCAACAAAAGCACCATATTCGGTGATATTGGTGATGCGGCCGGTAAAGCGAGCGTCAATCGGGTATTTGGCGGCAACGCCTTCCCAGGGATCGGCCTGTAGCTGTTTCATACCCAGCGAAATACGCTGGCTGTCCGGATTGATCTTGATGATCTGTACGTCGATCTTGTCGCCAACGTTCAGAACCTGGCTGGGGTGATTGACCCGGCGCCAGCTCATGTCGGTGACGTGCAGCAGGCCATCAATACCGCCCAGATCAACAAAGGCACCGTAATCGGTGATGTTTTTAACCACACCTTCGCGCACTTCGCCTTCGTGCAACTGATTGATCAGCTCGGCACGTTGTTCGGCACGGGATTCTTCCAAGATGGCGCGGCGGGAAACAACGATATTGCCCCGTGGGCGATCCATTTTTAAAATGGCGAAAGGCTGTTCCAGACCCATAAGCGGGCCAATGTCGCGGATCGGGCGAATGTCGACCTGACTGCCTGGCAGGAAGGCGCTGGCACCTCCAAGATCAACGGTAAAGCCACCTTTGACGCGGCCAATAATGGCCCCATTGACGGTTTCTTCGGCGGCGTGGGATTTTTCAAGACGATCCCAGGCTTCTTCGCGGCGAGCCTTCTCGCGCGACAGAACCGCATCGCCAAGGGCATTTTCAACGCGTTCCAGATAAACATCAATTTTATCGCCGGTCTTAACTTCTTCGCGTTCCCCGTTGAATACAAATTCACGAACCGGGATCCGGCCTTCGGTCTTCAGACCGACATCAACTATAACCACATCATTTTCAACGGCGGTTACCAGACCGGAGACCACATGGCCTTCCAGCATTTCTTTACCGCCAAAGCTGGCGTCAAGCATTTGCTCGAAATCTTCAAGCGAAGGGTTCATACTTTCCGTTACGGACATATAGGTGTGCTCCAAAGCAAAAGTTATGGCCTACCGCCATGGTCACATACAGCGGTGGACTTGCCGCCCATGCGGCATAAGTTTTTAAGGTTATGTCCGGGTGCGGCCCTGCACCGACTGTTTGGATTTCATTCCAGATACGATCAATAAAAACCGGATCTTATGAATGTTCAGCCTGTGCCGCATCAATAATGCGCCGAGCCACCTCGAACGCGGCGTCTATACTCAAGTCCCCGGTGTTTAGCAAGTGCGCATCCACAGCGCGCAGCATGGGCGCATACGGCCGGCCCGCATCGCGGCTGTCTCTTTCGCGCAATTGTGCCAGCACCTCATCTTTGCTGATGTCCTCGCCGCGCTCGAGCAATTCCTTGTGCCGCCGCGTCGCGCGCACTTCGGCTGGCGCATATATCCATAACTTCACATCGGCCTTGGGGCAGATCACCGTGCCAATATCGCGGCCATCCAGAACTGCGCCGCCATCTTGTTCGGCAAAGCGTCGTTGATAGTCCATCAGGGCGTTGCGTACGGCGGGTATGGCCGCCACCTTGGAGGCAGCGGCCCCGATCCTGGCAGATCGCAGTTGGAAATGATCCAGGGCCGCACGATCAACCGCCTTTGCGCTTTTTGCGGCGGCCACCTCGTCGGATGGGTCTTCTCCGGACTGCAACACCCCAAGGGCGCAGGCGCGATACAAAAGGCCGGTATCCAGATAGGGCAAATGGTACCAGTTGGCCAAATGCTTGGCGATGGTGCCTTTTCCCGAGGCCAGTGGCCCATCAACGGCGATCAGCATGCAACGCCCTCTTCCACGATCTGGAATTTAGCCCCAAGGCTACGCATATCGTCAAAAAAGGCGGGGTAAGAGGTGGCAATGCATTCCGGCGCGCAAACCTCGATCTGGCGAAAGGCCGCCAGACCCAGAATGAGCGCTGCCATGGCAATGCGGTGATCACCATCGGTGCGCACCGGGGCTAGTGCTGTGCTGGTGGCTTTGCCCCAGACCGCGCCCGTGCCCTCGACTTGCATCCAGTCCGGGCCGCTTTTCACATTGACACCCATGGCGCGCAGCATCTCTTCGCTGCGGGCAATGCGATCACTTTCCTTAACCCGCAATTCGCCAAGGCCCTGCATCATCGTTGTGCCGCTGGCAAAGGCGGCCAGCACCGCCAATGCCGGAAATTCATCCACCATCGATGGTACGATGTCTGCCCTGGTGGTAATGCCGTGCAGGCGCGAGCCGCGCACACGAATGTCGGCAATGTCTTCCCCGCCAGAGATGCGCCTGTTGAGAATATCAATCTTGCCCCCCATGGCTCTGGCCACTTTGATAAAGCCGGTTCGTGTGGGGTTCATCAAAACATCTTGCAGCATAATGTCACTGCCCGGTATGCACAGGGCCGCCACCATGGGAAAGGCTGCCGAAGAGGGATCACCCGGCACATCAATTTTTGTGCCTTGCAGATGTGCCGGGCCGTACAGGCGTGCCCTGTGCCGGCCATCAGCCAGGCTTTCAGAGCGAACCTTGGCCCCAAAGGCCATCAACATGCGCTCGGTGTGGTCGCGGCTAAGGGCAGGCTCGATAATCTCTGTCACACCATCAGCGCGTAAGGAGGCCAGCATCAGCGCGGATTTAACCTGCGCCGAGGCGATGTGGGTTTCATGGGCCTGTGCTAAAATGTCAGTTCCCCCCGCAAGGGTCACAGGCAGGCAGCCATCATTGCTGTTGATTATTACACCCAGCGCTTTCAGCGGTTTTAAGACGCGGTTCATCGGCCGTCCCGAAAGACTTTGATCCCCGATAAAACTGGCCGTGACCCCAAGGCCGGCCACCAGCCCCATACACAGGCGTGCCCCGGTCCCCGAATTGCCAAAATTCAATGGTGCATTTGGCGTTGTGGGCTGATCTGTCCCTATGCCGTCAACAATCCAGCATCCTGGCTCTGACCCTTTTTCTATGTGCGCCCCAAGGGCGCGCATGGCCGCTAGCGTGTGCAATACGTCTTCGCTTTCCAACAGGCCGGTGATGCGGGTCTGCCCCGTCGCCAGCATGCCAAGGATCAACGCGCGATGCGAAATGGACTTGTCACCGGGGACGCGCACTTTGCCGCAAAGGCGAAAGCTGGGGTGGGCAGAGGCAGGAGTTGTTGACACGAGAGAAAACACTTCATAACTGAGGAACAGAAAAAATCGTTTTGACAGCGGCGCAGGAACATGGCAAGCGACGCCGCCAATAATACACATGAGGTAGACCGTGTCGAAATCTGATACTGGGACAAAGCAAACCTGTCCTGAATGCGCCGTAAAATTTTATGACCTGAACAAACGCCCCGCTGTGTGCCCCAAATGTGCGCACAGTTATAACCCGGACGCCGGGGTAAAGGTCGCCAAAAAACGTGAGCCGGAACCGGCAGCGGAGACGCCCGAGGATGCCGAGGCATCGGAAGCAGATGATAAAAAATCTGCCATTGATGCCGAAGTCGGCATTGAAGGCTTGGACGCCGAAGAAGAAGAAGCAAAGTCGCTGGAACTGGATGGGGATAAACCCACCATTGGCGCGGGTACGGATGGCGATGATGAAGACGGCGATGGCGATACGCCCGATGCCGCCGCCGCTTTACCCGAAGGCTTTACCGAAGAAGGCGTGGAAGATGACGCCGACGCTTTGGCTGAAAACGAAGAAGAAGAGGTCGATATAGATGTTGATCTGGCCGAGAGCTGATTTTAGCTGATTAAAGCGCTTGATTGGTAACCTTTCGATGATTAGGTTGCCGCTCCTCTGGTGCAAAGCCCTTTGTACCAGAACCCTTTGGGGCCATAGCTCAATTGGTAGAGCGCTTGCATGGCATGCAAGAGGTCGGCGGTTCGATTCCGCCTGGCTCCACCATTTTTCCTTGTGCTATCGCGATGCTGACGCTCGCTATATGAGGATTGTTGCAACCAGCACAAGGCCATTCAGCAACAGCAAAACGCCTATGGACTGACGGTATATTTTTGAACCAAACTTCTTGAACAACACTGTCCCAAGCTGATTGCCCATAAGGACAAAAATCAGGCTGAAAGCGGATATTTTCAAGGTGTTCATCCCCACATTTCCGACTATGGCATTACTAAGTACGGCGCCCGTATCGGCGACCAGAAAATAAACAATAGTTGTGGCCCTTATGCTTTCAACCACCATTGTGGAACTGGCCATAAACAGACCGATGGGCGGCCCACCCAGGCCAAATGCACCATTCATCAGGCCAGAAACCCCGCCGGTTCCCATGGCAATCAGCTGGCTGAGTTTTGTCTTCGTATTCAGGCGCAGCGGGTATAGCAAACCCGGCACGGCCAATATGACAATCAGGCCAATGCTCAGGCGCGCGGTTTCTTCAGATAAATTGCCCAGCACCATTGCGCCTAAGGGCACAAGTGCCAGGCTGGGCACGCTCAGCAACATGACCATACGCATATTGGCCATGCGCCGTGCCTGAACGCTGGCCATTCCACCGGCGGCCATGTCCAGCAGTAAGACCACAGGGACGATGAGGGCCGGGGGGAAGATGAAAACCAGTAAGGGCACCGCTGCTAGCGCAAAACCAAAGCCGGTAAACCCCCGCACAATGCCCGCAGCAAAAAAGATCAGGGCAATCAGGACAGCGTCAAGCATCTCTTGCGCGCCTAGTTTTTCAGAAAATCAGAGACCAGCCGGACAAACATATCCGGCTGGTCCCAGTGTACCGAATGCCCCGCCTTGGCAATGACGCTAATATCAACATTGGGAATTGCCGACAGGGTGCGTTTCGCCTCTGCCAGGGGATAGAACAGGTCGTTACTGCCCAATATGACCAGCGTTTTGGCTTTGACTTTCTTGATGTCAATGTGGTTTTTCATGGTGGCCAGAACCGTCAATTGCGCCGCCATCCCCGCCATGGATTGCCGATAGGGATAGGCCGCCGCATTGGCAAGGGCGGTTTTCACCGCCGTCGGATCATCAAAAAATGAGGGATGAAAGAGCCAGTGCAAAAAAGATTTTAGCCATAATTGATCGCTCCCTTTAGCTTGTCTCAGGCTTAATATGGTTTCAAGGACCGAGAGCTGGAAAGAATTTTGATCAGGCGTTGTTGCCGCTAAGATAAGCTTTTCTATGCGCTCAGGGTATCGACTGGCGATATCTATGGCGACAATGCCGCCCATTGAATGGCCTAAGATGTGAGCGTGGCCAATCTCCAGAGCGCTCATCAGGCCGACGCAGTCATCTGCCATCAACGCCATACTGGTCTTGGCCTCGGCGGGGCGCGTGCGGCCCGTCGTGCGGTTATCAAACGTGATCACCTGAAACTGGCGGGAAAGCCCGGCCACAACAGGGGCCCAACTTTGGCCGTCACTGGTAAAACCGGCAATGAGCACCAAAGGCGGCCCATTGCCCGCGCTTTGGTAATAAAGGGATATGCCATTCACTTGAATCTGTGGCATTTTATACCTGTCTGAATTATGCGATTGATGCGCACAAATCTAGGCTGTACATTTAACCGGGGCAAATAAAATTTCCGTTCCCTAGTGTTTAGAAGCGCTGTCTGTACAGGGGCAATGGAAAGAATTAACGAGACAAAACATCGTATGTTCACAGACCTTTTTGGAAACAAAATCACCACAGATGATCCCGCCGTGACTGTCGGGGTTAATGCCTTTATATCCGGGTTTCTGTCCTATACGCCGGTGATCGCAGACGTTCTTGAGGTGGCACAAAAGCACCCGTCCTGCTGTCTGCCCAATGCATATGCCGGCTTTTTATGGTTGCTTTTAGAATCCTCCGAAGGCCCGCAAAAAGCGCAACCGTTTATAGACAAGGCACAGCGTGCTGTGGCCGGGGCGTCGCCGCGCGAAGCGCTGATTGTCAAGATTGCACAGGCCTGGGTGCAAGATGACATATCAACCGTGATCCAGGCGTGTGAGCAGATTTTAATATCGCATCCGCGCGATTTGGCGATTTTGAAACTGGCGCAATATCACCTTTTTAATCAAGGCGATGCGCTCAATATGTTGCGACTGGCCGTGCTTTGTTTTGAGGCCAACACAGAGGTGGCGCACATGCATGCCATGGCGGCCTTTGCCTATGAGCAGTGCCATTTGTTGGATGATGCCGAGAGCGCCGCCCGGGCGGCTTTGCAAATTGAGCCAAATAATCCCTGGGCACATCATGCTTTGGCGCATGTTTTTCTGACCCGGGGTCAAATTGATGAAGGGGCCGTTTTTCTGGAAGATGCGTCCGCCAGTTGGGCCGGGCTAACCTCTTTTATGTACACGCATAACTGGTGGCATTTGGCCGTATTTTATATCAATCGCGGAAAAATGGATGCGGCGTTACAAATTTATGATGAGCATTTATGGACGCAAATGAAAGACTATTCACAAGATCAGATCGGCGCGGTTTCCATGCTGTCACGTCTGGAAATGGCCGGTGTGGATGTTGGGGAACGCTGGGCTGAGCCTGGCGATTACATAGCGGCGCGCGGCGCCGATACCACACAGCCATTTTTATCACTGCAATATTTGCTTGGGCTTAAAAAAGCCAAGCGCCCGGAAGCAGATATAATGATGCAGGCGATTGCCCAAAAAGAAGGGTCGAGCGCGCACCCTGATTGTCCATGGCACCGCGTGGCCCTGCCAGTTAGCAAGGGCATTGTCGCGCTGGTTGATGGTGATTATGCTCTGGCGGTGAAACACTTTGGTCTTGCCTTGCCGCATCTTGCAGACATTGGTGGCAGCCATGCCCAACGTGATTTATTTGAACAGCTCTACCTTGAGGCCTTGCTAAAGTCCGAACACTGGAGCAAAGCCCAGCAAATGCTGGAAATGCGCCGCACCTATGATCCGCTCAGCGTCCCGATAAATGCGCAATTATCTTGCCTTTACCAAGGCTGCGGCCTGACCGCACTGGCAGAAGATCGCGCCCACAGGGCCGTAAGTTCAAACGCCATGAAAGAGACAAGCCATGTTTAAACCCGGCCCGTTAAATGCGATCACAGATGTTGACGGTATTTGTGTTGGGCACGCAACCGATGATGTTGTGAACAGCGGCACCACGGTGGTGGTTTGCACACGGTCCCCGGCGGCCAGTGTTGATGTGCGGGGCGGAGGCCCCGGTTTGCGCGAGATTGAGGTGTTGCAGCCAGAAAACCTGATCGGCCGCGCCGATGCCATTGTCTTGTCCGGGGGGTCAATTTTTGGCCTTGCGGCGGGGGACGGTATTGCCAACGCGCTGTCCAAGGAAGGGATTGGCCTGGACAAGGGCGAAAACCTGCCAAAAGTGCCGATTGTCAGCGGCGCTATTTTGTTTGACCTGACCAATGGCGGCAACAAACAATGGGGGGAGTGCACGCCCTATTACGCTTTGGGCGTCGCGGCTTTAAAGGATGCCCACGCCAATAATGGCGGCGCTTTCAAACAAGGCGCAATTGGTGCCGGCAAGGGGGCTATTGCTGGCCAAAGCCTCGGCGGCATTGGTTCAACATCTCTGGATTTGGGCAAGGGCGTGATGGTGGGGGCCATTGTTGCGGTAAACAGTGTTGGCAGTGTTTTTATGCCTGATGGAGAGACATTCTGGGCCCAGCCTTTTGCCATTGGCGATGAACTGGGCGGGCAAAGGCCCAACCCGGAACAGGCCCCGGCCATAGACCCTATTCCAGAGGACTGTAAACACCCCGGCCTGACACCGGGCACCAATACAACGATCGGCATTGTCGCTACATCCGCCATTTTAACCACGGCTGAGTGCAAACGCGTGGCGATGATGGCCCATGACGGATTTGCCCGGGCCATCCGCCCTGTTCATACGCCCTTTGATGGCGATACAATTTTTTGTATTTCGGGCGGCACCACAGCGCTGTCCAACGGCCCAAAGCGCGCTGTTCAGCTCTGTGAGATTGGTGCCGCCGCCGCCGATTGCATGGCCCGCGCCATTGCTCGCGGCGTGTATCAGGCGCGGGACTAGCCTCCTAAAACGTTGGAATGATAAAGGCGCTATCTTCGGTTTCGCCTTCAGGCCAGCGCTGGGTGACGGTTTTGGTTTTGGTATAAAACCGCAGGCCTTCCATGCCATACTGGTTGATGTCGCCAAATGCAGAGCGTTTCCAGCCGCCGAAGCTGTGATAAGAAACCGGCACCGGAATGGGCACATTAATGCCCACCATGCCCACTTCAACCCGGTCAGCAAATTCGCGCGCCGCACGGCCATTGGCTGTATAGATGGCAACACCGTTGCCGTATTGATGCTCGCTTGGCAAAGCCAAGGCCTGTTCAAAGGTATCGGCGCGCACGATTTGTAAAACCGGGCCGAATATCTCTTCCTTGTACGTGGTCATATCGGTGGTGACATTGTCAAACAATGTGGGACCGATGAAATACCCGTCCTCATAGCCTTGCAATTCAAAATCCCGCCCATCGACAAGAAGCGTGGCCCCCTCTTTGACGGCCAGGTCAATATAGTCCGTGACCCGCTTTTTATGGGCGGCGGTTACGACCGGGCCATAATCGGCATCCGGGTCAGTGGAGATACCAATTTTCAAGGTTTCAATGGCCGGCAACATTTTTTCTAAAAACCGCTCGGCTGTACCTTCGCCCACGGGCACCACCACCGGCAGGGCCATACAGCGTTCGCCTGCGGAACCAAACGCCGCGCCCAGCACATCCTTGACCGCCTGATCCATATCAGCATCAGGCAGGATAATGCCGTGGTTTTTCGCCCCGCCCATGCATTGTGCCCGTTTACCGGCTTTAGTGGCTTCATGATAAACATAATGGGCAATATCAGAGGAGCCGACAAAGCTGACCGCCTTGATGTCCGGGTGCGCCAGAATGGCATCAACAGCTTCTTTGTCGCCATTGACCACGTTCAGCAACCCTTTCGGGCCGCCGGCTTCTACGAACAGCTCTGCCAGACGCATAGGGACGCTGGGGTCTTTTTCCGAGGGCTTCAGGATACAGGCATTGCCGGTGGAAATGGCCATGCCAAACATCCACATCGGGATCATGGCCGGAAAGTTAAACGGCGTTATCGCGGCCACAACGCCCAACGGTTTGCGGATCGAATAGACATCAATCCCCGGCCCGGCGCCCATGGTGTAATCGCCCTTCTGGTTCTGCGGGATACCACAAGCAAATTCGATGACATCAACACCGCGAATAACATCGCCCCGGCTGTCGGCCACCACTTTGCCATGTTCGGACGAGAGCAAATGCGCCAATTCCTCCATGTGCGTTTCGACCAGCGCTTTGTAGGCGAACATCACCCGGGAGCGTTTTTGCGGGTTCAGCTTCGCCCATTCGGCCTGTGCTTTTACCGCAGATCGGACCGCCACATCCATTTCATCGACGCTGGCCATGCTGACCTGAGCCTGCACTTCTCCGGTGTTGGGGTTGTAAATATCGGTGCGTCGCCCTGATGTTCCCGCGACCTTCACCCCGTCTATAAAATGACCAATTTGTTTCATAACGATCTCTCTTCTCGGTTTTATGGGAAGTGTTAGCTCACTTCAGGGTTTTCAATACGTCATTCAGGATATGAACGATAAAATCAATCTGCTCTGTTGAGATAATCAATGGCGGTGATAACGCAATAATATCCCCTGTCGTTCGGACCAATAGCCCACTTTCAAACGCCTTTAAGTAAGCCTCATACGCCCGCATACCCGGCGCGCCAACCCTGGGTTCCAGTTCTATGGCACCGACCAGGCCAATGTTTCTGACATCAATCACATGATCATGGCATCCAAGGCTGTGGATGGCATTTTGCCAATAGGGTGCCAGATCATTGGCCCGGCTGAACAGGGCTTCTTCGGCGTAAACGTCAAGTGATGCCAGCCCGGCGGCACAGGCCAGTGGGTGCCCGCTACAGGTATAGCCATGAAAAAGCTCGACACTGTTTTCAGGCCCGCTCATCATGGCATCATGAATTTTATCACTGATCATAACTGCGCCCATGGGGACCGCGCCATTGGTCAAGCCTTTGGCCAGGGTCATCAGGTCGGGCTGGACCTGCAAAGCGGCGGCGGCACAGCTATCGCCTAATCGGCCAAATGCGGTAATGACCTCATCAAAGATCAGCAAAATATCATGGTCATTGCAAATTTTACGCAATTTTTCCAGATAGCCTTTGGGCGGGATCAACACCCCGGTGGACCCGGCCATCGGCTCCACAATTACGGCGGCAATCGTATGCGCCCCATGTAAGGCGATCAAATCAAACAGCCGGTCGGCTTTATCGGCCCCAGTTTCGGGCTGGCCTTTGGAAAATGCGTTTTTTGCAAGATCATGGGTGTGCGGCAGATGATCCACCTCGGGCAATAGGGGGCCAAAGGCTTGTCGGTTGGCCATGATCCCGCCCACCGAAAGCCCACCAATATTGACCCCGTGATAGCCACGTTCTCTTCCGATAAATTTAAGCTTCTGCGCATTGCCGTTGGCTTGGTGATAGGCGCGGGCAATTTTTAACGCGGTCTCTACGGATTCTGAGCCGGAATTGGTAAAAAAGACGTGGTTGAGATCACCGGGGAACAGATCGGCAAGCCGTTCGGCAAATTCAAAAGCCAGATTGTGGCCAAGCTGAAACGCCGGAGAATAGCTCATGCGATCAAGTTGAGCCTTAATCGCGTGGTTTATTTTCTGGTTGGCATGGCCAGCATTCACACACCAAAGCCCGGCGCAGCCATCCAGTATTTTTTGCCCGCCAATCGTCTCATAATACATGCCGCGCGCCGCAGTTAGTATGCGGGGGTTTTTCTTGAAAGCCCGGTTTGGCGTAAACGGCATCCAATAGGCATCGGTCGCTTGTGTAAAAACTGCCATGCTTCATCCATCCCTAAGGGTATGATCAACGGGCTGGACAGTACGAAAATTATTATTTGAAAAACAAGCCGTTATTTTGACAAACGCAACGCATTGAATTATATAAGTAAAGTACTGATAATGGGTAGGATTCTAAACACTGTTTTTGCTTTGCTGATTTAGAAACTGGGCGGCGTACACGCGGTGACCAGTTCACATTCTTCCGTGCCAACATTTTTAAACCGATGGGGTTTCTGGCTATTAAAATAATAGGCATCACCGGCTTTGAGAATTCGCTTTAGAGCGCCAACTTCGACCTGCAGGCACCCCTTTAATATCAGACCGCATTCCTCACCCTCATGGCGCAAGGCAATTTTTCCGGTACTGGCCCCGGGTTGATATTTTTCATGCAAAAGCTGTATGGCGCTGTTATCCAGTCCCGCCCCAATTTGGCGAAAAGACACCCCCCGATCACCAATATCGACTAATTGTTCAGCGCTAAAAAAAATCTGCGTCTCGCCGCCCCAGCCTTCATCAAAAAAATCCACCAGCCGGATGGGAAACCCATCAAGAATACGTTTCAAAGCCCCGATTGTCGGGCTTAATTTATTGGATTCAATCTGCGATATGCTGGCATTGGCCACGCCGGTGCGCCGGGCCAGTTCGCGCTGGGAAATTTGACGCTCAAGGCGCAATATCTTCAGCCGTTTTCCGATATCCACTGGCGCCTCCCTTTAACTTCTGTTGATTGCACGGGGGTCCAGCACTTTACGAAGCCCATCCCCCAATAGCGTTAGCCCGAACACCGCCAGCAAAATGGCAAGGCCTGGAAAAATGGAAAGCCATGACGCCCAGCCAAACATGGTCTGGGATTCGCTGAGCATTCGCCCCCAACTTGGCGCCGGTGGCTGGGTTCCTAGGCCAATATAGGAAAGTGCGGCCTCGGCGGCGATGGCTAGCGAGAACTGAATTGTGGCTTGCACCACGATCAGGTTCACAATGTTTGGCAAGATATGTTCAAGGGATATTCGAAAACTGCCCTTATTGATAATCTGTGCAGACATCACAAATTCGCGCTGCCACAAAACACGGGCGCTGCCACGGGTTAATTGTGCAAAAACCGGGATATTGAAAATACCAACAGCCAGAATAATATTAAACGCGCCCGGTCCCATAATGGCGGCGATCAAAATCGCCATCAAAATCGCCGGAAAAGCGAAGACAACATCATTGCCGCGCATGACCAATTCTTCGATCAGGCCGCCTTTTGCTGCGGCCAGAAGGCCCAGCGGCACACCGATGCCCATACCGATACTGACCGAAAGAATGGCCACCACAATAGAGGTTTGCGCGCCTACGGCGACCATGGAAAAGACATCGCGCCCCAAATGGTCGGTGCCAAAAAAATGGGTCAGGGAAGGCGGTTGAAACCGCCCGCCAATATCCAGAATGGCCGGGTCAAAGGGAACATAAAAAAGCGTTATGATGGCAGAGGCAACAAAGGTAAAGGTAAGGATGGCACCGATAATCAGGGAAACTGGCAAAGGGTTGCGCATCATGTTTTCCCCCGGGCCAATCTTGGATCAAGCCACATCGCCAGCACATCCATCAGGAAGGTTATTGTCACAACCATCAGGACAAGAATGACAACAACGCCTTTGACCACGATCAGGTCGCGCTGGGTGATTGCCTGAAAAACCAGACGGCCTAAACCCGGAAGATAAAACACCGATTCAATGACGATGGCTCCGGCAATCAAAAACGAGAACTGCATGCCCATAATGGGCAGCGTCGGCACCATTGCATTGCGCATCGCGTGCCGCCAAAGCGTTTGTTTCTGGCTAAGCCCTTTGGCTCTGGCGCTGCGAATATAGTCATCATCCAGCGTATCAATTAGTGAAGATCGCAACACACGGGTTAATATGGCCGCTTGCGGTAAGGCCAGCGCCAGTGCTGGCAAGGTCAGCGATTTTAAAGCCGGTCCAATACCGGCAGACCAGCCCGGAAACCCGCCAGCCGGAAACAGGTCCATTTTGGTTGAGAATATTGATAAAAGAATGATGGCCAACCAGAAATTGGGGACCGCAACGCCCACTTGCACCACATTCAGGGCGACCGTTTCGGTCAAACTTCCCCGGCGCAAGGCAATAAAAGCGGCCAATGGCAAGGCGATGACCGTCGATAGCGTCAACGCCAGAATGGCAAGCACCAATGAAACCTGCATCCGCTCACCAATGAGCTGTGCCACCGGCTCGCGATAGGTATAGCTGATCCCGAAATCACCATGCAGAATGCTAAATAACCAATGGAAATACCGGCCAAGCACAGAGCCATTCAGACCCAATTCTTCACGCAGCGCCGCCACCGCCTGCGGATCCGCATCCACCCCCATCATGAAGGTCGCCACGTCACCCGGGGCAATCTCAAGCATGAAAAAAATGACCATGCTGGCCACCAGCAAAGTGATGCACAGACTGCCAAAGCGTTTGATAAACATGCTGAAGGTCATTTGGGTTTCTCCACGCGCACCGATGTGAGATCGGTTGCCTGAATGGGAGAGTTTTTCCAATACCCGGTCACATATGTGCGCCAAACCCCAATTTTTGGCAATTCAAACAAAAAGCCGCTGGCGGCATCTTCGGCCAATATCCGCTGCGCCTGTTGATAGTATTCATCACGCTCTGACGCATTTTCTGCCAGATCAATAGCGTCCATCAACGCGTTAAATTTTTGATTGTGATAGCCAAAATAATTATCTGGCCGGGCAAAAAATTTGATGTCTCTTGGTTCGGTATGAGAAACAATGGTCAGGTCATAATTCTTGTTTCCCAGCACCTGATCAAGCCATTGCGCCCATTCCATATACTGAATTTTCGCATCAATCCCCACAGCCCGTAACTGGGCGGCAATGATCTCACCGCCCCGGCGCGCATAATAGGGGGGCGGTATCTTGATGATGGTCTTAAAACCTTGTGGATAACCAGCTTGGCTGAGCAAAGCGCGCGCCAGGTCGGGATCATAGGCGGACATTCCTAACAAGTTAATATAAGCGGGATCGGTCGGCGGAAAAAAACTGCCAATTGGCGTGCCGTGGCCAAACATGGCCCCGGTAATGACCGCATCGCGGTCAATGGCATGGGAGAGGGCGCGGCGCACCAATATGTTATCAAAGGGCGGGCGGGCATTGTTAATGCCCAAAATGGTTTCGCCTTGGGTTTCACCGATGACAATATTAAAGCGATCATCTTTTTCAAATTGCCGCAGCAATTCCGGCGCCGGAAAATTTGGAATGCCGTCAATATCGCCGGCCATCAGGGCCGCATAACTGGCCGCGCTATCGGGCACAATTTTGAATGTGACCCAGTCTAGCAAGGCCGGCTTTCCCCAGTAATCCGGGTTTTTCTGCAAAAAGATACTAGTGCCTTTTTGCCAGCGCAGAAACCGAAATGGGCCTGTCCCGATGGGATGGGCCGCATTTTGCGCCGCCGATTCAGGGGCGACGATAACCGCATCGCCCCAAGCCATGTTATAGGCAAAATCAGCGGTGTGACGGCTTAAAATAATGCGAACATGATCCGGGGCCAGAACGATAATCTGGTCAATCATCGCAAACAAAGACTTTTGCGCATTGGTCGATTGCGGGGATCTGGCTCGTTCCAGCGAGAACTTTACATCATTCGCATCAAAAATGGTGCCATCGTGAAAGCGCACACCAGAGCGTAGCGTAAAATCATAAACAAGCCCGGTTTTATCAACGCGCCATGATTTGGCAAGGGCGGGATAGACCTTGCCGTCCGGTCCAATGCGGGTCAGCCCTTCAAACACATTGCCATAGACAATCTCATCGGTGGCCGCCGCCGCCCCAAATGTCGGGTCCAGGCTCGGCGGTTCTAACCCGACCCCGATTGACAACCCATCCCCAGGCGCAGGCGGTTTGCCGCAAGATTGCAAGACAAGTCCGGCTGCGAAAACCAGAAAAAGGCTTTGAAGCCATTTATTCATTTTGTCGCTCGCAGCAAATGATAAGCCGCATGGGCCATGACCTTGGCCGCCGATACCATGTCCTTGATGTCAACATATTCGTCCGGCTGGTGGGCAAGTTCCAAAATCCCCGGACCGTAGGCAATGCAGCTTTTTAATTTCCCGATACGATCGACGTGTTTTTGATCATAAGTGCCGGGGGAGCAAACAAATTCAGCCGGTTTTCCCAGCATGTCAAAAATACCATTGGCTACGGCCTGGGCAACCGGGTCATCACGATCAATGGAAACGGGGTGAACCTCAAACAGGTCACGAATTTTATAGCTAAAATCCGGGCGAGTTGCGGACAAATCATCAAGCAGCGCCAACATCTCGCTTTTGACTTCGGATAATTCTTCCTCGATCAGAAATCTGCGGTCAATGACCAGGCGCGCCGAGTCTGGTACGCAAGGGGCGGGCAAGCCTGATCCTACAATCTCGGGCTGGCCGCCGTGGATAGAATTGATGTTCAGCGTCGATTCGCAAGCCCCTTCGGGCACGACGGGCATAGTGGTTCTTTTTTGTTTTAACTTTGGATAAAGGTCACTCTCCAGCCGTGCCAGCAAAGCGCCCATATGACGCACGGCGCAATCGCCCAAAAACGGCATTGACCCATGGGCGATGCGCCCCAGCGTTTCTATTTCCGCCCACCAGACACCGCGATGGCCAATGCAAACACGGTCGACATTCAGCGGTTCAGGTATAATCACATGGTGCACGCGCGGTTCGGAAAAATATCCCTTTTGGGCCAGATAAGCGACGCCGCCAAAGCCGCCAGATTCTTCATCTACCGTCCCTGAAATTTCAATACTCCCCGCCATATCCGGAACCATATCAACCAGACACTCAGCGGCGATAATGGATGAGGCCAGCCCACCCTTCATATCACAGGCCCCCCGGCCATACAGTTTTCCATCATTTATGACGCCGGCAAACGGATCCACAGTCCAGCCATGACCAACTTCAACCACGTCAATATGGCTATTAAAATGGACGCATTTGCCCGGCCTTTTTCCTTCATAGCGGGCAATGACATTGGTGCGTGGGTATTTGTCGCAATCGCCAGGCGCGCCTTCTGCGCGCACATATTCAACGGCAAAGCCCCGCTTTGACAATCGGTTTCCAATATATTCGGCGCAGGGTCGATAATTATCACCGGGGGGATTGATGGTCGGAAAGCGGATTAAATCAACGGCCAAACCAACCAGATCATCAACCCGTTGATCAATCTCATATAGGGTGTTTTCAAGCGTTGAAGGCAAGTTGAGGCTGTTCACAATACAACCCCCTGCGGGGCCAACAAAATGCTGTCAGCCATCGTTCCGTAAAGCTCCATAGTATGCATTTTTGCCGATTCCATATGTGCCCGCATAATGTCTCGAACATCAGCATGATTTTGTGCTGAAAACGCGTTGATCAACTGCTCATGGTGTTGGCAATTATCTTTGGTAAACCGGCTAAACCCTACATTTGAAGGGTTATCAAAGCGAACAAAATCGCTCAAAAGATTGCTGATGAACAAGCTTTGAAAAGACAATAGCGGATTGGGGCAATGCCGGGCCAAAGTGACGTGAAAATCAATTTCCCTATGACGCACAATCTCACTGTTATTATCAGAGTGCTGACAGGCCCGTGACAAATCATGCAATAATTCATCATTAATGGCCTCGACAACGGCAACGGCCATTTCCGGCTCGATAATCAAACGGGCGTCATAGATATGACCAATATTCAAATGTTTGAAGTTCAGATACGTGCGCAATTGCTCCGCCGCCCGGGCATAGCTGGGTTCCCGAAGAACAGGCCCGCCCTTTGGCCCGGTTCGCATGGTAATCAACCCCTGGATTTCCAATGATTTAAGAGCTTCGCGCATGGTGCCTTTTCCACAGGCGAACCATTCCATCAGGTCGCGTTCTTTTGGCAAGCGGTCACCAACCTCCATGCCTCTGATGACAATGAGGCGTTTCATTTCCTCAGCAATCTGATCAGATTTTTTGCGCAGTTTTGGCTGCTCATAGGTCTCTGCCAAAAAGGCCGGTGTATTGGAATTTGAAGATTTCACGTTTTTATCACTCTATATAATTCATCAGTGTTCTGTGCCGGTGCAATTTGGGCGCCGCTCAAATACATCGTCCACCGTCCACTTCCATGGTCACGCCGGTAATCATCGCGGCCTCATCCGAACACAAGAAACAGGCCGCATTGCCCAGGTCCTCAGGGGTGGAAAATCGCCCCAGTGGAATGGAGGCCAGGAACTTTGCCCGGATTTGCGGTGTGTCTTCACCCATAAATGTTTTCAGCATTGGCGTGTCGCCGGCGACAGGGTTTAAGGCATTCACCCGAATGTTATGACTGGCCAGTTCAATTGCCATCGACCGGGTGGCTGTGATCACCCATCCCTTTGAGGCGTTATACCAGGTCAGGCCGGGGCG
>NVVV01000007.1 GCA_002733495.1 Robiginitomaculum sp.
CATCGGCGGTATCACGCCAAAGCAGAAATCAGCCATGGACATGTCCATGGCTGCATAATCGTTCTACTTACGGTGCCCTCTATAAAGGGGGGTATTACCCCAGGTTCTCCTTTAAGCGACTTTTTGTACAAAGGCCAAGGGGCTTTCCAACCTAATGCCGAATGCCTTCGGCGTGGATTGTAGAAGCCATTTATGTATTCGAAGAGCGCTTGACGGGCGGCTGGCCTAGTTTGCCAGACTTGCCTCCAGATCAGTTCAGCCTTGATGGTCTTGAAGAAGGTCTCCATCGCCGCATTGTCCCCGGCCTTCGCCGGGGCAGGCTGCACAATTGCCCTTGCCGCTCATCGACACCATGAACCCATGTTGGCGCAGAAACTTCTGATATTCATGGGAGCAATACTGGCTGCCCCGGTCAGAATGATGAATGCAGTCTTTAGGTGGCCTACGCAGGGCTATCGCCATTTCCAGCGCCCGGATCGCAAGATCACGTTTCATCCGGTTACTCACCGCCCAGCCGATAACACGCCTTGAATGCAGGTCCAGAACGACAGCCAGATAAAGCCAGCCCTCACGGGTCCATATATAACTGATATCGACTACCCATTTCTGGTTTGGCTTTGCTGCCGCAAAATCGCGATCCAACAGGTTTGGTGCAATGTTGAAGCGGTGGTTACTATCCGTCGTCACCTTGTGTTTGCGGGTTCAAACAACGGATATATCATTTTCACGGAGTAAGGAGGATCAGAAAATGATCCAGTGAATCATTTTCCCGATGAACGCGGCCGACCCGACGATGGCCAACGTCCAGACCTATCTCTTTTAGCTCTTCGGTCATTCTTGGTCGGCCATAGCTTTGCAGGCTCAGGCGATGCTGTTCCCGGATGTGAGCCAGCAGAACCATATCTTCTCGCTGACGCAGGCAGGCTGGACGAGAGCGCCAAGCCCTGAACCCACGAGAAGAAACATCCATAATCTGACAAAGCCGTGTCGCAGGAACGGCATTCTGATGCCGTTTTATAAAGGCGAACCTCATTTGCTTTTGTCCGCAAAGAAGATGGTTGCTTTTTTTAACAACTCCCTCTCCTCACGAAGCAGGCGGTTCTCTTGTCGAAGGCGCTCATTTTCCTTTGCTAGGTTCTGGTCTTGCGTGGAAACGATATCCGTGTCGCGGTGAATGGATATCCATTTGTTCAAGGTCGACATGCCCACCCCTAAATCAGACGATATCTGCTTGCGGGTCAGCCCGCTGGTCAGGGCAATGCGCACAGCATCGCGCTTGAACTCTTCTGAATGTCGTGTTGCCATCGTTGTTCTCCTTTGTGGCACAATATGCTCTTAAAGGAGCGGAATAAATCCGTGACAGGTCCAACCTGCTTTGGCAAATCTATCCCCAGAGCCAAGCTAGAGGGAGAGTTTGAGGAAGTGGTAAGGACATTAATGCCAAGCGAGGCTTTGATCAAAACAGGGTTTGCCATGTTCAAAGAACATTGGGCGCATAGGCTGGACGGGTTAGGCCGTAGACTCATAAAATCTGAGCCAGATACGTATTGATGCGAGTTTTATCATGGCCATGTAGTTTTCGGCAAGTTTGTCATATCGGGTGGCGATCCGTCGGAAGTGTTTGATCTTGCTAAAGAACCTCTCGACCAAATTGCGCGCCTTATAGAGATATGGGCTGAAGCAGATCGGGTTTTTACGATTTCGCTTGGGTGGAATGTTTGCCCATGCGCCCTGGCGGCGGATCATTTCCCTGATGGCATCGGCATCATAAGCCTTGTCAGCCAACACCATGGCCTTTTCGGGCAAAGCGTCAAGCAAGTCCATCGCGGCTTCTCCATCCCAGGCCTGGCCGGGCGTCAGGCTAAGCCGAACCGGCAAACCCTTGGCATCAACAACGGCATGGATTTTGGTCGTCAGTCCACCCCGGCTTCGGCCCATATGACGAATTCGACCTTTTTTTTAGCACACCCGGCATGCTGGTGCACCCGAATGGCCGATGAGTCGATCATCTGCACATCGCCATCATAAGCCTCTGTAATCGCGTCCATAAGGCGATCCCATACGCCAGCCTTGCGCCACCGGTTGAAACGATTGTAGCAGGTGGTGCGCGGCCCATAACGCTCCGGCAGGTCACGCCACGGTGCCCCTGAACGCAAAACCCAGAATATCCCGTTCAGCACCCGCCGGTCGCAGACCCTAGGTACACCGCGCGGCTTGTTGGGTAATAACGGCTCAATCACAGCCCATTCAAAATCAGTAAGATCATAACGCATGAAACAAACTCCCTTCAAAAAGCTTGAATCACACAAACGCCAATGTGGGAATCCCCTTTATGGGTTCACGGCCTAGCGGTTATTTTCAGGCATAATTCTGCCACATTTGAAAAGCTGAAATCAACGGCGACCCAACCCGGTTTGCGCTTATGGACAAGAATAAGCGGTCAAATCACGAGGATAAAAGTGGCCGCCGAAGTTGCGCGGTGCCAAGAGCGTCAAAACTGGAGCCGTGCAGGGCCATTTTTGTGTCATCACCCGCCGGGCTGAGCACGGGTTAGGGTGATCCATCCTTTGGCAGGCTCAGGATGAGGTGAGGTACAGGCTGGATTGCCGGTATAAACCGGGCAATGACAATTTTTAAGCGGGTTTTCGCCACGATTGGCCTCTGGCTTATATGAATAGGTTTTGTTTGTGCTATCGCTTCGCTATATGAGCAGGTTTTGTTTGTGCTATCGCTTCGCTATATGAGCAGGTTTTGTTTGTGCTATCGCTTCGCTATATGAGCACAAGGCTAATTCTGTGAGAAATGCACTACGTCAAAGAGTCGCGCAGCACAGAATAAACCCATGGTGGTTATTGTGTGTTACTGTCACAGTAATATAAACGGAAATATTCCCATTATTGAACACTCGACAAGAATAGCCTAGTATGTGGGGCGCTAGGAAAGAAAAATGCAACAAGAAACAGATTACCTTGTAGTTGGGTGCGGTGCATCCGCCATGACTTTTGTCGATGTCATGTTACGCGAAACAAAGGCGACCTTCACTATAATTGATAAACACCATGCCCCCGGCGGACATTGGAATGATGCTTATCCTTTTGTTAAATTACATCAACCCTCCGCGTCTTATGGGGTAATGTCTCAAACTCTTGGCAAGGGGCGCATTGACGAAACCGGTTTTAATGCGGGCTATTATGAATTGGCCAGCGGTGTTGAGGTTCTCCGGCACTTTCACGTAGCCATGGAGGATGTCTTTCTGCCTTCCGGGCGGGTGTCGTATCACCCGATGAGTGAATATCTGGGCGATGGGATTTATGCGTCACTTCTGTCAGGAAAAAAAGAACGTATCACGATTAAAAAGAAGTTGATTGATGCGACGCAACTACAAACCAGTGTTCCTTTGACCCATGAAAGAAAGTTTGAGGTCAGTGAAGGTGTTCCTGTCATTCCACCTAACCATTTGCCAAGACTAGCGACAGATCATCATCATTTTATGATCCTGGGCGGCGGGAAAACCGGTATAGATACTGTATGCTGGCTGCTTGCGCAGGGCACACCCCCCGACGCTATATCGTGGGTCATCCCGCGTGATCCATGGATGTTGAACCGGGAAAGCTATCAACCCGGCGAAAGTTTTTTCTTTGGAAGTATAGGAAGGCATGCCAATTTTCTTGAGATAGGCGCAACGTCACAATCGATCAAAGAGGTTTGTGAGCGCCTGGAAAAGGACGCCTATCTGTTCCGCCTGGACCCAAATGTCTGGCCTGAGATGATGCATGGCGCCACGGTGACAGTCAGGGATTTAGACCATATGCGGATGATAAAAAACATTATTCGCTTAGGGCATGTAAAGCACATTAAACCCGATCAGGTCATTCTTGAAAAAGGGAATATCGCCTCAGTTGAGAACACTTTGTACATTGACTGCACAGCCAGAGCGATTTCGAAAGAAAGTTACGATGACCATCCCGTTTTCGGACCGGATAAAATCTCGTTGAAAATGATCCGGCTTTACCAGCCCTGCTTTAGCTCAGCGTTAACGGCACATCTGGAAGCGGGTGATTATGACCGGGAAGAGAAAAAACGCATGACCCAACCGACGCCGATGACCGATACGATTGAGGATTGGCTGACGGTTTTTATAACGAGCATGACGAATGGCTATTTTTGGGGGCAGAACCCAGCGATTAAAACCTGGTTAGCAGACTGTCGTCTGGATGGCTTTGGGAAATCCATGAGATTAGTTCAGCCAGATGATCTGGAAAAAATCGCTGTTCTTGAACGAATGACGGAATTGTCGCCGCCAGCAATGCAAAACTTAACAAAGTTATTGGCAGTGGCTTAGGAATTACGGATTACGGTGGGTTACGGTGATGTAACTAAAACCCTAAGCGTGCATGAAGCATATCCCCATTGGAGCGTGTTTTACAGTGGGGTGCCAAAAAGGCGGCAATGCCATGATGGCAAGCCTTCTAGCTGGCGTAATACATATCAAATTCCACCGGGTGCGGATGCATGGCCAAGCGGGTGACTTCTTCCATTTTCAGATCAATATAGGCACTGATCTGATCCTGGCTCATGACATTGCCTTTGAGCAAAAAGTCATGGTCCGCCTGCAAGGCGTTTAGCGCCTCGTGCAGATTGGCACAGACATGGGGCACGTTTTTCAGTTCAACTGGGGGCAGATCGTAAAGATCCTTGTCCATGGCATCGCCCGGATCAATCTTGTTCTCAATACCGTCAAGGCCCGCCATCAAAAGCGCCGAAAAGGTCAAATACGGATTGCCGGCGGCATCGGGGAAGCGGGTTTCGATGCGCTTGCCATTTGGTGAGGTGGAATAAGGGATGCGAATGGAGGCCGAGCGGTTGCGCGCTGAATAGGCCAGCAATACCGGCGCTTCAAAGCCGGGCACTAGGCGCTTGTAGGAATTGGTCGAGGCATTGGCAAAGGCGTTTATCGCCCGGGCGTGCTTGATGATCCCGCCAATATAATAGAGGCAGCTTTGCGACAGGTCCGCATAGCGATCCCCGGCAAAAACCGGCTTGCCGTCTTTCCAGATCGACTGGTGCACGTGCATGCCCGATCCGTTATCGCCATAATAGGGCTTGGGCATAAAGGTGGCCGATTTGCCATAGGCGGCGGCCACATTTTGCACGACGTATTTATAAAGCTGCAAATGATCAGCCATTTCCACCAGGGTCGAGAATTTCATCCCCAGTTCGTGTTGCGCCGGCGCCACTTCGTGGTGATGTTTTTCCGGGCGCAGGCCCAGTTCGGTCATCACCGAGAGCATTTCGGAGCGCATGTCCTGGGCCGAATCAACAGGCGGGACGGGAAAATAACCGCCGCCGGGGCCGGGGCGGTGGCCCATATTGCCATATTCATACTTGGTGCCGCTATTGGCAGGTAGCTCCGTAGAATCAAAGGCATAGCCGGTGTTGTGGGCTTCGGTGTTCCAGCGCACATCATCAAAAATGAAAAACTCGGCTTCGGGGCCAAAATAGGCGGTATCGCCCGCGCCCGAAGTTTGCAGATAATTCTCAGCCTTTTTGGCGGTCGAGCGCGGGTCACGGTCATAGGGGGCCATGGTGCCTGGCTCCAGAATGTCGCACAAAAGCGTCAGGGTCTGGTCCTGAAAAAACGGGTCCATTTTGGCCGAAGACACATCGGGCATCAGCACCATGTCGGAATCATTGATAGCTTTCCAGCCATTGATGGACGAGCCATCAAACATGGCACCATCTTCAAAGAAATCCTCGTCCACCATTGAGGCATCAAAGGTCACATGATGCAGCTTTCCGCGCGGATCGGTAAAACGAAGATCCACATAGGGGATGCTTTCGTCCTTGATTTTTTTCAAGATTATATCGGCCATTTTGTGTCTTCCTGTCTGATGGTGTCTGGGTGTGTTCTAAAGGGCGTTGTTGTCACGTTCGCCGGTGCGAATGCGCACCGCCTGCTCGATGGTGCTGACGAAAATTTTGCCATCGCCAATGCGCCCGGTGCGGGCTGCGGTTTCAATGGCTTCGATGACGGCTTCGGTCTGGGCCTCGGTAACCACAACCTCGACCTTCAGCTTGGGCAGAAAATCCACAACATATTCGGCGCCGCGATAAAGTTCGGTGTGGCCTTTCTGGCGGCCAAACCCCTTGGCCTCCAATACGGTCAGGCCCTGAACACCCACATCGTGCAGGGCTTCTTTAACATCGTCCAGTTTGAAGGGCTTTATGATGGCTTCGATTTTTTTCATGTGATCCTCTGGGCGTGTCGCTCGGGCCGTCTTCGGGTTTGTCTACATGCCTTTTTGTCTGCTATGAGTCCTATAGCAAGTCTCTGTGGTTTTGATGAGGCCCTTCGGGGGAATTGCCTAACTTTTAGGCACATCATGCTTATCAATAAAGCAATGCGTCAGAGTCAGGCAGGAAAGGCAGAAAGTGCACGAAATACTTAATGTTCAGCAATGTTACGCAGCCGATAGGCTGGCCGAGGGAGCAGGCATAGAAAGCTATGCCCTAATGAAACGGGCCGGGGCAGCGCTGGCAAAAGTGGCTATGGCCTGTTCCAAGACGGGTAAAGTGCAGATTTTATGCGGACCGGGGGCCAATGGCGGGGATGGCTATGTGGCGGCGAAAATCTTGCACGAATTAGGGCGCGATGTGCGGGTTTTTAGCCTGGGTGATGTGGCAAACCTGAAGGGTGATGCGGCGGGCGCGCATCGGGACTGGCATGGGGCGGTCAGTCCGGCAAATCCCGAGGCCATCAACGACGGCGGTATGATCATTGACGCGCTTTTTGGCGCAGGCCTTACCCGCCCGCTTGAGGGTGCGGCGGCGGTGCTGGTGCAACGGGTGAATACCTGCGGGGCCAAGGTGGTGAGCGCGGACCTGCCTTCGGGCGTTTTTGGGGATCA
Source organism: Robiginitomaculum sp. (assembly GCA_002733495.1). Lineage (GTDB taxonomy): Bacteria > Pseudomonadota > Alphaproteobacteria > Caulobacterales > Maricaulaceae > Robiginitomaculum_B. The sequence goes on from NVVV01000007.1 coordinate 6,909, forward strand.
GGGGACGCTGCTGGACGTGCATATACATGCCGATGAAACAGTAACTTTTTTCCGCCAAAAACCTGCCCATGTCCTGCAACCTTCGCGCCGTGCGTGTGGTAAAATTCATGTGGTCGATATTGGCATCCCGCACAGCGTCCTTGACGATATAGCGCCGCAAATTTTTGAGAATGATCCGTCGCTCTGGCCCGGCGTGCCGCCTATGTCGTCTGCGATGGCGCACAAACATACGCGCGGGCATGTGCTGGTACGATGTGGTGGTGCGCTAAATACCGGCGCGGCGCGTCTTGCGGCGCGGGCGGCGCTGCACGCTGGGGCAGGGCTGGTAACGCTGGCAGCAGATGAAAAGGCCGCTGCGGTCTGTGCTCATCATGAAACCGAAGTGATGATTGCGCTTTGCGCGTCGGCGAATGATTTTGGCGAACTGGCCAAGGCGTGCCGTGCCAGTGCCGTGGTGATCGGCCCGGCGGGCGGTGTGGGGTCGGCTTTACGCGTGGATGTGGGCGCGGCGCGGGCAAAAGGTCTGCCCATGGTGCTGGATGCCGATGGGATTAGCAGCTTTGCCAACACCCCGGATGACCTGTTTACGCTGCTGGATGAAGCTTGTGTGCTGACGCCCCATGAGGGGGAGTTTGGTCGCCTCTTCCCTGATCTGGCAGATCGCTCAAACAGCAAGATTAACCGCGTGCAACAGGCGGCAAAGCGCGCCGGGTGCGTGGTTCTGCTCAAAGGCCCTGACACGGTCATTGCCGCGCCGGACGGGCGAACGATTATCAACACCAACGCCCCGCCTTGGCTGGCGACTGCCGGGTCTGGCGATGTGTTGGCCGGAATTATCGGGGCCTTGCTGGCCGGGGGCGCGCCGGGGCTTGATGCGGCGGCCTGCGGCGTCTGGCTGCATGGGCAAACAGGCGTAATCTGTGGCCGGGGCTTGATAGCCAGCGATCTGATCACTGCCTTGCCAAAAGGGCTGCAAACGCAATTGTGACCAAAGTTTATGACTGTCATGCAGGTTTGGGGCTGGTGCCGGGATGCGTTGCGCCCTAAATGCTGTCTCCACCCGTTTTCGATCTAGAATATTGGCCCATTTTGTAATGCGTTCTGAAGATAAACCACAAAAGTCGCGTAAAAAACATGACCTGACCAAAGGCCCGGTTAGGGGGCATTTGGTCCGTCTGGGCATTCCCATGACCATCGGCATTGTGGCGGTGATGTCTGCCGGTGTGGTGGACACCTTTTATGTCAGTCGTCTGGGCACAGTGCCGCTGGCGGCGATCAGTTTTTGCGTGCCGGTGCTGTTCATCCTGCAAAGCATTTCCATTGGCCTTGGGGCCGGGGCCAGTTCGGTGGTCTCGCGGGCTGCGGGTGAGGGCGATCATGACCGGGTCAGCCGCCTGGTCACCGATGCGCTGGTGCTGGCCATTTTGGTGGTGGCGGTGATTTCCGTTCTTGGGGTGATAAGCATTGATCCTTTGTTTCGCCTGATGCGCGCCCCCGAAGAGCTGATGCCGGGCATTCGTGATTATATGAGTATCGCATTTTTTGGCGCGGCCTTTATCGTTGGTCCGATGGTGGCCGGCAATTTGCTGCGGGCGCTGGGGGATGCCCGTATTCCGGGCATGACCATGGTGTTTGGGGCGGTTATTAATCTGGTGTTGGACCCGTTTTTGATTTTTGGTATTGGGCCATTTCCGCGCATGGAATTGGCCGGGGCCGCCTTGGCCACGGTGCTTTCCAATGTCTCAGCAATTTTTATCATGGGCTGGATCATGGTATTTCGGGAAAAGCTGATCCTGTTGCACATTCCGCCATGGGAAGAATTGCGCCAGTCCTGGGGGGCATTGCTGCGGGTTGGCCTGCCAGCAACCGGCACCAATATGATCAACCCTGTGTCCATGTCGATCATTAACGCCGTTTTCGTCAGCTTTGGCAGCGCCGCCGTGGCCGGTATCGGTGTGGCCGGGCGTATTGAGTTTTTGTTCGCCATTCCGCTGTTGGCTTTGTCGGCCTCTATCGGGCCACTGACCGGGCAAAATGGTGGCGCAGGACTGACGGACCGTGTGCGCCAGACCTTTCGCGAGGCCTTTAAAATTGTCCTGATCTGGACATCGGTGACCGGCGTGTTGCTGTTATTACTTTCCGGCTTTGTGGCCAAACTTTTTTCCAGCGATCCTGATGTGATTGCGGTGACGCGCCTGTATCTGTCGGTGGTGCCGCTAACGGCGGCGGGCTATGGCTTTGTTATTGTCACGGCGGCGGGCTTTAATGCGCTGGGGCGGCCTTTTGCCGGTCTGATTATGACGTTTGGGCGCTCGCTGATTTTCTCATCGGGCGGGGCGTATATCGGCGGGCATTATTTTGGTATAAAGGGGGCTATCGCTGCCTTTGTAATATCGAACATCCTGTCTGGACTGATTGCCTGGATTTGGGTACGTCGGTCCGACATGCAGGCGCACCAGCGCAACGGGAAAAAACGCAGCTCTGGCGCTAGCGCCGCGTAAGGATTACGCCCAGTTCAACCTTCTCACTTGAATGCTCTGCATTAAAGGCGGGCGCATCCGGCCAGTCCCAGCGGGCCGCATCAAAAATTTTCTGCATGCGTTCCAACGGGCTGTGAAACGGCGGGCCGCCCTCTTTGCCGGTTTGCATGAACAACATAAAGGCTTTGCCGCCAGGCTTAACCCAGCGATGGATCTGGTTGGCATAATCCTGCCAGACGGTGGGGGTGAGGGCGCATAGGCAGGTCTGATCATAGAGCGCATCGACAGGGGAACCGGGCTGCCAGGTTAAAACATCAGCCGCTTCAATCTGTGCCGTTAAACCTGCTTTGGCAAAGGCCTCTTTTTGAAAGGCCATTGCGGTGGGGGCGAAATCCAGCGCGCTGACCGCCATGCCCATCTGCGCAAAGGCCATTGGTTCGGGCGAGCGTCCACATCCGGGCACGATCACGCTTTTACATTCTTTAAAGCGTCCCTCATCGTGCCAGTGTATAAAAGCGGGGTTCAAGTCGCCGCGTTCCCAGCGAGTGGAATTGTCCGTATACCGTTGTTCCCAGGCTTCACCCGCTTCAAACGGGGCGGTGGTGTCATTTTTATTGCTCATCATTATGAGATGGTCCGTTGCTTCTCATTCGTCAAGGCGCTAGACCCTGTGCCGCAGTCAAATTCACTGGTACGCGGATGTGGCGGAATTGGTAGACGCGCTGGATTTAGGTTCCAGTGTCTTGCGACGTGGAGGTTCGAGTCCTCTCATCCGCACCAGAGTTTTGGGCGAACGATCATGCGATTAACCCCGCTTGGGCGTTGCGTGCGCGCACTACTCATGACATAAGGCGCGCTGCGCCGCGTAAGCGAAGATGAATTTAGCGCCCGCAAGGGCACGCCAGGAAACCGCCAAAGTACCGGAAAAGACCATGCAAGTTACCCAGACCAAGGCCGAGGGCCTCAGCCATTCATATGATATTGTTGTCCCCGTTGAGGAATTAAAAGCACGGCTTGACGCCAAAATCGCCGAAGTGCAGCCGCAAGTGTCCTTAAAGGGCTTTCGTCCGGGCAAGGTGCCCGCCGCGCACATCAAGCGTATGTTCGGTAAGTCCATGATGGGCGAAATTGTCGAAGGCACAATGAATGAAGCCAGCGAAAAAGCCCTGAATGATAATAATATCAAGCCTGCTGGCCAGCCGCATTTCCACCTGAAAAACGAAGCCGAAGACGTTATTGCTGGCAAAGCCGATCTGGCCTTTCATATGCATGTCGACATTATGCCGACATTCACGCCGGTGGACCCAGCCAAATTGTCGATCGAACGTCCGGTAGCCAAAGTCTCTGACGAGGAAATCGAACAGTCTCTTAACAATCTGGCTGACAGTCAGAAAGCCTATGAAGACAAAAGCGCCAAATCAAAAGCCGCCGATGGCGATGCCGTGGTGATCGACTTTGTCGGCAGTATAAATGGCAAGGAATTTGAAGGCGGTGCCGCCGAAGACGCACAGGTCGTCATTGGTGCCGGTCAATTCATTCCCGGCTTTGAAGAACAACTTGTTGGCGTGAAGGTCGGCGACGAAAAAGTCCTGAAAGTGACCTTTCCTGCCGAGTATCAGGCCGAAGACCTGGCGGGCAAGGATGCTGAGTTTGCTGTCACCGTCAAAGCGGTCAAAAAGCCCGTTGAGACTAAAATTGATGATGAGTTTGCCAAAAAGCTGGGCATGGACTCATTGAAGGCCCTGCGCGAAGCCATCGTGAACAGCCTCGATTCTGAACACAAGGCCCAGTCTCGCAATCGCGCCAAGCGTCGTCTTCTGGATGCGCTGGATGCTGAGCATGATTTTGACCTGCCAAGCAATATGGTCGAAGCCGAATTCAACGCAATCTGGCAACAGGTTGAAGCGGATGTCAAAGCCGGAAATGTTGATGACGAAGACAAAGACAAGTCCGAAGAGGATTTGAAAAAAGATTATCGCGATATCGCCATGCGCCGCGTGCGCCTTGGTCTGGTTCTGGCCGAAATTGGCCAGGAAGCCAACATTGGCGTTGCCGCCGAAGAGCTAGCCCGCGCTGTGAATGCCGAAGCCATGCGCTATCCCGGCCAGGAACAACAGATCGCCGAATACTTCCAGAAAAACCCCGAAGCGCAGGCCCGCCTGCGTGCCCCGATCTTTGAAGAAAAAGTTGTGGATTACATTCTGGAGCTGGCAGAAGTCAAAGACGTCAACGTGAGCCGGGAAGAGCTTTATGCCGACGATGATGCTCCAGGCGATAAGCCAAAGAAAAAGCCAGCCGCTAAAAAGAAAACTGCGGCTAAAAAGCCTGCTGCCAAAAAAGATCCGGCCAAAGCGGCTGCGAAGAAACCTGCCGCCAAGAAGGCTGCCCCTAAAAAAGCTGCTGCAAAGAAACCGGCTGCGAAGAAGAAATAACGTCTTTTTCATAGAGCTATTAAAAACCCCGCCTGACAGGTTCAGGCGGGGTTTTTGTTGTGGGCGGATTTTGCCATGGTTGTATCTTGACTATGTTGTCAAATATGACAATATAGTCGCATGAAAGAAACAGCTTGGGTCAAGGCGGCACATAAAGAATTTACAAATTTCCGCCCAAGGTTCAGGCAAGAATGCTTGATGCCTTAGCAATCGCAAGTTTTGGTAGCAAAGCAGACATTGCCAAGCCCATGAAGGGGTTGGGTTCTGGCGTATATGAAATTGCCTTGCCTTATCAAAGTGATGCTTTTCGGGTTATCTATGCCGTGCAAATTGGTGATGCTTTGTGGGTTGTTCATGCTTTCAAGAAGAAGTCCAAGCGCGGTATTTCTACACCAAAACAAGACGTTGATTTGATCAAGATGCGGTTGAAACAGATAAGGGAAGAAGAGTTATGAGCGATGATAATATGGAAAGTATCCGTGGTAGTGGGAATGTTTACGCGGATTTCAATGATCCTGATGCGCAGACAAAATACATGAAGGCTTATCTGGCTGCAAATATTATCGCCGTCTTGGACAGTCAGAAATTAACGGGTAGGGATGCTGCAAAAAGGACGGGAATAACGGCTGCAGATATTTCTAGAATTCGTAACGCAGATCTCGGGCGCTTCACGCTCGATCGGCTGGTCCGTGTGCTTGGGTGTCTTGGCCAGAGAGTTGAAATCCAGGTGCATGAGGCGGCATAAGGTGGAACTAGAATTTTCTTCATTTACGGCAAGTGATGCTGCTGCATGGTGGGGCGCAATAATTGCAACTCTGTTGTTGAGTTTTCAAGTCTGGGGAAGTACCTTCGTTCAGGTCCAATATTGCGTGTGGACGTGACGCCTGACATGAAGCGGATATATGTAGGTGTGGGGGTGGATGAAAAGCAATATATTTCCGTAACTGTTGTGAACCGGGGAACGGCACCTACTACGATCACTTCTTTTTGCGGGTATTACGCGAAAGACCATATTCCAGGTTTGCGTAAAAGTAATAGGAAATATTTTGTCGTTAATGATGATCCGTCTTTAGGCAACACAGTTCCGTATGAGCTGCACCCCGGCCAGCAATGCAGTGCGCTTGTCGATCAGGAAAAGGTGATTGAAGATTTCGGTCATGGTCTTTTTTATATAGGTGTTCAGCATAATCAGAATAGTGGGCCTATATATAGAAAAATAAAACTTTAGGATACGTGTAGATCAATTTCTCTGATCGAAACAAGGGTTTAAGATTCGCGATCACTAACGAAATTAGTCTTGGAACAAGATAAGCTATTCTCCCCCTTTTAGGGTTCCCGGGCGGTAGACCCGGGACCCAAATAAGATTTCAGCTTTCTATGCCCCGGCGTAAGGCCGGGGTGCCGTTTATGCCCCTAAATGAGCCTAATTTGACCCTCTTTTACCCCTCTTTTTTGCGGGCAATCCATTCATCAACCAGATCACCTAGCACCGAGAGCGGGACCGCGCCATTGGCCAAAACCACATCATGGTATTCGCGTAGATCGAACTTATCCCCGAGTTCTTCCTGAGCGCGCTGGCGCAAGCGTAAAATTTCCAGCATGCCGATTTTGTAGGCCGTGGCCTGACCCGGCATGACGATATAACGTTCGATGGCATTTGTGGCGTCGCTAAGAGAATTGGGTGTGTTTTCAGAGAGATAGTCGATCGCCTGCTGGCGGGTCCAGCGCTTGTCATGCAGGCCAGTATCAACTACCAGACGTGCGGCACGCCATAACTCCATGGAAAGACGACCAAAATCGGAATAGGGATCGGCATAAAACCCCATCTCTTTGGGGATGAATTCTGAATACAGACCCCAGCCTTCGCTATAGGCCGTATAGCCGCCGAGCTTTCTGAACATCGGAATGTTTTCAAGCTCTTGTGCGACGGAGCCTTGCATGTGGTGGCCCGGAATGCCTTCGTGATAGGCCAGCGCCTCCATCTGGTACGTGGGCATGCTCTCCATACGGTAAAGATTGGCGTAATAGGTGCCCGGGCGTGAGCCATCAAGCGATGGGCGCTGATAGAAGGCTTTGCCCGCTGTGGCTTCGCGAAACGGCTCTACCGCCTTGACGATAATCTCGGCTTTGGGCTTGGTCACAAAGATGTCATCCAGACGGGCGCGCATGGTTTCGATGATGCTGACGGCCTTGGCCAGATAGGCGGCGCGACCTTCATCCGTATCGGGGTAATAAAATTGCGGATCTTCGCGCATAAAGGTGAAAAAGGCCTGTAAATCCCCATCAAAACCAACGGCTTGCATAATGGTACGCATTTCATCATGAATACGCGCAACTTCGGAAAGACCCAGGTTATGGATTTCTTCGGCGCTCATATCCGTGGTGGTCATGGCGGCTAGACGGTCTCTGTAATAGGCCGCGCCATCGGGTAATTTCCAGGCCCCGTCCTTGTCATCAGCGAGGCTTTGCTGGCGTTCCATTTCAGTTATCAGGTTTTGATAAGCCGGGCCAACAGAGGCGGTCATGGCGGCGCTGGCTTTAGTGATCAGGTCGGTTTTTTCCTCGTCACCAAGGGATAACGCATCCACTTTACCTTTGAAATCGGCGAAAATAGCGCTGTCGGGGCCATCATCAAACGGGGCGCCTTTGACAATATTGCGCGAAGCATCAAGCACGCGGGCATAGACAAATTTTGGTGGGTAAATGCCTTTTTCAAAACGTGTTTTGGCCTTGGCGGTCTGGCCACCCAGATAAGCCTTTACGCCATTAAGGCGGCTGATATAGGCCGTGGCATGATCTGCTGATTTGATCTGGTGCTGGTTGATCAAAAATGCTGGAATGGAGGCGTGCGTCCCGAACATCTGGTTGAAAATATAGCCATAATCATGAAACTGCCATGAGGCGACTTCGCGCTCATAATTAAAATCGGCCAGTCGCCAGGACAGTTTGGCGGCATCGTCCAGCTTGTCATAGTCAAATTTGGCGTGGCGCTGGGCATAATCGGCAAGGGCGATCGCGTGCTCTTTTTGCGCAAAGGCAGGGGAGGGGTCGTCCCATTTTCCGTAATCCTCGTCCTTTATGCCCAGATAGGTTTTGAACATGGGTGAGCGGGACAGGGACTGCTCAAACTTTTCCTGGAACCAATTGTTCAGGCGTTGGGATTCTGTTTGCTCCGAGCTTGCAGTTTTTTCAGTAGCTTGCGTGTTTGCACTGGTCTCATTTGCGCCTGTGCAGGCGGTCAGAAGTGCACACGCGGCGACGCTGGCCGCCAAGGTTTTGATGTTCATAATACGGTTCCCCTAAATGGCTGTGATGGCTTTATTATTTTGTGGCCGCAATGGTCTGCGGTTAGGTTTTGGTTAACCATAACGGGAGCACTCTTGGGTGTCGAGATCAGGTTCGCAATGATCGCGACAAGGAGAGCCTTATGAACGGTGCAGAAGTTCTGGATATAGCCCACGAAGCGATCTGGCTGGTTCTGCAAATGGCAGGGCCAATCATGCTGGTCGGGCTGACTGTTGGCCTTGGGATCGCGCTGTTGCAGGCTTTGACCCAAGTGCAGGAAATGACTTTGGTTTTTGTGCCAAAAATTGTGGCCATTTTTATCGCGATTCTGGTATTCATGCCCTTGATGGGCGCTTTGCTCGGGGGGTTTATGACCCATGTGGCTGACCGCGTTGCGGCCATGTAATTATGGAAGGCCTGAACCTGTCAGCTTCTGTTTTTACCTATGCGCTGGTGTTTTCGCGTGCCGGGGCCATTATGATGCTATTGCCGGGTATTGGCGAAGTGGGGGTGCCCACGCGCATCCGGCTGGCGCTGGCGTTCAGTGTAACGCTGATTATTGGCAATATTGTTGGCAATGATATGCCGCCCTTGCCCGACGAGCCTTTTGTATTGGCTGGCCTGATTATTCAAGAAGTGATAATCGGCCTCTATTTTGGCGTTCTGGCGCGCCTGATGATGAGTGCCCTTGTGGTTGCAGGCCAGGTGGCGAGCATGCAGTCAGGGCTGGGCTTTGCCATGTCTTTCGATCCGACGCAGGGGCAGCAAGGCGCTGTTATGGCGACGTTTTTAAATCTTGTGGCGGTGACACTGGTCTTTGTCAGCGGCCTGCACCATTTGTTCCTGACCGGCATTGTTGGCTCGTATGCGATCATTCCGGCAGGCAGCGTGCCGATGCTGGGCGATGCGGCGCAATTGGGCACGCAGGTCGTGGCGCAGTCTTTTCGGGTGGGCATGCAGATGGCGGCGCCTCTGATTGCATTCGGACTGGTGTTTTATCTGGCGCTTGGTGTGCTTTCACGGTTGATGCCACAAGTGCAAATCTTCTTTGTTGCCATGCCGTTAAATGTTTTTGCCGGTCTGGCGATTTTCACCATCAGCATGGGCTCCATGCTGAATGTCTGGCTTCGCCATATTGAAAATTTTGCGCAGAGCATGAATTAATGGCAGACGATCAGGACCAGAGCCAAAAAACCGAAGACGCCACCCCGCAGAAACTGCTGGATGCGCGTAAGAAAGGCGACGTTGCCAAATCACAGGAAATCCCATCCTGGATGTTATTGGCCTCAATAACCCTTGTTCTGCTTGCGTTTTCCGGATCAACGGCTCGGTATTTCAGCGATTGGTTGCGGATTTATTTTGAACAGGCGTCGCAATTTGTCATTACTGGCGCCAGCGTACAATCACTGGCGGTTGATGCGGCCTCGCGTGCGCTTTTGGGGCTGGGGCTGATCTTGACCTTGCTGATTGTTGCCAGCCTTTCGGGGCATGTGTTGCAAGTGGGCCTCTTGTGGGCCCCCGATAAAATTAAGCCCAAATTGTCCAAACTGTCGCCCATTGAAGGGGCGAAACGTATTTTTGGCATGCAGGCCATTGCCAATTTTTTAAAAGGTCTGGCCAAGATGGGCCTGGTGGGCGTTGCCGCCTTTGCCGTTGTCTGGCCGCGCCGCGATACCTTGATGGGATTGCCATATCTGGATCTGGCGGCCTTATTTCCGGTGATCCGAGAGGCCGCTATTGCGCTGCTTATGGCATCTTTGGCTGTGTTCTCTTTGGTAGCGGCAGCCGATTATGCGTTCCAGCGTCACAGCTTTCTCAAGCGTATGAAAATGTCCTTAAAGGACGTGAAGGATGAGCTGAAAAACACCGAAGGCGATCCGCATGTGCGGGCGCGTCTGCGCCAGATCAGGTCTGAGAGATCGCGGCAGCGCATGATGCAGGCTGTGCCCGAGGCCAGTGTGGTGATTATGAACCCGACCCACTATGCCATCGCCCTGAAATACGAACAGGGGGTCAGCGCCGCGCCGATGTGTGTGGCCAAGGGGATGGATGATCTGGCCTTGCGGATCAGGAATGTCGCCGAAGAGGCTAATGTGCCGGTGGTGGTTGATCCGCCCTTGGCCCGGGCGCTTTATGCAACAACAAAAATTGATCATGAAATCCAGACCGAGCACTTCAAAGCCGTGGCTAAAATTATCGGCTATGTTATGGAACTGGCCCAAAGCCGTCGTAGATAAACCTTGATCGTCAGTGGATGCTGTGATTCGCTGGCCATACCATTTCGGGCTTTGCCCCGACCAGAGGAGCTGGACATGCCCGCTAAAGCCAACGGAAATCTAAAGAGACAGGAAAAAAACAGGTTTTCCTTGTCGCAAAGCGTATTGTGGGGCGCCATTATTCTGGCCGGGTTCTCTGTCATTATTGCCCTTATTCTCCCCCGCGAAAGCGGTCCTGCCGCCTTTGTGCTGACCTTTGGGATCGCGGCAGTCTTGTTTGTGGTGATGTATGCCATGGCGGCGGGCAATATGGCCTCGCGTCAATATGCACCGGGGGGACGTGTGCACCAGCGTGAGGATGCGCCTTTTGCGCTTGGGGCGCTGGAGGCCATGCCAGAGCCTGTGCTGGTCACGGGACGGCGCGGCGAGCCGGTGTTTGCCAATGCGGCCTATCGCACCTTGACCGAGGCCGCCGGGGCCATGGGGCAGAGCATTAGACCCGTTCCCTTTGAACGTCTGGTGGGCGCGCATCCGGGCTTGTCAGCGGTGACTTTTCGTCTGACGCGGGCCGCAAGAAACCAGCAAAGTGCCTATGAGCGCCTGCCTGTATTTGAAAGCGAAGCGGGCATGTGTGAACTGGATGTGCATATTGCCCCTTTGCCAGAGGGGGGGGCACTGTGGCGCATTGTGGATCGCTCCAGACTGAACGCAGATAGGGATGATAACCCGGCACCGCAAAGCGGTCTGGCCTTGTTGGAAGAAGCTCCTGTGGGATTTTTCTCAACTGATCAAAAAGGCCGTGTCAGCTATATGAACACGACGCTTCGCAACTGGCTGGGTCTGGGTGATGGTGTGCCGCCCCCCACCGTTCAGAGTTTTGCCTCTGCAGAGGCCGACCGCCTGCTGAACCCGCAAGGCAAGGGTGTAACGCGTGTGGATGTGAAGTTAAAAACCCGTGATGGCATAGAGACGCCGGCGGTTGTGGTTACACGCTGGGCCAAGGGAAAAAACGGGACCCACTCTCGCTCGATTGTATTTGGTAATGGGCGGGGACTGGCGCCACTTGCGGTTAATCGTACTGAAGGTGCAAATGCACAGAGCATTGGTCGTTCTCTTGATGAAATGTTCTATGCCTCGCCCTTTGGTGTGGCGCGCCTGGATGGGGCCAACCCGCAAACCGCAATTATCGAGGATGCAAACCCGGCTTTGCTGGAAATGACCGGCGGCAAGGCAACACCCGGCGCGGCGTTCTTGTCTCTTTTTACCGAAGAAGGACCTGGTCGTGATGCGCTTCTCGCTATGACCAATGGCGGCGGCGGGCCGTTCGATCTGGCCCTAAAGGCTGAAGGGAATAAAGCGGTACATATTTATATGGCCCCGGATCATGCGGGGCGGGCCATTGCCTATGTGATTGACATGTCTTCATGGAAAGCCATGGAAACGGACCTGTTTCAGGCGCAAAAAATGCAGGCCATCGGGCAATTGGCCGGGGGCGTTGCCCATGATCTGAACAATGTTCTGACAGCCATTCGGATGAATTGCGATCATCTATTGTCGCGTCATATGGTCGGTGACCCGTCTTATCCTGAGTTGCAGAAAATCAACGAGGATGGTCTGCGTGCTGCGGCTCTGGTCGATAATCTTTTAACATTCTCACGCAAGAAAACTGTGCGCCTAGTGCCGCTTAACCTTTCTACGGTGTTAAATGACTTTACCCATATGTTGCGCCGGATGATGCATGAAAGCATTCCACTGGACGTTGTTCTGGGGCGGGATTTGCCGGTTGTTAGGGCCGATAAAGGGCAGATCGAGATGGCTGTGATGAATTTGGCCACCAATGCCCGAGACGCCATGATGGACACCGGGGGTGGCAAGTTGATTATCCGTACCTCACGTCAGGACAATATCCCTTGTGCTGTAGTTGGCGAAGGCAGTGCGCCTGATGGTGCCTGGGCGTTGATCGAGGTGGTTGATACCGGCACTGGCATGGATGAAAAAACGTTGGCGCGTATTTTTGAGCCCTTCTTTACCACCAAGGACATGGGCAAGGGGACCGGGCTGGGGTTGGCCAATGTTCAGGGCATTATCAAACAATCGTCTGGTTATCTCTTTCCGATCAGCACGCCGGGCGAGGGCACAGTTTTCCAGATATGGCTGCCTGAATGCACCGATGTGGTGAGTGCAAAGGTACAAAACGCGGCACTGGCAGCCCCCAAAGAGCGCAAACCAAAGGACCTGGCAGGGCGGGGACGCATCCTGTTTGTTGAGGATGAGGATTCTGTGCGCACGATTGCCGTCAAAATTCTGGCTAATCGCGGTTATGATGTTCTGGAGGCCGCCGATGGTGAAGAGGCATTGGAGATTGCCAAGGAGAATGCAGGAAAGATTGATCTGATGATTTCTGATGTGGTGATGCCGGGCATGGATGGGCCGCGTCTCTTGGAAGAGGCACGGCCCTATCTGAAGGACGCGCGAATCGTGTTTATATCCGGTTTCGCACAGGAGGAGTTTTCTGATACGCTGAGCAAGGACGCTGATATTAGCTTTCTGCCCAAACCGTTCTCGCTCAAGCAATTGGCGGAAAAGGTGAAGGAAGAACTCAGTTCCTGAAGGTAAGGCGTTTCTGAGCGTGTAAAAAATAAAATTAATGTTCCTGTTGTGTTCCTAGAACAAATACGGTACGTAGATGTCACAGATGGCCCAAACCGGGTCAAATGATGGAGCAAAAAATGGCCAAGGCGTCCTTAAAACTTGTGGAAAAAGAAAACGTGAACAAGCAAAAAGCACTTGAGGCAGCCCTTAGCCAGATTGATCGGGCCTTTGGCAAAGGCGCTGTTATGAAGCTGGGCCAGAAAGGCGGTCTCGACATCAAGTCCATCTCAACCGGCTCCATTGGTCTTGATATTGCACTGGGGGTTGGCGGTTTGCCCAAGGGCAGGGTTGTCGAAATCTACGGTCCTGAGGCTTCAGGCAAGACGACGCTCACCTTGCATACGGTTGCRGCCTGCCARAAARAAGGRGGCGTYGCYGCCTTCATCGATACCGAACATGCGCTGGACCCAACCTATGCGGCCAAGTTGGGYGTGGACATCAATGARTTGCTGATCTCACAGCCAASTWCGGGCGAAGAGGCRCTGGAAATTGCTGATACRCTWATCCGCTCCGGYGCSGTTGATATTCTGGTTATTGACTCSGTRGCGGCTTTGACCCCGMGWGCRGARCTKGAAGGCGATATGGGCGACAGCCTGCCGGGCTTGCATGCGCGTCTGATGAGCCAGGCGATGCGYAARCTCACCGGCTCTATCTCTAAAACCGGAACACTCGTTATYTTCACCAATCAGATCCGTATGAAAATCGGTGTTATGTATGGCAGCCCGGAARCCACCACAGGTGGYAATGCCCTTAAATTTTACTCCACGGTMCGTCTGGATATTCGCCGTATTGGTGCGATTAAGCATCGTGATGAGGTGATCGGCAATCATACCCGTGTCAAGGTTGTCAAAAATAAAGTGGCACCACCGTTTCGTATGGTGGAGTTTGATATTATTTTTGGCGAAGGCATTTCCAAAGTGGGCGAGATTATTGATTTGGGTGTCAAAGCCGAAATCATTGAAAAGTCTGGCTCTTGGTATTCCTATAATTCTGAACGCATCGGCCAGGGCCGGGAAAATGTTCGCAGTTTTCTGGCTGAAAATCCAGAAATTCTCAAAAATATTGAAACACAGATCCGGGCCGAATCCGGCCTGATTGCCGAAGACATGCTGATAGGCAATCTGTCCAAGAATGAGGATGACGTCGTAAACGGATAAATCCATGATTATCGCAGTTCAAACGCGATGGGCGCTTGGCTTGGCCAAGCGCCCTTTCTATATGATGGGGTCAAAGATTATCAGTATACGAGAAGCGGACAGCGACTATGCAAAATATGAATGATATACGCGGTGCCTTTTTGCAGTATTTCATCAACGGCAATGGCAAGGCAGATCATGAGCTTATCGCCTCCAGCCCGGTTGTTCCACAAAACGACCCGACCTTGCTGTTTACCAATGCAGGCATGGTCCAGTTCAAGGATGTTTTTATTGGCGAGGAAACGCGGCCCTATCAGCGGGCGGTAAGTTCGCAAAAATGTATCCGCGCCGGTGGCAAGCATAATGATCTGGATAATGTCGGCTATACGGCTCGCCACCATACATTTTTTGAAATGCTGGGTAACTTTTCCTTTGGCGACTATTTCAAGGAAGAGGCCATTTTTTATGCTTGGGATTTGTTGACAAGAGAGTTTGGCCTATCCAAGGAAAAACTGTTGGTTACCGTTTATGCTGAAGATAAAGACGCGGCGGCGCTTTGGCAGAAAATCACCGGCTTTGACGAGCGCAAGATTATCCGAATTTCAACGTCTGATAATTTCTGGTCCATGGGTGACACCGGGCCGTGTGGACCGTGTTCTGAAATATTTTATGACCATGGGGAACAAATCGCCGGTGGCCCGCCTGGCTCACCAGACGAAGACGGCGATCGTTTTGTCGAGATCTGGAATCTCGTCTTTATGCAGTACGATAAAAAGGCTGATGGCACACGTTTAGACCTGCCAAAGCCGTCTATTGATACAGGCATGGGCCTAGAGCGCATCGCGGCAGTATTACAAGGCGTGCATGATAATTATGAAACGGACCTCTTCAAAACGCTCATTGCTGCAGGTGAAGAGGCTTTGGGCGTTAAGGCAGAAGGTGCAGCGTGCGCTAGTCACCGCGTTATTGCAGACCATTTGCGCTCGATCTCCTTTTTGCTGGCTGATGGGGTTACGCCCGCTAATGAAGGCCGTGGTTATGTGTTGCGCCGCATTATGCGCCGCGCCATGCGTCATGCGCATTTATTGGGGGCCAAGGACCCGATTGTGCATACCTTGGTACCGACACTCATTGATCAGATGGGCGAGGCCTATCCAGAACTGGTGCGGGCCAAGGCCTTAATTGAAACCAATGTGTTTCAGGAAGAAGAACGTTTTTTGCGCACTCTTGGCCGGGGCATGGGCCTGTTGGAAGAGGCCAGTAAAAATCTTGGAAAGGGTGATAAATTGCCCGGTGATGTGGCCTTTAAGCTCTATGATACATACGGTTTCCCACTTGACCTGACCGAAGATGCGTTGCGGGCAAAAGAAATATCGGTCGATAAGGGCGGATTTGATGAAGCCATGGCGGCGCAAAAAGCCTCGGGACGCGCCAATTGGAAAGGCTCTGGCGATGCCAGGCGGTCCGGCGTTTGGGAAGACCCCAAAAGTGCCGATCTGCCGACAACGCACTTTTTGGGATATGGTGATGAAACGGCCTCTGGAAAACTGATTGCGCTTAGCAGTGGTGGGAGTTTGACAGAAGAGGTAGATGCGGGTCAGGACGTTGAACTGGTGTTTGACCAGACACCGTTTTATGCCGAATCCGGTGGCCAGGCTGGCGATACCGGCATCATTCAGTTTGATAATGGTGCCGTGGTGAATGTGCAGGACACCATCAAGACGGCGCGGGGCCTGTTCGTACATTTAGGCAAACTGGAAAGCGGCGCTATCAAGGCCGGAGACGCGGCACAGCTTCACGTTGACCATGAGCGCCGTACGGTCATTCGGGCCAATCACTCGGCGACGCACCTTCTTCATGCAGCCTTGCGTCGTTATCTGGGGGATCATGTGGCGCAAAAAGGCTCGTTTGTCGGGCCGGACTATTTGCGCTTTGACTTTACTCATTCTGGGCCTGTGTCTGCCGAGGAAATGCGGACAATCGAGGCCGAAGTGAACGCCATTGTGCGCCAGAATATGGCAGTGCAAACACAGGAAACAACACCAGAGGCTGCAATGGAAGCCGGCGCTACGGCGCTCTTTGGTGAAAAATATGGTGACAAGGTTCGCGTGCTCAGCCTTGGGCAGGATTTAAATGACAAGGATCGTCCTTATTCGATTGAGCTGTGCGGTGGTACCCATGTTGCGCGTACAGGCGATATTGCCCTGATTAAAATCACCGGCCAAAGCAGTGTGGCCGCCGGTATCCGCCGTATTGAGGCGGTAACCGGGGCGAAGGCGCTGGACTTTGTGTATGGCGAAGAAGAAGCGCTGCACAGTGCGGCGCAATTGCTAAAGGCTTTGCCAGCGGACCTGCCCAAGCGTTTGGGGCAGGTGTTGGAGGAGCGGCGTAAGTTGGAGCGTGAAGTTTCCGCCCTTCGCAAAGAGATCGCCATGGGCGGTGGCAATGGCGGGTGTGAATACATAAACGGCATCGCCTTTGTTGGGCGTGCGGTGAGCGATGTACCCTCGCGCGATTTACGGACACTGGTTGAGGAAACCCGCAAAAAACTGGATGCTGCTGTGGTGGTTTTTGCCGCAAATAACGAGGGCAAAGCCGCCTTGGCCGTGGGTGTTAGCAAGGACGTGAGCGCGCGCTTTAGCGCTGTGGATCTGGTGCGGATTGGCTCAGTGGCATTGGGCGGCAAAGGCGGTGGTGGTCGTCCGGATTTTGCGCAGGCCGGTGGCCCGGATGGCCATAACGCTCAAGCAGCGATTGAGGCCATAAAGGCCGCTTTAGCTAAATAAAATTAACGGTAAGTACGGGAGGTACGGTAAAACGGACCTCCCGTTATTTTCATGTGATCAGCCTTCGGCCATCTTGGCTTCAAGGTTTTCGGCAACTTTTTCCAAAAAGCCCGTGGTGGTCAGCCAGCCTTGTTTGTCGCCAACCAATAGCGCCAGATCCTTGGTCATATGACCGCTTTCAACGGTCTGAATAACAACGCTTTCCATGGTTTCGGCAAATTCTACAACCTCAGGCGTGCCATCAAGACGGCCACGGTGTGCCAGACCACGGGTCCAGGCAAAGATAGACGCGATAGAATTGGTCGAAGTGGCTTCGCCCTTTTGGTGCGCCCGATAATGGCGGGTCACGGTGCCGTGGGCGGCTTCACTTTCCATGATTTTGCCATCGGGGGAAAGCAGCACAGAGCTCATAAGACCCAGTGAGCCAAAGCCTTGCGCTACGGTATCGGACTGCACATCGCCATCATAGTTTTTACAGGCCCAGACAAAGCCGCCAGCCCATTTCATCGCACAGGCCACCATGTCATCAATCAGGCGGTGCTCATACCAAATTTTGGCGGCTTCAAAACGGTCTTTGAATTCCTGCTCGTAGATTTCCATAAACAGGTCTTTGAAACGGCCATCATAGGCCTTCAAAATGGTGTTTTTGGTGGACAGATAAAGCGGCCATTTTCTTTGCAGGGCAAAGTTCATCGAGGAACGGGCAAAGTCACGAATTGAGGCATCAATATTATACATCCCCATGGCGACGCCACCGCCTTCAAATTCAAAAACCTCTTCTTCGATAGATTTCTGGCCGTCGTCACTCTCCCATTTCATGGTCAATTTTCCTTTGCCGGGGACGACAAAGTTTGTGGCTCTGTATTGATCACCATAGGCATGGCGGCCAATCACAATCGGCTTGGTCCAGCCAGGGACCAGACGGGGTACATTGCGGCAAATAATAGGTTCGCGAAAAATCACGCCGCCCAGAATATTGCGGATGGTGCCGTTCGGCGATTTCCACATTTTTTTCAGGCCAAATTCTTCAACCCGGGCCTCATCAGGGGTGATGGTAGCGCATTTGATGCCAACGCCGTATTTTTTAATGGCCAATGCGGCATCAATGGTGATCTGGTCATCTGTGGCATCACGCGTTTCAATGCCAAGATCATAGTATTTCAGATTAACGTCCAGATAGGGCAGGACCAGTGTTTTTTTGATCATGTCCCACATGATGCGGGTCATTTCATCCCCATCAAGTTCCACAACCGGGTTTTTAACTTTAATTTTTGCCATGAGTGTTTTCCCATTTGTATTGTCAGGGGGTGTGTTTTGCTCTCCCCTGTCACTGTATTCAGTGTAAATAATGCTCTGGCGAAGCGATAGCACCCGTACTGCGTCGGGAAAAGGGGGTATCGCGTCACACTATGACAAATACGAGGATGTTTGCGTGGAAAAATCACAAAGCTATCAACCGGCTATCATTCTGGTTAAGCCACAAATGGGTGAAAATATTGGCGCTGCCGCGAGGGTAATGGCCAATTTTGCGTTGGATGATTTGCGTCTTGTGGCGCCGCGCGATGGCTGGCCCAACCCAAAGGCACAGGCCATGTCTGCGGGTGCCCTGCAGGATACAGGGCCTGCACGGGTCTATACGGATGTAGCTTCAGCCATTGCAGACTGCAGCACTATTTTTGCCGTCACTGCCAGATTGCGCGATATGGAAAAGGACGTTTATGGCCCCGTTGATGGCTGTGCGGCACTACGGCAGCAGGCCCATAGGGGAGGGAAGGTGGCGCTGTTGTTTGGCGCAGAATCATCAGGTTTGAATAATGATGATGTGGCTGTTTGTGACGGCATTATTACCTATCCTGTGAACCCCGGTTTTAGCTCGTTGAACCTCGCGCAGGCGGTGGCCGTATTTGCCTATGAATGGGGGGTAAACCGTGCGGGGGTGCAAAACGTCGGCATACAGATGGCACCCGTTGAAGGCCCGGCACCCAAACGGAACCAGATTGGTCTTTTTGAACATCTGGAAGAGGAACTGGTTGCTGCTGCGTTTTTCTTTCCACCTGAAAAGCAAACTATGATGATGCGTAATATCCGAAATGCCTTGACTAAGGCCCGGTTGACGGAACAAGAGGTGCGTACCTTTCGGGGTATTGTACGGGCATTGGCAAACGGGCGCGGTAGTCAGGAGAAATAGTTTCTTAATTCGAGTGAGGCATAAAAAAAGCCCCCGCCGAAAGGCGAGGGCTTTTACTGGATTACTTGTAATCAGTGTGCAACGCTCAGGGCATCCATGGTTTCCATGGTCAACTGACCAACAATCAAACCATTGTCGTGCTGGAATTTTTCCATGGCACGCAATGTTGACATACCAAACACACCATCGACACGGCCCGTGCTGTAACCACGGCTGCTCAGGGCAGTCTGAACTTCTGAGATCAGCTCAGGTGTTGAGTTGGTATCACAGATGACTTCACGCCATTCCAGATTGCCGCCACTGACAATTCTGATCTTCTCGATTGTTTTGTAGGTGGCAGGGATGGTGATGGTATCTGTACGTGCCGGAGAAATTTCGCGGCGAACACGAATAGTTGTGTATTCGGCGGCAACAACTTCTTCTTCAACCCGTGGCGGGACAGCAATAACCTGTTTGGTGATTGTTTCGTATTTGGCTTGCACAAGTGTTTCTTGGGTGTGTTCGGCCGAAACCAGGCGCTTGCGGGAAACGGTTTTGTATTTGGGTGGGACTTCCACTTTACAAAGAATTTCACCAGTAGGCTGGATGATGGTTTGTACCAAAGAACCGTCCGGGCCATAAAGGCGACCGTCATTACCGCGACGATAACCGCCATCACCAATCAGGCCAGCACCTGGTTTCCAAGTTGTAAAAGCCGGGCGAACCAGAACCTGCTCTTCATATTCTTCATAAACAGCGGCAATAACTTTGGAGATTGTCATTTCCGGCTGAACCAGAACCTGTTCCGTAATAGTTTCATAGGTTGCAGGAATAACGTGGTAGCGCGTAGTAGCTTCCTTGACAAGAATTTGCTCTTGCTGGAATTCATATTCAGCAGCGATAATGCGTAATTCTGTTGAGACTGGCAGGTCAATAACCTGTTCAGCAATGGTTTCTGTGAGTTCAGGTATGAGAATACGTGAGAAACACTGACCCGGAAGGGCATTAGGCGGATAGCCAGCGGCAATAGCAATGGAATCGCCTGATGTGCTGCTAGATGACTGGTATGATGACACTTGTGACGAAAGTGACGCATTTTGTGATTGTGCCGACAGCAATTGAGCTTGCAATTCAGCAATACGAGCCGATTCGCTGCTAGAATAGCCTGAGCCGGATGTCGTTTGTGTCGTTCCGCAAGCCGCAAGCAATAGGGCACTAGTCCCGGCTGCAGCCATAAGTGCGCGTTTATAAATCATTCTAAACTCCCCTTTACCCGTTTTCACCTACTTAGGCTAAACGGCCAGCCCTCTATGGCTACGCAGCAATACGTTGCTGCAACTTACAGGTCCCTCTGTATTCACGATTTAACACTTTATCAATGTTTTCCACACTTGCCAGCGGTTACGCCAAAAAGTTGCGTAGACAGTCTGGGAAGTTGTTATTCAGGCGATTGTTTGCTGCCTGTTGACCCTGTTTGATACAGTAATTTCAAAAATTTATGGTTAATGCTGGTTTTCTCAAACCCTTGGTCATGCTTTCATGAGTTCGTATTAGAGCATTTGCATGCAAGCATAGGTTTATTATACGCGAATCTGCAAATGCCAAATTCCTAATTCGTCTGTATGGCGGGTTTGGCTCTTGAGCTGACATAGGATATGTGAGCGGCAATAACTCAAAGGTCGCTAATTTATGGGAGAAGCCAGTGATACCTCGTTACGCCAGAGCAGAAATGGTTGCTCTATGGTCTGCGCAGACTAAGTATAAAATATGGTTTGAAATCGAAGCCTATGCCTGTGACTCCATGGCGGAGGCAGGGGTTATACCCAAAGAAGCTGCGGCTCAAATATGGGAACGTGGCAGTGTAGCCAATTTTGATGTGGATCGCATCGATGAAATCGAGCGCGAAGTTAAACATGATGTCATCGCATTTTTGACCCATCTGGCGGAGTTTGTGGGTGAGCCATCGCGCTTTATACATCAAGGGCTGACGTCATCCGATGTGCTTGATACCTGTCTTTCCGTACAGTTAGACCGGGCCTCACAATTGCTGTTAGGGGGCATGGACAAGGTGCTGGCGGCACTGAAAAAGCAAGCCTTTGCCCATATAAATGCCGTCTGCATAGGGCGCAGCCATGGCATACATGCAGAGCCAACGACCTTTGGTCTGAAAATGGCGCAGGCTTATGCCGAGTTTTCCCGAAATAAGAAGCGGCTTGAAACGGCACGTGAAGAGATTGCTATTTGCGCTATTTCAGGCGCGGTGGGCACATTTGCCAATATTGACCCGAATGTTGAGGCTCATGTTGCCAACAAAATGGGCTTGAAGGTAGAGCCAGTTTCAACGCAGATTATACCTCGCGACCGTCATGCCGCATTCTTTGCCACCTTGGGTGTAGTCGCGTCCTCTATAGAACGTATCGCCACTGAAATTCGCCATCTTCAGCGCACCGAAGTTGCCGAAGCCGAAGAGTTTTTTGCCAAGGGGCAAAAAGGCTCCTCGGCTATGCCGCACAAGCGCAACCCGGTGCTGACAGAAAACCTGACCGGACTGGCGCGCCTGATCCGCTCTTGTGTGATGCCGGCTATGGAGAATGTAGCTCTGTGGCACGAACGCGATATTTCACATTCCAGTGTCGAGCGCGGTATCGCGCCAGATGCCACCATACATCTGGACTTTGCCTTGCACCGTCTAGCCGACGTGCTGGACAATCTGGTGGTGCATGAAGATCAGATGTTGGCTAATTTGGAACGTCTTGGCGGATTGCACAATTCGCAACGGGTATTACTGGCGCTGACGCAAAAAGGTGCTAGCCGCGAAGAGGCCTATAGCCTGGTTCAGAGTAATGCCATGGAAGCTTGGCAGAACCGGAGTAATTTTGCTGAACTTTTAGAAAACAACGAGGCGGTGCGAGCGTATCTGAACCCACAGGAATTGGCGGCGCTTTTTGATACGGCCTATCATTTGCGTCATGTGAACACGATATTTGCGCGCGTTTTTGGCAGCTCTTAACGCACCTCTCCGCAATGTGATTAGCATTTGAGCGATAATTCTGTGACAAACAGCAAGGTTTAATTAAAAAGCCATATCATTGGGAGGTTCACGTGCGCAGTCTGTTGGGCATTATTGCTATTATGTGGGTCGGGGTTTTCTCTCTGCTGCCCACCTCTGGGCAAAGTGCAACGGCGACCAGCGTACAGGCCCCGGTAGTGCGCGCCGTTCTCTTTCGTGCTGACTGGTGCGCCAATTGCCATGTGCTGGAGCCTGTTTTGGAAAAAGCCATGAGCGACGCCGCAGGCGTTCCTGTGGAACTGGTCGTTTTGGATTTTACTAATCCGCAAAAATGGGACCAGTCGATCGAAGTGGCTTTGGACCATAATGTTGTGCAAGTTTATAACGCCTATGCAGGCATTACCGGACTCGTGGTGCTAACTGCCGCTGATACCGGCGAGCGGATTGATTGCTTTAACCGCACATTTTCCGCCCCTGCCATGGTCCACGCCATGAAGCAGGCGGTTTCCATTTCCCTTTCCGCGCCCAAGGGCAGCCGCGCGCGCGCATCCGCATTTTGCCCTGCCGGGCGAGCGCCTTTATAATTGTGAACATCAGGAGACTTCTATGTTCAAAAAATATGCTTTGCTTCTCGCCATCCCAGCTATTCTAATAGCGCTGCCGCTCGTTCGTTCACTCGGAGGAAGCGCAGAGGCCAGTGATGCGCCTGATGCTGCAACTGTCGCCGCAGAACAGCCCGTAATTGCCGCCATGTTTTATTCAAACTGGTGTGGCGCCTGCCAGATACTGGACCCAAAAATTGAGGCCGTGAAACCGAATTTTTCCGGGCATAAGGTCGATTTCGTGAAATTTGATTTTTCCTATGCCCTAGTTCGCGGCAAGGCGTTGAAGGATTTGGCCGCCGAAAAGGGCGTACCAAATATTTATGCCAAAAACAAAGGCCGGACAGGCTTTATGCTGTTGATCGACCCGGCAACCGAAACGGTGCTGGACATCATCACCATGCGTGACAACAAGGAGGCGATCGCCGCCAAGCTTGATCGTAGTCTGAATAGAGCTGCCCCGGACGCAGCCCCAGTCAGCGCTAGCGAACAGGTCGGCCAGTCTAAAGTGTAGCCCAGATCAGGACTCGCTACGCACCTGCGCGCGGGCTTCTTCGGTAAGCTCACCCATTTTTTTACGAATCTGATGGTCGGTAATGTCCAGCTCTGCGGCATCGGCATCGGCGCGCAGTTTGCGAAATACATCCTCATCGCCGACTTCTTCAAAATCAGCAATAATGACTTCCTTGGCATAGGCTGCGGCCTCTGCCTCTGATTTATTCATCAGGCCAGCCAGCCACAAACCCAGAAGTTTGTTCCGTCTGGCAGCGGCCTTGAATTCCAGATTTTCATCATGAGCAAACTTGGATTCGAACCCTTGTTCCCGTTTGTCAAAACCGCTCATGTGCTTCTCCTTCATTGCGAATGCGACGACATGCGATGACCTAGCGCGCTGCGAAGCAGGAATCAATGACTTTGGCATTTCGTGCGCATTGCCGCCTGCGAAATGCTGGGGTATGGGTGCGGTGCACCGGCGCACCGATTCTCTTTGCCGGATTTATCTTATTGGCCTTTGGTTTATAGGGAAGGATCAGGGCAAGATGAGCCGACGCAAGATAATATATGAAGGCAAGGCAAAAATCCTTTATGAAGGACCGGAGCCAGGTACGCTGATCGCGCACTTCAAGGACGATGCCACCGCGTTTAACAATGAAAAACACGGCATACTTGAGGGTAAGGGCGTCCTGAACAACCGTATCAGTGAATTTCTGATGCAGAAGATTGCTGATATTGGCGTGCCGACGCATTTCATCAAGCGCCTGAATATGCGCGAACAATTGATCCGCGAAGTTGAAATTATCCCGCTGGAAATAGTCTGCCGCAATATTGCTGCTGGTTCAATCTGCAAGCGCTTGGGCCTAAAAGATGGCGAGAAACTCTCCCGGCCAATTGTCGAGTATTACTATAAAGATGATGATCTGGGTGATCCGCTGGTCGCCGAAGAGCACATAGCGGCCTTTAACTGGGCCGGGCCGCAAGAGGTCGAGGACATGGTGTCCATGGCCTTGCGGGTGAATGACTTTTTGTGCGGCCTGTTCGCGGCGGTGAATATCAAACTGGTAGACTTCAAACTGGAATTTGGCCGTCATTATGATGGCGATATGGTTCGCACTATTCTGGCGGATGAAATTAGCCCCGATTCCTGCCGTTTGTGGGATGCCGATACCGGCAAACGCCTGGACAAGGACCGCTTCAGGCAGGACCTGGGCAGTGTTACCGATGCCTATGCCGAAGTTGCCAAGCGTCTTGGTATTATAAAGGACCAGCCTAATCTGACGATTATTTCCAATGGGGATTCCGAGTGAAGGTGATTGTTCATATTCAGCCGCGTAGTGGCGTTTTGGATCCCCAAGGCAAGGCCGTTGCCGGTGCCTTGCAACATATGGGCTTTGATGATGTTCAAGAAGTCCGTCAGGGCAAAATCATTGAATTGGTCATTGATGAAACAGATGAGGAAAAGGCCCGCCAGCGCGTCACCAAAATGTGCGAGCAATTATTGGCCAATACCGTTATCGAAGACTATTCCATCAGCTTAGAAGCCTAACGGCAGGAGCATTATCGTGAGCGCAGCCGTTATCGTCTTTCCCGGCTCGAACTGCGACCGGGATGCGGTGTCCGCCTTAAGCAAGCATACAACAAAACAGGTACACCGCGTCTGGCATCGGGAAACTGATTTGCCCAAAGTGGACCTTGTGCTTCTGCCGGGCGGCTTTTCCTATGGGGATTATTTGCGCTCTGGTGCGATAGCGGCCCGTTCCCCCATTATGAAAGCGGTAAGTAAGCATGCAATGCGAGGCGGTTTGGTTGTTGGCATTTGCAACGGCTTTCAGGTGCTAACGGAAACCCATTTGCTGCCAGGGGCATTGATGCGCAATGTCGGTTTGAAGTTTCTGTGCAAAACCGCGCCCTTGCGCGTTGAGAACACGCAAACCGCCTTTACCCGTGCCTATGCCGGGCAGGAAAGCACGTCCATCCTCATTGCCCATCATGATGGCAATTATTTTGCCGATGACGAGACGCTGGATCGTCTGGAAGGGGAGGGGCAAATTGCCTTTCGCTATGTGCAAAACCCCAACGGATCCTCGCGCGATATTGCCGGCATTACCAATAAAGCGGGCAATGTATTGGGCATGATGCCACACCCCGAGCGGGCAGTGGATGCCCTGACCGGGCAAACCGGTGGTCTGGCCTTTTTTGAAAGCCTGGCGGGGGCGTTATCATGAGCATAAAAACGCCAACAACGCTGGAACAGGCGCAAGCTTTGGGACTGAATGAGAGCGAGTGGGCGGTCATCTTAAAACGCCTTGGCCGCGCCCCCAACGAGACCGAACTTGGCATATTTTCGGTCATGTGGTCCGAACATTGTTCTTATAAATCCTCGCGTCGGCATTTGCGGAAACTTCCCACGAGCGGCGACTGCGTTATTTGCGGGCCGGGCGAAAATGCCGGGGTGATTGATATTGGCGATGGTCAGGCCTGTATCTTCAAGATGGAAAGCCATAACCACCCGTCTTTTATTGAGCCTTATCAAGGCGCAGCAACCGGCGTTGGCGGCATTATGCGCGATGTCTTCACCATGGGCGCGCGGCCTGTGGCATTGTTGAATGCCTTGCGTTTTGGTGCGCCAGAGCATCCAAAAACCCGCGCGCTGGTTTCGGGCGTGGTGGCGGGCATTGGCGGTTATGGCAATTGTGTCGGGGTGCCGACAGTTGGCGGGGAAACCAATTTTCACGCGGGCTATAACGGAAATATTCTGGTCAATGCCATGTGTGTTGGCATCGCCGATACAAAGAGCATTTTTTACTCTGCCGCCAAGGGCGCAGGCAATCCGGTTTTATATGTCGGGGCCAAAACGGGCCGCGACGGCATTCACGGGGCCACCATGGCCTCGGCTGAATTTGATGATGAGACCGAGGCCAAGCGCCCCACGGTACAAGTTGGCGATCCGTTTACCGAAAAGCGCCTGATAGAAGCCTGTCTTGAGTTGATGCAAACCGATTGCATTGTCGCCATACAGGATATGGGCGCGGCGGGCCTGACCTCGTCCTCTATTGAAATGGCGGACAAGGGCGGCGTCGGTATTGACCTAAACCTGGACAAGGTACCGCAACGCGAAACCCATATGACGCCGGTCGAAATGATGCTGTCGGAAAGTCAGGAACGTATGCTGATCGTCTTGCAACCGGGCAAAGAAGCCCAAGCGCAGGAAATTTTCGAGCGTTGGGAATTGGATGTGGCGCTGATCGGCAAAACCACCGATACGGGCCATATGGTGCTGCATCATAAGGGGCAGGTGGTTTGCGACATTCCCATCGCGCCCTTGGGCGATGATGCGCCCAATTATGACCGCCCCTGGGTGGAAACGCCTTCTCAGCCCGCCATCGCGCACAGTGATGTGGCGGATGCGGACCTGACCAAAGCGTTGCAGACTCTTATGGGCTGCCCGGATATGGCCTCCAAGCGCTGGATATGGGAGCAATATGACCGCCATGTCATGGCCGATACCATTCGGGCGTCAGGCGGCGCGGCAGACGCAGCGGTGGTGCGTGTGCATGGCACGCAAAAGGCGCTGGCCATCGCATCAGATTGCACACCGCGTTACGTCCAGGCTGATCCCTATGAAGGGGGCAAGCAGGTGGTGGCCGAATGTTGGCGCAATATTATAGCCACCGGGGCAAACCCGCTGGCGGTGACGGACTGTCTGAATTTTGGCAATCCGGAACGCCCGGAAATTATGGGGCAGTTTGTCCGCTCTATTGATGGCATGGCCGAGGCCTGCCGCGCGCTTAACTTTCCCGTAGTTTCGGGCAATGTTTCGCTCTATAATGAAACCGCAGGGGCGGCGATCCCGCCCACGCCGACCATTGGCGGTGTGGGGCTAATGGGTGATGTGCGCACCGCCATGGGGTTCGATGGTGCGCGCGCTGGCGATAGTTTGATCCTGATCGGCAAGACCGATGGATGGCTTGGCGCGTCTCTATATCTGCGCGAGATTGAAGGCCGCGAGGCGGGGGCACCGCCGCCGGTTGACCTTGAAGACGAGAAACGCAATGGCCTGTTTGTCAGCGATCTCATCTTAAAAGGCGATCTGAACGCTGTGCATGACCTTAGCGATGGTGGTCTGGCCTGCGCCGCCGCAGACATGGCACTGGCTAGCAAATGTGGCGTTGAGCTTTGTGCCCATAACGCCCTGCCAGCGGCAGCGTGGTTCTTTGGCGAGGATCAGGGGCGCTACCTTCTGGCTGTGACCGCAGAGCAGACGGACAGCATTCTGGCTCTTGCAAAAGGTGCAGGGATGACCGCCATGCCCGTAGGGCGTATGCAAGGCACAGCAGTTACACTTGGAGATTGTGCACCATTGGTGCTTGATCTTCTGGCACAAACCTATGAAAACTGGATGCCAGACTTTATGGAGGATGCCTGATGGCAATGCGTGCAGAAGATATTGAAGCCATGATTATCGAGGCTATTCCTGATGCCCGTGTCGAAATTGTTGATCTGGCTGGTGATGGCGATCACTATAAGGCGCGCATTGTGTCCGCTGCTTTTGAAGGGCTGAACCGGGTGCGCCAGCACCAGATGGTCTATGCGGCCCTGAAGGGTAAAATGGGCGGTGAATTGCATGCGTTGGCACTGGAAACCGCAGCCAGCTAATGCCGGTGCGCTGGCTGGCCCCAAATAACCTTAGCCGCATGGCCTTTGGCGTTGCCGGGCCGCTGGCGACGCCGCTGGTGTCGTCTCAAACGACGCAAGACCTGATATTGGCCGCATTTGCCGGGGGCATAACGGCCTTTGATACCGGGCCGGCCTATGGGGCCGGAGAGGCCGAGCGCCGCCTTGGGGCCGCCTTAACGCCTGTCCCTCGTGATTCAGTTTTTATCTCGACCAAAGCCGGTGTTCTGGAAAATAAAACCCGTGACTTTTCTGCCAAGGCAATCAGTGCGTCTTTGGACAGGTCACTGGAGCGTCTTGGCTGTGATTATGTGGATGCGCTTTTTATGCACGGCCCGGGCGCGGCAGAGTTGAATGATGAGCTGGCGGCCGTTTTGCAAAAAGAAAAACAACGTGGCCGCGTGCGTATGCTCGGCATGGCAGGACGAGGCGCGGAAATCGATGCGGCAATTAAGCTAGGGGTGTTTGACGTGCTTATGGCCCCGGTCCATGGGGGATTATCGGCGACTGAGGAACAGCGCCTAAGGGATGCACAGCGCGCCGGGATGGGGGTTTTTGGCATTGAGGTTTTGACCGGGGCCAGTGCGGGGCTTCGCTGGCCATGCAATATCGCTGATTTTTGGTACAGCGCGCGGGCCATACGTCATGGCAAATTTGCTGCGCCGCACTTATCAGCTACCAGGGTTTTGCAAACCGCTCTGCAATCGGATCTGGCGGATGTGGTGATGGTGTCAACGACACGGCAAAAGCATCTGCAAGACGCACTGCGCATCCTTGACGAAGCGCAACAGAATACCTAGGTCTAGCGTGGGTTTATTCTTCGCAAAGGACGACACCATGACCGATCAAGCTGTAATTGATCACATCAAAGAGACCGTAGAGAGCAACGATGTTGTCTTATATATGAAAGGCACGCCGGTTTTTCCGCAATGCGGATTTTCCTCAATGGCAACCAAAATACTGGAAGTTACCGGGGTTGAATATAAGGACGTGAATGTCCTTGAAGATATGGCCGTTCGTGAAGGCATTAAAGAATTTGCCCAATGGCCCACCGTTCCACAGCTTTATATCAAAGGTGAGTTTGTTGGCGGCAGCGATATTATGCGCGAAATGTTTGAAAGCGGCGAGCTTAAAACCCTGATGCGTGAAAAAGGCGTTCTGCAAGACGCGGCCTGATTTTCCTAAATTCAGACAATAAAAAAGGGGACCCGGCGGGTCCCCTTTTTCGTGCATGATACACAATCAGGATGTGTAAAATTCGACGACCAGGTTTGGTTCCATTTTCACAGGATATGGCACATCGGCCAATTCCGGAATACGAAGATAGGTGGCGGTCATGTTCTTGCCTTCAACTTCGATATAGTCAGGCAGATCACGTTCCGGGCTATCCAGGGCTTCGAGCACTAGCGCCATCGAGCGTGATTTTTCACGAATCTGGATAACGTCGCCGGGCAGGCAACGATAGCTGGGGATGTTGACCTTGCGGCCATTGACCATGACATGGCCGTGATTGACGAACTGGCGGGCTGCAAAAACGGTTGGTACAAACTTGGCGCGGTACACAACGGCGTCCAGACGGGATTCCAGCAGGCCAATCAGGTTTTCAGCCGTATTGCCTTTGCGGCTCTGGGCAACACCATAGATGTTGCGGAACTGTTTTTCAGAGATGTTGCCGTAATAGCCTTTGAGCTTTTGCTTGGCCATCAATTGCAGACCAAAGTCTGACATTTTGCCCTTGCGGCGCTGACCATGTTGGCCTGGGCCATAGGAGCGCTTGTTGACTGGGCTTTTGGGGCGACCCCAAATATTCTCGCCCATACGGCGATCAATTTTGTATTTCTGAGTATGACGCTTGGACATAACTGTCCCTTTTACTTATCGCGGTCCGGCAGCTCTTCAGAGAAAGCTGCGATTGCAACGGCGGACTTGGCGGATACCCGTCATGGATATGTCTTTCCACGCATAACATGAAAGGCGGCGCAATCTAACGTGAGGGATGCGCTTGTCAATGCAGATTGGCACAATGAAAACGGGGGGATCAGGCGGCTTCTGTAGCTTGCGCATGCTGGCGCATTTTCCAGAAGCGTAAGGTGCGTTCTGCGGTGCTTTTAGGAACGCTTTCATAAACCTCGCCAAGTACTTTAATGGCGGAGAGATCTTTGGATTTATCTGTACCCATCAGTACTACGAGGGTGGCAAATAACTCTTTTGGAATGTCGCTGGCCTTACAGGCAATGGCCACTGCTTCGGTCTTGTCCGGCTCCCACACGCGCTGGGCTGTTTCAAAGTCCAGGCCGGTCAGTTCAGAAAATACCATGAAAAATTTCGTTTCTTCACCATTGCGCGCCAGCTCTGCCAACAAAATGGGGGTAACCCGCTTGCGCAGCTTTTGCGCCTCCAGATACCGCTGCGCCTCTTTATAATCTGCGGGCAAAGGCGTGGCCCCACAAATCCGGGTTCGGGCTATTTTCATTGCCCGTTCCAGCTCTTCGGGTGGGGTGTTGTCATTGCGTTTTATGATGCGTTCGCGCAGGCGCTCCTCGACAAAGAAATACATGTCATTCAACATGTCAGGGGGAACCGCCTTGTGACTGATCAATGGCGATTGTAATTCTGTTACGGTTTCTGACTTGTTGACCAGAACTTCCATGGTGTTGCGGGAAAACTCGGCCCCCTGATTTTGGGTCAGTGTCACCAGTGTTTCCGTGTTCCCCTGGGCGACGATGGCACCTGTTACTTGCTTGCTGACTGTCGGGCGCGCGGAGATGGCACGCATATGCGCTTGCCTTTGATCACCAACGATTTTCGTCAAATCCAGATCGCTAAGGACCGGGGAGTGGAGCAAGACAGGTTCTGCTACCGCAATATCATCCTCGGCCAATTGCTGGACCAGACCCGCCGGCGCGCGTTCAGTTTTGGCAAAACGGTTGGCGATTTCTTTACGGATTTCTATATCCATTTCGGTAGTAATGCTTGAGAGGACATCGTCAAAATGGCTGCCAAGCGGGCCTTCTTGAGGTTGGTCAGCCTCAAAAAAAAGGTCCGTGACTTCCCGCAAAAGCTCGCGTCTGCGGGTACTGGATTTTTCCTGAGCCAGGACCATCAGCCGGGATAGTGGGTTAGAAGTTTGCGTCATGGCTTTTACCTTGGGGCGCAGGGGCAGCGTCAGTTAGGAAGAGAGTAAAGCAGATTGTCTTTAAAAACCTTCAACGCAGAGGTTCAATTTCGCCTGATATATTGGCCTGCGCTGCAAAGGCTTCGGTCAGGCTGGTATAGAATGCCGCCAGTTTTTCATCATTCTCAGTGCGCAAATGTGGCGGCGGCGCGTTTAGCGCCCGCTTTGGCTTTCCTTTGGAAGACTGGCTGAGGACCGTGCTCCATATCCTGGCAGGCAAGCCACCGCCAGTCACCCGTTTCATAGGGCTGCTGTCATCATTGCCGACCCAGACGCCAACAACATAATCGGCGGTATAGCCAACAAACCAGGCATCGCGCCAGTTCTGGCTGGTGCCGGTTTTCCCCGCCGCCGGACGTTTGTCCGCGAGCGCCGCCTTGCGCCCGGTACCGTCCAGAATAACCTCTTGCATCAGGGCGGTCATCTTACGTGCCAGTGCCGGGTCAAAAACCTGTGTCGGTGCCATATTGGGCCGCGTGTAAAGTATTTTTCCACGGCTGGTTTCGATATTCTTGATAAGAAAAGAGGGATGAAGCATACCGTCATTGGCAAAAACGCTATAGGCGCGGGTTAGGGCCAGCAGATTAACCTCTTGCGCGCCCAAAGCGATGGAAGGTAAAGGCCGCAAGGTATCGCGAATGCCAAAGCGTTGCGCCAGTGCGGTAACGCTGGCGGGGCCAACCTCTTCGGTGAGTTGGACCGCCACGGTATTGATCGAGCGTTTGAACGCGTTTCGTAAAGTCACGCGGCCTCGAAATTTGCCACCATAGTTTTGCGGGGACCAGCCTTCAATTTCGATGGGTTCATCATAACGCACGGCGTCCAGGTCAATGCCGGCTTCAAAGGCAGCGGCATAGACAAAAGGCTTAAAAGAAGACCCCGGCTGTCTTTGCGCTTGTGTTGCCCGATTGAATTTACTTTGCGCATAGGACCGCCCGCCAACCAGGGCACGGACCGCACCCTTCATATCCAGAATAACGATGGCCCCCTGATCCACATGCAGAGCCTTTTTATTCTTATTCAGCGCCGCCTTTAGGGTTTCCTGGGCCAGTTTTTGCAATTTTGGATTTATTGTCGAGGTGATGATCAAATCCTTGGCCTGACCACCGACCAGGGCCTGTGCATCCTTGCTGATCAGATCAAACACATAGCCAAAATTATCTGTTCGCATCCGCACTTTCAAAACTGGCGGAGCCGCAAGTGCAGCCTGTGCCTGGGGTTTGGAAATAAAACCCGCGTTTTGCATTTCTCGTAGGACCAGATCAGCGCGCCTTTGGGCCGCAGCCCGGTTTTGATCCGGGGCCAGCCGGCTTGGCGCTTTGGGTAGGGCCGCCAGTAATGCCGCTTCGGGCAGGGTCAAATCGGTTGCGGGTTTGGAGAAATAGCGGTTAGACGCGGCGTCCAGTCCATAGGCACCACCGCCGAAATATACCCGGTTCAGATACAGCTCCAGGATTTCAGCCTTGCGCAGGCGTTTATCCAGCGCCATGGCTAGCCACATTTCCTGCACTTTGCGCTTCAGCGTCTGTTTGGGGGTCAGCAGCAACATTTTGACAAGTTGCTGGGTGATGGTCGATCCGCCCTGCACAGTTCGCCCTGCTCGCATATTGACTAGAGCGGCCCGACCGATGGCGCGTATATCAACGCCATTATGCGCAAAAAAGCGTTGATCCTCTATGGCCAGAAATGCCTGTGGCACAAAGGGGGGTAAATCATGCAGAATGATGGCACGGCCATAACGCGGACCGCGCGAGGCCAGTGTGGCCCCGTCTTTGTCTTGCAAAACATAAGAAGGAGCGCGCTCCAGCGTCCAAAGCTGCTCCAGATCATCGGGTAGCGCCGGTATATCTGCAAAAAAGTACCGCCAGCCCATAAAGCTGCTGATTGCTACAATAAGTAGCGTGCCAAGGGCAATGCCGCCCAGCCATCGCCGCCATAAACGGCGGCTGCTGTCCTGATCTGCTAAAATGTCGGCACGAAACACTGGCATGATTCATCAACACCATCTAAAAGCGGCAAGAATTTGATCAGAAGCGATTTGTCTTAACACCATGCCCACAAAACTCACTAACCCGTTCTGGCGCACCAAAGCCCTTGATGACATGACTCAGGAAGAATGGGAATCATTATGCGATGGATGTGGTAAATGTTGTATGATCCGGCTGGAAGACGAAGACACCGGCATGATTGCGGATACCAATATCGCCTGCAAGCTTTTTGATCGCACGCAATGCGTTTGTACACGTTACAAGGAACGGTGCACATTGGTCCCTGATTGTGTGAGCCTGACGCCGGACAATCTCGGGTCTTTGGACTGGATGCCAAGGACATGCGCGTATCGCCTTGTCTTTGAAGGCTATGACTTGCCGCCATGGCATCATTTGATCACAGGCGACAAAGAAAGCATTCATAAAGCTGGCATGTCTGTGCGAGACAGAACGGTGAGCGAAAACGACATAGACCCGGATGATGCAGAAGATTATGTGGTTCAATGGCCGGGCGAGAGCTGATTTTGCCCTGCTTTGCGGGGATAAGTTTTTGCTCCTCAATGCCCTGTGAACGCGTAATATTCTGAAACTATGGTCTTAAAACCTCTTCCTTGGAAATGTATGCGACCGGCGCGCCGATCGGGTAGAGTTCAGCCATGGTCGAGACGTGCGCAAGAGCACTGATGACAAGCCATTTAAAACAAGTTTGATGAGAGATGGCGGGCTCTCTTGGGAGTGCGCCTTTGACCAAAGCCGTTCCGGTGCTTCGCGCCGAAGCAATTGCACGCCTTGGGGCAAAAAAGATAAGAGTTTTTTCGGATGGCCTGACGCCGGCCCAATTGCGCTATCTGACCTGGCACTGGCCTTTTTGGGCGCGGAATAATCAATTGCCGCCGTCCGGGGTTTGGAAAACCTGGTTGTTGATGGGGGGGCGCGGCAGCGGCAAGACCCGTGCCGGTGCTGAATGGATCAGGGCGCAGGTCGAAGGGCGTAGCCCGTTATCCGGGCGGGGCTGTCGGCGGATTGCGCTGGTTGCACCGACCCTGCTGGATGCGCGCGAGGTGATGATTGAGGGCGAATCCGGTTTGCGCCGGTGTAGCCCTGCGTATAACCGGCCCGCCTTTTCGCCATCTAGGCGCCGTCTGGAATGGCCAAATGGGGCTGTGGCTTACATTTTTTCGTCAGAAGATCCGGATTCCCTGCGTGGGCCGCAATTTGACTGTGCCTGGTGTGATGAGTTTTGCAGCTGGACCCATGTGGAGCGAACCAGAGATATGTTGCGCTTTGCGCTGCGTCTGGGGCTGTTGCCACGTATGGTCGTGACAACGACGCCCCGGCCAATTGCGCCCTTGCGCCAGATGCTAACCGATCCGCTGACCGTGACCAGTCGGGCCAGAACAATGGAAAACCGGCTCTTGCCGGATAGTTTTCTAAGCGAAATTGAGGCGCGCTATGGCGGTACATTTTTGGGGCGTCAGGAATTGGATGGCGAAGTCATCGAAGATCACGCAGGGGCTTTATGGAGTCGTGATTGTCTTGCCGAGATAATAACGGGTCAGCCACCATCGCTGGAGCGCATTGTTGTTGCCGTAGACCCACCCGCCAGCAGCGGTGAAAAGGCGGCTGAGTGCGGGATTATTGTTGCAGGCATGGCGAAAAGAGAAGGGCAGGCACAGGCCTGGGTTCTGGCGGACCGCACCGTTCAGGGGATGAAGCCCGAAGCCTGGGCACGGGCCGTTATGACCGCGTATGAGGATTTCAATGCCGACCAGATTGTTGCTGAAGCCAATCAGGGCGGGGAAATGGTGCGCACTGTCTTGGGGCTGGCCAACCCTGATGCACCGATCAAGCTAGTGCATGCCAGCCGGGGCAAGCATGTGCGTGCCACGCCTATCGCCGCGCTTTACGAGCAAAAGCGGGTTCATCATTGCGGGCGTTTTGCCGCGCTGGAAGATCAAATGTGCACTTTTGGTACGGTTGAATTTACCGCGACAAACAGCCCGGACAGGGTGGATGCTCTTGTCTGGGCCATTACGTCGCTTGTGCTGGATTTAAAACGGGGGCCGCGTTTGCGCCCCCTGATATGAGGACATGAATGTTTAAATTCCTAAACCGCTATTTGGCCCGTCCATTGGAAGAGAAAACCAGTGAAACGCGCAAGCTGATCGCCATGAACATACAAGGGCAACCAAGTTGGACGCCGCGCAATTATCTGGCGCTGGCCCAAGAGGGTTTTGCACAAAATGCTATTGTGTACAGGTGTGTACGCATGATTGCCGAGGCGGCGGCCTCTGTGCAGATGAAATCAGATCACAAGGCAGCAAACGCCTTATTGCGCAAACCCAATGCCGAGCAGGATTATGCAGAGCTGTTGGAGGCGCACTTTGGCTATCTGCTGCTCTCTGGCAATGGGTATATAGAGGCGGTTATTCTGGATGGGGAGCCCAGAGAGCTTCATGCCCTGCGCCCTGACCGCATGAAAGTTGTTCCAGGCCATGGGGGGCGGCCAGGGGGCTGGGAATATGGCGCCGGGGGGCGGACCTTGCGTTTTACACGCTCTGCCGGGTTGGAGCTTAGCCCAATCCTGCATATGCGCTTGTTTAATCCAACCAATGATTATTATGGCCAAAGCCCTTTGGAGGCAGCGGCCTATGCCGTGGATATCCATAATGCCGGGGCAAAATGGAACAAGGCCTTGCTGGATAACGCGGCCCGGCCATCGGGGGCGCTGGTCCTGTCGACAAGTCATGCAGATCGCTTGTCAGATGAACAGTTTGACCGCTTAAAAGCAGAACTGGCAAATGTGCACCAGGGCACCCAAAATGCCGGTAGGCCGATGTTGCTGGAAGGCGGGTTGGACTGGAAACCCATGTCCCATGCCCCCGCGGATATGGAGTTTTTGCAATCGCGCCACGCCGCCGCCCGAGAAATTGCGCTGGCCTTTGGTGTGCCGCCAATGTTGCTAGGTATTCCCGGAGATAATACATATGCTAACTATCGGGAGGCCAACCTTGCCTTTTGGCGGCAAACGGTGCTGCCATTAGTGCGAAAAACAGCAACGGCTTTAGAAACCTGGCTCAATCCCTGGTTTGAAGCTGCCGTATCTATCAATGTGGATGAAGATAATATTCCAGCGCTTTGCGAGGACGTGGGTGCGCGTTGGGATCGCTTGTCCAAAGCAGATTTTCTGACCGATGAGGAAAAACGAAATCTGGCGGGCATTGATCGCATAAATGGCAGTAAAAACAATGAGTAATGTAGAGGTTGCACCGCCACAGCAAAGCGGTATGGGGGGGCATATCAGCCTCGCACTCATCCTCACCATCGTTTTGCAAAGTGCGGCGGCTTTGTTGTGGGCTGGTGCTGCGGCAGAGCGCATAAACCAGTTGGAGCGCCGTACAGCCGATCAGGATGGTGTGTCGGAACGATTAGCCCGTCTTGAAGAGCAGGTTGGTCAGGCGCGGGCTTCACTCAATCGTATAGAAAAACGCCTGGAACGTTAGAAACAGGCATTGAATACGGGCATCTGCAAGAAAGTATTATGGATATGAAGCAAAATGAAAATATTATTCACATCGCCGGATATGCATCCTTGTTTGATCGTGAGGATCTGGCCTCTGATCTGGTTCGAAAAGGCGCATTTAGTGCATCATTAATTAGCCGTAGCGCGCGTGATGTCCGCATGTTGTTCCAACATGACGCCGCTGAGCCCATCGGCGTGTGGGATTCCATGCGCGAGGACCATAAAGGCCTTTTCGTTCAGGGGCGCGTGTTCACTGATGGCCCTCTTGGGCGCACCGCATCGGCCCTGATCCGGCGCCAGGCTATTGATGGTTTATCCATTGGTTTTCGGACGCGCCGGGCCAGAAA
Source organism: Robiginitomaculum sp. (assembly GCA_002733495.1). Classification (GTDB taxonomy): domain Bacteria; phylum Pseudomonadota; class Alphaproteobacteria; order Caulobacterales; family Maricaulaceae; genus Robiginitomaculum_B. Next base: position 43,880 of record NVVV01000007.1, read on the forward strand.
GAGAGCCAAAGTCCGTGAATTATTGGAAATTGAATTGTGGGAAGTGTCCATCGTGACCTTTCCCATGCTGCCACAGGCCCGATTGCGCGTAGTCAATAACGTCAGTGGCCTAGTGGCAAACCCCGTGGCCGTGTCCTTGGCCAGTTAACTTAAACCCATGAGGAAAATCGTGAAAAAAGAAACTAAGATGGCCACGATGCCGTCTTCGATCGGCTATGAAATTGATGAATTTAGAAGTGCTTTTGAGGCCTTCAAAGACGCCAATGATCAACGTCTGGCCGAGATCGAAAAGAAACAAACCGCTGATGTGCTCAGCCTTGAAAAAGTTGACCGGATTGATCGCTCATTGACGGAGCAAAAGGCGGCCATGGACCGGCTGAGCCTTAGCCAGCAGCGCCCGGTTCTGGAAACGCCCATGTCCGGTATGGTGAGCGAGAGCAAACAGGCATGGGGCCAGTATATGCGCCATGGTGATGTTGGAAAATTGCTTGAATCTAAACAGCTTTCTGCTGGCTCTAACCCTGATGGTGGCTTTGTGGCCCCTGATGAGACGGCCCAGCACATCACGCGATTATTGCAGGATGCATCCCCTATGCGCCAGATTGCCGAAGTGCGTCAGGTAGGCTCATCCAATTTTAAAAAACCGATCAGCCGTGGCGGTGCTTCGGCTGGATGGACCAGTGAAACAGCCGCTCGCCCGGAAACGCAGACGCCAACTTTGGATCTGATTGCCTTTCCTGCGGCGGAATTATACGCCATGCCAGCGGCTACGCAGGCTCTTTTAGATGATAGTTTTGCCGATATTGACCAATGGCTGGCGTCCGAAGTGCAGGACGTCTTTGCGGCCCAGGAAACCACGGCCTTTGTAAATGGTGATGGCCTTGGTAAACCCAAAGGCTTTTTGAGCTATACCAATACTGCGGATGCCACCCAGCAATGGGGCGAAATGGGCTATGTGGCCACAGGTGTTTCCGGGGCCTTTGCCGGAACAGACCCAATCGATTCCCTGATTGATCTGGTTTATGCGCCCAAGGCCATTTACCGCCCGGGTGCCCGGTTTGTCATGAACCGCAGCACGGTTTCTGCCGTGCGCAAATTCAAGGACATTGATGGCAATTATATCTGGCAACCCGGAACGCAAGCGGGCCAGCCTTCAACGTTGCTTGGTTATGAAGTGACCGAGATTGAAGAAATGCCAGATATTGCTGCAAACAGCTTCGCCATTGCCTTTGGCGACTTTAAGCGCGGCTATCTGATTGTTGATCGTGCGGGCGTGCGTGTTGTGCGCGACCCTTATTCTTCAAAACCGTTTGTACTTTTTTATACCACTAAAAAAATTGGCGGTGGCGTGCAGGACTTTAACGCCGTCAAACTTCTGAAATTCGCCATTAGCTAACCCCCCTAAGGCTTTTGGCGATACGCGGGCGGGCAGCTTGTCTGTGTCCGCCCGCACCTTTCTTTTCTTTTTTGTGGAGCTTGCCATGTCTGTGCAGGTCTTAACGTCTCCGGCTTTGGAGCCCGTAACGCTGGCTGAAACCAAAGCGTTCTTGCAACTGGATTCCGATCATGAAGATGATCTGGTTGCCGGTCTTATTCAGAGCGCCAGGGAAATTGCCGAGAATAAAACGGGCATTGTCCTAATAACGCGTACCTTGCGCCAAACATTTCGGCGTACCCCGGCGCGCGGGGTTTTTACGCTGGCGAAAAGCCCATTGGTGCAAATCACCCAGGTGCAGTATATTAATGCCGAGAGCGTCGCCACACTGGTTGATAACAGCACGTATTATGTGGATTTGGGCCAGTCTCGCCTAATCACATTAGCCGGGTTTCCAGAGCCTGCATTTGTGCACCCCGCTGAGGCTTTGTGGATTGATTACACAGCCGGGTTTGGCCCGGCGACGACCTCCGTTCCGGCTTCTTTACGCATGGCCATCCTGTTGATTGTCAGGGAGCTGTTTGAGCACAGGGGGGAGGGCGAAAGTGCTCTGCCTTTACGAGCCCAATCGCTTTTGGCGCCCTTTGCGGCGGTGCGGTTGTGAGCACCCGGGTAAAACTGACGCAACGCGCCATGGTTCAACATTTGGTTGTGACCCCTGATGCTGGTGGCGGCGAAGCCCGCAACTGGGCCGACTTTCGTTATGTCTGGGCCGATGTGCGGTGGGGCGGCGTTGGCCGGGATGCGGAAAATGGCGGGGTTGGTTTGCGCCAGCGCGCGTCGGTGACCGTACGTTGGGCACCGGATTTTCCAGATCCCATGCGCCTGATCCTGGCAGGAAAATCACTCAGGGTTTTGGCCGTCATGCGCGAGAAAATTGATGCTGGCGATTATCTTGAACTTGAGTGCGAGGACACATTCTGATGGTGACAAATGCGCAATGGGCAATGCAAAAGGCGCTGTTGGCGGCGCTGAATGTCGACCCGAACATGGCCGCCATTTTTGGGGCGCCCTTACGCCTTTATGATGAAATCCCGGTGCAGCCGGTATTCCCCTTTGCGGTTTTCGATCGTTCCAGCCTGCGGCCAGTTAATGCGGATCATGAGGGGGCGCTGGAGCATCAAATGACCATAAAAATATGGTCGCGCTATGGCGGGCGGCGTGAGGCGCTTGATGGGTTACAGGCTTTGCGCCTGGCCATTGATACGCTTTCCGTCCCGCTGGATGGGCATTATCTGGTGAATGTGCGCACCACGTTTGCCGATATTTTTCGCATTCGCAGCAGCCGTCTTTATGAGGCGGTTTTAAGACTGCGCGCGGTCACAGAACCCTTAAGTTCATAACAAAAAGGATGATTGCATGACTATGCAACGTGGCAAGGACATCTTGCTCAAACTGGAGGATCCGGCAGGCTCTTCTATATTCGTAACCATGGCCGGTTTGCGGGCGCGGACCATCTCACTGAACGCCAAAACCGTTGATACAACCAATGCCGACAGCATCGGGGCCTGGCGTGAATTGCTGCCGGGGGCGGGGGTGAAGTCGCTCTCTGTTTCTGGCTCGGGTGTTTTTACCGACACGGCGGCTGATGAGGCTGTACGCGCCGCTTTTTTTGGTCAGGAAGCGCGCCGCTGGCAATTGATAATTCCGGGCTTTGGCACGCTGGATGGCCTGATGCAGATCGCGGCCCTTGACTATGCCGGTGATTTTGATGGCGAAGCCGTCTACAGTCTGACTTTGGCTTCTGCAGGCGCCATCAGTTTTACGCCATTATGAGCGTTATAAACCGTGCGCGCGGCGAAACAGATTTACTGATCAATGGCAAATCCTATGCCTTATGCTTGACCATGGGGGCGTTGGCACAGATTGAAACGGCGTTGGAAACCACCAGTCTTGAGGATTTATCGACACGGCTTGGCCGCCTTCGGGCTGCCGATGTGTTGATCGTGCTGGAGGCCCTGTTGATGGGCGGTGGCAATGCCCTTGGGGCAGAGGATTTGCACGCGGCCCGCATTGACCCTGCGAAAACCGCAACAGCCATAGCGCAGGCATTTTCTCTGGCCCTGCAGGACTTTTGACATGATGCCCTGGCGGCATTTGTTATTCACAGCCCAGCATGGGTTTGGCCTAACGCCCGCGCAATTTTGGGCCTTGTCAGTGCTGGAATGGCGCTGCCTGCAAAGCGCAAGCGCCGGGCACGCCGATCAGGCCTGTCTGCGCACGCTGATGACGCAATATCCAGACTAATCACAAAAAGGAAAACAAATGGACAGTTCTAAATCCGCCCCGGCGGCTGACATTATTGGCGACGCGGGCGATGCCCTACAGGCCTTTACCGACGGCCCGGCCAAACAGGCGGCAGATGCCATTGGCGAAGGCTTTGAACGCGCCGGGCAGCGTATATCTTCGGCCCTGGAACGGGCTGCACGCACGGGCGAGTTTTCGTTTCGCCGTATGGTTCAGTCAATTTTAAACGACCTGGCCCGCGTCGCCATTAACAAAGTCATCGGCGGAGCCATTGGCAGTGTTCTGGGCCAGGCCACAAGCCGCTTTTCCGGTGCGCGTGCTGATGGGGGCCCGGTTCTGCCGGGGGGCGCTTATCTGGTTGGCGAGCGCGGCCCTGAGGTTTTTCGCCCTGCCAGTGCCGGCAGTATTGAGAGCACCGTTGGTGGGGGCGCGCGCGTCGTGGTGAATTTTAACCTGGGTGAGGGGGCCAATATCGACACATTTCGGCGCTCGCAGGGGCAGATCATGGCTGTTCTGGCCCGCGCAGTTGAAAATGGACAGCGCCGGTTATGAGTAATTTTCACGATATACGCTTTCCCCTTGGTGTTTCTTTTGCCTCCTCTGGTGGACCGGAACGGCGTACAGAAATTGTAAATCTGGTCTCCGGCGCGGAAGAGCGAAACACGCCCTGGCAACATGCGCGCCGGCGCTATGATGCGGGCCTTGGGGTTCGCTCGCTAGATGATTTGCACGATGTAATTTCCTTCTTTGAGGCGCGTAGAGGGCAGCTCTATGGATTTCGCTGGAAGGATTTTTCAGATCATTCTTCGAGCTTGCCCATGGCATCCCCAACGGTTAGCGACCAGAGTCTTGGCGTCGGTGATGGCTCCAATATGCAGTTTGCCATTACAAAAACCTACGAGACCGGGCCTTACGCCTATACGCGCCCGATCACAAAGCCCGTGCAGGACACAATCTTGTTGGCTTTGGGCGGGGTTTTGCAACAAGAAGGTGTCGATTATGCGGTTGATTACACAACAGGCTGGGTCACGTTTTTGAGTGCGGCCCCAGCAAACGGCGTGCAAATTACCGTCGGCTATGAATTTGATGTTCCGGTTCGCTTTGATACGTCATTTATGAATATCACGCTGGATGCATTTCAGGCCGGTGCCGTGCCCTCAATTCCTGTTGTCGAGGTGCGTGTCTGATGCGTGTTATCCCCCAAGCCTTTCAGGATGAGCTGGATAGCGGCGCATCAACATTGTGCTGGTGCTGGAAAATCATCCGCAAGGATGGCGTTATTCTTGGGTTCACCGAACATGATTCTGATCTTATTTTTGACGGTCTGACCTGGAGCGCTGGCGCGGGCCTCATCCCTGGGGCCATTGAGAGCGCTATTGGGTTTGCTGCCGATACGACGATGGCCGCAGGGGCCTTGCTACAATCGGGCCTGTCAGCTGATGATATAGATCGTGGGGTGTATAATCAGGCTGCCATAGAAATCTGGCGGGTAGATTGGCAAGAGACGGCCTTAAGAATTGGCATCTGGTCTGGGGAAATCGGTGATATAAAACGGGGCGAGCATGATTTTGAAGCTGAAATTGCCGGGCCAGCCCGCAAGCTGAACCGTACTTTTGGTCGTGTATTCTCCAAAAGATGCGATGCCGAACTGGCGGATAAACGGTGCACCAAGGATGTCTCATCCGCGCCGTTTTTACGGACCGCTTTGGTAACAGCAATATCGGGCCAGACCCAGTTTAGCGTTGCGCCATTGAACGCCCCGGAGACGGACTGGTTTGCGGATGGGACGTTAAAATGGTTAAGCGGCCAAAATGTCGGACAGAGACACCGTATTGCGCAATATTATCAGGAAATTGGCGAGGATACATTCACCCTTGAGGGTGCACCTTTAAAGCCTGTCGCAATTGGTGATGATCTGGAAATTATCGCCGGGTGCAACAAGTCTGTGGATCATTGTGTTGGTAAATTTTCCAATATTTTGAACTTTCGCGGCTGCCCCTTCATGCCCGGAAATGATGCGCTGATAGCCGGGCCAGCACAAGGGTGAAAACGCCCCATGTGCGCTCTACACAACTGGCTGTGGTGAGCGAGGCCAGAAAATGGATTGGCACGCCGTATCAGCATCAGGCAAGCCTTTATCAGGTGGGGTGTGACTGCCTGGGTCTGGTGCGCGGGGTCTGGCGCCATCTTTATGGACAAGAGCCCTGTGCCATTCCTGCCTATAGCGTTGATTGGGCAGAGCGTGGACATGGAGAAACGCTGTTTGTCGCGGCGCAGAAGTATTTAGATGAAATCTCGCCTGATATGGCCGAAACTGGTGATGTTTTATTGTTTCGCTTTTCCACCCGTCACATCATCAAACACTGTGCCATCCTGACAACCCCGCACCGTATAACGCACGCGTATTGGGGAAAATGCATCAGCGAAACCGCGCTTACCCCCTGGTGGCAGAACCGCATTGCTGCCGCTTTCAAATTCCCAGATTAAATGGATAATTCATGGCTCAACTTGCGCTGACTTTTGCCCAAAATGCTGCCACCAGTGCCGCGCAGGGTTTTGCAACCCGGGCAATTTCCTCTTTACTCTCTAAACGCCGTGATATCGGCCCCAGTCTTGAAGAATTGCATATTCTGTCCTCAACAGATGGGACGCCTATGCCAATTGTGTATGGGCGTGTGCGTCTGGGCGGGCAGGTGATTTGGACCGACCAACCCATAGAGCACCAGATAAACCGCCGCGCTGGCGGAAAAGGTGGCCCGCGTATCAGAGAGCGTAAATACACGCTCAGCCTAGCTATTGGCTTGTGCGAGGGGGAAATCGACGGCATTGGCCGGATTTGGGCCGATGGGGCGCTATTTGATAGCGCCTTGATCAATATGCGCGTCTATATGGGGAGCGAAACGCAGGCCCCGGACCCGCTTGTTGAAATCAAAGAAGGCAATGGCGCAACGCCGGCCTTTCGCGGCCTTGCTTATGTGGTGTTGGAGGATTTGCCTCTGGAAACCTTTGGCAACCGTGTGCCGCAGTTCTCGTTCGAGGTGTTTCGCACCCCCAAATCTTCGGGGGATGTAAATCTGGAAGACAAGATCAGGGGGGTGTCGTTGATCCCTGGCTCTGGCGAGTTTACTTATGCCACCGAGCCGGTCATTACCGACCTTGGACCCGGACAGTCACGATCGGAAAATGTGCATGCGCGCCGTGGCCGCGCCGACGTTGATGTCGCTCTGGATAGCCTTGAAACTCATCTGCCCAATTGTGATACGGTCTCTTTGGTCATTAGCTGGTTTGGTGATGATCTGCGCTGTGGAGAGATCACGTTTCAGCCCAAGGCCGAGGATGACAACAAGCTCACTTTGCCGCTGGAATGGGATGTGCAGGGGCTAAATCGGGCACAGGTGGCGCTGGTTTCAAAAGATGACAAACAGCGCCCGGTTTTTGGTGGCACGCCTGCGGACGAGGCAGTGTTGCAGAGCATTGCCTCGCTTAAACAGCGCAATAAATCGGTGGTGTTTTACCCCTTTATCCTGATGGATATACCCGCAGGCAACGCCTTGCCTGACCCTTATGGGAATGTGGAGCAAAGTCCCTTTCCCTGGCGGGGTAGAATTACCTGTTTTCCGGCGCCGGGGCAAAGCGGCACGGTGGATAAAACCAATGCTGTTTTGGGGCAAATTGATGCCTGCTTTGGGACTGCCAGTGCCAGTGATTTTTCGATAAATGGCCAGTCTGTTGCCTATACCGGGCCAAATGAATGGTCATATCGGCGTTTTATTTTGCACTATGCCAGTCTTTGCGCCATCGCCGGTGGGGTCGATGCATTTATTATCGGATCAGAGCTGCGGGCCCTGACGTCCTTACGAGATGGGGCTGGCAATTTTCCAGCCGTTGATCAGCTAAAGTTGCTGGCTGCTGAGGTCCGATCCATCCTACCCGCAACCAAAATTTCCTATGCTGCGGATTGGTCGGAGTATTTTGGCTATCAGCCGCAAGATGGCTCGAATGATGTCTACTTCAATCTGGACCCGTTATGGGCTGATCAAAATATCGATTTCATTGGCATTGACTGGTACGTGCCGCTATCAGACTGGCGGGATGGCACCCAGCATCTTGATGCTTCTGTTTCCCGTTCAATTTACGACAAAGCCTATCTGTCCGTTAATATCGAAGGCGGGGAAGGGTTTGACTGGTTTTATGCTTCACAAAATGATCGTAAAAACCAGAACCGTACCCCGATAACCGATGGCGGCTATGCCAAGGATTGGGTGTTCCGGTACAAGGATTTACGGTCTTGGTGGTCCAATTTTCATTACAACCGCCCCGGCGGCGTCGAAGACAGTGCAGCCACCGCGTGGGTCCCACAATCCAAGCCGATCTGGTTTACCGAAATGGGCTGCCCCGCCGTCGATAAAGGGGCAAACCAGCCTAATGTGTTTGTCGATGCCAAAAGCTCTGAGAGCGCGCTTCCATATTTTTCACGCGGACAACGCGATGATTTCATGCAACGCGCTTATCTGGATGCGATAACGTCATACTGGGATCCGACGCAAGGCAATAACCCCCAATCCAACGTCTATAACGGGCCTATGGTCCAAAATAATAAAATCCTGGCCTGGACCTGGGATGCCCGGCCTTTTCCGCATTTCCCAGCCTTGCAGGACGTCTGGTCAGATGGTGTGAACTGGGAAAAAGGGCACTGGCTGAACGGGCGCATGGGTTTGTCTTCACTGGCGGCCCTGATCTATGATGTGTGCGTGAAATCAGGCATTAGCCCCATTGATGTTAGTCGGGTCGAAGGGATGGTGCCGGGTTATGTTGTTAACGGACCAACGACCGCCAGGGCATCGCTGGAGCGGTTGCTGGCGGTATATGGTGTGGAGGTCGTTGAAACTTTCTCAGGTTTAAAGTTTCAAAACATCAGCCAGGATGAAGCGCTTGTCACGATTACGCCAGACCAGTTCATCGCGGATCAATTGGCACAAAAACCCAGCCTTAATCTTCCAGATAAGGACGCTTTGCCAATTGAAGTACAGATTCAGTTTGCCCACGAAGCCACTGACTATCAGCCAGCTTCTGCCAGTGCGCACGGTGTGGAAACGCAAAAACAAAGAACAATCAATTTCTCGCTTCCTTTGGTAAGCGACGATGTTTTTATGCGGTCAGCGGCGCGCACAGTGCTGTCACAGGCCATTGCCACAGAAAATACGGCCAGCCTGACCCTTCCCCCCTCATTTCTGTCACTGGAACCAGGCGACACCGTTCGTGTTAACGCGTTGGACGCGAACAAAATTTGGCGCGTGGACAAGATTGATGATGCCTTGCATCGAGGCCTGTCCCTAAAGTTGCAGGCAGATACCAGCACCCTTGGTGTGGCCGGGGCGGTGCCGGGGGTGGGCAATGTGCCCATAGCCAATCCCGGCCCGCCGGTTGTCGCGGCCATGGACTTGCCGCTCTTGCCCGCAGAGCAGGAACGGAGCGGCCCAAGAGTTGTGGCCTTTGCCCGGCCCTGGACGTCTGATGTGCTGATTTTGGATCCGTCCACAGGAGCGGAACGCGCCCGACTTTCATCACCAGCTGTGATGGGGGAGGTGGTTAGTGTGACAGGGCAAAGCGTTGTTCTTGGGCGCTGGGATAATGGGACGGTGATAACGGTCAGGCTTTATGCGGGGGTTTTATCATCGCTGCCTGGGCAAAGTGTTCTGGCGGGAGAAAATGTGCTGGCCATAGAGCATGTCGGTGGGGCCTGGGAAGTGTTGCAGTTCCAAAATGCTGTGCTGACCGCAGAAAACACATATGATCTGTCTAGCCTATTGCGCGGGGTCTCTGGCTCTGACGATGCATTGGCCACGGCCATAGCCCCTAATGCGCGGTGTGTGTTGATGAATGGGGCCAGTCAGGTTTTGCCCATGCAGGACTTTGAAACCGGGATTTCTGTTTCCTTTCCCGTCAGGGCTGAGGCATCGCCACCGGATGGTTTGGCTGAAGCCAGTCTTGTCATGACGTATAATGATCGCGTGTCGAAATTGCCGTCGCCGGTGCATATACGTTCAACTCTTATTGTTTCGGGTGTTGCCCTCACGTGGGTACGGCGCACCCGTACGGGCGGTGACTTTTGGGGCAGTGGTGAGGTGCCGCTTTTGGCTGTGCCAGAGCAATACCGGGTGAGACTTTATGGGGGAGGCAGCATCCTAAGCGAAACGATTTTGGCGGCCCCTAATTTCACGATCACGGATGCAGAAATTGACCTTTTATTCCCCAATGGCCGCCCCTTAACGCTGGATGTCGGGATTGCTCAAATCTCCCAAATCAGCGGGGTTGGGGGTGAGGGTAGGGAAATTCTATACATTTAACCTCTTTTTTCTTGCGGCGACTGCGCATAAGTGTGGAGTCGGAGGAATAAAATGGCAAACGACCCATACAAGGTTCTCGGTGTAGCAAAAACGGCCAATAAGGATGAAATCCGTAAGGCCTATAGAACGCTGGCCAAGAAGTATCACCCGGATGTCTGCCCGGATGATGCGAAGGCGGAGGCCACCTTTAAGGAAGCCAGCGCGGCTTTCGCATTGCTGAACAATGAAGAAGAGCGCGCCCGCTATGATCGGGGCGAAATTGACTCAGAAGGTAATCCCAAGGGACCACAGGGTTTTCCTGGGCAGGGGCATGGTTTTCCGGGCGGTTATGCCCCCGGCGGATTTGAGGATATTTCCGATATTCTGTCTGATTTATTCGGATCGCAAGCCCGTGGTGGGCGGCGGCAGAACTTTGCTTTTCGGGGTGAGGATATTCGCTATACCTTACCCGTAGAGTTTCTGGATGCGGTCACTGGAACCTCAAAACAGGTGCGCATGAGTGATGGAAAGCAGCTAAAAATTTCTATCCCGCCAGGCTCCAAAGATAGTGACCTTCTGCGTCTTCGTGGCCAGGGGAATGCAGGTTCAGGAGGCGGCCCACCCGGGGATGCCATTGTAGAGCTTAAGGTTAGATCGCACAAATATTTCAAACGTGAAGGGAGCACCATACATCTTGACTTGCCCATATCGTTAAAAGAGGCTGTTGAAGGTGGCAAGGTTTCTGTGCCGACACCCAGTGGGACAGTCAGTTTGACTTTGCCGCCCAATACCTCTTCCGGCAAAGTCCTGCGTCTAAAGGGCAAAGGTGTACCTTCGCGCAAGGGGCGGGCAGGGGATATGCTGGTTCGGTTAATGATTGTGCTACCAGAAAAACCAGATGCAGGCTTGAAGAAATGTATTGCCAATTGGGAGCCGGAGGAGAAAGATAACCCAAGGAAAGGTTTGGGTGTATAACACGTTCACATGTAGTTCAGAACGCTTGGGGCATTAAGGCGGCTATGAGGATGCAGAACATCATAATCATGTCGGTCTTGTTGGCCGTGAGCATGTTACAGGCAAAGCCTGCCGCTGCCGACAACACTTCTGTCTTCGCTCAGCGTTTGACGGGTGAACAAGCGCGTCATGCGTGCAAAAGCGGCGATGTGATGTGTGCAAAGAAAGCTTTGCGTATCGTCAAGAAACGTTATCCGAACTTGCGCCACAGTACGACATACCTGAAACGTGGTGCGGGCGGGCAGCGCGAATACGTTGTAAAAATGATGAGCCATGATGGTCGGATGGTTGAGGTGCGTGTTGACGCGCGCACTGGCCGGGTCCTTGGCTCCAGAGGATATTGAAATGCGTTTGCTTGTTGTTGAAGATGACCCTGATTTGAACCGCCAACTGGTTTTGGCACTCGAAGATTCAGGGTATGTCGTTGATAAGGCCTTTGACGGTGAAGAGGGACTGTTTCTAGGCGAAACAGAGCCATATGACGCCATCGTACTTGATCTGGGACTTCCCGAAATTGATGGCGTAACGGTTCTCGAGCGTTGGCGTCGGGCTGGGCTGACCTTTCCTGTGCTCATTCTGACGGCTCGTGATCGGTGGAGCGAAAAAGTAGCTGGTTTCGATGCCGGCGCAGATGACTATCTGACAAAGCCTTTCCACACCGAAGAATTGCTGGCCCGGCTTCGCGCCTTGGTTCGCCGTGCCGCAGGGCATGTTACGTCAACGATTGAAATCGGTGACTTGTCTGTCGATACGCGTGGCGCGCGGGTATTCCTTGAGGGCACACCTATTAAGCTGACATCACATGAGTTTCGTTTGCTCAGTTATCTTTCCCACCATACGAACCGGGTGATTTCTCGCTCTGAGTTGACTGAGCATATTTATGATCAGGATTTCGACCGGGATTCCAATACCATTGAGGTCTTTATCGGGCGGCTAAGAAAAAAAATAGGTATAGACCGAATTCTGACGGTCCGGGGCCTTGGCTACCGGCTAGTGGACCCGGCTGCGGCTGACCGTGAGGCTTAGGAATTCTCTTGCCGGGCGCCTGATCGCAGGGGCAGCACTTTGGACTGTAGCCTTGCTAATTGCAGGCGCATTTGTTCTGACTACGCAGTATCAACGCTCTGTGCACCGTGTCGACGATGAGCGTTTGGATGCTGTGATTGAGTCTTTGGCAGCTTTCTCCGAAATTTCACCTGATGGAAAATTTTATCTGACTAAAACACCGGGAGATGCCCGATTTGAACGGGCATTTTCCGGACATTACTGGCAGGTTGCCAGAATTTCAAAACACGGCGCTGTCGAGCAAGTGGCGCAGTCAGAATCCCTATTTGACAGCGATTTGAATATTCCAAAAACGATAATCAGTGATGCAAAAACCAAGGCTGGTATGAATGTTAAGGCTGATTTTCTTGGGCCTGATAGTGAACCATTACGTTCCATTACACGCGTTGTCCGTCTGCCAGATCAGGTGAGTGTCTTGGCGATAACAGCGGCTGCGGACCGGCGTCCTGGAGATAAGGAAATCGCCCGCTTTCGCGCAATTGTTGCCTGGACGTTGGGGTTGTTTGCAACAGGTTTGGTTGTGGCGGTAATTCTTCAGGTTCGTATTGGTTTGGCCCCTCTTTATAAAATCAGCAGCGCCATTGCGCAGGTGCGCGAGGGGGGCGCAGAAAAAGTTGAAGGGGATTATCCGGCAGAATTGATGCCCCTAGCCGAAGAATTAAACAATTTACTCAGCCATAATAAAGAGGTGGTTGAGCGCGCCCGGACGCATGTCGGCAATCTTGCTCATGCGCTGAAGACGCCAATTTCTGTTCTGCTTAATGAGACCGCCCAAAATAAGACCAAGCTGGAACGGCTGGTTCAAAGGCAGGCTTCGACCATGGCTCGTCAGGTCGACCATCATTTGCGTAGGGCCAGTATGGCCGCTCGTGCGCAGGTGATAGGTTCACGTACGTCGGTAATTGATGCTGCAAATGATATGCAAAGAACGCTTGAGCGATTATTTAAGACGCAACACATGCTCATCGATGTTGATGTGCCTGAACTTCTAATTTTCCGTGGTGAGCGGCAGGACCTAGACGAACTTTTGGGAAATCTAATGGAGAATGCCTGTAAATGGTCCAGGGGGCACGTTCGCGTTGGTGCCCGCCAGTTTTCCAAGACGATGATGGAAATATATGTCGAGGATGACGGCAATGGCTTACCAGCTGAAAAGCGCAAGACCGTTTTGGCCAGGGGCGAGCGGCTTGATGAAAATGCTCCCGGATCTGGTCTGGGCTTGTCTATCGTGAGTGACCTTGTTGGGGCTTATGGCGGCAAGATTTGGCTCGAAAGCAGTAGTCTTGGTGGTCTAAGGGTTGTTCTTCATCTGCCATCGTCGTCACGCTCTGAGTAAATATAAAGCCAGCGTTAATACACTGTATTCCATAATCGTTTGTATTTTCGGGGTATCAGGTGACCACAATGTCCATTCCTGCTAGCAAAACTAGGCAGCTTCAGGCGCTTTTTTCTACTCTATCCGAACAACACCGACAGATGCTGGTGATGACTGTCATGGCTGAAAAAGCGGATGGCGAGATAAAGCTTCCCTATGATGAGTTGTTGATAATGCTGGGCGTAGATGTGGAGCAGGATGCCCGTTGGGAAGATATTTTCACTGTTGCACAACCATTATTTGCGGAAAATGCAATGCGTTGCGACCAGATTGAGCGCGGCCTTCTGGAAGTGGTCTGGGACTTCTATTTACGTGATCTTGATCCTGTAAAGGCGTCTTTATGGCTCTCGGGAAATCTGGAATTGTCGGAAATCCGTGCGGCCATCATTGCGGCCTATATGCAGATGATGGGGTCAAAGAAAAGAGAGCGAAAATTAATTAAACGCTTTGGTGAAGATAAGCAGTATCAATTGAATATATTAATGTCTTTGCTGCCGCGCTCAGAAGAGCTGGAAGATTTTTTTGCTGGCTGGCCTCAAAATATCAAAACCCTCGATGAAGAGCACCTGGATCCTCTTCGGGAGTTTAATGAGCATCTGATTGTCGAAAGTCCGGAAATTACACCACATCTTTTGTTTTTGGTAGCTGCTCATCTTGAACATCCTTTTCAGGTGTTCAGAGCCGTAGAAAAGGTTACGGGGCACTCAAATGACCGGGTCATGATCAAGACAGAGCTAAAAGTCGTTGGAGATGCCTTGCTGGACCAGAATGATATTTGGCTGGACGCCTTTAATTGGGAACGAAACAAGAAATGTGACCCTGAGGCTTATGTACAGGCCTTGAAAGGATTTGTTGACCTGACCTCAGGCTGGCTAAGTGAATTTGATGTTGATCCGGATGGGGCATGGGGCAAGCGCCTTTCATCACAACGCTCACGGTGTGGAAAATCCTGGGATGAACATATGGGCCGCGTTAAAAAGTGTATTGAGCAGGTGTTTCCCAGAAAACGAGGCAGCGTTACTGGGCGTCAAACCATGTCAGACATAAGAAAGGATGTAATAGAACAAGAGATTGCTATGGCCGAAAATGCAATAAGCCTGCTTGTCGCGGCACAGCCTTTTGCAGCGCAGGGGGGCTTTCAATCCTCAAAAGACAAGGTTGTACAGTTGTTGGAAAGCAGGCTGCAACAGCAGAGCGATGATTTGCTGGCTTTGCTGGCAAAAGAGCATGATGATTATAACCAGATTAGTGCGCACTTTGCCGTTCTTGTGCGTATGATGCGCGTCTACTCAGGTGATCAGGATGCTAATGTTCTGGCGCGCCGTAGCGTAGCAGCGATGGCGGCTTAAGGTGGCGCTTTGTTTATCCATATTTCACAAGTCTGTCTGTATTGTGATGCGGGTAACCGTTTTTCCCTGAAGGACTCACCATGCGCGTAGCTGATCAACGCAACCGTTTTATCGCTTTTGCCTTTGCAAGCGCTGACTTGCTGATGGAGGTTGACGATCATGCTATAATTACGTTTGCACTTGGTGCTGCTCATCCACTTGGAATAAAAAATATTGATAGCCTGACAGGGACATCTATCATGGATTTGATTGCTCCGTGTGACGCGGGACTGATCCATCACATGATCGCTACAGTTGCTACGGGGCAGCGCTTTGGCCCCATGTGTATTGGGTGCGCAATAGAGGACGGCCCTGAACAAATCATGCTCAGTGGTTGCCGGTTTCCGGGCTATGAAAGCGTGATCTGCTTTACCCTGTCTTATGAGGTCAGCAGCGGCCCCGCCGTCGCCACTGTGGAGCGTGACAATCATACGGGATTGATTGAATCCGGAAAATTCGAGGATGTGGCGCTAGAGGCGATACAAAACGCCAAGAAGGCCGGGCAGGATATCAAGCTCAGCCTTTTCTCTCTTGATGGGCAGGAGGCGTTTGCATCCCGAGTGGACAGCGATTCGGCAGAGGCATTTCTTGGTCAGGCCGGCGCAATTTTACGGGCAAAATCATACGGAGATGCCGCTGGACTTCAGGGTGATGGCAAGTACGCTATACTGCATACCACCGATGTTGAACCGAACAGCATTACAGAGCAATTGAGCGATGCGTCCAGGGCGCTGGATCCCAAAAATGAAGGCCTGTACGTTGAAAGTGGCTCTATTGAAATAAAGTCAGACATGAGCGCCAAGGATGCCGCCAGTGCGCTGGCGTTTGCTTTAAAGCAATTTGCAGCTGATGACAGTGTGTTGAAGGCTGAAGGGTTAAGCCAGTCTCTGGAGACCCTGATGAAGGAAACCGGTACCAAAATGTCCAGTTTTCGCTCGGCGATTTCAAAGGACAAGCTTGGGTTTATGCAACAACCGATTATCGATCTGAAAACCAAAGCCTTGCACCATTATGAAGTGCTCGTGCGCTTTGAAGAAAACCGTTCGCCATTTCAGATGATCCGCTTTGCCGAGGAAACCGGCCTGATCATGGAGCTGGACGAAATTATACTGAAGCAAGCCATTGGCTATCTTTCGCATGCGGATACAGATCCTGATGTCAGGCTGGCCGTCAACGTGTCTGGACGATCTCTATCCTCGCCAAAATTTATTTCTAACCTCTACTGCGCGATGACAAGTTTGCACTTCCCGCGATCAAATCTGATGCTGGAAATAACAGAATCTTCCATTATTGAGGATCTGGATCAGGCCGATCGTGTCATCCAAAAAATTAGAAAACTCGGGCACCAGGTGTGTCTTGATGACTTTGGAGCGGGCGCGGCATCTTTTCAGTATATGCGTGCCCTGACGGTGGATTTTATAAAAATTGACGGAGCCTATGTGCGCACCGCTTTGAAGCGTCAGCGCGAAGCCATGCTCTTGAAAGCCATGGCAGGGCTGGCACACGATCTTAACATTGGCACTATTGCAGAAAGTATTGAGACCGAAGAGCAAAGCGCCATGTTACTGAAGTTGGGGATTGATCAGGGCCAGGGGTATTTGTTTGGCCGTCCGCAGACGCTGCACATGGTGCAGAAGAGCGGACAAGCAGCTTAAGAGAGTGATATGAGCGCTAAACTTGAAAAAGTGAGTGTCCTCATCATTGATGACAATACCCACATGATCCACATCGTGAAAACGATTTTGCGTGGGTTTGGTATAAAGAGCTTTTTTGAAGCAACAGACGCTGCCGAGGCGTTTGATGTTGTACGATCCGATGGACCGGATGTCATCATTGTCGACTACCAGATGGACCTGCTTGACGGAGCAGATTTCGCCCGGCTGGTCCGTACTGGCGATGATATCAGCAATCCTTATGTGCCGATCATCATGCTTAGCGCTCATTCAGAAAGGAAACGCGTTATTGCAGCAAGAGAGGCTGGCATTACGGAATTTTGTTGCAAGCCGGTGACCGCAGAAGACCTCTATAAAAAATTCTGTGCAATCATTAATTCACCGCGCCAATTTGTAAAAACCTCAAGTTATTTTGGGCCTGACCGCCGTCGGCATTCGGATGAAGCTTACAAAGGCCCGTTTCGCCGTAAAACCGACGAGGGTCGTGAAAGCGTTGACGGGTATGTCAATGAAGAAAACCAGGCTATAAAAACAGTGGATTTCACATAAACTCGCGAGTGAATTTACCTCTTTTCTCCCTAATGCTCTTCGTCCGTTAACTCTTTTTATCTCGACAGCGTTGACTCTGACAGATTATCTTCTCCTGAGAAGCGAATCACCAAAGGGCGGGTTATGGCCAAGCCATACACAAATGCCAATATGGCACCGACATTAAGGCACCACCCGCGTGGGGGTGGTGGCAATGGTACTGTGAAGGCTTCATTGGGTAAGCATGCCAAAGCCGCAAGGCACAAGAGCAACAGCTTCTTCGACCCAGAGGATACTTTACCGAATACGGGGGCAGAGGCGCGACTGGCCATAGGGATCGTCGTCTTCTTTGTGATTGCCTTTATTCTGGTTGTTGGCATGAAGTTGTTGCAGGAGCGCCGCGATGCTTTAGCTGACGCCGTGCTTACACAGGCATTCTCAGCAACGACAATGGCTGAACAGTTACGCACTCGTCTAACAGATATAAAAAGCTATACAGAGGCAGCAGCTTTATCATTTTCTGGCGTTAATATCCGTCAGAGGCGTGCGCTTAGTGATGATTTACTGACTCGGTTGGCAGACCGACCCGCTGTGAAGGGGGCGGTGTTTTTCGCAGCCTCTGGCGACGTTCTGAAGCTTAAGGGGGCTGTCATGAGCCCGAAAATTCTGTGGGCTGATTTGCCATCATGGGCGAAGACAGAGAAGAACGCTGGCCTATGGGTGCGCCATGCAGATGGTGTACCGCAAATTTATGTTCTGGCCCCTGTTGGCAAAGGGAAAACCATGGGCGTGCTCGCCGTTCCCATATCCGCTATTACTTTGATGCCCTCCAGCCAAGAGGGCCAGGTTCAAAGCCTTCTGGTTGACCGACAAGGGAGGGTGATTGCCTCCAGCGCAACGATGCTTTCGTCTGTGCTTTTGGCAAGGGTAAAAGAGGAAACGCGAAGCGCTATGCGCGATAGTACCCAACGCGTTATCAGCGGGTTTGAATTAAGGAGTGCCGATGATACACGCCTGGTTGTCGGGGCCTCCAGCGTGTATGGTGGCATGTTCACTGCCTATCGGATAAAGCCGTTGAATCTTAACAATGCTGCATGGAAGCGCACCCTGACATTCTTTGTCCTGATGACGGTTGCACCCTTGCTGGTTGCAACCGTGTTGTGCGTCATTTTACTTGTCCAGATGGATACGCTGAAAGTCGCCAGGCAAGCCTTGGCAGATAGTGAAAAGCGTTTTCGCCTTGCCATTGAAGGGGCAAATACCGGGGTTTGGGATTGGGACCTGGATTCAGACCAGGTGCTGGTCACCGATTCTCTGGCCCGTATTTTCAAATGGCCAAAAGGCAAGATTGTGCCGGTTTCCGAATTTATGAAGCAGGTGCATGTGGAAGATCGGCAAAAACTGTTGAAGGCCATGAAAAACGCACTTGAAACCGGCGAGGTGGATGTCGAATTTCGTGCGTCTCATTTGGCCATATGGCTGCATGCGCGTGGTCGCCCGTGGCGCTCGGGCGGGTCGGTTTCCTCTGCCCGCGTGGTGGGCGTTGCCATTGATGTAACCAGTCAAAAGGGAGCGCAGGCACAATTAAATGCCGCTGAGATAAGACTGCGTGCGGCTCTGGAATCCATGTCAGAATCTTTTGCCGTGTGGGATGTTAAGCGTTGTCTGGTGATGAGTAACAGTAAATTTGGCGATTTTTTTAAGATTGATGCGGCGCTTTTGCGGACCAATACCTCTTATGATGTACTTGAGCAGGCGGCGGACAAGGCCATTAAATCGGTCCATGAAGGGGCTGGGGAAAATGCGATTGAGCTGGAACTGGAAGATGGCCGGTGGATTCACCTTTCCGAACGGGCAACCCGTGATGGCGGGCTTGTCAGCATCGGTACAGATATTACGGCCTTAAAAGAGCAGGAAAAGCTGCTTTTGCGTAAAGAGAAAGACCTGCGGGAAAGTGTTGAAGACCTTGAATTAAGCAAAAAACGAATTTCAGAACTTGCCGAAAGCTATCAGCAGGAAAAAATACGCGCCATTGAGGCCAATCGCTCGAAGAGCGAGTTTCTGGCCAATATGTCTCATGAATTACGCACGCCTCTAAATGCCATTAACGGCTTTTCAGAGATTATGCAGAAGGAAATGTATGGGCCTCTTGGTGATCCGCGATACGTCGAATATGTCAGTGATATTTTGAGCAGTGGACAGCATTTGCTGAATCTCATTAATGATATTCTGGATATGTCAAAGATCGAGGCGGGCAAATTGTCCTTGCAGACAGAGTTTCTTCACCTAGATGAGCTGATAGAACAATGCGTCCGTATTGTACGGGGCCGCGCGGTGGAAAGTAGCTTGAATCTGGAAACAGAAATAGGCGATCTACCTGAGATTGAGGCCGATCCTCGCGCAGTCAAACAGGTCTTGATTAATCTGGCCTCCAACGGCATCAAATTTACCCCCGAAGGCGGGACCGTAACTATAAAAGCCTGCGAAGAGCGCGGCGGCGTGCGTATTGACGTTATTGATACGGGCATTGGCATTCCAGAAGAGCATCTGCCCCTGATCTGCAAACCCTTTGTGCAGGTTGAGAATCAGCACTCCAAGTCACACAAGGGCTCAGGCCTCGGGCTGGCGCTGTCTCAATCACTGGTGCATTTGCATGGGGGAGAATTTATCTTGAGCAGCGAGCTGGGTGTGGGCACCACAGTAACCGTCTGGTTGCCACCCAAGCCTGAAAAAGTCGATGCTGATGCTTCCTCAATCTGGTCAGTGAGGGACGAGACTACCCCATCAGGCGATAAAAAACACAACATTGATGTTAGTGCAGCCTGATCTGCCGGCTTAATTTTTGCCGTTCTGGCCGCGTGCATTTTCATGCCGTTTGTTTCTATTGCCCGGGGGCTGTCTGCGGCTAGCCGCCCTAATAATGCGCCGACGTGTTTGCGGGTCCAAATCTTGCACGACTGTTAATATGATGGACTGGCCAAGGGCTTGGGCCTCTATCTCCAGTTCGCGCAGGTGATCAAAGCCAGCTTGAATTTTTGCCTTGTCCAATGTGTCAGCCATCAATAATGTGGCGATTCTCCTATTGGTCTTATGAATGTTCTGGAATATTTTTTTATGTTCCGGTGCGGCACGCCTTAAAACCCGAATGGCTTTTTGCCTCTCGTGTTTGGGCAGGGCCCGCACAAAGCGTTTGGGATCAAAACTGAACTGTTGCTGCGTGGGGGGCGTGCGGGTCATTTGCGGGACAGACAGGGAATGACGAAGCCCGGCAACAACATAGCCGCCAATGGCTCCCAAAATCAAAATGTTTATGGCGAGTGAGGCCAGTAAAGCCGTGCCAAGCGCCGTTCTGGAAAGGGCCATTTTATGCATCCTCCGCAAAGAAATTTTCATTCTGTACCCCAAAGGCCGGGCTCATAATCTCTGCGACGCTGGGGCCATCCAGGGTATAGGTTCGTCCAGAATACCCACCAATAAACCCAAAGACCATGATAAGTGCCAGGGCCACGCCCCAGGCAAGCTGGGTATTTTGGGCAGGTAATAAGGCTTCGATAAATGCCTGTGTACGAAGCCGGTAACCCGGGGCGTTTTTTTGAATGTCCGTAGTCTGGAATGTGTGTAAAATCTGCTCCCCCAGATGGTGCGAAGGGCGTTGACGCGGCGCATGGTCAAGAGCCTTGTCCAGCCAGTTTTCAGCGCCAAGAATGCGTATTGCATCCTTTGGGTGTTGCACCTGAAAGGCCTCTGCCTCTTCGCGGACATCCTCGGGCCAGCGTTTGAAAACGCCGCCATAAATGCGGGACATCTGTTCAAAAGTTTCTTGAGACATGGGATTGCTCATTATCTTACTCACCTTTCCAACAGGATTGGGGCAAACTCTGCCATGTGCTTGCGTAGGCCTCTGCGGCCACGGGCCAGCAAGGATTCAAGGGCTTCCACACTGATCTGCAAGGTATGGGCGGCCTCGGTATTACTCATGTCTTGTAAATGGCACAGGCTCAGGGCGGCCCGCTGGCGGGGCGGCAATTGCATCATGGCCGTTTCTACCTGCTCGCTCAATTGCGCGTCCATAATCGACTGATCGGGGCCGGGGCTGTCCTCGTCCGCACGTTCGGGCATCTGGTCCGTATAAATTTCGCGGCGGCGGCGCAACCGATCATAGCACAAATTAATGGCGACCCGGTGCATCCAGGTTTCAAACTTGGCTTTGCCGGGTTGCCAGCGCCCGGCATTCTGCCAGACTTTCATGAACACCTCCTGAGCCACATCTTCTGCCTCACTAGCATCGCCAAGCATATGGCGGGCAAGGGCGACCATTTTTGATAAATGGCGGCGCACAATCTCTGCTGCGGCCACCTGGTCGCCTTGCCCTATGCGGTGCACCAGGGCTGTGTCCGGGTCTTCAATGGCCCGGGTATTGGTTTGCCTGGCACGTTCGTGCATTTATGCTCCTGCCACTTTGGCAATCAGATCATTATGCCATGAGTCTAAGCTGACCTAGTGTCTGCCGTGCATTGCTTTTCCAGGTTTAGGGGCCTTTTCCATTTCCTCGCGGGTGATTTTGCCATCCTTGTTTTGGTCAAGACGGGCGAAAAAAGGTGGCTCGGCTTTGATAAACTCATCACGCGAAATGCGGCCATCATTATCCGCATCAAGGGCCGCGATATGGTTGTTCATTTTGCCCTGGCGCCGTTCATGGCGCTGTTTCTTGTCCGCAGACGTCAGGAAGCCATCACTATTGGTATCCATTTGCGCAAAAACCGTGCGTATGGATTTCTTATGCTCTTTTGGCGTTATTGTGCCATCGCCATTGCTGTCCATTTTTTCGAACATGGGCGCAGGCCTTGCCTCAAATTCTGCCAAAGAGATTTTACCATCCTTGTCTGTATCCAGTGCCAGGCGGCGATCGGCATGGCGCTCGGCTTTGCGCATTTTCATCTTTTCGCGATGCTTATAGCGGCTAAGGTGCTGTTCAGCCTTTTCCAGAAAAGCATCATCATTGCGGTCCATCTTGTCGAACACTTTGGCGCGATGCGCGCGGGCTTCATCCTGCGTCACAACACCATCGCTATTGGTATCCATTTTCTCAAACATGGCTTCGGGGCCACGGCGATGATCTGGACTGGCAAGGGCCATAGTGCTGCCAAAAGCGGTCACGGCCAATGTTGTCATAAATAAGCGTTTCATTGTCTGTTCCTTTGTTGCGCCATACCCAGCACCAGATCAAACGCAAAGCGCATGCAAAGCAGTCGCCCGCTTAGATTAAAGTTTGTTTAGCTAGCCGGTGGACTGTGGTTTGTAGTTCTAGAAGTTCAATCTCCAGAGCCCCAAAGTCTCCCATGCCTAGCCGACGGGCCAGCAGTTTTTGTACGCTTGGTGGGAATGGCGGCGTGAACGCAGTGGCAGGTAAACATAGGCGCAGGGTTTGCAATAGGCCCGATTGCAGCGCATGGGCCTGATCAAGAATGGCCAGATTGTCTTGTGTCGCTTGCCTGTCGCCTGACAGGCGCAGATACCGGCTTAACAGTTCCGTTTCGATCAAACCGCCGGGCGCGTGTTTCAAATCCCATGGTGTTGCCTGTGCAAACTCATTACGAAGGTGATCCAGCATATCAGCCACATCGCTGGCCATGCTCTTTGCATCGCGATTCTTGTGCAGCACACCTTCTATGAAGGCTGTCACATCCCACGCAAAGCCTCGCGAAGAGGAGGCTATGACCCGGGCGCGGCAAAGGGCCAAAATCTCCCATGTCCAGGCTTTGTCCTGATAATAGGCGGCAAAAGCCGGCCAGTTCACGGCCACCGGGCCAGCCTTGCCAGTGGGGCGCAATTTCATATCAATCTCATAGAGCACCCCCTCTGGGGTTTGTGCACTAAGGGCGCTAATCAGGCGCTGGGTGAAGCGTGAAAAATAACGCGCGGGTTGCCCATGGTCTGGATTTTCTTTTTGCTGTCGATAGAGGGTAAAAAGGTCAAGGTCCGAGCCTTCATGCATCTGCATGGCCCCCAGTGACCCCATACCCAGAACTACCCAGTCCCCAGGCATAGGTCCAAAGCGTTCATGCATTTGTACTTCACAGGCTTTGGCCAGCGTAGTTATGGCCGCGTCAGCAAGAGCGCTATAGCCATAAGCAGCCTCTTCAATGCTGGCTTTATCAGTCAGGATTTGTACGCCAATGCGCAGGCGCTCCTCCAGTGCCGTGCGGCATGTGGTATTCAGAAGGGCCTCAAAGGCCGGGTTCTCCCTGGCACAGTCAAGAAGGCGCTGTGCACCGGCCTTGGGGGCGTCTCTTAAGGGGGTGGCAAAGCCGGGGTCCAGCATGGCGTCTAAAACGCTAACCCGGCTAGAAAAGGATTGTGCCAGCCGGGGGGCCGTGTTCAGCACAGACACCAGTAAATCAAGCACGGCAGGGCGATTGCAAAAAAGAGACAGAGGTTGCACGCCGCCATTCAGGTTTTCAAAAAAACGTGTGAAAACCGCAAAGGCATGATCCGGGTCGCCGGTGGAGGAGAGCGCCTCGACCAAAGCGGGACCCAGCCGTGTTAATAGTGTTCTGGCTTGATCAGAGCGGGTGGCGCGCACTTGGCCCCCATGCCAGTCCCGCATGCGTTTTAGGAAGATATGCGGCTCTTTGAACCCCTTGGCTTCTAATGTGGAGAGTGTCGCCGGGTCATCCTCAACGCCGGTAAAGACCAGACTGCCCGTTTGGGCGGCCAAAGGCTCGCTTTGCGGGAAAAGCGCTGAATATGCTGTGTGCACCTGCTCAAAAATTCGCTGCATTTGCGTATCAAATTCGCCAAGTCCTGTGGCACCACACAGGGCCGCAATGGCAGCACGTTTTTGCGGGTCTTCGGGCAGGGTGTGGGTTTGCTGGTCACCTAACATTTGCGCGCCATGTTCGGCGTGTCGTAAGTCCCGGTAACAGGATTTCAGTGTTGTGGACGTATTGGGCGTGATGTGACCGACTTGAGCCAAGGCATCAAGGGCGTGACAGGTTTGTGCATTGCGCAGGCTTTTATCACGACCGCCAAGGATCAGTTGCTGGGTCTGGGTAAAAAACTCAATCTCGCGAATGCCGCCCCGGCCCAGCTTGACGTCATGACCTGCCGCTTCAAAACCGCTATGGGCAAGGGAAACATGGATCTGGCGCTTCATGGCATGGATGTCTTCAATGGCCGCAAAGTCTAGTGAGCGGCGCCAGACAAAGGGGTGCAGTTCAGATAGAAAAGCCTGCCCGGCAACGGTGTCACCTGCACAGATGCGCGCCTTGATCAGGGCGGCACGTTCCCAGTTCTGGCCAATGCTTTCATAATAAATCAGGGCACCGGGCGTGGAAACCACAGGGTTTGTGGATCCCGGGTCTGGACGCAGGCGCATATCAGTCCTGAACACATAGCCATCTTGGGTAATGGCCTCCATGCTTTGCACCAATCGTCGCACCAGACGGGATGTCATGCGAGATGGGGCCTTACCTAGCCAGCCCTGCGCTGTGTCCGGATCAAAAAAAATGGTAAAATCCACGTCCGACGAATAATTCAGCTCGCCCGCCCCGTATTTTCCCATGGCGATGATGAAAAGCCCCGGTAGAAAGGGTAGATCTGTCCCTTGGTTTGGAGCCAAGCCTTCCGGGCATGTCTCGCGCGCCGCACCATAAAGGGCGGCCTGCATGGCCTTATCGGCAAAGCGTGTGAGGGTTCCTGTGACCTCTTCAAGGTCCCAGACACCGCCAATATCGGATAGGGCACAAATCAGGTGAATATCGGACTTGGCCAAGCGCAGGGCCTTGTCCAGCTCTTGGGGCGCAAGTTTGCGGGCGTCGCGCCGAAGGTTATGGATAATTTCTTCACAAAAAAGTTCTGGGGCGATGCTCTCCAGTCTGGCGAGCGCCGTTGCCCGGCGCTGCATTAGGGTCCGCAAATAGGGGGCATGCTCTGCCGTGAACTGGCATAGCCGATCATAGGGCTGATCAAGGCGCGCGCTGAAGGTTTGATGACTCACCGCGTCAGGGTGCCCGAACGGGCAAGAAAGGGGAAGACCTGATGCAAAAATCAAGCGGTGGTTTAGGACGCGTTTTTTATCGCCCACGTATAACAGGGAAGACAAGGGCTATATGCAGGCCCGGTTGGCCATTTTTATGATCGCCTGCCCCATCAGTGATAAGCAAATCTGCGCCATGGGCCTTGGCCACAGCAGAAACAAGCGACAAACCCAGACCACTGCCAGATTGCGTACGGCTTTTTTCCAGCCTGACAAATCGTTTCAAAATATCCTCGCGTTTATCCACGGGAACACCAGGCCCCGTATCGGTGACCGAGATGACCACCCGGCCATCGCTTTGTTTACGCAAGCGTAAAGCCACGGCCCCGCCATTGGGGGTGTATTTCAGGGCGTTATCGATAATATTGGAAAGGGCCTGGGCCAACAACCCTTGGTCGGCGCGGATGGTCATGCCGTCTTCGATTTCGGATTCAAATGCCAAACCTGTATCTTCTGCCACAGGTTCGAACATTTCTGCCAGATCATGCAAAAGCGGTGCCGGGTCCATTTTATTATAGGATTCGCGCTGCTCACCGGCCTCTAGCCGGGCAATACGGAGCACCGAGTTGAAAGTTTGTAACAATTCGTCTGCATCGTCCATGGTCTTGTTAAGGGCGGCTTCTGCTTCTTTAGGGCTCAAGTTTTCCCCTGTGCGTAATTGCGCTTCCAAACGGTTTCGCATGCGAGTTAAAGGCGAGCGTAAATCATGGGCGATAGAATCGCCCGCATGGCGGGTGGCCGCCATCAATTGTTCAATCTGGCTGAGCATGGCATTTAGATTTGCAGCCAGTTCGTCCAGTTCGTCGCCCGTGTGATTACGGGGGGCCCGGCGTTTTAAATCACCGGCCATAACATCACGCGCCACATCATTTAAGTCATCCAGACGCGCCGCAAAGCGACGGCTGATTAAGGCCCCTGAAATGAGGCCTAGCGCCAGCACAAGACCCGCGGCGATCCACACCGCACGTGATATGCGGTCAATCAGGGCCGATTCTTCCTCGGTATCGCGCGCAACCAGGAGTTTGTAATCACCCGGAAAGCGTATCAGAATGCCTCTGGCTCTGTGGGTCTCCTTTTGCCGCGTCTCCGGGTTATAGAATTTATAGATGAAGCGGCGATTGTTACCGGGTTTGAAGGCATCACGGGGCAGGGCGCTAAGATTGCCAGAAACAAATTTTCCGTCAGGCCGTGTAAAGACATAGAGGAAAGGGTCGCGCCCTGTGCTGTGCTCAACAACGATCTTGTTAACGGCGTTAATGCCGCCCCGGTTGAACGCAACTTTAAAGTCAGCGGCTTGTTGTGCCAGCAAGGCATCGGTCTGGCGCGAAAATACACCCGCAGTGCTTTCATAAACAAAGACCAGCAAGGCAAATGCAGACAAGGCAAACAGGGCTGCCGCTAGGATTGTAAAGCGAAAAGTAGAGGTTCGTAGAAACGCTGGAAGCCTTATCATGCCTGCAGGCGATAACCGGCACCGCGGACTGTGTGCAAAAGAGGTCGATCAAATTCCTTGTCTATTTTGCTACGCAGGCGCGAGACGTGCACATCAATGACATTGGTCTGGGGGTCAAAATGATAATCCCAGACTTTTTCCAGCAACATGGTCCGCGTGACCACCTGGCCTGCGTGCTTCATCAGGAATTCCAGAAGACGAAATTCACGCGGTTGCAGAAGGATGTTCTGGCCCGCACGTTTCACAGTGCGCGCCAGAAGGTCCATTTCCATATCGCCAACTTTCAAATGCGTTTGCACTGCATCGGGGTCGCGGCGACGTGCCTGTGCCTCGACGCGGGCCAACAGTTCGGCAAACGCATAGGGCTTGGTCAGATAGTCATCGCCACCAGCCTTCAGGCCTTCGATACGGTGGTCAACTTCGCCCAGTGCCGAGAGAAACACAACGGGGACTTTCTCGCCTTCACTGCGCAGGGTCTGCACCAGGGTTAGGCCATCCATGCGGGGCAGCATGCGATCCACTACTAGAACGTCATACCCGGCTGTGCGGGCCATTTCTAGGCCCATTTCGCCATCCGAGGCGTGGTCTGCAACATGGCCGGATTCGCTCAGGCCCTTGCGCAGATAATGCGCCGCTTCCAGATCGTCTTCGATAATGAGAATACGCATGCTGTCTCGCCTTTTTTCTAGTCCTTGTCGGACTTGTTTTCATCCAGGCGCAGGGCCGTGAACAATTGCCCGTTACGGTTTTGCACCAGAATGCGAATGGCCTTGCGACCGGCTTTGCGGGCTTCATTGACGGCGCGTTCGAAATCAGCTGGAGAATTCAGGTCTGTTGACCCGGCTGCCAGCAGGGCATTGCCCGCGCGAATGCCTTTTTTGAAGGCCGTCTTGCCATTTTCAACACGCTCGACCAGAATGCCACGATCTGTCTCAAGGTCCAGTCTTTCGCGGTCTTCTGGCGTTAACTTGCCAAGTTCCATACCAAATTCATCAAGCTTGGATGTGGTGGCTTCAGGTGTTCCCGCCTCGCCAAGATTGTTGGGGCGTTTGCCAATAGTAACATTCAGTGTTTTGCGTTTGCCATTACGCAGGACCAGAAATTTGGCCTTATGACCGACAAACAATTCACCGACTTTGCGGGTCAGATCACGGCTGTCTTCCACCGACTTGCCATCCAGTTTCAACACAATATCGCCGGTTTTAAAGCCAGCTTTTTTGGCCGGGCTGTCATCAACGACCTTGGCCACCAATGCCCCTTCGCGGGCTTTCAGGCCTTCGCTGTCGGCAAGGTCTTGATCAATGCTTTGGATGTTGACGCCCAGATAACCACGGGTAACCGAGCCTTTATCGATCAGCTCTTTGGTGACCTTGGCGGCTACGCGCGCCGGAATGGCAAAGCCAATACCGATATTCCCACCTGTGGGGGAGAGGATTTGCGAGTTTACGCCCACAACATTGCCATAAAGGTCAAAGGCCGGACCACCGGAATTACCCCGGTTGATTGAGGCATCAATCTGGATGAAGTCATAAGCTCCGCGTCCAATTTCGCGCCCAGTTGCCGAGACAATGCCAGCCGTTGCCGTGCCGCCAAGACCAAACGGATTACCCACGGCCACGACCCAGTCACCAACGCGGAGATTGATATTTTCAGCAAAGGAGACAAATGGGAAAGCCTTGTCATCCTTGATTTTCAGGACAGCAAGGTCCGTCAGCTTATCCTTGCCAACCAGTTCGGCTTCAAACTCGCGCCCATCCTGCATGGAAACAGTGATTTTTGTGGCATTCTCGACGACATGGTTGTTGGTGACCACATGGCCTTCTTTGGAAATGAGGAAGCCAGAGCCAAGGGCGCGGCCTTCGCGGGCGCGTGGTTTGCCGTTGCGACCAGGCTGCTGCCGGCGAAAGAAATCACGAAATTGCTCGGGCAACTGATCCAGCCCTTCTGGCAGTTGCACATCGGGGGCTTCTTCGTGGATTACCACATTAATGCTGACGACAGCGGGGCTGATCTCTTCGATCAGGTCCGCAAAAGAGACCGGGGCCCCGGGGGCCAGAGCCGCCGCGAAGGGAACCGCCTTTTGCCCAGCCAATGCCGAGGGGGCTGGGCCAGCAAAGGCCAACATGCTTGCCACACCAAGTGCCAGTGTAAGTTTTGAAAGTGCCGGACGCAGCGCTGTGCTGCTGTTAAGTCTGAATTTCATCTATACAATCCTTCAATTTGCCCAGCCGCCTAGACCAGTGACAACATCACCCCCGACGGCTTGCGCGTTTCTTACCAAATTCTTACAGATCAGCAATGCTTTGCTGTTATGCGCCTGTCAGTGTGCGGACGCAAGAAGAGCCCGTCAGGGCTTTGTGAACCGGGCACTTGTTGGCGATCTGCATCAGACGCTCGCGCTGATCCGGGCTTAATGGCCCTTCCAGGGTGATGGTGCGGGTGAAGATGTCAATCAACCCCAGTTTATGTTCTGTCTCTTCATCGTTGGGCGCGCATACCTCGCATGGGCCTTTCTTGTGCGTCACATCCGCGCTGATACTCTCCAGTGGCCAGCCCTTTCGATTGGCATACATGCGTAAGGTAATGGCGGTGCAGGCCCCAAGTGCCGCGCCAGCCATTTCCATCGGAGTTGGGCCGCTATCATCACCGCCCAGTGCTTCCGGTTCGCCAGCGATCAGGCGGTGTTTACCGATTGTGATTTCATTTTGGTAAAGGCCTTCCCCTGTTTCCTGTATGGAAATTGTATTCTGCGGTTGATTGCTCATGACTGTATTCCTTGTCTTATCCCAACTGGCGACTGATGATTTCATATGCATTTGGGGACAGGTCAGGGCTCTTCAAGAGACCTTCCAGGGTTTTTTTGGCAAGCACTGAGCGTTTCGGCTCCAGTTGACGCCAGCTCTCAAATACCCCCAGCAGGCGCGCGGCCAAAGCCGGGTTTTTCGGATCAATGATCTTGATTTGCCGCGCCAGCAAGGCATAGCCGCTGCCATCCTCAGCATGGAATGCCGCCGGATTTGCCATAATAAAAGCGCCGATCAGGCTACGTACCCGATTGGGGTTGTCATAGGTGAAATCCGGGTGTTTGAGTAATCTCTCAACGCGTTCCAGCGCATCCGGACAGCTTGGTCCAACCTGAATGGAAAACCATTTATCAATCACCAGCGGATTGGCTTTCCAGTTTTGATAAAACTCATCCAGAGCCGGATTGACCTTTTCACTGCCTGACTGGCCAAGGGCGATAAGGGCGGCCAGAGAGTCGGTCATATTATCGGCGGCAGTATGGGCTGCTTGCGCCAATGCTCCGCCTTCCTTCGGGCCAAGACGGGCCAGAATACCAAGTGCTGTGCCATGCAAAGCGCGCCGTCCGGCCCCTTTGGCATCGGGACAGAACTGGCCGTGTTCGCTTGTGCGTTCAACCGCGTTCATCAAAGCGGCCTTTTGATCATGGGCAAAGGCGGAAAGAATGGCCTCACGAGCGGTATGAATACGCCCGGGATCTGCCGGGGTCATGTGCTGAAAAGTATCCGATTCCGAGGGGGGCAAGATCGCCAGCGCGGCAAAGGCGGGGTCAATTTTTGCATCAACCGCCAGCGTGCCAAGTGCATCCAAATATGCGGCGGGGATTTCTGCATGGGGGTTTCCCGCCAGGGCAAGCAGGACGCCCATGCCATAGGCCTGTGCCTCTTCCCAACGGCGCAACAGGTCCGCATCTGTGGTCATCAGGCGTGCGCGCTCTTCTGGTGTACGCACCTGTTTAAGAACAACTGGCGCAGAAAATCCGCGCAACACAGACACCAATGGGCGCTCGGTAAGGCCAGTAAAGCACCAGCTTTGTTCGTCCCTGTCCAGCACCAGAATGCACTCGTCTGGCCCGGCTTCGTTATCATCGTCCAGGGTCATGGGCAGCGGCCCGTTTTTGCCAACCAAACCTGTGCGGATGGGCATGGGCAAGGACTTTTTATCCGGCTGACCCGGTGTTGGGGGCGTGTGCTGGCGCAAGGTGAGTGTCAGTTCACCCTTATTCGCATCCCAGTTTTCTTCTACGTGAAGATGCGGCGTACCCGCCTGCCCATACCAGTTTTGGAAATTCGATAAATCCACCCCGGCGGCAGTTTCAAAGGCACCTAGAAACTGCTCGATCGTGGCGGCGGTACCATCCAGCGTCTCGAAATAATGATCCATACCCTTTTTAAAATTTTCATCCCCAATCAGGGTTTTCAGCATGCGGACCAGCTCGGCACCTTTTTCATAAATGGTGGCGGTATAGAAATTGTCGATCTTCAGATATTCTTTTGGTCGTACCGGGTGCGCCAGAGGGCCGGCATCTTCAGGGAACTGGCGCGCACGCAGAGAGATTACATCCTTGATGCGTGAAATGGCCGCCCCGCGCATGGTGGCGGAAAATTCCTGATCGCGAAACACGGTCAGGCCTTCCTTCAGGCACAATTGGAACCAGTCGCGACAGGTGATGCGGTTGCCAGTCCAGTTGTGAAAATACTCGTGGGCTACAACGGATTCGATCCGTTCAAAATTCATGTCCGTGGCAGTGTCGGCATCGGCCAGCAAAACCGAGGAGTTAAAGACGTTCAGGCCTTTGTTTTCCATGGCTCCGAAATTGAAATCACGCACGGCGACGATCATGAAAAGGTCCAGATCATATTCACGGCCAAAAACGTCCTCATCCCATTTCATTGATCGTTTCAGGGCGTCCATGGCGTAAATCGCACGTGGCGCATCGCCCGGGTCCACATAAATGCGTAAGGGAATAACGCGGTCTGACATGGTGGTGAAGCTGTCTTCAATCATGTCAAAGCCCCCGGCGATCAGGGCAAAAAGATAAGCTGGTTTGGAGAAGGGGTCTTCCCAGCAGGCATAATGGCGATTATTGTCCAGTGTGCCGGACTTAACCAGATTACCATTGGACAAAAGCGTTGGAAAATCAGCCACCGGGGCCTCTATACGGGTGGTAAAACGGCTCATCACGTCGGGGCGATCGGGATAAAAAGTAATGCGGCGAAAGCCCTCGGCTTCGCATTGTGTACAATAGCGCCCGGCAGACATATAAAGCCCGCTCAGCGCGCGATTGTCTCTGGGGGAAAACTGCGTCTCGATCACCAGCTTAAAATCATCAGGCAGAGCACTCAGGGTCAGGGTATCCTTGCCCAGCACATAGTCTGTCTCAGCCAGCCTCTGGCCATTCACGGCGACACTGATCAGGTCCAGGTTTTCACCATTCAACACCATGGGGGCCTTTGCATCGCCGGTCCGGCGAGCGTTCATGGTCGAGCGAACCTTTGTGGCCACTGGGTCCAGATTGAACTGCAGATCGGTTGTGTCGATGGTGAAAGGGAAGGGGGTGTAATCAGACAGCCGTA
This sequence comes from Robiginitomaculum sp., assembly GCA_002733495.1. GTDB lineage: Bacteria > Pseudomonadota > Alphaproteobacteria > Caulobacterales > Maricaulaceae > Robiginitomaculum_B. Next base: position 75,800 of record NVVV01000007.1, read on the forward strand.
CAGGCTGTGGGGTATCTGTGCGCATGAAAAGAGTCCTGATCAGAGAGTATGTGATGTTTATGTAAGCACTCTTATTGTCGTCGTCACCCCGCAGGGATAAAGACGAAACAGAAATGCTATGAGAAAGGAAAACGGCGGCTCGGTCGAGCCGCCGTTTTACATGTAGTGATAAGAAGGTTTACCAGCCGCAGGTGCGGCCTTTGTTTTCTTCTTTCAGATAGTCCATCAGCGGGGCGAAGTATTCGACAATGGCAGAGCCATCAATTTGCCGGGTGCCAGTAAAAGCTTCCAGCGCATCTGGCCAGGGCTTGGAGGCCCCCATTTCTAGCATGGCGTTAAAGCGTTTGCCGACTTCCTTATTGCCATAAATCGAGCAACGGTGCAGCGGTCCGGTCCATCCGGCTTGCTCACAGGCGGCCTTTTGAAACTGGAACTGCATGATAAAGGAGAGGAAATAGCGCAAATATGGCGTGTTGCCGGGAATATGATATTTTGCCCCCGGATCAAACGCATTCATAGGCCGATCCCCCGGCGGCACAATACCTTGATATTGCTTACGCAATTCCCACCAGGCAGTGTTGTAATCTTCCGGAGCAACCTCGCCGGAGAAGACTTTCCAGCGCCATTTATCCATCAACAGGCCGAAGGGCAAAAACGCCACTTTATCAAGCGCGCGCTCCATAAGAAGGCCAATATCCTTGCTTTCATCGGGGATCTGGCTTTCGTCCAGCAGGCCGATCTGCACCAGATAACGCGGCGTGATGGATAGCGCTATAAAATCGCCAATGGCTTCGTGAAAGCCATCATTAGCACCGTTCTGGAACAAGACCGGCTGGTTCTTATAGGCCCGCTGGTAATAGTTGTGCCCCAGCTCGTGGTGGATGGTGTTAAAGTCTTCGCCATTCACTTTGGTGCACATTTTAATGCGAATATCGTCCGCACCATCAATATCCCAGGCCGAGGCATGACAAACCACGGTGCGGTCTTGTGGCTTGGTAATCAAGGAGCGTTTCCAAAAAGTATCGGGCAAGGGATCAAGCCCCAAAGACGTGTAAAACCCTTCGCCGGTTTGCACCATTTTCTTTGGAGTATAATTAGCTTCTTTGAGCAATTCCGTCAGGTTATAATCAATGCTGGCACCTTCGGGTTTGGCAATGTCATACACATTACCCCAGGTTTGTGCCCACATATTGCCCAGAATATCGGCGCGGATCGGCCCTGTTGCCGGTTGCACTTCGTCGCCATAATTTTCATTCAGTTTGGCACGAACATAACAATGCAATTGGTCGTAAAGCGGCTCTACCTGACCCCACAGGCGATCAACTTCCTTGGCCATGTCTTCGGGGGGCATGTCATAGCCAGATAGCCATAATTCGCCCACGTCCTTAAAGCCCAGCTCGCGTGCGCCCTCATTGGCAATCTCAACCATGCGCGCATATTTGTCGTGCATGGAGGGGGCCGAAGCCATACGCCATTTTTCCCAGATTTCCTTTAGGCGCTCTGGGTCCTTTTCCGTCCCCATCATGACTTCCAGATCATCCAGAGCCATCTCTTTGCCATCCAGATCAATGGTAGCAGAGGAATAGGCGCTGTCTAAAAAGGTTGTGATGTTGGCCAGCTCCTTGGCCGCTCCGTCTTTGGAGGGGGCTGGCAGGGTTAGCCCTTGGCTGATGATTTTCATCTTGCGGGCCAGATCATCTTCCAGCGTCAAATCCTTAAAGCGCTTGGTGCCATTGGCATAGCGAACACCCAGCTCAGTGGATTCCGCGCCTACCCGGGCGGCTAGCCAATTGGTGTCATGATTGATGAAGTTGGCCTGCATCCAGAACACATGGCTGGCATATTCATTCATGTCCTTTAAATCGGCCTCGGCCATTTTCACAAAGGCGGCAGCATCATCGGCAGTTGCCGGTGCGGCGTCATCCTTTGCTTTGACCGTGCCCATGCCTTGTCCGGAACAGGCGGTAATCAGCACTAGTGCACTGGCGCTAAAGAAAATTTTTTTCATGGCTCGTCTCCCCAGTTTCAAGGCCCGTCTGACCCTGATTTTGGCGAAGTGTAGTCCCATGAGAAGTGACGTCAATGCTGGGATGGATACCATTCCCTGCTTGACGGAACCGCCCGTGCAGCGCACAAGGCGCGACTGATCATTCAGGAGTTGAAAACATGTCCGTCAAGGTCCGTTTTGCCCCCAGCCCTACCGGGAAATTGCACGTTGGGAATATCCGCCCGGCATTGATGAACTGGCTGTTTGCCGCGCAATCAGGCGGCGTCTTTATGCTGCGCATTGATGATACGGATTTGGCGCGCTCAACGGTCGCGTTCGAGCAGGGCATTTTTGACGATATGAAATGGCTGGGCTTGACCCATGGCGAGACGGCAAAACAGTCCGAACGGTTTGACCGTTATGCGGCGGTTTCCGAAGATTTGAAAGCCCGTGGTTTTCTCTACCCCTGTTATGAGACGGCTGAGGAATTGGATCGTCAGCGTAAAATTCAACGCAGTCAAAACAAGCCGCCTGTCTATAATCGCGCCGCCCTAAGCCTAAGCGATGCAGAGCGTACCGCGCTGGAAGCCGAGGGGCGTAAAGCCCATTGGCGCTTCAAACTTTCTGGCGGTTCGGTGCAATGGGACGACGTTATTCGCGGCGAGCAGAATATTGATACCGCTTCGCTGTCTGATCCGATCCTGATCCGGGGCGATGGCTCTTATCTCTACACTCTGCCCAGCGTGGTCGACGATGCGGATTTTGGCATATCGCACATTATTCGCGGCGAAGACCATGTGACCAATTCTGCGGCACAGATTGAAATTTTCAATGCCATCGGTGCCAAGGCCCCAGCCATGGGCCATCACCCGTTGTTGGTAGGTGCAGACGGGGACAAGCTGTCCAAGCGCCTGGGGAGGCTCTCCATTGCGGGGCTGCGCGATGAAGAAGGCATAGAGCCGCAGGCGATTTTGTCGCTTTTGGCCAAAATCGGCACATCTGATCCGGTGGAAATTCGCCGTGATCTGGCGCAATTGATTGAAGAGTTTTCTTTTGAGAAAATTGGCCGCGCCCCGGCGCGCTTCGATCTGACAGAATTGAAGACTTTGAACGCCAAGCTGTTGCATGAAACGCCCTTTGCCGAGGTAAAGGGCAGGCTGGCTGATCTGCAAATTGACGAGGTCCTGTGGAAGGCCATTCGTGGCAATATCGAAACGCTGGCCGATGTGGCGCACTGGGTGAATGTAGTGCATGGCGATATTGCGCCAGTGATTGCTGATGAAGATGTGGATTATATTGCCAAGGCGGCGGCTTTGCTGCCAGACGGTAACCTTGATGAAAACACATGGTCCAACTGGACAGGCGTTTTGAAAGAAAAGACCGGGCGCAAGGGGCGTGGGCTGTTCCTGCCGCTACGTCTCGCGCTTACTGGCCAAAAACATGGCCCGGATGTTGGTGGTTTGCTGGCCCTGATGGACCGGGACCGGGTGATAAAACGGTTAAATGGTTAAGCCCCTTATGCCGCTTTACCTTTTTGTTTTGGGGTAGCCTTTTTGGCTCTTGTTTTTCGCCCCTCTGCAGCGGCACGGGCAATTGTGGTGTATAGCTGCCGGACATCAATAGGCTTGCACATAGCCGGTCATGCCGGCCTGGATATAATTTTCCTTGTCGCCAGCCATGGCATTGGCCGTCATGGCAATGATGGGAATGTTCTGGTTTGGCCCCTAGTAATTCGATATGCTCTTGATTGGCTTTCTTGCGATGCCAACTCCTTATTGCTTTCAGCGATATTGTTGGCACGGTATGCGACCCAAAATAGTGCAATACCAATAAACAGTCCAAGCACTACATCAATTGCACTCAAGAGAGGTGTGTAACCTTCCTCGTCGCCCTCCGGCTTGACCGGAGGGGCCATTTTGAAGCGCAAAGTGCGTTGGGTTTTCTAATGGGTTCTCCGGTCAAGCCGGAGAACAACGGCTGTAAAGGGTTAAAGCCCCTCACCCTAACCCTCTCCCCAAGGAGAGGGGATAAAACTACGGTGTGTTGAGCGGTACTTCCTCTCCTATAGGGAGAGGAATGAGGTGAGGGGATCGGGCTTTGAAATAGACCCCAATCAAAATTTCATCTTTGGCTTCATAAGCCCCTCACCCTAACCCTCTCCCCAAGGAGAGGGGATAAAACTACAGTGTGTTGAGCGGTATTTCCTCTTCCCAAGGGAGAAGGAATAAGACTCGCTTTTTTCCCTAAAGCCAGACGCGATGGTGTTCGCCGTTTTTCATAAAATAAAACGGGATGGGGCGGTTTGGCTCGCCCAGGCGTTTCTGGACTTCATCCAAGACAATGCTGGTGATGATCGGCAGGTCCAGCACCTGCGCTTCTTTCAGGGTGTACCAGTCCAGCCCCTCCAGCTCGCTGCTGGCGACGCATTCAGGCAGGTCGATCAGATCATCGGCGCGGGCGGTAAAAAACCAGGTGTCAAAACGCTTTGGGTGATAAGGCGGGGTGATGGCGCGGGCGGTCAGGCGCAAGGCCCCCAGATCAGCACCCAGACCCCGTGTGGTAAAGCCTTCCCACCCCTTGGGGGCTTTGGTTTTGCGAGGGGCATCAAGCGGGCGCGCCAGCAACAGGCCGGTTTCTTCAAAGGTTTCGCGGATGGCGGCGGCGCTGGCCGCAAGGGCGCGGCCCGGGGGTAAATGCCGTTCCAGCACAGCCTGTGTCTCGGGCAATAATGGCGCGGCGCTGGGGGCAAAGGTATCGCTGCGTTCAGCCTTGCCGCCCGGAAAAACCGTCTTTGAGGGCATAAAGCCATGCCCTGCGGCGCGTTTGCCCATAAGGATTTGCGGGTTTTTCGGATCGCCGCGCAGCAAGATCAGCGTTGCCGACAGTTTGGGGCGCGCGGCCCGGCCCTTGCGGGGGTTGTCGGCGGGATCGGTGTCGCGTTTATGTTTCGTTGCGCGTGTCATTTCTGTCTCTTGCGCCTGTGCTTGGCGGCTTTTGCTTTGCCGTGTTTTGCCCCAGGCGGGCCACGACGGGGGCCGCTGCCCCGTGCAGGGCGCGTGCCAGGGGCGGGCGGGGTTAGCATTTCAAACAGCAGACCGCCGGTCAAAGGCGTGGCCTCCATCAGCTCGGCCTTGACCGCCTGTCCCAGTGTATAGCGTCCGCCGCTCTCGCGGCCCACAAGGGCGTGGGCTTTTTCATCATGGACAAAATATTCAGCACCCAATTGGCGGATCGGCACAAAGCCATCAGCGCCGGTTTCGTCCAGCCGTAAAAACAGGCCAAAGCGGGTCACGCCGGAAATGCGCGCGCTAAATGTATTGCCCACATGCTCTGACAGATAACTGGCGATATAGCGCCCGGTGGCTTCGCGCTCGGCGGCCATGGCGCGTCGCTCAAACCCGGTAATATCTTGCGCAATGGCTTTGAGCTGGCTTTGCTCACTATCCGAGGCCCCATCATGGCCCAGCGCGCAGGCGCGGATCAGGGCGCGGTGCACAATCAGATCGGCATAGCGGCGGATGGGCGAGGTAAAGTGGGCATAATGGTTTAAATTGAGGCCAAAATGGCCAATATTCTGGGTGTCATAAATGGCCTGCATTTGCGTGCGCAGCACCATTTCATTGACAATCTCGGCGTATTTTCCGTCTCTGGTCTTGCTGATCAGGGTGTTAAAGCGCTTGGTGGTGGCGCGCTCGCCCTTGGCCCATTTAATGTCGATGGTGCGCAAAAAATCTGAAAGCGCATGCAGACTAAGCGCTTCTTGGTAAACATCTGAATTGTAACATTCTTCCGCGGCCTCAACCGATGGAAATCGCGCCACGACATTGCGGGGCCGTTCGCGCCCTTCAAGCTGAACAAAACGCCCACCGCGCGCGATGAATACACCGCCATGCGCGGCAATCGCTTCGGTTGCCAATTTGGCGTATTTTCCATACGCCACATCATCCGTCACCGTCACATGTGCAATCCAAAGTGCGCCCATCTTAATTCTCCAATACTGCTTCTGCGGCCTTGATGGCTGCGTCTGAATTTGTCACATCTCGACCACCGCCCTGCGCCATGTCAGGACGTCCGCCGCCACCTTTGCCGCCCAATTCGGCAACCGCAGCGCGTACCAAATCAACGGCCGAAATCTTGTCTTTCAAGTCATCCGTCACGCCAGCAGCGACGGCAGCCTTACCACCAGTGTCCGCTATCAACAGCACAACACCGCTGCCAATCCGTGCTTTATGTTCGTCAATCAGCGACGGCAAATCTTTGCCCGTGACCCCGGTAAGAACTTGAGAAACGATTTCAATGCCGTTGATTTCGCGCTTTTCCTGTGTGGCTTGATCGCCACCAGACATCGCCAGTTCACGCCTTAGCTGTGCCACTTCGTTGCTCAGTTCGCGCACCTTGCTTTGTTCCGCCTTGATCCGGGCAACCAATTGATCCGGCGTGGTTTTGAACTCGGATAACGCAGAATTCAGAACAACTTGCATTTCGCGCCCGTGCCGCGTTGCCGCAACACCTGTCAGCGCCTCAATTCGGCGCACGCCAGAACTGCTTGCACTGTCGCCCAGCAAGATAAACTCACCAATATCGCCAGTCCGTTCAACATGTGTGCCACCGCAAAGTTCAAGCGAATAGGTTTTGCCGCTGGCGCCTTTGCCGGAACCCGGTTGGAGCCCCATAGACACAACCCGCACTTCGTCACCGTATTTTTCGCCAAACAAAGCCTGTGCACCCATGCCGCGTGCATCATCCGGCGTCATCACCCGGGTTTCAACCGGCGCGTTCTGGCGGATGAATGTGTTCACTTCGCCCTCAACTCTGTCCAATTCTTCAGCGGTCAACGGCCTGCTATGGCTGAAATCAAACCGCAACCTGTCCTGTGCATTCAGCGATCCACGCTGTGCCACATGATCCCCCAAAGCCCGCCGCAACGCTTCGTTCAACAAATGTGTTGCAGAGTGGTTGGCCTGAATGCCCCTACGTCGCTCGTGATCTACCGCCAGCGTCGCCGCTTCTCCGCTACGAATTTCACCTTCGGTTACTTCAGCAATATGGACGAACACACCTGCGTTTTTTCGCGTATCCGTCACCCGGGCAACGCCGTTGTCGGTGCGAATAATGCCGTTGTCGCCAACCTGCCCGCCGCTTTCCGCATAAAACGGTGTCTGGTTCAGCGCAATTTGGATCGTTTCCCCGGCCTTAGCCACGTCAACACTGGCCCCATCCCGCACCAAGGCAACAATCTGTCCCTCAGCGTTTTCAGTATCATAGCCCAGAAAATCCGTCGCTCCATGCGCATCGGCGACATCAAACCAGATCGTCGCATCCGCAGATTCGCCGGTCCCGGACCAAGCGGCACGGGCCTTGGCCTTTTGTTCGGCCATTGCTGAATCAAACCCATCGGTGTCAACCGTCCGGCCCTTTTCGCGCAACGCATCCTGCGTCAAATCAAGCGGGAAACCGTATGTATCATATAACTTAAACGCCGTTTTCCCGGGCAAGGCGGCCCCGTCTTCCAGATCAGCCAATTCATCGTCCAAAAGCCGCAAACCCCGATCAAGGGTTTGTTTAAACCGAATTTCTTCTTGCTTTAGGGTGTCTTCGATCAACGCCTGAGCCTGTCCCAGTTCGGGATAAGCCGCGCCCATTTGTTGCACCAAAGCCGGCACCAAACGGTGCATCAAGGGGTCTTTAGTGCCCAATAAATGCGCATGACGCATCGCGCGCCGCATAATCCGACGCAGCACATAGCCACGCCCGTCATTAGACGGCATCACGCCGTCGGCCAATAAAAATGAGGTCGAGCGTAAATGGTCGGCAATCACCCGGTGATGCGTGCGTCCCGGCCCATCCGGATCGGTGCTGGTCGCCTCGGCACTTGCCTCAATCAGGCTGCGCATCAGGTCTGTTGCGTAATTATCGTTGGTGCCCTGCAACAACGCGGCAACGCGCTCAATGCCCATGCCCGTATCAATCGACTGATTTGGCAGTTCTTTGCGGGTTCCGTCCTCAAATTGTTCATATTGCATGAACACGAGGTTCCAAATTTCCACAAACCGATCGCCGTCCTCATCTGGGCTGCCCGGAGGGCCACCCCAAATATGGTCGCCGTGGTCAAAGAAAATTTCGGAACACGGCCCGCATGGCCCGGTTGGCCCCATCATCCAAAAATTGTCGTTGGTTGGGATACGAATAATGCGATCATCGCCAATCCCTGCAACCTTTTTCCAGATGTCCGCAGCTTCATCATCGGTATGGTAAACTGTGATAATCAGCCGTTCTTTCGGGATATCGAGCTCTTTTGTCAACATTTCCCACGCAAAGAGAATCGCGTCCTCTTTGAAGTAATCGCCAAAACTGAAATTACCCAACATTTCAAAGAAGGTATGATGGCGTGCAGTATAGCCAACATTGTCCAGATCATTGTGCTTGCCCCCGGCCCGCACACATTTTTGCGACGTCGTTGCGCGCTTATAATCCCGTGTCTCAAGCCCGGTAAACAGATTCTTGAACTGCACCATGCCCGAATTTGCAAACATAAGCGTCGGATCATTGCGTGGGACCAGCGGACTTGAATCCACCACCTCATGCCCATGCTTTGAGTAGTAGGACAAAAACGTCGATCGGATATCATTCAGCGTTGGCATTTGGGAACTCTTCGCAGGCAGAATTTACAGGTTTCGAAGGTTTAGCGGCCTGCTTGCCGACTGTCCACAGTGCGATAAAGCAAACAAGACGCACCATTGATGCGTCTTGTTCCGTGTTCGTTAGTTGAAACAACAACTGGGTTGATTAAGCCTCAAGAATGTCATCGTTGGCTTTGTCCTTGAAATTCGGCGGTGCCGAAAACTCAAGCCCGTGCGCAGCTCGGATTTTGTCTTCAATCTCATGCCTGAAATGCCGGATCAGGCCCTGCACCGGCCACGCCGCCGCATCGCCAAGGGCGCAAATGGTGTGGCCCTCAATCTCCTG
>NVVV01000050.1 GCA_002733495.1 Robiginitomaculum sp.
GCTTTGGCTTGCGCCCGGCCTTGCCAACACTGGCAGGCATGTTCAAAAAGGGGCAGGCTGTCTTTATGCCTGCGGCCAGTGCCCCCTATAACGAGCGGTCACGTTTTGACGGTCAGGACGTTTTGGAAAACGGCACAGATTCGCCGCTGGGCACGCTGGATGGCTGGTTGAACCGCGCTTTGGGGGCCCTTAACCTTTCCCCCGGCGCGGTGGGTATTGGGCAAACCGTTCCCCTGGTTCTGAAAGGCGCGTCCAACATTACCACTTGGGCAGCGTCTAAAATCCCTGAGGCTGATCCGGAAACCGTTGAAGAGACATTGGATCTTTACGCCTTCGACCCGGTTCTGCACAGCGCCCTGCAAGGGGCCGTTGATGTTGGCTCGCTGATTGGTGATTTGAATGAGCTGGGCAGCGGCTATGAACAACTGGCACGCGCGGCAGGCAAACTACTCTCGGCTGATGGTGGCCCGGGGGCTGCGGCCCTGTCGCTTAACGGCTGGGACACCCATGCCGATGAAACCAGTGTCCTTGCTGCCAATCTTGGTAATTTGGACGCGGCGCTCTTTGGTTTGCGCGAAGAGATGGGCAGCCAATGGGCCAATACCGCCGTGATGATCGTTACAGAATTTGGCCGTACCCTGTCTGAAAACGGCACCAAGGGCACAGATCACGGCGTTGGTGGGGTATCATTCCTGCTCGGCGGTGCGGTCAAGGGCGGCACCATGGTTGGCAACTGGCCAGGCCTTGGTCCGACCGACCTGTTTGAAGGTCGCGATGTGTATCCGGCCAACGATCTGCGCAGCCTGTTTAAAGGCGTATTGCGTGATCATTGGGGCGTGGACCTGAGCGCTTTGGACACGTCCGTCTTCCCCGGCAGCGCAGGCATAGATATTAAAAACAACCTGATTTATTAGGGGCCAAGTTTAGGCTTCGAGAAGCGAGCGGCCAATCTCAAGGAAGCGCGCTTTGCGCTGGGCGCGCAACTCGTCTGGCGTCATGTCGGTGAACCGCGCCAAAAATGAGGATATTTGATCCGCCGCCGCATTAATGGCCGCCTGATGATGGCGATGGGCGCCGCCCACAGGCTCGTCGGCAATACCGTCAATAATTTTAAGACCAAGCAAATCCTGCGCGGTGATTTTCATTGCCGTTGCCGCATCCTTGGCCCGCGCAGAATCGCGCCACAGGATTGAGGCACAGCCCTCGGGCGAAATCACAGAATAAATCGCGTGCTCCATCATCAGCACCGCATTGGCACCGGCAATGGCCACCGCGCCGCCTGAGCCGCCTTCGCCGGTGATCAGCGTGATCATCGGCACGCCCAGCGACAGACACTTTTGTGTGGAGCGGGCTATGGCCTCAGCCTGACCGCGCTCCTCTGCGCCGACCCCCGGATAGGCACCCGCTGTATCAACAAAGCTGAGTACGGGCAGGCCAAAGCGATCGGCAACATCCATCAGGCGCACGGCCTTGCGATAGCCTTCGGGGCGCGCCATGCCAAAATTATGTTCCAGCCGGGTTTTTGTGTCATGGCCCTTTTCATGGCCAAGAACCATAACCGGGCGGCCACGAAAGCGCCCCAGCCCACCGATCAAGGCCCGATCATCACCAAAGCAACGATCCCCACGCATCTCGGTAAAGCCCTCTATCAGGGTTTCGCGAAAATGCTTGAACTGTGGTCGCCCCGGATGACGCGCAACCTGCGTTTTCTGCCAAGGATTGAGGTTGGTATACGTGTTCTTGAGCAGAGCTGCGGATTTTTCGCGCAGCTTCTCCACCTCTTCGGCGGTGCTGACCCCGCCTTCGCTTTCGCTAAAGCGTTCCAATTCGCTGATCTTGTTATCAAGCTCGGCGATGGGGCGTTCAAAATCCAGATAGGTACGTGTGGGATCAGACATAGTTAAAACAACAATCAGGCGCGTTAAAGATCCAAACCAACAAGGGTTTAAGACTGTCCAAAAGAGCCGGACAGCCGCGCCGCACCATAGGCAATGCGAGCCTGCGGAACAAGCGTTCTTGCCAGCACCCAAAATTATGTTGCTCACAGCATACAGTGAGGATGAATTATGCTGCGAACGATAACAATACCAAAGTGATCCGTAATGGTAATGTCCGTGCAGGCCGCCTGCGCCAGTTGGAAGGTAACCTTCCAGCCTGGAGAGGCAATCTGACGCTGAACCATGACGAGGGCAACTGGTCATCACCCGCATATCAACCCTTTGCACCCGCCGGCTTTAATCAGTCGGGGGGTATGGTCTGAGATCAAAGAGCGTTATGGCAAACGGGCAAGGTGTGTTGTCAGGAGGTCAAAATACCCGTCGGCATCAATATGCCTCATCACCGTGCAATTGGGCGCTTCGGTCGTGGTGCCCCACCAGTCCATGACGGTCATACCCAGGGTCAGGCCATCGCTGATTTCAATCTGTACCGGGATTTTTTTGCCGCTGAACAGTTCCGGCTTCAAGAGATAGGCAATCACGCACGGATCGTGCAGGGGCGCGCCTTGCGAGCCATATTTTTCCACATCATGGCGATTAAAATAGGAAAGCATGCCCGCGCAAGCTTTGCCGGTTTCATTGCCCAATGCGGCCATCGCGGCAAGACGGTCCGCTGTGACCAGGGCTTTGTGGGTGACGTCCAGCGGTATCAGGGTCAGGGTTGCGCCAGAAGTAAATACCACATGGGCCGCATGGGGATCGACCAGTATATTAAACTCAGCCGCCGGTGTGGTATTTCCGCCCTCAAAAAAGCCGCCGCCCATCATCACAATTTCGCGGATTCCACGTACGCATCGCGGTTCTTTCACCAGCGCCATGGCAATATTGGTCAGCGGCCCCAATGTGCAAAGCGTTATTTCGCCGACACCCGCATGCATCAGGGTTTCAATGATGAAATCAACGCCGTGCTGGTCCTGCAAAGGGGTCTTTGTTTGTGGCCAGTCATACCCATCAACACCGGAATTGCCGTGCACGTTTTCTGCGGTAATAAGATCACGCACCATGGGCCGCGCACAACCGGCATAGACCGGCACATCATCACGCCCGCTAAGGTCCACCAGGCGGCAGGCGTTTTTCTGCGTCAGCGGCAGCGGCACATTGCCCGCCACGGCCACAATGCCCCGTACGTCCAGCGCTTCAGGTGCCGCCAGTGCCAGCAAAATAGCCAGCGCATCATCCTGCCCCGGGTCCGTGTCTATTACGATTGCACGCGTCATCGCTGATTCCCCACCTTTTCCAGATTTGTAGAGCATCAGGCCCGCAGGGCAAGCGCTCTCTCGAACTTGTGAAAAATGCAGAACAAACTGGAAACGCCGACAGGCTTGCGCTATAGCAGGCCCATGAGTGATACACCCGGCATGAGCGATGGACCTGCGGCAGACTTTGTGCTGGATGGCCCCGTAGAGGCCGCGCCCACCTGGACGCCGCACCGGCCCACGCGCCCAAAAAAATCCGAAGGCGGCAAGGCGTTCAAGCTGGTTTCACCGTTCGAGCCCAAGGGCGATCAGCCCCAGGCCATTGCCAATCTGGTATCTGGCATAGAGAGTGGCGACAATGATCAGGTTTTACTGGGCGTGACCGGCTCAGGGAAAACCTTTACCATGGCCAAGGTGATCGAGGCCACCCAGCGCCCAGCTCTGATCCTGGCGCACAATAAAACCCTGGCGGCGCAGCTTTATGGCGAGTTCAAAAGCTTTTTCCCCGATAATGCGGTGGAATATTTTGTCTCCTATTATGATTATTACCAACCCGAAGCCTATGTGCCGCGCACCGACACCTATATCGAAAAAGACAGCTCGATCAACGAGGCCATTGACCGTATGCGCCATGCGGCCACGCGCTCTATATTAGAGCGCGATGACGTGATCATCGTCGCGTCGGTCTCCTGCATTTATGGCATTGGCTCGGTCGAGACCTATACCTCCATGGCCTTCACCATCGAGACCGGCGAGACTATGGACCAGCGCACCTTGATGCGGCGTCTGGTGGATTTGCAGTTTCAGCGCAATGATACGGCCTTTACCCGGGGCAGTTTTCGGGTGCGCGGTGATGTGGTCGAGATATTCCCCTCTCACTATGAAGATCGGGCCTGGCGGGTGGATTATTTTGGCGATGAGATCGAAAGCATTGCTGAATTTGACCCGCTTACCGGCAAGAAAACCGGCACGCTGGACGCGGTAAAGGTTTATGCCAATTCGCACTATGTGACCCCGCGCCCCACCATGAAACAAGCCATCACGCAAATTCGCGACGAGCTGAAAGCTCAGCTAAAATGGCTGTACGACAATGGCAAATTGCTGGAGGCGCAACGTCTCGAACAGCGCTGTATGTTTGATCTGGAAATGCTGGATGCTTCAGGCGTCTGTGCAGGGATCGAAAATTATTCGCGCTTTCTGACCGGGAGAAAACGCGGCGAGCCCCCCCCCACCATGTTTGAATACTTGCCCGATAATGCGCTTGTTTTTGTCGATGAAAGCCATGTCAGCGTGCCGCAATTGGGGGCCATGTATAAGGGCGATTATGCGCGCAAATCCACGCTGGCCGATCATGGCTTTCGCCTGCCCTCCTGTCTGGATAACCGGCCCTTAAAGTTTGAGGAATGGGACGCCATGCGCCCGCAATCAGTGTTTGTTTCGGCCACACCGGGGCCATGGGAAATGAACCAGACCGGCGGCATATTTACCGAACAGGTGATCCGGCCCACCGGCCTGATTGATCCGCCGGTGGAAATCCGCCCGGTATCGGCAAATGGTGCCAACCAGATTGACGATGTGATCGACGAAGTGCGCCGGGTGGCCAAAGACGGTTATCGCTCGCTGGTGACCACGCTGACCAAGAAAATGGCCGAGGATTTGACCGAATATATGCATGAACAGGGCATTCGCGTGCGCTATATGCATTCGGACATCGACACGCTGGAACGCATCGAAATTATCCGCGATTTACGTCTGGGCGCGTTTGATGTGCTGATCGGCATCAATTTGCTGCGCGAGGGTTTGGATATTCCCGAATGCGCCTTTGTCGGCATATTGGATGCGGACAAAGAAGGGTTTTTACGCTCCGAAACCTCATTGATCCAGACCATTGGTCGCGCCGCGCGTAATGTAGACAGCCACGTGGTGCTCTACGCCGACCGCATCACCGGCTCGATGGAACGGGCCATGGCGGAAACCAAGCGCCGACGTGAAAAACAAGAAGAGTATAACGCCAAACACAATATCACCCCGCAAAGTATCAAACGCGATATTGGCGACATATTAGACAGCGTTTATGAGGGAGACCATGTGCGCATTGCCGCCTCTGACACGGTGCGCGAGTACGCCAGGGGATTGGCCGAAGATGGCGAACACTTTATCGGCGCCAACCTTGCCGCCGTTATCGAAGACATGGAAAAACGCATGCTTACTGCCTCTGCGGATCTGGAATTTGAAGAAGCCGCCCGCCTGCGCGACGAAATCTCAAGATTAAGAGAAACCGAACTCGATATGCTGGAACCCGGCAGTGTGGGCCGCAAAAAGGGGCGCACCTATCGCGGACCCGGGTCGTACGGCCCTAAAGTTGAACGCGCTGGCGATAGCGTCGGTAAACCGCGCGGGGTCAGTTGGAAACATAAGCGCGGCAAGAAGGGGGGACGGTGATGGTGGGGAGAAATATTCAGAGAGCAACAATTATGATGCCATCCATCCGTTGCCTATATTCCCATCATAGTTTGGCTCAACATATGTGCTGTCAGTAACAGAGGTTTTACATATTGGGCAGTCCCACCAGCCTGTTACACCACCTGCATGCAACCGAATTTTTTTCTTTTTATCATCATGACATCCTGAGCAAAACCGACCAATAATTTCACCATGGTCATCTTTTTTTACGTAGTATTTCCCTTCTGGTATCATCTCATCTTTGTCATTGAGTTGTCGTTGCAGTTCAGAATTTTCTTCCTTAAGACTGATATTTTCCTCTTTTAGGACGAGCATAATTTCTCGCATCTGGTTCACTTTTTCACGTAACTCCGGGTTCTTTACCCCATCGAATAAATTAAGTGCATCGGACGCAAGCTCTTTCCAGTCAGAATAGCCCATATTGTATTTTTCCTTGTGTTAACTGCGAAAAGTCATTTCGTATCGAGTGTATAATACTTATATTGTACTTGCTTTGTTCCGTTTCAAGAGATGTGATTAAAATCGTCATTGCGGCGCAGGCCGCAATCCATTGTGGTACCTCAAAATAGGCCCCGGCCTGCGCCGGGGTGACGGGTTATATTTATAGGCTTTTCACCTACGTCGCCCGACCGCTTGACCGGAGGGTCAATTAGGCTGACCCGCCTACGCTTTTCTTCACCATGGATCCCGGTTCGGGGGCCGGGATGACACGGGTGGGTAGACACCAGAATTAACCGTCATTGCGGCGCAGGCCGCAATCCATTGTGATGCCTGAAAATAGACCCCGGCCTTCGCCGGGGTGACGGGTTAGTGTTTATCGTGGCCCCCTTCCCTCGTCGCCCTCCGGCTTGACCGGAGGGTCCATTGGGCTAGTCCGCAAACACTGCCCTTCTATATGGGCCCCGGATCACGTCCGGGGTGGCAGGTGAAATTAAATACATCTATACCTCCGTCATACCGGCGAAGGCCGGTATCCATTGTGACGACTAAAAATGGGCCCCGGCCTGCGCCGGGATGACAGGTTAGTGTTTGTTGTTTCTTATTTCTTCTTCGCCCGACCGCTTGACCGGAGGGTACATTGGGCTACCAGCCTATGCTGCGCTTTACTCTGGATCCCGGATCAAGTCCGGGATGACAAGGGTGGGTAGAAGCTAGGATTAGCCGTCATTGCGGCGCAGGCCGCAATCCATTGTGATGCTTCAAAATAGGCCCCGGCCTTCGCCGGGGTGACGGGTTATGTTTACCGCCTCTCCCCCTCGTCGCCCGACCACTTGACCGGAGGGGCGATAAGGCCAACGCGCATACGCTGCCCTTCACCATGGACCCCGGCTCGCGGGCCGAGGTGACAGGGTAGTGTTATGGCAATCAAACTCCCATCGACCGGCACATGCCCTCCTCTCCCATGGGGAGAGGAATGAGGTGAGGGGATGAGGCGTTACAAACCCTTGGTATAATCCTGTTATGCACTATCGCCTCATCCCAACCTTCTCCCAAAGGGAGAAGGGGCTACCTTCGACAGGCTCAGGATGAGGTACGAAATTTACTAGAGCTTCACTTTACCCTGAGAGATTTCCGAAGGAAATTGTCTCGAAGGGCGAGGCGAAAATAGCCCCCTACCCTGCGGCGCGCATTTCACGTTCCAACGCGTCAAGAAAGCGCGAACGATCGGCGCGTGTAAAGGCCTTGCCGCCGCCCTGCATCAGGGGATTGGCACTGCGCAGATCGGCCATCAGATCACGGGTGGCTAGGATATGGCCGATATTTTCAGGGGTGAAAATTTCGCCATTATGTTGCAACACCCGAGCGCTCGTGGCGATACAACGGCTGGCCAAAGGAATATCGCCAGTGATGACCACATCGCCTTTGCCCGCTCGCTTCGCAATCCAGTCATCGGCCACGTCGGGACCAGCGGCGACAATAATATTTTCCACCAGCGGATGATGGTTGGGCCGAAGCCCCCCATTGGAAACGATATAGACCTGCACCTTATGCCGGGCGGCGACACGCAAGGTTTCGTCTTTGACCGGACAGGCGTCGGCATCAATATAAATACTACTCATGCCGACGCCCTTTACTGGTCCTATCGGGGTGTGGGCGCATAGCTTTTGAGGACGCCCGACACCCTTAGTCTTTTTTGGGCACTGGAAACCCACGATCGCGCATTAATGCGTCGATTTTGGCATCGCGGCCCCGAAAGGCGCGGTAAGCCTCTGCTGGATCAATGGAGTTTCGCGGCGCGAAGAGATTATCCACCAGCTTTTTGGCCACTGCTTTATCGTAAAACCCACCTGGGGCCTCAGCAAAGGCCTCCGCCGCATCCGAGGTCAGCACATCGGCCCACATATAGCCGTAATAGCCCGCCGAATAGCCTTCGCCAGAGAAGATATGGCTAAATTGCGTGCTACGGTGGCGCATGGGAATTTCTTTTGGCGCGTTAAGGGCAATCATGTTTTCCCGTTCGAACTTGTCCGGATCAATGCCGGTGGGGTCCACCGTGTGATAGCGCATATCCATCAGGGCCGATGCCAGATATTCAGTGGTCGAGAAGCCCTGATTAAACGTGGCAGCGGCCTTGATTTTGGCCACCAGATCCGCCGGGATCGGCTCTCCAGTTTTGTAATGCACCAGGAATTGATTGATCACCTTGTCGGTCGAGAGCCAGCGTTCCAGCAATTGCGATTGAAACTCGGTATAATCACGCACGCCGCCATTTAAGGTCGGATAATCCACCTTGGATGAGAAGAAATGCAAGGCATGGCCAAATTCGTGGAACAAGGTGCTGGCATCATCCCAGGAGATCAGCACCGGCTCGCCCGGTTCACCCTTGATAAAGTTTGAATTGTTGGACCCCAACACAGTTTGCGGCCCGTCAATATTTTCATAGGAGCGATAGGTGGTGGCCCAGGCACCCGAGCGCTTGCCGGGACGGGCAAACGGGTCAAGATACCACAGGCCAATTTCCTTGCCGCTGGTCCGGTCAGTGACGCGCCAGACGTGCACATCTTCGTTAAACACCGGCACTTCGCCATCGGTGAGCGCGGTAAATTCAAAATTGAACAGCTCGCCCGCCACAAAGAACAAAGCATCACGCAATTTTCCCAATTGCAGATATTGCTTCACTTCATCCGAGTTCAAATCGTATTTGGCTTTGCGCACTTTTTCGGCATAATAGCGATAATCCCATGGTTCGATGGTGATATTGGCGCCTTCCTTATCGGCAATCGCCTGCATATCGGCCACTTCTTCTTTCACCCGGGCAAGGGCGGAGGGCCAAACGGCCTCCATCAGTTCCAGCGCCCGCTCGGGCGTTTTGGCCATGCGGTTTTCCAGCCGCCAACTGGCATAATTATCATAGCCCAGCAAATGCACACGCTCGTTTCTAAGCTGYAAAATTTKCGCAATAATGGCGTTATTRTCGTGCTCGTCCCCATTATCACCGCGACTGTAATAGGTGYTCCAGACCTTTTCRCGCACATCRCGCGCRTCTGMATAGGTCAGAAAKGGCGACATGGACGAGCGGGTATTGGTAATGGCGTAYTCRCCCTCATGATCRCGGGCCTTGGCCGCCGAGGCCGCYGCTTTGACAAARCTGTCMGGCARGCCGCCCAATTGATCGCCTGTGATATAGGTGACATAGCCCTCTTCGTCGGCCAGTACGTTATTGCCAAAATTGGTATGCAGCTCGGCCAGTTTTGARTTAATCGCKGCATAGCGKKYTTTGTCAGGGCCAGAAAGCGTTGCGCCATTGCGGGCAAARCCATCATAGGTCAGTTGCACCACGCGCTGTTGATCCGGGCGTAARGWCTTCATTTCCTCGCCCTCATARACMGCTTTGACGCGGGCAAARAGCGCCGTATTTTGCGTAATCTTTGAGCCAAATTCAGARAGYTTCGGYGCCATTTCGCCCTGAATGGCGCGAAATTCCGGTGAGGACATATTRGAAGACCAAATGCCCCAATAGGTAAAGACGCGGCCAAGATCACGGCCCGAGCGCTCCAGCGCCACAATGGTATTTTCAAAATTCGGGGCGGCCTTATTGGCGGTAATGGCGTCAATTTCGACCAGGTTACTGGCCATACCAATTTCCAAAGCCGGTTTCAGATCGTCAAGCCTGGCCTTGTCAAAGGCGGGCGTGCCACCATAAGGCCCAGAAAATTCGGCCAGCAGAGGGTTTTCATTCATTGCCATATCCTGTTGCCCGGCCTCTTCGGTGGCCTTGGCCTTTGTGTCTTCTGCCGGGGCCTGTGGCCCGCTGCACGCCGCCATAAAAGCGAGTGCCCCGATGGCCGCACCGGCCAGAAATATTTTACGCATGATGATGCCCCTTTTTTAAACCTCTGCCCTTTTATCGCTGCACACGCGGCACGGACAGTTAAATATTGGCAAGACGTACCCGCTTCAGGGGGCGTCGTCTATAAACCCTGCCAGCAAGTCTATGAATTCCGGTGTGAGTTGATCACGGGTTTCGGGATTAGTCCAAAACGGGTTCATGAACACAAGGCGCAGCAGCGCCAGGCTGTTTTCATCACGCGCCCCGTCATACCCATTTAGATGCTGATCGATCAGCGCGTCATAGCTGGCTGCGCCCAGCACAGTTTTGGAGACTGAAAAGTCTGGGTGTGCTTGAAAACGCGCATAGACCGCCAATGTGCGTGCATTAGACTGGCTAAGTGCCTCACCTTCTTTGGCCAGTGAAAAACAAACAATATTGGTGTCGGCTGGGCGCAAGGGCCGGACCAGCGGATTATTTGTGACCAGCGCCTTGGTGAACGCTTTTCGCGCTTCAATACCGGCGGCGATAATTTTGCCAAATTTTCTCGGCCCAAAGCCCAACGTCTTGCCCGTCAGCCAGGTTGCCGCAGCGCCAGCACCAGAGCGCGAGCCCTCCAGGGTGCAGCGCCATTTGTCGCTTACATCGGCACGATCAATATACGGTGCCTGAAAACTGGACGCCCGATAGGCGTGCTCGTCGCGGGTGATAAACGCGCCGCAGGAATAGGGTACATAGCCCAGCTTGTGCGGGTCTATCGTCACTGATTGGGCGCGGGAAATAGCACGCAGAGCATTTTGCTGTGCTTTTTCCAGTACGTCCTCGGTCTTGCCACCCAACAGCGTGCAGAAAAATCCACCATAGGCCGCGTCCACATGGTGCCAGATATGAATGTCCTGCGCTTTAAGAGCGTCCAGCCTGTCGGCGATTTTATCGACCGGATCAATTTCCCCGGCTTCCGTGGTGCCGGCCACGCTGATCACGGCCAGCACCGGGCGGCCCAGTGCGCGGGCCTCATCAATGCGCGCTTCCAACGCCTGTAAATCCACCCTGCCCTCTTTATCCAGCGGCGTATTCCAAAAGGAATCCTCGCCAAGCCCAAACAAATTGGCCGCCTTCTGCCAGGAAAAATGCTTATTGCCCGGGGTGATCAAAACCGGGCCCAGATAATCGCGGCCCGTGCATTTGCCGATGCGGCGCGCCACATCAAACGGATTGCCCAGCACCATGCTGGCGGCGCGCAAATCTGCCTCGCCCACTTTGCGCTCAACCTCAATGCGTTCAAATTCGCGCCATCCCATATGCGCCGCCATAAACGGGTCCAGCGGATCGCCATCGCGCTCGGCCAGCACCAGCGCCAGCGACAAGGCATGGTCCACCCGATAACGGGCGCGCCACACGGCTTCGAAATTGGCCATGGTGCCCCCGCCGGTGAAATGCCCCTGCGCCAAGGCCGGATCAAAGCCCACCATATCGGCCAGCATGGCAATGGCCTCACTCTCCATGCGCGCGCCGATTTTTGCCACTTCGCGTGAGGTGATGTTGGGGTTGTGCAAGAGCGTGGCAAAATGGCCCAAGAGCGCCGGCAAGGATAACTCAGACACCATATGGCCGATATAACGCGGGGTGAATTTGGGCACCTCGCTGCGCAACATCACGAGAAGATTACGCAATTCCTGACCCAGCACTTCGCGCTCGCGCAAAAATTCTGGCGATAAACGTCGCGCCGGACTTATCGCCTCCGGATCATCGGCAAACAAGGACCGTCGCCAGTCAAACCAATGGTCCAATATAGCCTGAAATTCGCCGCGCACCCACGATCCATTTTCAGACTTCGGGCCGAGAAAATACGCATCTGCCGCAAAGGGCTTGTCATCATCATGTGTCATACCTTCGCATTATAACAGATGTTACTATCTGGCTATAGTGATTGTGGCGACGTGGTGCCGCAGAAGGAGGATCGCATTTCTGCTCCCTATCCCCTCACCTCATTCCTCTCCCCCAAAAGAAGAAGCGGGAGAGGACGTCATAGACAAACTCAGTGCGCGTTCCCTCTCCTTTGGGAGAGGGTTAGGGTGAGGGGCTTGTGCGTGCAAACTACATGATCAAGCCGCTATTTCTTGTCTGATTTATGGAGTTGTGTTTGAAACGTTGAAGCCAAAATACCAGCAGGCAAGGCCACCATCGCCACACCAACCAATGCAATGAATGCTGCCAATATTTTACCGAGCGGTGTGATTGGGTATACATCACCATACCCTACCGTGGTCAGGGTCGCGACACTCCACCAAAGGGCGCGGGGGACTGAGCCAAAATTCTCTGGCTGTATCTTTCCCTCAGCAAAGTACAAGGCATAGGCAGACACATAAATAATAACGCCAGCCATTGCAAAACTTGCAGCTAACTGACGAGAGGCTGCACGTAATGTTATCCAGACAATATCAAAAGCGCGGATATATCGAAACAATTTGAGGAGGCGCAAGAACCGCAAAGCTCGTGCATAAATAATACCATCTCCCCAGGAAGGAAATGCAATCAGAATAATAAGCTCCGGTGCAAAAGCAAAAAGAGTCCATCCAGATCAAAGGATCACGTAGTAATGCCAAGCGCCCTTGAAGCCCTCGATATTGATCATCCGCACCAATGACCCAATTGGCTACGGTCGTGCCAGATGCCGACGGTTGAGGGCGCAATTGCCTATAGAATAAAAACTGAAGGCTTTTTTCAGACATCTTCGCTCCTACTTTGATAATTTAATCATAACGAGAAAAAGCAATCACTAGAAAATAATGCTAATAGGTTCGCTAATACCCTATTAGCCATGACCGAGCTTACCCCGATAATGACAGGTGGCGAGGGTAATTTTCCTACTCTTTCCCCTCACCTCATTCCTCTCCCACAGGGAGAGGACGTCATAGGCAGGCCCGATGGATTCCCTCTCCTTCGGGAGAGGGCTAGGGTGAGGGGCTTATGAAAGCAAAGGTATAATATTGTTTTACCAGAACAGGCTGGTTCGTTTATTTCACGAAATTATTTTGCAGTCGCAACAGACCGTCCAGCAGCTCTTGTTGTGTTGATTGAGGCATATTGGCCAACATTTCGCCAACCCAAATTTCATGATCTTTTGCCATGCCTTCAAACAGACTGGCCCCGGCAGAAGTCAGGCAAACCAGCGTGCTGCGTCGATCATGGGGGGCGGGGCTGCGGCTCAACAGGCCCTCGGCCTGCATCCGGTCCAACAGGCGCGTGATATTCCCCGAAGAAGCAATCAGGGAAGCAGACAGCGCCCTTATGCTCAAGGTTTGCGTCTCTGCTCTGGCCAATTGTGACAACACATCAAAGCGGGCCAGCGATTGCCCGTAATGGGCGCGAAAACGTCCCGTAATCTCATTTTGCAACAGCGCGGATGTTTTAGCCAGATGCAGCCAGAGCTTCAGGGCAGTTTTGTCGGTCATGGCCAAAGTCCAAAATAATAGTTTACACGTAAATATCTTATAGCTAAACTAAATGAAATGGCAAGCAGGAGATGACTATGAAAATCACGGTAATCGGTGGTGGGCCGGGAGGGCTGTATTTTGCGCTTCTGACCAAAAAATCCCGCCCGGATTTTGACATCGAGGTTTATGAGCAAAACCGCGCCGATGACACCTTTGGCTTTGGCGTGGTGTTTTCCGATGAAACCCTGGACGAATTTCTAAGTGCTGATCCGGCCTCATACGACATGATCCGCGATCATTTTGCCCATTGGAGCGATATTGTTATCGACCATAAGGGAATGCGCACCATTGTTGGTGGGAACGGCTTTGCCGGGTGCTCACGGCTTACCTTGTTGCAAGTTCTGCAAGACCGTTGCGAGGCGGTGGGTGTATCAATCCATTATTCCACGATTATTGATCCGGACACGCTGGGTACGCGCTTTGCCGACAGCGATCTAATTATCGCCGCCGATGGCATTAACAGCGCCATTCGTAACAAACACCGGGGCGAGTTTGGCATGCGCACGCAATTGCGCCCCAATCATTTTGTCTGGCTGGGGTCCAGCAGGCCGCTGGATGCCTTCACCTTTTTCTTCAAAGAAACCGAGCACGGGCATTTTTGCGCCCACACCTATCAGTATGAGGAGGGGCATTCGACCTGGGTGGTGGAAACCACCGATGCGTGCTGGCAAGCCAGCGGCTTTGCCGATATGAACGAGGACGAATGTGCAAAATATCTGGAAGGCGTATTTACCGAGGCACTGGATGGCCACGGCTTTATGACCAATCGGTCCTTGTGGCGCAATTTCCCGGTGATTACCTGCGATCGCTGGCATGCGGGCAATATTGTGCTGTTGGGGGACAACAAGGCCACGGCGCATTGGTCCATTGGCTCGGGCACCAAATTGGCCATGGAATGTGCCATTGGTCTTAGCGAAGCGGTGCTGGATAATGCAGGGCATTTACCCGCCATTTTCGAGCAATATGAAAAGACCCGGCGCACCCCGGTGGAGATCACCCAGCATAATGCCGCCGTGTCTTTGCGCTGGTTCGAGAACATGGCGCAACACTGGGACAAGTCGCGTTATGCTTTTGCATTTTCTTTGATGAGCCGGGCCAAATCCATTACCTGGGATAATCTGAAACTACGTGATGCAGATTTTTTACGCGCCGCTGAAGACGAGTATTATCAGCGCTATCAAAAAAAGAGCGGCCTTGACGTATCGACGCAGCGCCCTACCCCGATGTTTACGCCGGTTTCCTTGCGCGGTTTAACTATTCCCAACCGGGTAGCGGTGGCGCCGATGGCGCAATATAGCGCCGTAGATGGCACGCCCATGGACTGGCATTTTAGCCATTATACCGCCCGCGCGCTGGGCGGGGCGGGGCTGATCTTTGTGGAAATGACCTGCCCTTCGGCTGATGCGCGCATAACCGATGGCTGTACGGGTCTGTGGAGCGATGAGCACGAAGCCGCCTGGGCGCGGATCAATGATTTTGTGCATCAAAACACCGGGGCAAAAATGGCGCTGCAATTGGGTCATGCGGGGCGCAAAGGCTCGACCCAGCGCGGTTGGGAAACCCCCGACCACCCCAAGTCGCAAGACAATTGGCCACTCTTTTCTGCCTCAGCCCTTCCTTATCTGGAGGGCATTTCAGCTAGGCCTTCTGCGCTGACTCGCGGCGATATGTATCGCATTCGCGATGAATTTGTGGCGGCGACAAAGCGGGCGGATCGCGCCGGATTTGACATGCTGGAGCTGCATTGCGCCCATGGGTATTTACTGGCGAGCTTTCTCTCGCCGCTAACCAATACCCGAAATGATGACTATGGCGGATCGGCGCAAGCCTGCGTCAAGTTTCCCCTCGAAGTCTTTGCCGCCATGCGCGCTGTCTGGCCGGATGGCAAACCTATGTCGGTGCGCCTGTCTTCATCCGATTGGGCTGAGGGAGGCCTGGACCTTGAGGATCTAAAAATCATTGCGAGAAGCTTTAAAGACGCTGGCGTGGACATTATCCATGCCTCATCGGGGCAGACCGTGCCTTGGCAAAAGCCGGTTTATGGCCGCATGTGGCAAACCCCCTTTGCCGAATATATTCGCCAGGAAGTGGGCATTCCCACCATTGCGGTGGGGGACATTACCTTGCCCGAACAGATCAATACTATTATTGCGGATGGCCGGGCTGATTTATGCGCTTTGGCACGGCCTCATCTGAACAATCCAAACTTCACCCGTCAGGCCGCCGGGCATTATGGGGTTCGGGACCAGAATTGGCCGCCGCAATATGAAACCGGGGAATATCAGCTTTATCGCGAGGCCGAAAAAACGAATGAAAAAGCACTGGAGTTGGCCTTAAAAGCGCGCCCCAATCGCCGTCATTACACCCGCGCGGTGAAGTAAGGTAAGTCCATTTTTCTTCCTCTCCTTGGGGAGAGGATTGAGGTGAGGGGATTGTGAATTTATAGGGTGGATATATTTAGGGGCTGTCCCAGATAACTAATTCAAATACGCCTTAACCCATTGCTTTAGCTGTTTCAATTGGATTGTCGGGTCACTGTTGTTAAAACGCCACTCA
>NVVV01000051.1 GCA_002733495.1 Robiginitomaculum sp.
CGGCGCTGCACCCAGCCGCACAGCGACACGGTTTGGCCCAGCAGGTGTTCTGGCCTCGGTTTTTCCATCCGAATTTATTCCCGATACTCCCGAGGGGGGCGTAAAGGCGCTGGATCAGTTTTTTGCCGACCAGCCCGAGGCGACGCGCACCCATGCCATTATGGCGTGGGCGGCGGAGTATTCTCTGCTTTCATATTATCTGAAATCTCAGGAGGGTTTTTCCAAAACCATTGCCTATGGGCATTCGCGCTTTGCCAAGGCGGCTTTGGTGGCCGGGGCCTTTGACCCCACCATAGACGCCGTGGTGGCGCACCAATCGGGCACGGGCGGGGCGTCCTTGTCGCGGGATAAAACCGGCGAAGGGCTGGATTCTATTAGCGAGAACTACCCCCATTGGTTCCTGCCCAAATTTGCCACCTATGCACAAAACAAGGCAGCCTTGCCCCTTGATCAGCACTTCTTACTGGCCCTGATGGCCCCCCGGCCGATGTTTTTGGGCAATGCCCGGCGCGATGTCTGGTCAGACCCCAATGGTGCGTTTCGTGCGGCCGAGGCCGCCTCCGCCGCCTATGGGCTTTATGGCCAAGAGGGCCTGCACCAGAAAACTTTGAAAGACTTTGACCCCACCGCCGATATTGCCTTTTGGCTGCGCCCCGGCACCCACGGCGTGGTCAAGGAAGACTGGCCAGCCTTTTTGGAATTTCTGGACGCACATTTTAAGTGAGAGGGCACCTCTTCTCCTTCTCCTTCTCCTTCTCCTTTGGGGAGAAGGTTGGGATGAGGGGATTACATACGCGTCACCCCGGCGAAGGCCGGGGCCCATTTTGATGCATCACGATGGATTGCGGCCTTCGCCGCAATGACGCCTTTAGTTTGCACTGCTAGCGCTATGTTTTATTGTACTTTATGTTACGTTTCATTCTTGGAGGGGAGAATGGATAAACTGGAAAAAATAGTATCAGGAATTGCTCACCTTTTTGCCATTCTTCCAAGCACACCTTGGTGGAGTTTCCTCACAACGCTAATGGGCCCAGTTGTGGGTGCCGTTGTCGCTTGGTGGGGTACGTATTATCTTGCTAGGAAAACAGAAAAAGCGAGGCAAAAAATACTTATCACAGGTATTTGGTTCAAAGTCGTGCAAATGGCTGAAAATTGCCGAGCGCTTCATCTTTTTTTAATGCTTGTCTATCTGAGGCAGGCGATGCAGTGTCAGATGAAGAGAAAATATACCTAAACATTACATCGTTTCCTGTAAAGGATTTGAACATTCATCTTGATTCAAATGAAATGTCTCCCTTCGCCACAGATTATGATATAAATGTGATTGAAAAGATATTCGAGTTAGAGCGCTTTTATAATTTCCTAATTACGAAATTTCGTGAATGTATATCCAAAAAAGAGCAACTTACATACGGATATGAAGCTGAAATCATAGGAAGCGAAGCGTTTGTAGATGTAGGAGAAAATAAAAATAAAAATGCAATACCAAAGGCAGAGACTAAAAAATGGCTTAAGCAGTTACGAGCAGAAGCACCGATAACGTACAATCAAGCCCGCAGCTTGTTAATTATGCTTGAACCAAAAGTTCAGAAATATGTGAAAGCAATAAAACTTGATTTAGAAAAATTTCCAACTCTGGATATCCTTGGATAACTTCGTATCACACCCACATTCCCCCTTGCATTCCCCCCATTCCCACGTATAACGCGCGATCCAGTATCCTTCGGGCCGAAAGGCATGCCTTGGGGGATCGTAATGCCGCTTTCGTTTACGCGAGTTTACGAAAGATTTTTTCAGGAGAGCAAAATGCCAAAGATGAAGACCAAAAGCGGTGTGAAGAAACGTTTCAAACTCACCGCATCTGGCAAGGTAAAAAGCGGCCAAGCTGGTAAACAGCACGGCATGATCAAACGCACGCCCAAACAGATCCGCAATAAACGCGGCACCGCTGTTTTGTGTGCGGCAGATGCCAAAGTCATCAAAAAATTCATGCCATATGGCTGATTGTTCGCATTCGGACAATCACTACTCATTTTAAGGAGCGCATACCATGTCACGCGTAAAACGGGGCGTTACTAGCCACGCCCGTCACAAAAAAGTTCTGAGCAAAGCCAAGGGTTATCGCGGCGCGAGAAAAAACACCATTAAAGTTGCGAAACAGGCCGTCGACAAAGCCGGTCAGTACGCCTATCGCGACCGCAAGGTTCGCAAGCGGAATTTTCGTAAACTGTGGATCACCCGCATCAATGCCGGTACCCGCGCGAACGGTCTGACCTATGGCCGCTTCATCAATGGCCTGACACTCGCGGGGATCGAAGTTGATCGTAAGGTGATGTCTGATCTGGCCACGCATGAGCCTGCCGCATTTACCGTCTTGGTGGAAAAGGCCAAGGCAGCGCTGGCATAAGTCGGCAGACCTGATCTTTTTCCACTAAAACCCCGCATTGGGGCGGTGGCCTCGTGCGCACAAATCTGTTAGCCCGAGGCCATTATGGACGATACGAAAAAGCTTGAAGACGAAATCACCGCCGCCATTGTCGGCGCCTCTGATGAGGCGGTGCTGGAGGCAGTGCGTGTGGATGCACTGGGTAAAAAAGGGCGTGTGAGCTTGCTTATGCGCGGCCTTGGCAAGATGGTGCCCGAAGAGCGCCAAGTTGCTGGTCCGGCGTTAAACGCGTTAAAAACCCGCCTGAATGATCTGATTGCGGCGCGCAAAGAGGCGCTGGTGGAACTGGCGCTGAACGCGCGCCTGGCTACGGAAAAGGTCGATATTTCTCTGCCAGCGCGCCCCCGCCCTATGGGGGCCATTCACCCGGTTTCCCAGGTGATGGACGAGGTGGCGGTGATCTTTGGCGATATGGGCTTTGCCGTGGCCGAAGGGCCGGACATTGAAGACGATTTTCATAATTTCACCGCGCTGAACTTTCCGCCGGATCACCCGGCGCGGGACCAGCACGACACGTTCTTCCTGAATGAAAAAAACGATGGCAGCCAGATGGTACTGCGCACCCATACCAGCCCAGTGCAGATCCGCACGATGGTGGCTGCGGTGGAACGCGCCAAAAAGGCCGGCACCGATCTGGAGCCCATTCGCATTATTGCGCCTGGGCGCACCTATCGTTGCGATTCGGACCAGACCCACACGCCGATGTTTCATCAAATCGAAGGTCTGGTGATCGACAAGGAAACCCATATGGGCCACCTGAAAGGGTGTTTAACGGATTTCATGGCGACGTTTTTTGAAACGAAAGTTTCCACGCGTTTCAGGCCGCACCATTTCCCCTTTACCGAGCCTAGCGCCGAAATGGACATTGGTTATGCCCGCAAGGATGGTCAGATTTTGATCGGGCAGGGCGATGACTGGATGGAGATTTTGGGTTGTGGCATGGTGCATCCCAATGTGCTGATCTCGGTGGGGATCGACCCGGACATCTATCAGGGCTTTGCCTTTGGCATGGGTATTGATCGGCTCGCTATGCTGAAATACGGCATTCCAGATTTGCGTGATTTCTTTGCCGCCGATGCGCGCTGGCTGAAACATTATGGCTTTTCGCCGCTACACCAGCCCAATCTGGCCACGGGGTTAAGCTCATGAAGTTCTCAATTTCCTGGCTGAAAGAACACCTGGACACCGACGCGTCTTTGAACAAAATCGTTGACGCTATGACTATGGCCGGTCTTGAGGTCGAGGCCGTGGCAGATCCGGCAGAAAAGCTTGGCGCGTTCTCTGTGGCTAAATGTGTGGGGGCTCAAAAGCACCCCAATGCGGACCGCTTGCAGGTCTGCACGGTGGATACCAAAGACGGCGTCAAGCAAATCGTTTGCGGTGCGCCTAATGCCCGGGCCGGGATCTGGGTGATCTATGCCCCGGTCGGTGCCTATGTGCCGGGCATTGATGTGACCTTGAAAAAGGCCAAAATCCGTGATGTGGAAAGCCTTGGCATGATGTGTTCGGCCCGCGAAATGCAGGCCGGGGACGATCATGACGGCATTATCGAACTTGCCGGTGAGGATTGGCAAATCGGCGGCGATGCGGCAGCCGCTTTGGGGCTAAACGATCCGGTGATTGATTTTGAAGTCACGCCAAACCGCCCCGACTGGCTGGGCGTGCGTGGCATTGCCCGCGATCTGGCTGCGGCGGGTCTGGGTACGTTAAAGCCTGACATGTTTGGCGAAGTGAGTGGCGGCTTTGACTGCCCGGTTGAAATTAAAATAGATGCACCCGAGGCCTGCCCGGCCTTTGCCGGGCGTGTGGTGCGAGGGTTGAAAAACGGGCCATCGCCGGAATGGCTGCAACAGCGCCTTCTTGCTATCGGATTGCGCCCGATCAGCGCACTGGTCGATATTACCAACTATTTATCTTACGACAGGGACCGGCCTTTGCACGTTTATGACGTGGCCAAACTCTCCGGCCCGATCCGGGTGCGCTGGGGCACGGGCGAGCGTTTCGAGGCGCTGGACGGCAAGGAATATGAGGTCAGCACCGCCATGTGCGCCATTGCCGATGATGCGCAGGTCTTGGGCCTTGGTGGGGTTATGGGCGGCACCTGGTCAAGCTGTACGGTTGAGACCACGGATGTACTGATTGAGTGCGCGTATTTCGACCCCAAAATCACCCGAGCCACAGGCCGGGCAACGGGCATTGAGTCAGATGCCAAATACCGTTTCGAGCGCGGCATTGATCCGGCGTCGCTGCAAAGCGGCCTTGATGCAGCCACCCAAATGGTGCTGCAGTTGTGCGGCGGCGAAGCTTCGCACGCCTTCATGGCAGGCACACCGCCCACCTTTGAATGCACCATTGATTTTCCTGTTTCTGAAGTCAAACGCCTGACTGGGTTGGACCTTGATTCAGCCGAAATTGCGACTATTTTGCAAAGCCTTGGCTTTGGTGGCAAGATGTCTGGGGATGTCTGGCAAGTCAGCGTGCCAAGCTGGCGCGGCGATGCGGCTTGTAAAGCAGATTTGGTTGAAGAAATCGCGCGCATTTACGGCTATGATAAACTGCCGCAGGCGTCATTGCGTCGCGCCCCAGGCGCGGTCAAACCACTGGCGACGCCCTTGCAGAACCGAGCGCGAATGGGCCGTCGGGCACTGGCCGGGGCTGGTTATCTGGATGCCGTAACGTGGAGCTTTTGTGCCCGCGATGATGCGGCACTTTTTGGTGGTGGCAGTGATGATCTGGTGCTGGCTAATCCCATCTCGTCCGAGCTGGATTGTATGCGCCCCAGTGCGCTGATCCACCTTATACGCGCAGCCCAGCGTAATGCTGATCGCGGCGTGGCCGATTTGAACCTGATGGAAATTGGTCCAGTTTATCATAATGATAGCCCGAACGGGCAGCGCCTTAGCCTTGCTGGCGTGGTGCGCTCTTTCCCACGTCGTCACTGGGCGGGAAATCGTACGGCGGACGTGTTTGACATCATGGGCGATGTGCAATTGGCGCTGGGGGCTATGGGCGCGCCGGTGGGCAATTTGCAGGTCTCTGACCAGACCAGTTCTTACTGGCATCCAGGGCGCTCGGGTGTTTTGCGTCTGGGGCCAAATGTCTTGGCGGAATTTGGGGAAATTCACCCGGGTATTTTGGCCAAAATGGGCATTGATGGACCACTTTTGGGCTTTGAGATTTGGCCAGAGGCCATTCCGACGAGACGCGCCAAGGGCGGGCGCAGTAAAGGCGCACAGAACAAAAGCGATCTTTTGCCGCTATCCCGCGACTTTGCCTTTGTGGTAGATGCCAACTTGCCGACGCAAGACCTGATAAGGGCCGCCAAAGGAGCTGACAAGGCGTTAATTGCCGATGTAAACCTGTTTGATATTTACGCCGGTAAAGGTGTCGAAGAGGGTAAAAAATCTTTGGCCATCGAAGTGATTATCCAGCCAAAAGACGCCACAATGACTGATGCACAGATCGAAATTTTAAGCAAAGCGATCATTGCCAAGGTAGAAAAAACCACTGGCGGGGTTTTGCGGGGGTAGAGGTATCTGGTCCCTTCATCCTTCGACAAGCTCAGGATGAGGAAAATTTTGTGCAGCCCTCGTCCTCGCCCTTTCTAAAGCACCCGAATGGCCTCGGGGGCAAGGCTGTGCTAGCCAGAGCGCGCAGCCAATGGAGTCGCCTATGCCCTTGACCAGACAAGATCTGATTGCGCGCGACGCCAAAGACCCTCTTTCTTCTTTTCGTGATGAATTTGCCTTGCCAGAGGGAATTATCTATCTGGATGGCAATTCATTGGGGGCGATGCCCAAGGCGGTACAGACGCGCATTGCGGCGGTTATGACGCAGGAGTGGGGCCAGGACCTGATCACTAGCTGGAATAAAAATGGCTGGTTCGATTTGCCCCAAGCCCTAGGGGCAAAAATCGCGAGGCTCATTGGGGCGCAAGGCGACGAGGTTCTGGTCACTGACAGCACCGGGATTAATCTTTATAAACTGCTGGCCATGGCACTGGATTTGCGAAAGAAGCGCAAAATCATTCTGATGGAGGACAGCAATTTTCCTACAGATACCTATATCGCCCAAGGGCTTATCAAGCATATTAACCGCGATCACGAAATTCGTTTTGCCAAACGGGAAGACATGGCGGCGCAGATAACGGCTGATGTGGCCGTGGTGGCGCTGACACAAGTGCATTATAAAACTGGCGAAATTTTTGACATGGAAGACATAACCCGGCGCGCCCACGAAGCCGGGGCGCTTGTCTGCTGGGATTTGTGCCACAGCGCCGGGGCGCTGCCGGTGGATCTTAGCACGGCAAAGGCCGATTTTGCCGTTGGTTGCGGCTATAAATACCTCAATGGTGGCCCGGGTGCCCCGGCCTTTCTTTATGTGGCCAAACGTCATCAGGGCGGTGCCACTCAGCCCCTGACCGGCTGGTGGAGCCATGCTGAACCGTTTGCGTTTGAGCGCGATTATCGTCCGGCTCAGGGCCTCACCCAAATGCTCAGCGGTACCCAGCCTATACTCTCTATGGCAGCACTGGAATGCGGGCTGGATATTATGCTGCGTACCGATCAGCAGGCAATACGGCAAAAATCCATGGCCCTAGGCGCGCTGTTTCTCTCTTTGATGGAGACTAAATGCGCCGACCATGGCTTTACGCTGGCCAGCCCCAAAAACGCCGAAGACCGCGCTAGCCAGATCGCCTACACACATCCGCACGGCTATGCCATTATGCAGGCCCTGATTGATCAGGGTGTGATCGGTGATTTTCGAGCCCCCGATATTTTACGTTTTGGCTTTACACCGCTCTATATGCGCTATGGAGATATTTGGGATGCTGTGCAGATCATAAAAACCGTGATGGACAAAGCTCTGTGGCAGGATCCGCGCTTTGCCGCTCGATCTCAGGTGACCTGATTTCGCACATCCAGAGATTGCGTCCCTAAAATTTATATGAACTAATTTGCTTTAGTATTAAAATTCTGGTAAATTTACATTTCCTGGCTCTCGTATTACTGCGGTGGAGCGCGCCAAGCGCTGGAGGCAGGGTGAATAAAAAGCGACAGCCGAGCCTGTGATTTGGCTTTGCCACAACGCCATAAAGGGGAAAATATCATGAATACATACGGTTATGAACCAAGAAGGTTTTGTAAAATGGGTCGCAGGCACCTGATTGCCAGCGCATCAATATTGGCCATGATTGGCTTGCCTGGCATTGCCATGGCCCAGGCTAATGCGACAGTGAGTGAGGACGAGATTATTATCACCGCCTCCAAACGCGGCGGTCAGAGGCTGCATGAGGTGCCGATTCCGGTGCAAGCCATTAGCGGCGAGGAACTCGCCGCCAGAGGAGTCAAGGATTTTGCAGACTATGCTATATCCGTGCCGTCCTTGCGCTATGAAGATCTGGGACCAGGCGACAAGCGTATATTCCTGCGCGGCATCAATTCTATTGGGGCCTCCACAGCGGGGGTTTACTATAATGAAGCCGTGGTCACGGGCTCGAACAAGGAAGATGGTGGTGGGCGTAGCGTGGACATCAAGCTTTATGACCTTGATCACATCGAGGTCCTGAAAGGGCCACAAGGGACGCTTTATGGCGCCAATTCCATGTCCGGCACCATCAAGATGATTACCAACAAGCCAGACTCAGAAGCGGTAGATGCCTATATCGATACAACCCTTGGCAGTACCGAGCACGGCGGCACCGATTGGGGCATTAATGGCATGGTTAACCTGCCATTGGTCCAGGACAAGGCGGCAATACGCGTCGTTGGCTGGAAAGATGATCGCTCCGGCTATATCGATAATGTTCGCCTTGGCACCAAAAACATCAATGATGAGAACACACGCGGTGGCCGCGCATCGCTAAGATTGACGCCTAATGATCGCCTGACTATCGATGCTGAAGTGACCCTGCAACGCACCCACTCAAATGGTACCTCAAGAGAAACGCCAACGGGGACAATCGGACACGTGCCGACCAATGTTCTGCCCACCTTTCAGGGTGGCGATTATCTGACCACTGCCTTTACCAAGGATGAGTGGGATGATAATTGGGAAATCTACAGCCTGACCGGCGAATATAAAATGGACACCGGCACGGTAACCGCCACCAGCAACTGGTTCACCCGGGATATTAATTTCAACTTTGATTCAACTCCGATCCTGCTGTTCTTCGGCGTGCCCATCCCGGCGATAACGCACCAGCCACAATCACGGCGCATCTGGTCAAACGAGCTACGTTATGCTTCCAATTGGGGCGGCCCACTGCAAGTGGTCCTGGGCGGCTTCGCACAGCGTGAGAAAACTAATTTTGAGGTTCAGGTTATTGCCTCTGATCCGCTAACGGGTCTGGCCCTTGGGCCGTTTGACCCGGATACGGATGCACTGGCAGGAACCGGCAATACTTTTTTTGGACGCACTAATAATGGCACCATCCACCAGGAAGCGCTGTTTGGTGAGGGCTCAGTCGATATCACAGACAAGCTGACGGCCACTGTCGGATTGCGCTATTTTCACTCGCAACAAAATTCATCCGAAGTGCAAACCCACCCGTTTGGCGGCTTTCCCAATGCCAACCGCCCGGATCCTGACCCCAATAGCGATAGCAATAACAAGGTTACCACCAAGTTTAATCTCTCTTATCAGGCCGATGAAAACCTTCTGATTTACGCGACGGCCTCACAAGGCTTTCGGGTTGGTGGCCTGAATGCTGCCAGCTTGCCATTGATTGCTGGCGTACCGCGCAATTTTGGGCCAGACAGCCTGTGGAATTATGAGATCGGCGTCAAAAACAGCATAGCCGATGGGCGCGTATTCTTTGATTTTTCCATCTACCAGATTGATTGGTCAAACATACAATCGGTCAGCAAGGACTCTACCGGCGCTTTTCAGTTTATTGCTAATGCCGGGGATGCGCGCATTCAGGGTGTAGAGCTGAACGGCACCGCCAGAGTGACCGACAATTTTGAGCTTTCTGGCGGCTTTGCCTATACGGATGCGCGGCTGGTCAAGGATCAGCCGGGTGTGACCCCAGGCAATGTTATTGAAGTGACCTTCCCAGGGCATAAGGGCGACGATATTCCCAATGTGCCGCAATTTACCTTCAATGCCTCTGCAGAATACAATTTCCCGCTTGGCAATGACATGAACGGTTTTGCTCGCCTCGACTATGCCTATGTCGGACATTACAAAACCGAGTTCCGTCCTCAAGGTAGCGGCCCAGCTGACAACCCCTTCACCCAGCGCATTGGTGGCTACAATACGGTCAATACCAAAATCGGAGTTGACAAGGACAATTGGAGCGCCAAGCTTTTTGTCAACAATCTCTTTGACGAGCGCGGCATTGTAGATGCCATTGCCTCTGATCAGGACCCGCTGGCACTTCTGCAAACCCGGCCAAGAACCTTTGGCCTGAACATCACCGTACGCATGCCTTAAGGCCCTGCGTACGCAGCAAACCAGACCAACGCCGCCAAATGGGGTCACCCGTTGGCGGCGTTGCTTTATGGGGCTTCTCTCATCTGTGCGGCGATAGCCAGAAACAGAGGGCTTTGCGGGTTAGCCATCTGTAAAATAATGTCAAAATGGTTATAGTCCACCATGGGTACAGACATGCATTCATGCCCGGCCATTTGCAGCGCTTTGGCAAAATTGGCGGTCTGACCCTTAAAGGCTTTTGTTTCATTCTGGCCAACGCTAAGCGCAATAGGGCAGGCGCTCTTGGGAAGATGTAAAGCTGGGCTGTGGCGTGCCGCTTCGACCTCGTCCATGTCCAGCGCATCATTGATATAAGTGTCCACCAGCGGGCGCAGATCATAAACGCCGCTGACCAGTGCCGCGCCTTTTAACGGGCAGGCAGCAAAGCCTTCCGCCTGCCAGTCCATAGCCAGAATTTGTGCCAGTAAATGCGCCCCGGCGGAATGGCCGGACATGGTAATATTTTGCGGGTCGCCGCCATAGCGGGCAATATTGCGCAAAACCCACAAGGCACAGGCGCGGGCCTCATCAATGATTTGCGCCATTTTGGCCTCGGGGGCCAGCGTGTAATCCATCACCACTAAAATGGTGTTATGATCCAGAAAATTACCGACGGCAAAAGTGCTCTCGCGCTTGGAAAACGTCTGCCAATAGCCGCCATGCACAAAGACGTGCACCGGAAACGGGCCTTCGCCTTTGGGCACATAAATATCCATCATGGTGCGCTCAGACTTGCCATACGGCACATCTTCATGCGCAAAATTCGCATATTTCTCACTCATGGCGCGGCATTGGTCATTAAAGTCGGCCAGCACCGCGTCCAGGTTTTCAACGCAGGAACTGGGCGAGTATTCGAGCTCCAACGGGGTCATGTTGACCTCAGTCATACTATCTGGGTCCGATCCCGTGCTTGATCAAATCTGCATAGACCATGCCCAAAAGCCAGTCGGCGGTGATCAGATTATCGCCCCATTCCGCATCCAGATCAGCCAGTGGCTTGGCCGTTTTCAGATCATTCAGTGATGTGCCCTTGGCAATGGCTGCGGCGACGCGGGTCCGCACAGTTTTCAGCATAGCCTGATAGGCGCGCACTTGATCACGATTAGAAACCGGGCCATGGCCTGGAATGATTTTTGTGTCCGCATCGGCCAGCGCATACAGCTCATCATAAAAGCTGATCATATTGTCTATCGAGCCACCAAACGGCACATCAATAAAGGGGTAAAAGCCGTTAAAATACATATCGCCGGTCTGAATCACATTGGCATTTTTAAAAATCACCAGACTGTCGCCAGAGGTGTGCACATTGGGCACATAACGCACATCAATCGTTTCATCGCCCAGATGAAAGGTTATGGCCTGATCATAAGTGATTATAGGCAGATTTTCAGCCGCCGCCCCGATCTCGCTTTGCAATTGCGGGTCTTTTTGTGCCAATGCCATAATGCGTCTGGTCTCGCGCTGGGCGATAATAATCGCCCCGGTTTTGGCAAAGTTTTCATTGCCACCGCGATGGTCGCGATGCCAATGGGTGTTGACCACAAAACGCACCGGCTTGTCACTGATTTCCGACAAGGCCTTCATAATTTTTGCCGACAAGGGCGCATATTCATTATCGACCATGAACAGGCTATCCGGGCCAACATAGACGCCGATATTGCTGCCAAAACCTTGCAACATATAGACCCCATGCCCCAAATCCTGGGTGGAGATGTCTACGGTGTCCCATTCGGGCAGTTCGATTTGCGCTTTGGCGGGAAACGCGCTTAACATTACGTAAGCACAGAGGCTCAACACGAAATATCGAAAAGTCATTGGCAAAAATCCTGTTCATGAGTCGCATTTTTAGCTAAGTTTTTGATAGCACACATGATCGTTAAGGGCTAAAGTAATTTTATGTCAAAAGAAGAAACCAAAAAAGACGATCCGGTTATCGCCGCCACCAAACCTTGCCTGAGCAAGTTACAGGAAGGCAAGCGCTATATGTGGTGTACATGCGGGCGCAGCAAGAAACAGCCGTTTTGCGATGGTTCTCATGCGGGAACGCCTTTCAAACCCCTGATGTTCGTTGCCGAGAAAACCGAAGAGGTCTTGCTGTGTGCCTGCAAGCAGACCCGCTCTGGCCCGTATTGTGATGGCGCGCATAACAATCTGCAAGACACCTATGAAGAGGCCAGCGCCGAAGAAATTTCTGCGATGAGCAATGCGAAACTCATTGAGCGCGATGGCGGCAAGGCCGTGCTGGACGGCGGGGCCTATGTGCTGACACCGGATGCCACGCACGATGAACACAAGGGCACGCTGAGCTGGCAAACCCTGATCGGGGCCAAGGACGGCGCCAAACACCTTAGCCTTTTGCGCTTTCATGCTGAACCGGGCACGTCGCCCTGGCGGCGTCAGGACGACAGCGACGCGGTACTCTTTATTGTTTCCGGTACGGGCCGGATCAGCATCGAAGATCAGAGTTTTGATGTCGGCCCGGAAACTGGCCTTTTCGTAGCGGCG
The DNA here is from genome assembly GCA_002733495.1 of Robiginitomaculum sp. Taxonomy (GTDB): domain Bacteria; phylum Pseudomonadota; class Alphaproteobacteria; order Caulobacterales; family Maricaulaceae; genus Robiginitomaculum_B. The sequence continues at coordinate 12,428 of NVVV01000051.1, forward strand.
GGCGAAGCCTTTTGCATTCATGCTGATATGCCCATAACCATTATGGCCGCCATTTGCCCGGAGACGGGACAAGTGAGCTGGCCAGAGAGGCCCGATGGAAACTTTGATACCAATTTTGCCGAGCGCCGCGTTGGCGTTGATCATGACAAGGCCGAAGTGATGGCCGACCGTTTTTTCCAGATACTGGTTGATGAACAAATTGGCTCAAAAGAAGTGACGCAATTTATCGGTGAAGTGCCGCTCTCCCGCGCCGCCTTTCATCGCCATCTTTACGAAGAAGCCATTGTCATCCTGTCGGGTGAAGGCATGATGTGGACCGAAACTTGCCGCGCCCCGGTAAAGGTCGGCGATATTATTTTTCTAAGCCGCCGTCAGGGGCATTCTCTGGAATGCACCGACCCCAAGGGCCTGCGCCTGATGGGGGCCTTTTATCCTGCCGGCAGCCCGGCAATTAATTACTAGCACTGGACACCCCATGGCCACAGCGGCATCAGCAGACAAACACTGGTCATCCGGCCTTGGCTTTATCCTCGCCACCACAGGGGCCGCCGTCGGCCTTGGCAATTTGTGGCGGTTTTCCTTCCTGGCGGGAGAAAATGGCGGCGGAGCCTTTGTGCTGATTTATATCGCCTGTGTCTTTCTGATCGGTATGCCGATTATGCTGGCCGAACTGGCCCTTGGGCGCAGTGGCGGCGGCAGCGCCGTGCACAGCATTCATGCCCTTATTGCCAAAACCGGCACGAACCGTGGCTGGCAAATCATTGGAGGCTTAAGCATTTTCATCCCCTTTGTTGGCATTGCCTATTACAGTGTGGTGGGCGGCTGGACCGTTGATTACGCGGTGCATAGTCTTTTGGGCCGTGTGGCCAGCGCCGATAGTGGTGTGGCCGGGGCGCGCTTTGATACTATGCTGGCCAGTCCCTGGCGGCTTCTGATTGCTCACAGCCTCTTTATGTTAGGCGTGATGATGGTGCTGATCCGGGGCGTTCAGGGGGGTATTGAGGCCCTGTCACGTCTTTTGATGCCGGCGCTCTTTGTGATGCTGGCGGGCCTGATGGCCTATGCGCTGATCACTGGCGATGCGGCACGTGCGCTTTCGTTTTTATTCTCTCCCGACTGGTCGGCGGTGACCGGAAAGACCGTTATTCTGGCTGCCGGGCAGGCATTTTTCTCGCTCGCCATCGGGGTCGGCATTATGATCACTTATGGGGCCTATGTGCCCAACACCATTTCCCTTGGCCGTTCGGTCGCCATTATTGCCATGGTCGATACCGTGGTGGCATTAATGGCGGGGCTGGCCATTTTTCCGCTGGTCTTTGCCCAAGGGCTGGACCCGGCAGGCGGGCCGGGCCTGATTTTTGTGACCTTGCCTACTGCCTTTGGCCAGATGAGCGGCGGCGTCGTTGTTGGCGCGATTTTCTTTATTCTTCTTTTCTTTGCCGCCTTTACCACTGGCATTGGCACGTTAGAGCCTGTGGTGGCTTGGATCAGCGAGCGGCGTGGCATGAGCCGCACAAAGGGCACGATAATTGCGGGTAGTGCGGCGTGGGCTGTGGGCATTGCAGCGCTTCTGTCCTTCAATATCTGGCAGGACTTTCACCCGTTTAATGCGGTGCCGGGATTTGTTGGCAAGGGTATTTTTGACACCATGGATTTCGCCATTGCCAGCGTGCTTCTGCCCTTTAATGGCTTTCTGATTGCGCTCTTTACCGGCTGGATTGTGGTGCCACTGGTGCGCGGCAAGCTGGGCCTTGGTCCATTTCTGGAAACCTTGTGGATATGGACTTTGCGGATCATCATTCCGCTGGCCATTCTCCTGATCGCCCTTTGGAAGTGAGCATAAGCATGAAAAATTACCGACGCGATTTTTCCATTTTCCAGCACACCCATTATATCAATTCGTGCTCTTATGGAGCCTTGTCCGATCAGGTCGAGGCCGCCTATGGGGAATACCTGAACTGTCGGCGCACCCAAGGCGCGGACTGGATGTATTGGTGCGAAATCCACGAAGACGTGCGCAGCCGTTTTGCCGCGCTGGTGGGCGCCAAGGCGGACGAGATTGCGGTCACCACTTCGGCCTCGGCCTCGTTGAGCAGTTTAATCAGCGCGCTCGATTTTTCCGGCCCGCGCAATCGCGTGGTCACCACCGATCAGGCCTTTCCCACCGAGGCACAAAACTGGCACGCGCAAAGCCGCCGCCATGCCGATGTGGTCCATGCCCGCGAAACCGATGACGGCCAGCTGGACCTTGCCCATCTGGCAGCGCTGGTGAACGAGAACACCCTGATCGTCGCCGTGCCTTTGGTATGTTATCGCCATGGTGCCTTGAACGATATTGCCGCGATTACCAAAATCGCCCACGACGCCGGGGCGCTGATGCTGGTTGATGGCTATCAGGGGCTGGGGGCGGTGCCCTTTGATGTGCGGGCGCTGGACGTGGATTTTCTTATCGGCGGGGCGCTGAAATACCTGCTGGGCAGCGCCGGTATTGGCTATCTTTATGTGCGCGAAACTCTGATCAAAAACCTTTACCCTGCACAAACCGGCTGGTTCGCCCAGGCCGATATTCATGCCATGAAAATTCATGGTAACGAGCCTGCCCCCAACGCAAGACGGTTCGAGCAAGGCACCCCCTCTGTGCCGGCGCTTTATGCGGCCAAAGCTGGTCTCGATTATATGCTGCGCGTCGGGGTGCAAAACACTCGTGACCATGTACAGGGCCTGAACCGTGCCCTAAAAGACGGTGTACGCGCCCTTGGCGGTACTCTAACCTGTGATCTGGATGATAATGCCCAAGGCCCTATGGTGGCCATCAAGAGCACGGACGATCATGCGCTGGTGGCGGCGCTGCAAGATGACAAGGTTGTCACCTCCTGCCGGGATGGAAACCTGCGCATTTCAGCACATTTTTATAATGATATGAGCGATATAGAGGCGGTATTGCAGGCGCTAGAGAAACACAAGGCCTTGCTGGCCTAGCTCCTTCTCCCTTGAGGGAGAAGGTTGGGATGAGGGGCCTTAAAACGCAGGTGTGATTCCCTCTCCTTTAGGGAGAGGGCAAGGGTGAGGGGATAAAGGGTCCTAATATAAATATAGGGGCTGTCCCAGATAACGCCGATTAGGTGTTATAATGGACGGCATGAGAAAGTCACGATTAAGCTCGTATAAGCAAGGGCGACTGATGGAGCATTTT
>NVVV01000008.1 GCA_002733495.1 Robiginitomaculum sp.
GGCGAGCTGGCCTATCGGCTATGTGAGCAAGGCACTTTGCAGGGTGATTACGAAACCGCCCCGCTGGAGGACGCCATAGCGAAAATTCGCACCTTTGGCGGCGGGAAACCTGTTTATATATCCGGCACAGCAGCGGGCAAAATCAGCGACGATGATTTGCACGATACGGGCCAAAATGATCTGGATATGGCGGTCATTGCCGATTTATTGGCGACCAGGGATTTGCCCATGCTGGAGGCCCTGCCCTGGTATCACCGCCCCCCTGATGCCAAGCTGCCGGGTGGCATCACCCCGTGAGCGAACCGATAATCCGGGTCGCCGGACCAGAGGACGCTGCTGTGCTGGCCGTCATGCACGAGGCGGCTTTTTCGCCTGCCTGGGATGCGCGGGCAATGCTGGATCTTTTGCAAAACGGGGCCTGTGCCTTTATCGCCAGTGATGCAGGCATTAATATTGGCTTTGCCATGATGCGCGCCGCCGCCGATGAAGCTGAGCTGCTTAGCATTGTGGTATCGGCGACGGAGAAAAGGCAGGGCATTGGGCAAAAGCTGATGAACGGGCTTTGTAAACAGCTTGAACAGAGCGGTGTGAACACCCTCTTTTTGGAGGTTGCCAGCGAAAACCATGCGGGGTGCCGGTTTTATGAAAAAAACGGGTTTTCCCGTATGGGAATACGCAAAAATTATTACGCCAATGGCGATGATGCTCAAACGTACCGTCTGGCGCTAGGGTGAGGACAGGTATGGACAAAAGCGCCATTTGCCAGCAGTAAAGAAGGCTGAGAACCAAGAGGAGTCCGCGTGCCAAACCGTCTGGAAGAATTATGTGCGCAAAAAGGCATGCGCATGACCGAGCAAAGGCGCATTATCGCGCGTGTTCTTTCCGAGGCGGCGGATCATCCGGACGCCGAGGAATTATACGCCCGGGCGGCGGCGCTGGACCCGAAAATATCACTGGCCACGGTGTATCGCACCGTGCGCCTGTTTGAAGATTCAGGGGTTATCTCCCGCCATGATTTTGGCGATGGCCGCGCCCGTTTTGAAGAATTGCCCGATGATCATCATGACCATTTGATCGACGTCAAAACTGGCGAAGTGATCGAATTTGTCGATGAAGATATTGAAAAACTACAAGAAAAAATCGCGAAAAAGCTCGGCTATCGTCTGGTCGATCACCGCCTTGAGCTTTATGGCGTAAAGGATAAACCCTGACCCATGACCAGCTCGAAAAAGCGCGTCTTTATCAAAACCTTTGGCTGCCAGATGAACGTCTATGACTCGGCGCAAATGGCGACCCTGCTGGGATCCGAAGGTTATGATCAGGTGGACAATGCCGAAAACGCMGAYCTGGTRGTGCTGAACACYTGYCATATTCGCGAAAAAGCGGCCGAGAAAGTCTATTCTGATCTTGGTCGTTTGCGCCAGATCAAGGAAACGCGCGCCAAAGAGGGTAAATCCACCCAGATTGCTGTGGCCGGGTGTGTTGCCCAGGCCGAAGGCGCAGAGATTCAGCGCCGCGCCCCGGTGGTGGATTATGTGGTGGGGCCGCAAAGTTATCAGCGCCTGCCGCAAATGCTGCGCGGCGAGGAAAGCGCGCTGGCCACAGATTTTGATGTGGTTGACAAGTTTGAACGACTGGCAAAAAAACGTGCCACCAACGGCCCCGCCGCCTTTGTCACGGTACAGGAAGGCTGCGATAAATTCTGTTCCTTCTGTGTGGTGCCTTACACGCGTGGTGCTGAACATTCGCGCAGCGCACAAGAAATCAGCACCGAAGTGCGAACCTTGGTGCGCTATGGCTTGCGCGAGGTGACTCTGCTTGGCCAGAACGTCAATGCCTGGGCCGCGCCGGGGCTGGATGGTGGCAAGGATTGGGGCCTTGGTGAACTGATCACGCATCTGGCGCAAATCGACGGGCTGGCCCGCATACGCTATACCACTTCACACCCGCGCGATATGGATGACGGGCTGATTGCGGCGCACCGAAATATTGACGTGCTGATGCCGTATTTGCATTTGCCAGTGCAATCGGGTTCCGACACGGTGCTCAAAGCCATGAACCGTGGCCATACCATGGATATGTATTATCGCCTGATCGATAAAGTTCGCGCTGCGCGGCCCGATATTGCCCTTTCAGGTGATTTTATTGTCGGCTATCCTGGCGAGAGTGATGCGGATTTTGAAGACACACTGAAAGCGGTGCGTGATATAGGGTATGCCTCGGCCTATTCGTTTAAATACTCACGCCGTCCGGGCACGCCGGGGGCCAAGCGCGATGATCAGGTGCCTGAGGCCATTAAGGCCGAACGCCTGAGCGTCCTGCAAGACCTTCTGGTCTCACAACAGATTGCCTTTAATGAAAGCCTGGTGGGTAAAACCCTGCCGGTATTGTTTGATAAAAAAGGCCGCCACGAAGGGCAGGTTTGCGGGCGCAGCCCTTATTTGCAAGGCGTTTATGTGCAGGGTCCAACCTCTTTGATCGGCACAATTGTGGACGTAAAAATCACCGCATCTGGTCGCAATGCCCTAAGCGGGCACTTATTGGCGGAGGCGTTGAGTCCGGCGTGAGCAAAACAAAACGTATCGTACTTGAAACCCCTGCTCTGGCGACCAAAATCTGTGGCATAAACAGTGAAAATCTGACCCTGATCGAACAGGCCTTTGACGTGTTAATTGACGCCCCGGGCGATGGGTTTACGGTACAGGGCAGCGAGGAAGGATTGCTGCGCGCCCGCGAGGTTCTAAAAACCCTGATTGCCGAGGCTCATACCGGTGCCGGGCCAGACGTGCAAAGCGTGCGCGCCGCGATTGAGTTTGCCAAAAAGGGCGAAAAGCTAAATGCCAAAGACGGCTTTCATGTGCCGCGCGCCCGCCGCCTGATCAACCCACGCAATCCGGCCCAAAAGAAATATCTGAAATTGCTARAAGGGGCCGATGCAGACCTGGTGTTCGGGGTTGGCCCGGCGGGCACAGGCAAAACTTTTTTGGCCGTGTGCTATGGAGCCGCCCTGTTGGCCAGCCGCAAGATTGACCGGTTGATCATTGCCCGTCCGGCGGTGGAGGCTGGCGAGCATCTGGGCTTTTTACCCGGCGATCTGGCCGAAAAAATCGACCCCTATATGCTGCCCGTCTGGGATGCGCTGAACGAGGCCCTGGGCCAGGAAACCGTATTGAAACGCCGCGCCGAAGGGCGCATCGAAGTGGCCCCCCTGGCATTTATGCGCGGACGCACGCTCAGCCATGCCTTTGTTATTCTGGACGAAGCGCAAAATGCAACCATTGGCCAGATGCATATGGTGCTGACCCGCCTTGGCGAAGGCAGCCGCATGGTTGTCACCGGTGACCCCAGTCAGTCTGACTTGCCAACGGGCCAGCCCTCGGGGCTATCTCATGCGCTGGATATTCTGGACGGGGTAAAGGGATGTGCCGTTGCCCGCTTTACGCAAAAAGATGTGGTGCGCCATCCCCTGGTGGCTCGCATTGTGGCGGCCTATGAGGCGGCGGGACGAACGGGTTGATGGCCAGAACGCCACGGGAAATTGATGTGCGRATATCTGGTGCCGATTGGCCACTGGACGAGACGGCGGCGCAATTGCTTGTCCGTGACATACTGGCAGCCACAGAGGCGCGCCTTGGCCTCTTGCGCGAAGGAAATGTTGAGGTCTGGTTTGCCGATGATGAGGATTTACAGGCATTGAACCGCCAATATCGCGGCAAGGACACCCCTACCAATGTGTTGTCTTTTGCTGCGCCGGTATGCACGGCGGCGCCCTTTGCTCCGGCCATGGGCCAGCTTGCTTTGGGCTTTGGGGTTTGTGCCAAGGAGGCCCAAAGCCGATCACTGGATATATTGGATCATACCCGGCATCTGGTTTTGCATGGTTTTTTACATTTGCAGGGTTATGATCATGAATATGCGGATGAAGCCGAAGAAATGGAGACCATGGAGCGTGACATTATGAAGACGCTTGGATTGCACGACCCTTATAACCTTACAGAGGTGGATAATGCCTGATCGCAAACCCGGTTTGTTTGCCCGATTGTTTACCAGCAAAGCCGGCACGGCCCCTCAGCCCGATGAAGAGGCGCAAAAGCTGATCGATAATGCCACCGCCTTTGATCGGGTGCGCATCGAGGATATCATGGTGCCGCGTGCCGATATTGTGGCTGTTAGTGCCGGTGCAAGCCTTGGCGAGCTGGTACAGGCTTTTATACAATCTTCGCACTCGCGCCTGCCGGTTTATAAAAATACGCTGGATGACCCGCGCGGCATGGTGCATATCAAGGATATTTTGCAGTTTCTGGTACCGGAGGATGGTTCGCCAGTCGATGTGAACGCAAAAATCCTGGATAAAATTACCCGCCCGGTGCTGTTTGCGCCGCCCAGCATGCAGGCTGATGACCTGATGGTGAAAATGCAAAGCACGCGCATACACATGGCGCTGGTGGTGGATGAATATGGCGGCACCGATGGCCTGGCAACGCTGGAAGACCTGGTGGAACAAATTGTTGGCAAGATCGAAGATGAGCATGACAGCGAAGCCCCGTCTTTGACCCGCATTGCCGAGGGAAAATGGGATGCGGATGCCCGCATATCCATTGAAGAACTGGAACGGACCAGCGGTTTGTCTCTGATCGAAGATGATGATGAAGACGATGTAGATACCCTGGGCGGACTGGTGTTTCAACTAGCCGGGCGGGTACCGCAACGGGGGGAAATCCTGCTGCATCCTGCCGGTCTGGAATTTGAAGTGATGGAGGCCGATCCCCGGCGTATACGCCGTTTGATGGTTCGTCATCATCATCATGATGAATAAGCTCTACGCAAAATTTATTGAACTGGCAGAGCGCGTGGCGCACCTCAAGGGCTGGCGCGCCCATATGCTGGCATTGCTGGCCGGGGCCTTTGGGGTGTTGGGGCAGGCCCCGTTTCACCTTTGGCCAGCTACGCTGATCAGCATGATGGTGTTGATCTGGCTGTTGGATGGAGCTTTTACCGAAAAAAACTCTGTGCGCGCCGGGGCGGCCCGCGCCTTCAGCTTCGCTTATGGACAGTTTTTTGCAGGGCTATACTGGATCGGTGCTGCTTTCATCAGTCGTGGGCCGGATTATATTCTGCTCATGCCGTTTGCGCTGGCGGCATTAATGGCCGGTCTGGCGCTGATCTGGGCGCTGGCCGGGGCCTTGGCCCTGTGTTTCTGGTCTTTGGCCCAGCGGCGCATTGCGCTCTTTGCCCTTGTCTTTTTTGCCGCCGAATGGGTGCGCGGACATTTCTTTACCGGCTTTCCGTGGAATATGCCGGGCATGGTATGGGSCCCCGGCGGGGCCGTATCCCAATCCGCCAGTGTGTTTGGGGTCTGGGGTTTGTCATTATTGACACTGTTTGCCTTTGCCGCCCCGGCGGCTCTGGCCGGTCAGGACAAAACCTTATGGCGACGGGCTTTGCCGCCAGTGCTGTCTTTGATTGTCTTTTCAGGACTTTTTGTTTTTGGCGCAGTGCGTTTGGCCGGGGCCCAAAACGGCGTTCAGGACGGGGTACGTTTGCGCATCATACAGGCGGTTATCAACCAGCGCGAAAAATGGAAACCGGAAAACCGCGCTGCCGTGCTGGACCATTATCTGCGCTTGTCCACCGCTCAGCCTCTGGACAGGGTCAGCCATGTGATCTGGCCAGAGGGGGCGCTGCCAACCCTGTTGCTGGAAGACGGTCCGGCGCTTGAGAAAATATCCAAAACCTTTGCTAATGGCCCGGTGCTGCTTACCGGCCTGACCCGGCGAGAGCGCGGTGATGAGGGTAAAATTCTTTATCGAAATTCCCTGATTGCGCTCAGCTTCACCGACAGCCAACCCCGCGTTGAAACCGTGTATGACAAGCATCATCTGGTGCCGTTTGGCGAATATATGCCTTTTGGTGCATTATTTACCAAACTGGGTATTAAAGGTCTGATCAATTTTGATGACGGCTTTACGCCAGGCCCGGCAGCCTCCAGCATGAAAATTGATAATTTGCCGGTGTTTTCACCGCAAATCTGTTATGAAATTGCCTATGCCGGGTTTACCCCCAGAGGCGAGGGGCGGCCCGCCTGGATCCTCAACATCTCCAATGATGCCTGGTTTGGCCCCACCACCGGCCCGTACCAGCACCTGGACCATGCCCGCTTTCGGGCGCTGGAAGARGGCATRCCAGTGGTGCGCTCGGTCAGCTCCGGGATTGCCGGGGTGATCGATCCATATGGGCGTATGCGTCTTCGTCTGGGGCGTGATGCCAATCGGGCCAGCGATGCCGCTTTGCCGCTTCCATTACCGCCTACACTCTATGATCGCTATGGCTCCCTGATCCTTTTGATCTTGGCAGGGATGCTGTTCTCGTTTAGGTTGTTCCGGGCCTGAGATTACCCGTGTCACAAATCGGTTATAAACAGGTTGTAGGCCTTGAAAGATGCTGCGTTATGGTTAGCGTATTGAATCCGTTTAGCTAAATTCAGAAAAAATAATTACGATCGGGGAATTCTGTGTCAGAACGTTCTGCAAACCCAGTTGATGTCCATGTTGGCGCCCGGGTGCGTCTGCGCCGTCTGATGTTACGCATGAGTCAGGATAAACTTGGGGAAAATCTTGGGGTTACCTTCCAGCAGGYGCAAAAATACGAGCGCGGCACCAACCGGGTCAGCGCCAGCAGGCTTTGGGGTATGGCCGACGTTCTGGATGTGCCGGTGCAGTATTTTTTTGAAGGGCTGGCCTTGGAATCAGGGGCAGGCGGATTTGGTGAAAATGACCAGACCCCCCTGGTTTATGACTTCATAAACTCGCCAGACGGGGTGCAACTGGCTGCGGCATTTTCGCGCATCACCGACCCCAAAGTCCGCCGCCAGGTTTTACAATTGGTGCGTGCSCTTGCTGGCGAAGGCAACGAAGAAAATTCGCCGAAAGAGTAGCAAATACGGCGTTATTCAGGCGTGCTTTTCAGGCATGCAGTATCTTCTCTCAAGCGTTTGTGAGCGCGATTGTCGTTGCATTTAGGTGCAGGATCGGCTTGTGTGTTTCTCAAAATCATATAAAGAAATCTTTATATGGTGATATGAGGAAGCCAGCATGAGCCGTCAATCCTATATTTTTACGAGCGAAAGCGTTTCAGAAGGCCACCCGGACAAGGTCTGTGACCGGATATCTGATAGCATTGTTGATCTGTTTTTGGCCAAGGATGCCCAGGCGCGGGTCGCTTGTGAAACCCTGACCACGACCAATCGGATCATTCTGGCTGGCGAAGTGCGTAGTAACGCCCCCATTGATGATGCAGAAATTGAGGCTGCGGCCCGGGGTGCGGTGCGCGATATCGGCTATGAGCAGGAAGGCTTCCATTGGAAAAACCTGGTGCTGGAAAACCTTCTGCATGAACAATCCAGCGATATTGCCATGGGCGTTGATGCTTCGGGCAATAAAGACGAAGGCGCTGGCGATCAGGGCATTATGTTTGGCTATGCCACCAATGAAACGCCGGAACTGATGCCAGCAACCCTGCAATACGCACATCAGATCTTGCGCAGTATGGCGGCGGCGCGCAAGGCGAACCCGTCTCTGGGCCTTGAACCAGACGCCAAGAGCCAGGTGACGCTGGCATATAATGGCAGCGTACCGTTGCGGGCTACCTCTATTGTGGTTTCCACCCAGCACCGTGAGGGGCTGACCCCGGCTGATGTGCGCGAGATTGTCCGCCCCTATGTGGAGGCGGTGTTGCCTGAGGGCTTTATGCCCCCGGAGGATGAATTTTACGTCAACCCAACCGGCAATTTCGTCATTGGCGGACCCGATGGCGATAGCGGCCTGACGGGCCGCAAGATCATTGTCGATACCTATGGCGGCGCGGCTCCCCACGGTGGCGGCGCGTTTTCGGGCAAGGACCCGACCAAGGTGGACCGTTCGGCCGCTTATATCAGCCGCTATCTGGCCAAAAACGTGGTGGCCGCCGGTTTGGCTGATCGCTGCACCATACAGCTTGCCTATGCCATCGGCGTGGCCAAACCCCTTAGCATTTATGTGGACACCCACGGAACCGGGCGCTGTGACGAAGCCCGCCTTGAAAAGGCGCTGGCCGAGGCCGTAGACCTCAGCCCGCGCGGCATTCGCGAACGTCTGGGCCTGAACAAGCCGATCTATGCGCGTACCGCAGCGTATGGCCACTTTGGCCGCACTCCGGAGGCCGATGGCGGGTTTTCGTGGGAAAAAACCGATCTGGCAGACGAGCTGAAATCCCTTGCCGACTGAGGACTTTTCTCTGCGGCTCTATGGCCGGGCCAAGGGGCACGCATTAAAGCCGCGTCAGGCAAAACTGGTTGATGAGCTTTTGCCTGGCCTTGGATTGCCGCCAGATATTAGCGCGCGCTCAGACATTGTGCCTGATGAAAAACCGTTATGGCTGGAAATTGGTTTTGGCGGGGCTGAGCACCTGATTGCTCAGGCGCGGCAAAACCCGGATGTGCGCCTGATCGGGATCGAGCCATACCTGAACGGCGTTGCCAAAGCGCTGGCTGGCATTGAAGATTTTGATCTGAAAAATGTTTTGCTGGAACGGGGTGATGCCCGGCTGATCCTGCAATCCATGCCCGATGCCATACTGGACCGGGTGTTTATTCTCTATCCCGATCCCTGGCCCAAAAAACGCCACCATAAACGCCGTCTGGTCCAGCCCGATTTTGTTGCTGAACTGGCTCGCCTGATCCGCCCCGGCGGATGCTTGCGTTTTGCCTCGGATATTGACCATTACCAGGCTTGGGCCTTGGCCCGTATTCTGGATAGCGACCATTTTGACTGGACGGCGGAGCGCGCCGATGACTGGCGCATGGCCCCGGATGATCACTTTCCCACGCGCTATGAAGGCAAAGCCAAAAAGGCAGGCCGCCCTTGTGTCTATCTGGACTTTGTGCGCAATGACTGAGCAAGCCATTTGCACATAGGCTAAAACGCGCCTATATAGAGGTCAACAACATCGCTGATGCATTGGTATGATGCTTCAAGCGGGCCTCCTTCGGAGGGCCGCTTTTTTCATGACTATACCACAATGCGTCAGCCAGATCAGGACACGAGCCTTGCGCGCCAAGACCGCCATTGAACAAACCATTTTACAGGCCATCGAGCCAGTTGCCGAACAACTGGGTCTGGTGATTGTGCGCATTCGTCTGTTTGGCCGTGAAAAGCGCAAAGTATTGCAAGTCATGGCTGAACGGGCCACTGATCATCAGATGGGGATTAAGGATTGCACGGCCCTTAGCCGCGCCATCTCGGCGGTGATTGAGGTGGAAGACCCGATACCGGGCGCTTATGAGCTGGAGGTTTCCTCGCCCGGCATAGAGCGTCCATTGACCGTTTTAGAAGATTTTGAACGCTGGGCGGGCCATACCGCCAAGCTGGAACTGGACCGCCTGGTCGAAGGTCGCCGTCGCTTTAAGGGCGTGCTGAGCGGACTGGACGGAGACAACATAGTGATTGATCTGGAGGGCGAGGCGGAGACTGCCCTGATGCCTTTTAGCTGGATCAGCGACGCCCATCTGGTGATGAGCGATGCTTTATTGAAAATGAACTCGGACTCCAAGGAGACAAAATCATGAGCTTGACCGGCGTTAGCGCCAATCGACTGGAACTTTTGCAGATCGCCAGGGCGGTTGCTGCGGAAAAGTCGATTGATGAATCCATCGTTCTGGAAGCCATTGAAGAAGCGATCCAGCGTGCCGCCCGTTCCCGTTATGGCAGCGAGCTGGACATTCGTGCTCATATTGATCCGGTCACCGGATCCATGGTGCTTAAACGCTATGTCACTGTGGTTGAAGAGGTGGAAAACGATTCAACCGAAATCAGCCTGGAAGACGCCAAAAAGCAGAACCCCGATGCAGAAATTGGCTTTGTCTTTGATGAAGAATTACCCCCGGTGGAATTTGGTCGCGTGGCCAGCCAGGCCGCCAAACAGGTGATCACACAAAAAGTACGCGAAGCCGAACGGGCGCGCCAATACGCAGAGTTCAAGGACCGGGTTGGCGAAGTGGTCAATGGCAYCGTCAAGCGTGTTGAATATGGCAATGTGATTATTGACCTTGGCAAGGCCGAAGCGATTATCCGCCGTAATGACGGCATTCCGCGGGAAAACCTGCAACAGGGTGACCGTACCCGCGCCTATATTTATGAAGTGCGCGAAGAGGCTCGCGGTCCACAGATTTTCCTCTCCCGCGCTCACCCCAAATTGATGGCGGCGCTGTTTGCCCAGGAAGTGCCCGAAGTTTACGAAGGTATTATCAACATTCCATCGGTGGCCCGTGATCCGGGTAGCCGCGCTAAAATAGCGGTACTCTCCAATGACTCGGCCATTGATCCCGTGGGCGCCTGCGTGGGGATGCGCGGTAGCCGCGTACAGGCTGTGGTCAGCGAACTGCAAGGCGAAAAGATCGACATCATCCAATGGTCCGAAGACCCGGCTACGTTTTTGGTGAACGCTCTGGCCCCGGCCGAAGTGTCCAAGGTGGTGATGGACGAGGAAGATGGCCGCGTCGAAGTGGTGGTCCCCGAAGAACAATTGTCGCTGGCCATTGGTCGACGCGGACAAAATGTGCGTCTGGCCTCGCAACTGACCGGCTGGACCATTGATATTCTGACCGAGGAAGAAGAATCGACGCGTCGCCAGAAAGAATTCTCAGCCCGCACAGAGCGCTTTATGAAAGCGCTGGATGTGGACGAGGTGATCGCCCAATTGCTGGCCACGGAAGGTTTTGAAAGTGTCGAGGAAGTGGCTTTTGTCGACAAGCAGGAAGTGGCCGGTATTGAAGGCTTTGACGAAGATACCGCCGTTGAGTTGCAGGAACGCGCCCGCGAGCATCTGGAACGGGTTGCCGAAAAGCTGGATGTGCGGCGCAAGGAACTGGGTGTTGCTGATGACCTCATTGAAATGGAGGGCATCACCCTGGCCATGGCGGTCAAGCTTGGCGAGGCCGACATTAAAAGCGTCGAGGACTTTGCCGGTCTGGTGCCTGATGATCTGCGCGGCTGGTTTGAAACCAAAGACGGGGAGCGGGTGCGCCAGCCTGGTATCTTTGAAGACGACAAGATGAGCGTGGAGGTTGCCAACGAGATGATCATGCGGGCGCGGGTTGCTGCGGGCTGGGTTACCGAAGAGGAACTGGCGGCGGCCGCCGCCGAAGCCGAAGAGAGCACGGATGGTGAAAACAGCGAAGATGAGGAGGCAGCGGCCGAATCGTCATGATTTGAGCCGATAAAGAGGACCTATGCGCACACGCAAATGCATCCAGAGCGGCGAAATTCTGCCCGAAGCCAAATTGGTGCGGTTTGCTATAGCGCCTGATGATACGGTGGTGCCAGACGTCAAGGCACGAGCGCCGGGGCGCGGGCTCTGGGTCTGTGCTGATCGAACGGTGCTGGAGGCGGCCATAAAAAAACGCAGCTTTGCCCGGGCCGCCAAGGCCAGGGTGCAAGTGCCCGAAGATTTGCCAGCTCAAACCGAAGAGGCCCTTGCCCGGGCGGCGCTGGACCTTCTGGGACTGGCCAAACGTTCCGGCGAATTGCTTTGTGGCTTTGATCAGGTTCGTGGTGTATTGCAAAGCCGCCGTCCGGCCTGTCTTGTCGAGGCCAGTGATGGAGCCCTGGACGGGCGACGTAAACTGGCGGCGCTGGGGAACGGAAAATGGGGCGGGGTGCCGATGGTCACGGGCTTCACCCGGATGCAAATGGGGGCCAGTATTGGCCGTGCTGAAAGCACCCATATGGCCCTTCTGCCGGGTGGGCTGGCAGAGCAGTTTATGTTCCATGCGGAACGATTATGCGCCTTTCGCCTGCTTTTTTCTGGCGATACAGGCGACATGAGGAGTTGAATCGCCCATGAAGACCGTTAGTTTACGGCCTAAACTGATGGTCTGCGGGTGCAGATAAAGGATTGACCGCCAAAGGGGCACACTGCACACCTGAGGCGGGTTTTGGGAAATACGTATGAGTGACGCGAACGACAATGACAAACCGGAAGCCAGCGGACGCAAGCCGCTGACGCTGAAGCGCAATGTTGCGGCGGGTACCGTCAAGCAGAGCTTTTCCCGTGGGCGTTCCAAATTTGTGGTGGTCGAGAAAAAGCGCAAACGCGTTATCGGCAAAGCCGCTCCCGGTGTACAGGATACACCCGAGGCCAGCGAAACCCCGACCGAAGTAAAATCGGATACTGCGGCCAAAGCCCGAGCACTGGGATTGTCGGAGTCTGAATTTCTGGCTCGGGAAGCCGCTGTGGGGAAAGCCAAGGCCGAAGCGGCCAGCCGCGAGGAGCGCGCCCGCATTGAGGCCGAAGAACGCGCCCGTCGCGAAAAAGAAGAAAAAGATCAACTGATCGCCGAGCGTAAACGCCGCGAAGATGAAGAGCGCGTTGCCAAGGAAAACGCCGACCGGGCCGCCACCGAAGTGGCGGCAGAGGCGGCCGCAAAGGTCTCCCGTCCACGGGCAGAGCAACGCGCGTCAACCCCTGAAATATCGGCCACCCCTGAATCCACCGTGGAAAAATTTGGTGGCCGGATCAAGAAAAAACGTGTGGAGCAAAAACCCGTTTCACGCAGTCGGTCCGAGCCAAAACGCCGCCGTGGTAAATTGACCATTAGTAATATTCTGGATGGCGATGAAGGCCAGCGACAACGCTCGCTGGCGTCCATGCGCCGGGCGCGTGAGCGCGAAAAAGAGCGTCGCCTGACCGGCGATACCGGTGGGCGAGACAAAGTGGTCCGCGAAGTGGTGATCCCCGAAACCATTACTGTGGCCGAACTGGCCAACCGGATGAGCGAGCGGGCCCGCGATGTGATCAAGTTCCTGATGCAGGAAGGCGATATGAAACACGCCGATGATGTGCTGGACCCTGATACTGCGGAACTGATTGTTGAAGAATTTGGTCACCGGGTGCGCCGGGTGGCTGAATCCGATGTGGAAGCGGGCTTCATCAGTGACGACGACCCTGAGGACAACAAAAAACCACGCTATCCCGTGGTGACCATTATGGGCCATGTGGATCACGGCAAGACCTCGCTTCTGGATGCCTTGCGCTCCACTGATGTGGCCGCTGGTGAAGCGGGCGGGATTACCCAGCATATCGGCGCCTATCAGGTGAAGCTTAAGTCTGGAGAAAAGATTACTTTTCTGGATACGCCCGGTCATGCGGCGTTTTCCTCCATGCGTCTGCGCGGGGCGCAAGCCACAGATATTGTTGTGCTGGTGGTTGCTGCCGATGACAGTGTTATGCCGCAAACCATCGAAGCGATCAGCCATGCCCGGTCCGCCGGTGTGCCGATCATCGTTGCCGTCAATAAGATGGACCGGGAAGGAGCCGATGCACAGAAGGTTCTGAATGACCTTTTGCAGTATGAAGTGCTGACTGAATCCGTTGGCGGTGATGTACAGGCGATTGAGGTCTCTGCGCTGAAAAAAACAGGTCTGGAAAATCTGGTTGAAGCCATCACCTTGCAAGCCGAAGTACTGGAACTGACGGCCAACTCTGATCGGGAAGCCGATGGGGTGGTCATTGAAAGCCAGGTTGCCAAGGGCCGTGGTCCCGTGGCGACGGTTCTGGTGAAGCGCGGCACGTTAAAGCGCGGCGATCTTGTTGTTGCGGGTACCGCCTGGGGCAAGGTTCGCGCCTTGACTGACGAGCGCGGCCAGCAACTGAAAGAAGCCGGACCCAGTCTGCCTGTGGAAATTCTGGGCCTGAATGGCGCACCGGAACCGGGCGAGCCATTTGCCGTGGTGGAGAACGAGGCCCGTGCCCGTGAGATCACCGAATACCGTGACCGCAAAACCCGCCAGGGTGATAATACGTCAGGTCCTTCTGCGGTGGCGTCGCTGGAACAAATGATGGCCAGCCTGAAAGACAAGGAAATTGCCGAGGCCGTTCTGGTCGTCAAAGCCGATGTGCAAGGCTCCGCCGAGGCCATCAAGCAAGCGGTTGAAAAACTGGGCAATGATGAAGTGCGCGCCCGGGTTATTCATTCGGCGGCTGGTGGTATTACGGAATCTGATATTCTGCTGGCCCGCTCGTCCAATTCTCCGGTGATCGGCTTTAACGTTCGCGCCAGCAAACAGGCCCGCGAACTGGCCGAAAAAGAAGGCGTGGAAATTCGCTATTATGCGATCATTTATGATCTTCTGGATGACATCAAGGCAGTGCTGGAAGGCATGCTGGACCCTGAATTGCGCGAAACTTTCCTTGGCAATGCCGAAGCACTGGAGATTTTCAATATTTCCAAATTGGGCAAAATTGCCGGATGCCGGGTTACCGAAGGCGTAATGCGCCGTGGCTCTCATGTGCGTCTGGTGCGCGATAATGTGGTGATCCATGAAGGCGAGCTGAGCACGTTGCGTCGCTTTAAGGACGAGGTCAAAGAGGTCAATGCCGGTCAGGAATGCGGTATGGGCTTTCTCAAATATCACGATCTGCAAAAAGGCGATCTGATCGAGTGTTTTGACGTTACCGAGATCGAACGCAAGCTCTAACTCGAAACCATGCGTTTCAAAATCTGCTGTATCCAGTCTGTGGAGGAGGCCGAAATGGCCATCAATGCGGGCGCATGGGCGATTGGCCTGGTGGCCGCTATGCCATCCGGGCCGGGGCCTGTGGATGACCCACGGATCCGCACCATCGCGGATGCGGTCCGGGGCCGTATCCGGCGGGTTTTGCTGACCGCCCATACCGATCCCGAGGTGGTGGTGGATCATATCCGGCGATGCGGTACTGATATGGTGCAATTGGTTGATGCGGTGGCGGTGCAAACCTGTGATGCCATCCGCAGATACTGTCCGGGTGTGGAGATCATTCAGGTGGTGCATGTTCAGGGCAATGGCGCGCTGGAGGAAGCCAAAGCGGCGGCACCACATGGCGATATGATTTTGCTGGATAGTGGACGCCCCGATGGGTTGGTCAAGGAATTGGGCGGCACAGGACGCACCCATAATTGGGAAGTTTCTACGAAGATTGTGGCGGCGCTGGACTGTCCGGTAATTCTGGCCGGGGGCTTGAACCCGGATAATGCCAGTGCGGCCTGTACAATGGTAAAACCTTTTGCGCTGGATATATGTTCGGGTTTACGCTGGTCTGGTTTTGCACTGGATGCAGAAAAATTGATCGACTTTGCACAGGTGTGTGACAATGATTTCACGACCTAATTGCTTGTCCACAGAAAAAAAGCAGATTATGGAACGCCTATGAGCAAGAAAAACAAAGCCCCGACACAGCGCCAATTGCGCGCCGGTGAACTGGTCCGCCATGCTTTGGTGGATATATTGGCGCGTGAAGACTTGCGCGACCCCGACCTGAAGAGCGTATCTCTGACCCTGACCGAAGTGCGTTGCGCGCCCGATCTGCGTCATGCCCGCGTTTTTTGCATCCCGCTTGGGGGGCAAGATACCCCAACGGTGATCAAGGCRWTYRANNTCGCTSKTCRTMWYTYMTRCNCGKSSGTNNCTKGRTNAGKAWGWWKMNTRTGAAGTTCACGCCGCAACTGCTGTTCCTGGCCGATAACAGCTTTGATCAAGCTGGTCATATCAGCGAGTTGTTGCATCGCCCTGATGTTGCCCGCGATTTGGCTCGCGACGAAACGTCTGATGACGAGCGCTAGTGCCGTTATTCCTCTATCCTTCGACACGCTGAGGGTGATGTTTAATCATGGGACGCACGCGTAAAAAGGGTAAGGACATCACCGGCTGGCTGGTGCTGGACAAGCCGTTGGGCCTGACCTCCACCCAGGCACTGGGCAAGGCCCGGTGGTTGCTGGACGCCAAAAAGGCCGGCCATGCGGGCACGCTGGACCCATTGGCCAGCGGCGTGCTGCCTTTGGCCTTTGGCGAGGCCACCAAAACCATAAACTTTATGATGGATGCGCGCAAAACCTATGAATTTACAGTGCAATGGGGCCAATCCACCACGACGTTGGATGCCGAAGGGGAAGTAACGGGCACCTCTGATGTGCGCCCGGATCGCGCCGCCATTGAGGGTGTACTGGGCCAGTTCATTGGCGATATCGAACAGATGCCACCCGCGTTTTCCGCCATCAAGGTGGATGGAAAACGCGCCTATGATCTGGCCCGCGCCGGCGAAGAGGTGGTGCTGAGAGCGCGCCCCGTGCGCATTGATGCCCTGACCCTTCAGGACATACCCGATGCGGATCATGCCGGTTTCACGGTACAGTGTGGCAAGGGTACCTATGTGCGCTCACTCATGCGCGATATAGCGGTTGCTCTTGGCGCCCATGGTCATGTGGTGCGCCTTCGCCGTACCCGTGTGGGGCCGTTTGAGGCGGCGCAGGCCATTGGCCTTGAGGCGCTTGAAGAACGGGCCACAAAAGGTGATGCTTTGGAGACTCTGAAACCGTTGCACAGCGCCTTGGCTGATCTGGTCAGTTTATCTCTTGGCATTGATCAGGCACAGGATGTGCGCCATGGCCGGGAAATTTTGCTGAGCCCGGAACAACAACAGGCGGTTTTGGCGCGTGGTGCACCAGAGGATGCACCGCGTTATGCCCATCTGGACGAAGAACCAATTGCCATTGGCAGGCAGGAAGGTGTGGTTTTCAAACCCGTGAGAGTCTTTAACAAGAGCGCTTGCGAGAACTGAAACACGGCCAACCCTCTAAAGCGTCATTGCCCAACCCGTCGGGCAATGACAAGTTGAGGAAATTGACTGTGTATTCGCAGCACCACATCCCTTGCATTTGCGAGATTTTTCGCCCATAAGCCCCTCGCATTACCTGACCTTGCTGGACGGCGTCTTGGCAAGGCCATCATGTTAATGACGCCGTGGAGAAGAAAAGATGTCGATTACCACTGAGCGCAAAGCTGAGTTGATTAAAAAGTTTGCACAAACCAAAGGTGATACCGGGTCTCCGGAAGTACAGGTCGCAATCCTGTCAGACCGTATCCTGACCCTCACCGAACACTTCAAAATGCACAAGAAGGATAACCATTCGCGTCGCGGATTGTTGAAAATGGTTTCCCAGCGCCGCCGCCTTCTTGACTATCTGAAACGCGAGAATCTTTCTCGCTATCAGGCGCTGATTAAAGAGCTTGGCCTGCGTCGCTAGGACGTCGCCCACGCGAAATGCAAGGGCCATGCGCATGGGGCGCATGGCATTAGAGGAAAACTCATATGTTTGATATTCAAAAAGAAACCATTGACTGGGAAGGTCGTGACCTGACCCTAGAGACCGGGCGCATTGCCCGCCAGGCACAAGGCTCCGTTCTGGCCACCTATGGCGAAACCAGTGTTCTGGCCGCCGTAACATACGCCAAAGAGCCAAAACCGGGCATGGATTTCTTTCCACTGACCGTAAATTATACCGAAAAATATTATGCCGCTGGTCGTATTCCCGGCGGCTTTTTCAAGCGTGAAGGCCGTCCGACCGAAAAAGACACCCTGACCTCACGCCTGATTGACCGTCCGATCCGCCCGCTGTTTGCCAAGGGTTTTAAAAACGAAGTTCAGGTGATTTTGACTGTGCTCAGCCATGATCAGGAAAATGATCCTGATGTGCTGGCCATGGTGGCCGCTTCTGCGGCACTGGCGCTTTCGGGCGCACCGTTCATGGGCCCTATCGCCGGTGCGCGTGTGGCCTTGATCGATGGCGAATATGTGGTCAACCCAACCATTGATGAAATGGCCGAGACCGAGCTGGACCTACTGGTTGCCGGCACCAAGGACGCGGTGATGATGGTTGAATCCGAAGCCAAGGAATTGTCTGAAGACGATATGCTGGGCGCGGTGATGGCTGGCCATGAGGCCATGCAGCCGGTTATCGAAATGATCGAACGTCTGGCCAAAAAAGCGGCCAAGCCTGCTTTTAAATTTACCTCGCCAGACCATTCAAAGGAAAAAGCCGCCGCCAAAAAATTGGTTGGTGCCGCCATGACCAAAGCTTACAAGATCACTGACAAGCTGGAACGTCAGGACGCGGTTGGTGCTGCCAAAGACAAGGCACGCGCGGCCCTTGCCCAGTCAGAAGATAATCCAGATGGCATGTCTTCAGATATTTTGGGCGGTGTGCTCAAATCATTGGAAGCCGATGTGGTTCGCGGCAACATCATCAAAACCGGCAAACGGATTGATGGTCGTAAACTGGATCAGGTGCGCCCGATCATTGGCGAAACGGCGGTTCTGCCTCGTACCCACGGCTCAGCGCTGTTTACACGCGGTGAAACCCAGGCACTGGTGATAGCCACGCTGGGCACCGGCGATGATGAGCAATTCATCGACGCTCTGACCGGCACCACCAAGGAAAACTTCCTGCTGCATTATAACTTCCCGCCCTATTCGGTAGGTGAAGCCCGCCGTATGGGCCCTCCGGGCCGCCGGGAAATTGGTCACGGCAAGCTGGCATGGCGTGCCATGCGTGCGGTTCTGCCTTCAAAGGAAGATTTCCCTTACACCATACGTCTGGTGTCTGAGATCACCGAATCCAATGGCTCATCATCCATGGCCACGGTTTGCGGTGCCTCTTTGGCGCTTATGGATGCCGGTGTGCCGATCAGCCGTCCGGTCTCTGGTATCGCCATGGGCCTGATCAAGGAAAAAGACGGCATTGCCGTTCTTTCCGACATTTTGGGCGACGAAGATCATCTTGGCGATATGGATTTCAAAGTAGCCGGTACTGAAAAAGGTATCACCTCTTTGCAAATGGACATCAAAATCGCCGGGATCACCGAAGACATCATGAACACCGCGCTGGAACAAGCCAAAGCGGGCCGCATGCATATCCTTGGTGAAATGAACAAAGCGCTTAGCGCCTCTCGTGATGAAGTTGGTGAATTTGCCCCGCGCATTGAAACCATCACGGTTGCCAAAGACAAAATCCGCGAGGTCATCGGGACGGGCGGCAAGGTTATTCGCCAGATCGTCGAAGAAACCGGCGCCAAGATCGACATCAGTGATGATGGCGTGATCAAAATCGCCTCCAGCGATGGCGCCGCGATCAAGGCCGCTATGGACTGGATCAAAGGCATTGCCGCTGAGCCGGAACTGGGCGAAATTTATGACGGTACCGTGGTCAAAACCATGGACTTTGGTGCCTTTGTGAACTTCTTTGGTCCCAAAGATGGTCTGGTACACATCAGCCAACTTGCGCCTGAGCGCGTCAACAACACCACCGACGTGGTCAAGGAAGGCGACAAGGTTAAGGTCAAGGTTCTTGGCTTTGATGATCGTGGCAAGGTTCGCCTGTCCATGAAGGTCGTCAATCAGGAAACCGGCGAAGAGATCAAATCCGAAGAGGATTGATTTCTTAAAGTCTGATTTTTGAATATTGAAAAACCCCGGACCTCGCGTCCGGGGTTTTTTATGTTTGGCGTTCTCTATCCTTCGGCAGCCTCATCAGCAGTTAGCCAAAAAATGGAGGGACATAAGCCAGGGTCCCCGGGCGTAAGACCCGGGGTCTATTATCTACTGTATGGTTCCCGGATAAGGCTCACGCCTTTCCGGGAACCCTGGATAGATAAGCAAAACAAAGGACCTCACCCTGAGGTGCGAACGAAGTGAGCCTCGAAGGATGGGAAAGCACATACAAAATTCCAGACCGTGCGTATATTATGAGTGGTTTTGTAGGCAAGGCACAGGGGTTTATATTGCGCAAAATTCCCGGATATCAGGTTTAATCTAACGGTTAACAAACAGTTAATCGGGAAAATTATTCCAGCACCGCCAATAAATGTTGGGTGAATTATCCAGCAAAGGGCTTAGCCTTCCAGGGCGCGCATAATGTCCTTGTGGGTGCGGGCTAGGGCCGCATCAAACAGAGTTTCCCAATCTTTTAGGGTCGTGGCCTGATCTGCATTTTGTGGATAGAGCACGCCGCGCGAAGAATTAACCACCACGCCTTGCCCATCGCGCGCAGCGATAACCGCATCTTTGGCGCTGCCGCCTTGCGCCCCGTAACCGGGCACCAAAAAAGGCGAGTGGGGCAAGATATGGCGCAGGCGTTGGGCTTCATGCGGGGCGGTCGCCCCCACCACCACCATCAGAG
Source organism: Robiginitomaculum sp. (assembly GCA_002733495.1). Lineage (GTDB taxonomy): Bacteria > Pseudomonadota > Alphaproteobacteria > Caulobacterales > Maricaulaceae > Robiginitomaculum_B. The sequence goes on from NVVV01000008.1 coordinate 20,024, forward strand.
AAGACCAGCCGCTTTGCGGGCCTTTGCGTTCGCGGGCAAAGGGGGCGAGCGTTTGGGCAATATGCTGGTAGAGCGTGTTTTTTTCTATCATCAGGTCTTCAAAGTCAGCGGCCCCGGGATTAGAGGTGCGCACCAGCACAATAACCCCTTTATCATTGTCATCGGCGACGCTTAGAAAAGGCTCCAGCGTATCCATGCCCATATAGGGGTTTACCGTGATGGCATCGCACCAAACCCAGGCATTTGGGCCTAAATAAGCCGCCGCATAAGCGCTGGCGGTGGAGCCAATATCGCCGCGTTTTGCATCCATCAACACCAGCAATTTTCGGGTTTTGGCATGGGCACAAAGGCGCGCCATTAGCGCCAGCCCATCGGGACCATGGCGTTCAAAAAAAGCGATTTGTGGCTTGATGATACTGGCTTTACCCGCAAGGCGATCCAACACCGCCATAAAAAAAGCCTCAACACCTGGCAGGCCTTCACCAAAGAGCGCCGGAATGCGCCCCGAATGCGGGTCCAGCCCAACGCAAAGGGGGCCAGTTTTTGCAATGGCATGCGCCAATTGATCGCCAAAATGCATGATATTCCCTCTTGTCTGCGTAAAATTCCGCACACGCTTGGGACATTAGATTACCCGAAAGCCAGAAACCCGCAAGCGGCCAAAAGCGCCACATATTGCAAGGCATTGGCGCGCACGGCCTGACCTCGGGCTTTGCGAAAATCAGCCAGCGCCAATTCATCGCCGGCGCGGGCAGCATCGCGGGCCTGTTCCAGTGTGGGTGTGATCGACCAACCGGCCCACAAAAAGGCGCAAGCGGCAATGATCAGGATCGCCGCGCCCGGTGTCTGATTGCCAAAGGCAGAGAAAAGGGCGGCAGCAGCGCTCAACAGGGCGAACAGATCAAAGGCACGGGGGAAGACCGCGCGGCTGAGCAGAAGGACGGTTTTTGACGATCCAGCCTTTCCTGCAGCCGGGGCAACAAAAAAAGCAAAAAAGGACATGGCACCAAGAATGGCGGCGGTCAAAGCAAGGGCAATAGCGATCACGATCTGTCTCCGGCGTATCATTTCGACGCGTTTTTAAAGAAAACGCGTCCCGATACGGCCTGTTTTGCAAAAACCGCGCCGAAAAGCGCTGTTCCCGGCAGAAAGCTTATGCGGAGGTTTCGTCACTTTGTGCGGCGGGGCCCGCATCCTTAGCTGCGGCAGTCGGACGGCGCACACGGCGTCTGGGGGTGCGTGCCGGTTTGGCCGAGGTCGCTTCTGGGCTAACTTCTGGCGTTACAACATCCATGGGTCCGGTGCCATTTGCGGTATTATCGGCGACCGGAATTGCGGCGGGCATGATCACTGGCGCCTGGGCAGGGGCCGGTGCAGGGGGTTCGCTGGGCTGAGGGGCGTTTTCTGGCGCGGCCTCGCGGCGTTCACGCTGGTCTTGTTGTTGCTGGGCCTTGCGGGCATCATATTGCGCCTGACGGGCGGCGCGCTGGGCGGTTTGTTCTTCATCGCGGGCCTCACGCTGGGCCTGTTGGGTGCGCATGACCCGGTAATAGTGCTCGGCAAACTGCATATAGTTTTCTGCCATGACGCGGTCGCCAGAGAGGTTCGCATCGTGGGCCAATTGCTGGTATTTCTCGTGTATGGTCGATAGCGCCCCGCGAACCTTGACGCCGGGGCCATTGCTTTCCATGGCCCGGTTGGCATTTGGCGGTCTGTTGTTATTGTTATTGCGGCTACGGCCTCTTTGGCGTTTCATGCCTGATGTCCTTGAAATTCTCTATCTGCACCGGGCCTGTCATCAAGGATGCAGGCTGTCTCAATGCGTTGTTTGCTGCGTGCGTACCATACGCTAAACGCGTTTCATTCCAGTCCACAAAATGTTCTAAAAGTGGGTGGAGGGACGAAAGGCGACCTCGCCTAGTGCGTCCTTAATTAATACTAGCCCCCTGAGCGATGCATTCCAAGCGTTTTCTACTGCGCAATCAGTCCCGCCGCCCACAAAGCACACGATCTCGCCCGGTAAGATCCAGAAACAATGATATTTCTTTCAGGCTTTCAGTGTTTTGCGCTAGTGCCATAAGGGCCAAACCCTGATCGCCGCCGATCTCGAAGGCAAAAAACCCACCCGGTTTCAGATAGGCAGGCATAAGGGGTAAAAGCGTCCGGTAAGCATCCAGACCGTCCGCGCCGCCATCCAGCGCCAGCATAGGCTCAAAGCTGCGCACTTCGGGGTCCAGCCCTGCAATTTCTGCATGGGGTATATAAGGCGGATTAGCCGCCACAAGGTCAAACGGGGCGTGCGCAAGGGCAGCGTCCCAATCGCCTTCAATAAAGCGCACACGGGTATCAAGGCCAAGAGCCGCCGCATTGGTGCGGGCAATGTCCAGCGCCTTGGCTGAGCGATCAACGGCCATGCCATGGGCCTCTTTTCGTTCACTCAAGAGCGCCAGTATGATGGCCCCTGACCCGGTGCCAAGGTCCAGGATTTTTGCCGAGCCATTGTTTACGTTTTGCAAGGCCAGTTCAATCAGGCGTTCGGTTTCCGGGCGCGGGGTTAGAACATCTTTAGTGACGGTAAGGTCCAGGGTCCAAAACCCCCAGGAACCCAGGATTTGCGATAAAGGTTCGCGGGCCTCGCGCCGGGCGCACAAGCTTTGCAATTGCGTCGCTTCTTTTTCCTCAAGACAGCGCTCCGGGTCCAGCCATTGCGCCCGGTCACCATTTACCAGAACGGCGCTGAGCAGATAACGCGCATCCAGATCAGCGTTTTCGATACCAGCGTCTTGCAGGCGCTTTGTCAGCGCGCGCCTAGCGGTAAAAACGCGATCACCAGCCCGGACCGGGACTGCTTGGCTCACCCTTGGCCCTCGGTTTCCATGGCGGCCAGTTTGGCGGCCTGATCTTCGGCCAAAAGCGCGTCTATGACCTCGCCCAGGGCTTCGCCGGCAATCACTTTGCCAAGATTATAAAGCGTCAGATTAATACGGTGATCGGTAACCCGGCCTTGGGGGAAGTTATAGGTGCGAATGCGCTCCGAGCGATCGCCCGAGCCAATTTGCCCTTTGCGATCAGCGGCGCGGATGGAATCAACGCGCTGGCGTTCGGCTTCATAAAGCCGGGCCTTTAGCACTTGCATGGCCTTGGCGCGGTTCTTGTGCTGGGACTTTTCATCCTGTTGCGAGGCAACTATGCCGGTGGGGATATGGGTGATCCGCACCGCAGAATCGGTGGTGTTCACCGACTGACCACCAGGACCAGAGGCGCGAAACACATCAATGCGCAAATCCTTGTCTTCGATTTTAATGTCCACGTCTTCGGGTTCGGGCAGCACTGCGACCGTGGCTGCCGAGGTGTGAATGCGCCCTTGGGTTTCTGTATCCGGTACGCGCTGGACCCGGTGCACACCGGATTCAAATTTCAACCGCCCATAGGTATTATCGCCCTTGATCGAGGCAATGACTTCCTTATAGCCGCCCATTTCACCGTCCGAAGCAGACACCAATTCCATTTTCCAGCCCTGAAGCTGGGCAAAGCGCTGATACATGCGAAAAAGATCACCGGCAAAAAGCGCCGCTTCATCGCCCCCGGTACCAGCCCGCACTTCCAGCATGACCGGCGCGCCATCATCCTTGTCCTTTGGCAATAACATGATCTGCATGTCGTGTTCGCGTTTGGGCAAGGTGTCTTTAAGGGCCTCATACTCTTCGCGCATCATGGCTTGCATATCGGCATCCTCGCCGCCTTCGGCCAGCATCTCCTCCAGATCAGCAATTTCGCTGCGCAAAATGTTTAGCGCGCGCGCCGCCTTGGCCACGGGCATCAGGGCCGCATGTTCCTTGGACAGCGCAACGATTTCGTTGCTGTCCGTGGTGGCGCCCATGCGCGCTTCGATTTGATCGAAGCGATCAACAACCTGGTCCAGACGAGATTGGGGAATATGCGCCATATTATTGGTCTTCCGCCTTGCCAGCGCGCAAATCAGCCGCCCGGCCTTCCACCAGATCAACGATATGATCAATCATGGTTTCATTGCTACGTTTATGGTCGGCGGCCCCGGCGAAATAGATCATGCCATGGCCGGCCCCGCCGCCGGTATAACCAATATCCGTATAGGCCGCTTCGCCGGGCCCATTGACCACACAGCCAATGATCGAAAGACTGACCGGCTCGGCAATATGGGCCAGACGCTCCTCCAGGGTTTCTACAGTCTTGATGACATCAAACCCCTGACGCGAACAGGACGGGCAGGCGATGATATTAACGCCGCGCGTACGCAAATGCAGGGATTTCAGAATATCAAAGCCAACTTTGATTTCCTCGATCGGATCGGCGGACAAAGATACCCTGATGGTGTCGCCGATCCCGGCCCAGAGCAACATGCCCATACCGATGGAGGATTTCACCGTGCCGGAACGCAAACCCCCGGCTTCGGTAATGCCAAGGTGCAGCGGGCAATCTATGGCTTCGGCCAATTGCTGATAGGCGGCGACGGTAAGAAACGGATCGGACGCCTTGACCGAAATTTTATAGTCGTGAAAGTCGTACTCTTCTAAAATGGCCACATGGCGCAAGGCGCTTTCGACCATGGCTTCTGGGCAAGGTTCGCCGTATTTTTCTAAAAATTCGCGCTCCAAAGACCCGGCATTGACCCCAATGCGGATGGCACAGCCATGGTCTTTGGCCGCCTGGACCACATCCAGCACCCGCTCTTTTTTGCCAATATTACCCGGATTGATGCGCAAGCAGGCAACGCCAGCCTTGGCAGCCTCGATGGCGCGCTGATAATGAAAATGAATGTCGGCGACAATCGGCACATGCGCCCCGCGAACGATGGCGTGCATGGCCGCAGTGGAGTCCTTGTCCGGGCAGGAAATACGTACAATATCGGCCCCCGCGTCTTCCAGGGCATGCACCTGCACCAGCGTAGCGGCCACATCTGGCGTTGGCGTATTGGTCATGGATTGTACAGATATGGGCGCATCGCCGCCGACGGGCACGTCGCCCAGCATGATCTGCCTGGAGGTGCGCCGTTTAATTGCACGCCAAGGGCGAAGCGCGCTCATAGCGTCGGTCATCGCGAATACCGTCCCATTATTGTATAAATTAAAGCCGAGTGCAGGTTTGGCGCGCCAAAGGCCCGGCGTCAACCGCTCTATAGCCGCTGGGCTTATTTGGGATCAGAGCTTAGCGTAACATAGGTAATTGAAATATCAGGCACATCACCCAGTTTGTCAGAATTTGCCCAGCCAGCCAGGGCTTCGGGTACAGGCGGTATTGCGGTGGCGGATTGTGCCGGGGTGCGCAGGCCATACCATGTAGCCAGTCCCAGCGTACAGGCAATAATGAGAGCAATACCTGTGCCTTTGGGCAGGCGAAAGTCCACCCATGCGGGCGCTGCGCGCGGTGACAGATCGCCAAGCGGGGAAACGTCATCATAAAATTGTGTCTTGAAACTGGACACCATTTCATCGGCATTCAGGCCCATATGATTGGCATAACAGCGCGCAAAGCCTAGTGCATAGGCCCGTTGCGGCAAGGCTGCCCGGTCCATGGATTCAATAGCTTCGAGGTATTCAACACTAATCTTTGTGGCGGCGGCGACGTCTGCAATGCTCAGGTTTGCGCGCAATCTGGCGGCGCGGAATGTGTCGCCAATCCCGTGCGTGCTCACGCCGGGTGTAGCAAAGGTCTCTGCCTGATAGTGGAGCGCCCCCGAAGCATCCATCGTAATTCCCCTGTTAAACCAACTGTTAAGCACGAATCACTGAATAAAACGTCGTTTCACTAGCGTGACATTTTAGCCGCACTCAATATAAAAACCCAAGTAAGGCGCAAGATCAAGTCTATTTCCTAAATATGTTTATGCCACGGCCTTAATTTTACAGTGGCAAACCCTGTTCCTGTGCATAGGCCATAAGGTTCTCACGGACTGAACCGTGTGTGTTCTTCTGGCCATTGGCAATCCCATCTCCCATCCCATCCCCCATTCCATCCCCCATCCATAGAGCAAGTTTGGTGCCAAGTGCGTTTTGATCCAAAGAGAGAATCATCCGCTTGATCGGGCCAATGGCAGAGGGCGGCACAGAAAGTTCGGTAAAGCCAAGGGCGATGAGAATGGCCGCTTCGGCGCATTGGCCGGCAATTTCCCCGCAAACCGATACCGGCCGGTTAGCCGCATCACACAGAGTTGATATGTGCCGCAACATACGCAGGCTGCCGGTATTGAGAACATCATAGCGTTCAGACACGCGGGCATTTTCCCGATCGGCGGCAAAGAAATATTGCATCAGATCATTGGCCCCCACCGATACGAAGTCGGCGGTTTTTAACAGGTCTTCCAATTGCCAGACAATCGCCGGCGTTTCGACCATGGAGCCGACCCGCACAGCTTTGGGGACCGCTTTGCCAAACCGGGTCATGCGATCAATTTCGGCATAGAGCAAAGCACGCGCCTTGCTAAACTCTTCCAGCGTGGTGATCAGCGGGAACATAATGTTCAGCTCTCGACCCGCCGTGGCCTCGATCAAGGCGCGCAATTGATAGCGCAACAGGCCAGGCCGATCGAGCGCCATACGCATGGCGCGCCAGCCCAGTGCAGGGTTAGCCTCGCGTTCATGGGCCACATAGGGCAGAACTTTATCGCCCCCAAGGTCGATGGTGCGAAACACCACAGGCTTATCGCCAGCCGCGTCCAGAACATCACGGTAAAGCTGCATCTGTTCGCTTTGGCGCGGTAAGTGGTCAGAGAGTAAAAACTGAAACTCGGTGCGAAACAGACCAATGCCCTCGGCACCAGACTCTTCCAATTGTGGCAAATCAACCCGCAAACCGGCATTCATGGAAAGGCGGATATGCTGTCCATCGCGGGTTATAGCGGGTTTGTCGCGCAGACGCGTATAGGCTTGGCGCCGCTCGCGGCGTTCGGTAACGCGTGTCCGAAATTCTGTTTCGACGGCTTTATCCGGGCGGATACAAACCTCGCCCTGTTCGCCATCAACCAGCACCGTATCGCCGGGGCTAAGGCGGTCCAGCAGACCCGTAACGCGCCCCACAACCGGCAAGCGCAAAGCGCGCGCCACAATGGCGGCGTGCGACGTGGGTGAGCCTTCTTCCAGCACCAGCGCTTTTAATTGGGTGCGATCCAGCTCCAGCAACCCTGCCGGGCCGATTTCGCGGGCAATCAACACCGCATTATCAGGCAATTGGGTCAGGTCCTCAATGGCCCCCAAATGGCGTAACAGCCGATTGGCCAGATCTTCCAGATCATGCAGGCGTTCGCGCAAATACGGGTCTTTGGCGCTTAAAAAGCGCGCCCTGTGTTCCCCGCGCACACGCTCAACGGCGGCTTCGGCGCTTAAGCCCGCCCCGGTGGCCTCACGCAGGCGGTCCAGCCAACCCTGATCATTGGCAAACATGCGGTAGGCTTCAAGCACTTCGCGGGACGGCCCGCCCAGACGATTGCCCTTGCCCTGATAAAGCGCATCAACCGAGCGGCGCAGCTCGGCAATGGCGGTTTCCAGCCGCTCTTCCTCTGCGGCCGGGTCATCGGCAATGATGGGGCTGTGCACGCGCCCCGGCGTATAAAGAACGGCCTGGCCAATGCCCAAGCCATCAGAAATGCGTAAGCCCGGCAATACCTCGGCGCGGCTGGGGCGCAGGGCCACGTTTTCCAGCTCGTGGGCGCTGAGTAAATCGCCAGAGGAGACAATTTCGGCCAGCACCATGGAGACATTTTGCAAGGCCTCCACATCCTCATCGCTATAATGGCGCGCCTCGCGGTTCTGTACCACCAGCACGCCCAGCAACCGCCCACCGCGCAATACGGGCACCCCTAAAAAGCCATGAAACGGGTCTTCGCGGGTTTCCGGGTGAAAGGAAAAGGCGGGGTGTTTTGGTGCTTCGGTCAGGTTCAGTGGCCGGGCATGGCGGGCAATAGCGCCGATCAGCCCTTCGCCTGCGTCCAACGTGGTCACATGAACCGCCGTTGAATCTAAACCATGGGTGGCCCACAATTCCATACTGGCATCGGGGCGGCGTAAATACAGCGAACACACTTCGGCCTTAAGGTTTGAGGCAATGGCCTTGACCAACCCGTCAAGGCGGCTTTGGGCCGCGCCGTCGGTGGCCATGATCTCGCGGATCTGACTGAGCAATTGGCGATGACCCGTGTACGACTTGCCGGTAATCATGCGCTGGCCTCACCCAGACCAAAGGCGCTGTGCAAGGCCCGCACAGCCCTTTCCACGTCTCTTGCGGGGACCAGAACGCTCATTCGGGTTTCCGACGTGGCGACGGCCCCAATGGCAATGTCATGGGCGAAAAGCGTATCAAACATGGTGTGGGCCATTTTCGTTTGCGAGCGCAGACCAATACCGATTATCGAGACCTTGGCCATATCCTGATCGAGTACAATATCCTTTAGCGGTAGATTATGACAGGAATTCGTCAGAAGGTCCAAAGCCTGCTCCGCATCGGCCCGCCGCAGGGAAAATATAAGCGTGCCGGGGCTTTGCACGATCAGATCCACCTCAATGCCGCCATTGCCAAGCGCCGCAAAAATATCTTTTAAAGCCTTTGCTCCTTCAGGCAGGCCGGTGATCAGTATGCGGGCTTCATCGCGGCTGTAACTGATGGCACGCACAAGGGCGCGTTCCAGCCCTGCCTGTTTATCAATCAGGGTTCCACCCGGTTTCGTGTTTTCGGAAAAGCTGGATAACACCCGCAACGCGACCCCTTTGGACATAGCCAGTTCGACAGAACGGCTCTGCATAATTTTGGTGCCCTGGGAGGCCATTTCCAGCAGTTCATCATAACTGAGCCTTTTGATCGGCTGCGCGGCCTTTAGCAGATTGGGATCGGCACTATAGACCCCGTCCACATCGGTATAAATCTCGCAGGTTTCTGCCTTTAAGGCTGCGGCGATGGCGACGGCGCTCAGGTCTGATCCGCCGCGCCCAAGCGTGGTGATGCGTCCATCAGGGCCAAGACCCTGAAATCCGGCAATGACGGCAATGGTGCCATCATCAATTGTGGTGCCCAGGGCTTTGGCTTCTATGGTCTGGATTTTGGCTGACCCATGGGTCTGATCGGTGAAAATGCCGACCTGCCAGCCGGTGAAAGAGCGTGCCGACAGACCCAGACGGCGTAAGGCCATGACCAGAAGCGCGGCATTGATCTGCTCGCCAGCGGCCAATACCGCATCGCCTTCATCAGGATTAAGCCCCTCTGGGTCAGCTGCCAGCACATCATGGGCCAGAGCGTCGGTCATGCCCGCCGGGGCGGAAATCACCACGGCAATGCTGGTAACGTCTTTATGGCGCTCTGCGATCAGGGCGGCGCAGGCCTCAAGGCGTGCTGGACCGGCACTGGAAGTTCCGCCAAATTTCATCACCAGACGTGTCATCTTCACCCTGTTCGCCGCGCACGTGTGGGTGTAGGTAGGGCGCATAAACAAAAAGGTCCAGAGTTCATTTCATGACACCGTCCTCCAGCGCGAAGGCGCCCCGCACGACCAGTATTGACCCGCAAGAGGTTGCAAAGTTTAGCGCCATGGCCGCTGAATGGTGGGACCCGCATGGCAAGTTTCGCCCTTTGCACCAGTTTAATCCGGTGCGTTTGAATTTTATCAGAGAAACGGTCAGCACGCATTTTGGCCTGGATAAAAAAGCCCGAAAGCCCTTCAGGGGCTTGAATTTTCTGGATATTGGTTGCGGAGGGGGCCTGCTGAGCGAGCCGATGTGTCGCCTTGGCGCGCACATGACCAGCGTTGATGCCTCCAAAGCCAATATCAAAACCGCCAGCGTTCATGCGGGCGAACAGGGTCTGAATATTGATTACCGTCATGGGGCAGCGGAAAACCTTATTCAGGACAAGGACAATCAATTTGATGTAATCCTGAATATGGAAGTGATTGAACACACGGCCAACCCTGAAGAATTTCTGACCTCGTGTGCGGCTATGTTGCGCCCGGGCGGCCTGATGATTGTTGCCACCATAAACCGTACACCCAAAGCGCGCTTGCTGGCTATTACCATGGCCGAGCGGGTATTGCGCTGGTTGCCACGCGGTACGCATGATTATGACAAGCTGGTCCAGCCACAGGAAATTCGCGGCCCGCTGGTTGCGTGCGACCTGGACGTTGAGGGGCCAATAGGGGTTAGCTATAACCCCCTGACGGGCGTATGGCGTCTCAGCCATGATAGCGCGGTGAATTATATGATGATTGCCAGAAAGGCGGCCCAGAAAGACGGCATAGAGTCCGGCAAAGCCGAACCCTGGCGCTCATCCACCAGAGCTTAAGCCTTGCCAGCCGGTGTGCCGATGCCGTCACCCTTAGCCGGGTTTTTCATTTCCTGAGCGACCAGACGTTGCCAGTTGGATTGCGACAGCATTTGCGAATAGATCGCCATCAGGCCACCATTATCGCGCAATTCCATAATTTTCTTGGATGACAGAGCGTTCAGCTTTTTATGGGACAGGCCAACAAATTCACCGATTTTTTGCTGGACGATAGATTTCCTATCTTCGCTGTTCTGCGGAATGGTGACATCTTGCGTTTCAAAAAGTTCCAGCTCTTCCATCACTTTGACGAAATTGAGAGTCCCATGGCTCTCATTCTCATAAGTCTGGATAAATTCAATGGCGCGCTTCGTAAATTCGGATGGCTTGCCATCAACAAAGAAAGGTTGTTCCGGGTTTTCCGTTACAACATTGGCGTCCCGGTCGATGCAAACCGTCATATTGGTTGTATCGCCATTATTGGTAGCCGGAACAAAGGGGTAGCGGCGCATAAAGCCGGGGACATAGGCGCCATCAGGCATCAGGCCATCGTCACCCACATAGGCATTGTGGTCTTTTTGCAGGCCCATGACGGCCGCAGGGCTGTGCTCAGTACCTGCAAAAATAATGGGGTAGCTCAAGGCAGCGGCGGCAAATTCTGAAACCGTGATTGGCACCAATTGCGTATCTCTTGCAAATCCATAAGGATTTTTTGAATCCGCAGTAATACCCAGGTGGCTGTGGGCTTCGCTGTTTAGCGGCTCCGGGTTTTTGTAAAAAAGCAGGTTCCCGGTGGTTTCGAGAGTGCCCGTTGTCTTATCCGCCATAATATTCCCCAATTGAGTTGTGGATAGTGCAGCGGGCGTCTTAACGGATCAGGCCTTGTCTGCCAACTGTTTAGGTGTAGATAGTTCCGCCGTGTCATACGAAAAGTCCGACCTGTGCCATCACTCGGCTTTAAAAATCAACCACCAGGCGCGCACTTAGGGACCGCCCGGCTGCGGGGACCCGGTCTTTCAGAAAAGACGCATGGGTGCGGTGTGTGGCATTGGTTAGATTGCTGAGTTTGAACACCAGACTAATGTCATCATTACTGATCAGCGGGTGCACGGTGGTGCTGAGATTGATGACCGTTGAGCCTTTGGTGGAAGTTTCAAAGTCAGCCGTTTTGTTCTGACGGTCTGTCCAGACCAGTTCAGCGCGTGCATCAAAACGTCCCGTAGAGAGGTTGAGACCACCAGTGGCCTCCAGCGGCGGAATCCGTGGCAGATTACCAAAGTTGTCAGTTTTGGCCTGTACATATTCAAGCGCCACATCACTGCGTAACATCCATTTTCCAGCGCTCCACAAATCACGTTCTGCAAAAATTTCTGCGCCGCTAAGCTTGGCATTGTCTTGTAAATAAACAAACGCTGGCAGACCATCGATGATGGCCCCCGTGGGGTTCAGGAATATGAAATCAGTAAAGTTCGAGTGAAAGAGATTAATGTGGGTATCCCAGCCGTGGGTGTGAAAGCGCGCAATGGCTTCCAATGACAGGGCACTTTCTTTTTTCAGGTTAGGGTTGCCGCGTTCAAACGCGCTTTCAGATAGATGCGGGCCATCAGAAAATAACTCTATATCCGTGGGGGCGCGCTCGGTACGTGACAGGGAAAGCGACACAAAGATATTATCGCTGGGGCGGGCAAAAACACCGGCTGAGCCGCTGACGCCGGTAAAGCGGCGCCGGGCATAGGCTTGGGTGTCAAGATCGCGGGTCTCCAGGCGAAACCCGCCTTCCAGTCCCCAATCGCCAAAATCCCGGCGTTCGGCGACAAAGCCGCCATAATTTCGGGTTTTGGTCTCTGGCAGAAATGCCTCCGTCCCCAGCGCTGAAAATGTCTGGTGCGCGGCATCAAAACCAAAGGAGCCGGTCCAGCCGGCCAGATCGTTCTGGCGCACGCGTGTGCGAAGCTCCCAGCCCTGTTTGTCAAAACGGGTGCCGATATTGCCGTCTTCCAGTTCAAAATGACGGTAATCAGACGCGCCGAAATTGATATTAATCTGGTCCAGAACATGAAAAGGCAGTGTGGCCTGAGCGCGCGCATCAAGACGTGTCTGCGCCATGTCGATCCGCGATGTGGCTTCCTGTGGCAGGCCATAATTAGAGGTGCTGCGTTTAATCGACGCGCCGGCAAAGCCCCAATCATCTACGTAGGAACCGCCAATGGCCCCGCTTTTAAAAGTGAGGTCGGAATTGGGCAAACGGTCTTTGGGCCCGTCTCCCTCAATGGCGCGCAAAGCCGCCGTGCGAGCAAAACCCGGGATATGCTCGATGCCGCCATGGCGGCGCACCGCTTCGGCATCAAGAACAAAATGATCGGTGCCGGTACGAAAACGCCCAGTCTGCACATTGCCATTATCTACTGATGAACCGCCGAGCACCAACCGTCCCTCAACCGCGCTGTCCAGAGGTTTTTCGGGGATGCGGCCATCAATAATATTAACGACGCCGCCAATGGCGTTACCGCCATAAACAATGGCTGCCGGGCCACGCACCACTTCAATGCGGGTGGCGGCCAGCGCTTCGGCGTTAACCGCATGATCCGGGCTGGCGGTCGAGGCGTCCATAATGTCAATGCCATTGACCAGCATGCGCACCCGGTCACCGCCCAGGCCCCGGATAACGGGGCGGCTGGCCGCTGGACCAAAGGCCGTGGTGGAAATGCCGGGCATGGCATCAAGAATATCGCCTAAGCCAGCCGAAGCGCTTTCGGTCAATGTATTTTCATCCATCACCGTAACGCCTTGTAACAACTCGTCTGCGCGCGCCCCTACCGGCGAGGCGGTGATCACAATGGTTTCTTCATGGACATGCTCGCCCGGACTTTGCGGTGTCTCTTGCGCCAGAACCAGCGCCGGTGCTCCCAGCATTATGACGCTTGTACATAACCCCAATACCCATATTCTGTGATAAGTGGGCATGACCGCCTCCATCATTACAAAGTAACATATGTTATAACGTAACACTTATTTGAAAGACAAGAGGTTTTCGGCAGCGTTTATCAGCACATGCCTGTTGCTGGCAAAAGACGCGCAGGGGATAATGACTTCTGTCATAAAGCTGATAATCTGGTGGCATATACCTGTGGAGCCGCCATGCCCGATATTCTGGAAGATGCCGACCGTCATTGCGCCAAAACGGGCGTGCGTCTGACGCCTTTGCGCCGCCGCGTGCTGGAGCTGGTGGCCCGGGCCGGTGCCCCGGTGAAAGCCTATGATTTATTATCCCAGATCGACCGGACCAGGACCAGCGCCAAACCGCCGACGGTTTATCGGGCGCTGGATTTTCTGATCGAGGCCGGTCTGGTACACCGGGTCGAGGCCTTAAATGCCTTTGTTGCCTGTCCCCAGGCCGGGCATGGCCATGCGGCAGTGCTTTATGTTTGTGAAAACTGCGCCAATGTTACCGAGGTGCAGGGCACGCGACCGGGGCAGGAAAACAAGCCTGCAGGCTTTAGCGTTACGCGCAGTGTCATTGAGCATTATGGACGCTGTGTGAATTGCGCTTAGGGGCCAGCCCCCATGCGGCTTTTCCAAATTCTTATCGAATTGCCTAGAAATTTACGTATTGAATTTACCAGATTTTCAATTCTTTGCCCTAACGTCCACCAAACACAATAAGACGCGAAAAGCGACGGGGTGGATGATGGTTTCTAAAATGCAATTTCCTGATGTTCGGGTTTTACTGGTCGAACGTCAGTCACAAAACACATCACTGTATCGGTTTGTGCTGGAAGATATGGGCTTTGGGAAAATACTGTTTGCCACCAATACCGAAGAAGCTATGGACCAGATGTATTTTAACGGGCCGAACCTGATCATTCTGGGGGACGAGCTGTTTCCCACATCCTTGCTGGACTTCATGAAAGATATACGCAGCGGCAATACCGGGGTGCCTCAGGATGTGCCGGTGGTCGTGATCGCAACAAACGGTACGCGACCTGCCATCGAACAGGCCCGAGATTGCGGTGTGACCGAGATTGTCTCTTTACCTTTGTCTGCGCAAAGCCTGCGCAAGCGCGTTTGTGCCGCCCTTAAAACATCACGCGAATTTATAGATAAGGTGGCCTATCAGGGGCCGGACCGTCGGCGGCGCAAAGCGCCTTCGCAGAGCAATCAGCGCCGGACCAGCGATCATGGTGACGACCATCTGGAGCTTTAGGGTCCTGATGCCAGGCCCTAATCCGTCAAGGATTGCATCATTCGGCCAAAGCGTTCAAAACTTTCCTCAGAGGCCGCCAGTGCCCCGGGGACAAGGCCGGTCAGGGAAATAAACCCGTGCGGCATGGCCCGAAAGTGCAGGCTTTGCACCTGATTTCCCGCCGCAGCCAGCTTGTCCGCATAGGCCTGCCCCTCTGCCTTTAAAGGGTCCAGCCCCGCCGTAATCACCAGCGCCGGCGGCAGGCTTTTGAAGCTATCACTAAAGAGCGGTGACAGGCGCGGGTCAGCCGGATCAGCATCGGCCACATAAAGCTTGCGAATAGCATTAAGGGCCTGATTGCCAAGAAGGTGGGCATCGGGGGATTTGCGCTGCTTTGATTTGGTTTCCACCAATTGCAAAAGCGGGAAAATCAGCAATTGGCCACTTAAATTTATAGCATTATCGCGGGCGTAATGGCCAAGCCAAGCCGCCAGTGTCCCTCCGGCAGAATCGCCGCCCACAGCAAGATTATCCGCATCCATGCCCAGATTATTTGCGTTTTGCAAAGCCCAGTGCAGCGCAGTCTTTGCGTCATCATGGGCGGCAGGAAAGGCGTGTTCGGGGGCCAGACGATAATCCACAGATAACACGCGCAGGCGTGAATGGGCCGCCAGGCGTCGGCATGCGCTGTCATAACTGGCGACATCACCAACAATAAAACCGCCGCCATGAAAGAAAATCAGGCCCGGCCCCGGCGCGACACCGGCCCCCAGCGGCGTATAGAGCCGCGCCGCTATCGCACCATTTGGCGAGGGAATGCGCACCCCGCGCGCATCGGCAATGGGTGGGGCAGGTTTTTGCCAATTATCCTTGCCATTGGCAATGGCAGAGCGGGCAAAGGCAACCGCATGGGCCGGGGTTTCCTTTGAAAAACGCTCAACGGCGCTGGTAAAAAAATCTGTAAAGCGTTTGTCCATGTCTGCCAGTTAGGTGCGTAAGGGCGATGCGTCAATGCATGGAGAACTTTTGATCGCGCTCAATGCGTCCATCCAGGGCATCTTCGATCACCGAGCGCAAAACCTGCCAGGCATTGGTGCGGGTTTCATCGCCAAGGGCGCGCATTTCCTCGACCGCCTGACCGGCCAAAAGGGCGGCCTCGGGGCCATGGCGATCCACCATAGTAAAGGCCATCATGCGTAAATCATCCGGGGTTATGGCCATGTTTGTCTCCACTGAAGCTTTGCCAGACTAACGCAAGAGACGGGCCAGAATGAAAAGGCCCACATTTATGCGTTCTTCGGGAAAAATGCCTGCTCTATAGGCGGATTTTACCGGCCATAATTTTCCCATAGAGCGTTTTTGTCAGGGGCATGTAAGTACCCTTCTCCCGGTCCAGCACCAGAAGTGGCTCGGAAATTGTACCTGGGTCAAACCCGTCCTTGACCAGATCAACCTTGCGGTATTTAAAGGTCGCTGTGGTTTCCGCTTCGGCTTGCTCACGCAGGAAAACCGGCACGGCATAAATGGGCAATTGCTCGTTTAGATGCGTAAATAGAGCGCTATAGTCGATCGATCCGGTGGGCACATAAGCGGCCATGCCGGCGCGGCCATCATGGCCTGCCACCTCGACCCCATAGACATTGCACTGGCTGACCCCTTCAAAGGTGGAAAAGGCGGCAGCAACCTCGCCGGTGGAGACATTTTCTGCCATCCAGCGAAAGGTATCGCCGACCCGGTCGACAAAATAATAATAGCCGTGCTTGTCAAAGCGCATCAGATCGCCCGTGCGAAAATACACATCGCCTTTTTTGAACACATCGCGCAGAATTTTTTTGTTTGTATCACTTTTCGAGCCATAGCCATCAAAGCGAAAACGCGCATCCTTGGCATCGACATAGCCAATGGCTTCGCCCGGCTCACCCACGCCGGTGCGGATGCAAAAGCCGTCTTCGCCGCGTTTTGGCTCAAGGCTCTCCCGGTCAATTTTAACTAAAGCCAGATTAAAGCTTTTGCGGGCATACCAGGGAATGCGGCCAATGGCGCCAATTTGCCCGTCGGCATTTAAAAGCCCCACATTGCCTTCGGTCGCGCCGTAAAATTCGGCAATTTTATGAATGCCAAACCGTTCCACAAACCGTTTCCACACATCGGGGCCAAGGCCATTACCTATCATGGCGCGGATTTTATGCTTGTGCTCTGCCGGGGTTTGCGGCGTGTTGACCAAAAAGCGGCACAGCTCGCCCACATACATAAAAAGTGTGGCCCCGGTGCTGACCGCCTCATCCCAAAAGCGCGAGGCAGAAAAGCTTTTTTGAACGATCAGCGCGCCGCCGGTCAAAAGGGTGGTGCCGACGCCGCAAATACCGCCCGTGGCGTGATAAAGCGGCAGAACCATAATCATCCGGTCTTTTTCGCCCGCACGCACAACGCCGGAAAACGTATTCATATAACGCTGGGCCCGGGTATGGGTGATCAGCGCCGCTTTGGGCAGGCCCGTTGTGCCGCTAGTAAACATTTTCAACACCACATCACCGGCGTGCAAATCGGCCCGAATGGCCGGGTCCGGCAACTGATCGGTGCAGGCTGACAACGCGGCGTCAAAATTTTCTGCGCCGTCTTTTGGCCCGTCCAGACACCAGAGCGGCAGCGGGCTCTTCATTTTGGGATTAATCGCCAGGGCTTCGTCTAGCAGTTCCGGCTCAAGGATCACCGCTTTGGACTGCGCCACTTCAAGGCAATGGCTGAGGCTTTTGCCAACCAATTGCGTGTTCAACAGGGCTGCAATCACCCCAACCTTGGAGAGGCCATACCAGATGGCGACATATTCCAGGCGGTTATGACAAAAAACGGCAATTGTATCACCGGGGCCATAGCCCTCGCGCTGGCCCCAGGCGGCCACACGATTGGCATAGGCGTCAAACTGCGCATAGGTCCAGCTTTTATCGCCCATGATAAAGGCGGTGTTGCGGCTATAGCGCGTGGCGGCCTGTTGCATTTCATCAGTCAGCAGAAAGCTTGAATCCGGGTCAATATGTTTGATCCGTTTCAAGGTGGCGCTCATGCCCGAGATAAAAAGATACTCGCGCCTGATGGCTGCAAACAAACCCATAACTATGCTCTCCGCTTTCTAAAGAGAAAAGATACGGGCTGTTCGGCCCCGGTCAATAAACCTTCGGACGTTTAAGCGCTAAAATGTGTAAAAAAAGACCTCCTGCCATAAGGCAGAAGGTCAAAGATTATCTCACTAGCAAACGCAAGCCGGGAAGACTTTACAGCGTTCATTTCTGTGCCTGCAAAGGGTGGGCCAGCACAAAATCTCTATATCTGTGTCACTATGGAGCAAATCAGCTTCCCCGTGGCATGGGTGTGCCATAGAGATGGGCAAAGTATTTGGCTATATCGCGGGCATTATCCAAAAAGCGCTGTCCGTTTGCTAGGTAAACTTGCGTATTGGGTCCGCAATCTGTGTTTTTTGCCAAAATCAGGGTTGGGCAGTTCTGATGTGCCTCGCCCAGAAGAGCAACAAGCGCAGGACGTGGGCGCTGTATCGGCTGATAACAGACATCCAGCGCGTCCTTGATGGCCGGAAAATAAGCCAGCACGCCCCAGACTTCAGCGCATTCCGGGCAAAATTCGCGCCGATTATTGTCAGAAAATCCGGGCGCAAGCAGGTATAATGTGTCTTTCATTTTGGTGCCTTCAGTGTAACCAATGCGATGCCGCCCAAAATTATGAGACTGGAAAGAACAAAGCGCAAGGTCAGCGCCTCGCCAACCACCAGCACGCCGCCCAGAGCCGCCAAGGCGGGCACGCTAAGCTGGGCAATACCGGCTCTTGTGGCGCTTAGGCCTTTCAAGGCCATATACCAGATGGTGTAACCCAGCCCGGAGGTGATCACCCCCGAGGCCAGCGCCAAAAGGACGCCGTTGGTGCCGGGGAGGGCTTCGGGGTGAAACGCAAAAACGGGAACGGCCAGAAGTGAGGCCATCAAGGCCGCCCGGGCAAAATTTCCGGCGGTCGCGTGCGTCGGGTTAGGCGCGCCGCGCCCGTAGAGAGAATAGAGGCCCCAACTGATCCCGGCGAGCGCCATTGCCAGTGCGCCCAAGGGCGAGGGTGGGGCGATCCCCGGCCCCAGCAAGGCAATAAGCCCCAAAAACGCCAGTACCACGCCGCCCCATTGCACCGCTTTTAGGCGCTCCCCTTGCCATATCCCGGTCCCCAGCATGGTGATTTGCACAAGGGCAAACAGGATTAGCGCGCCGGTGCCTGTGGGCAAAGCAAGATAGGCAAAAGAGAAAAACCCGGCATAGGCGATTAGCGCCGATGCCGACGGCCAATCCCCGGATTTGAAGCTCTGCTTTGGCCCAACAATCAGGACAAGTACCAGCGCCCCTGAAACCAGACGGATGCTGGTAAACCCCCATGGGCCAATCTCATGATTGAGCAAGGCCAGACGCGCCAGCACCGAATTGGCAGCAAAAGCACTCAGCGCCAGAGCTGTTAAGATCAGGATGCGCACGCTCACCGTGCTTGGAGCCAGAACGCGCCAGTATCACCAGCAAAACCCGGTGTCAGCAAAAACAGAAAATCATTCATCAGAAACACTTAAAATCATCATCACCAACGGGCTGACAGTGCTCTGGCCAGCCGCGTTCCCGCCAATAGGCCGGAAGATCAAGCGCCATGACTAACTGCTTAAAGCGTGGATTGCCCCGCACGCTGGCAAGCGTTTTGGTATTTTGCATGATGCCCACACTGGGATCAATATTGATGGCAATAGAATGCTCGAGTATATCCAGCAAATGCTCAGCCCCTAAAGCAGCGTAATGCGCTTCTACACGCACGTAAATTGAGTTGGCGGCTTCGGGCATCTCAAAATTAGCCTTTGGATTTTTCGCCTGCTCGATCAAGGCAAGATAAATGCTCTCAATTTTAGGGCTGATAGAGTCATATTTTTTCAAGGTGTCCAGGGCTTCATCATACGCCCCGGCTTCGATTTGGATGGCCATGATCATCTCTGTGGCAAAGGGCCATTTTCCAATAAGCGGCTCCAGCATGGCTATGGCTTCATCCCGTCTCCCTATTGAGCGCAACCCGCGCGCCGCCAGCTCGCGGTAAAGCGAGTTTAAAGGGTCGAGTTCCATGGCTTGTTTCGCCAGCTTAATGCCCTTTTCATGGGCACCAAGATAGATCAGCATTTCGCTGTAATCCTCCAGCGTCGCATGATCGTCTGGTTCAATAGCCAGAGCCCGTTGATACGCATCCTCTGCGGCGACCCACTGGCCCGTCATACGCAAGGCATTGCCCCAGGCATGTTGCGCCACGGCCAGATCCGGAGCCAGCTCTACCGCCCGGCGCGCCGTGCGCAGGGTTTTGGTCCGGTAGGCTTTGCGCATGATGCCCTGATCCTGCTCCTCACTAAAATACAAGGGGATGACTTCATAAACCAGCGATAGCGCCGCCCAGGCAGCGGCAAAATCCGGCTCCAACTTGACCGCGCGTTCCAGCTTTTCTTTGGCGGGGTAAAGGCTGTCATAACGAAGCATCCACAGGGCCTTTCCCTCAAGATATAACTTATAGGCCTCCGGGTTGCCCGTTCGATTATCCCGCAGCTTTTTCGACTGCACCCCCATCGGCGCACGCAAAGCCTCGCCAATGGCATTGGCGATTTCCTCCTGCACCTGAAATATATCCTCAAGTTTTCTGTCATAGGTCTGTGACCATAGATGAAACCCGTCTTTCGCTTTGATAAGCTGTGCGGTTATACGCAAGGCATCGCCATCCGTGCGCACACTACCTTCCAGTATATGCGCGACGCCCAGCGTCTCCCCGATGGCGCGCAAATCCTTGTTCTGTCCCTTGAATTGAAAAGACGATGTGCGTCCCGCCACCTGCAACGCGCCGGATTGTGCCAATACATTGAGAATTTCTTCGGAAAGGCCATCGGCAAAATATTCCTGATCACTATTGGCGCTCATATCCACAAAGGGTAGCACCGCAATGGACGCTGGCGGCGGGGTGATGGTATCTGCATCCTTCGAGACTCCCTCTGATCCTTCGACAAGCTCAGGATGAGGAGTAATGTTGCCTGTAGCCACACCGCCCACATCCTGAGCCAATACACCTTCCTCATCCTGAGCTTGTCGAAGGATGGGTCCACGCACCCCCTGCCAAACGACCATCGAGCCTACCAGTATCAGCCCGGCAACAATCACATAATCCAGCGTTCGACCTGTCTTTGCGCCTGCACTTTCGCGCTCGTCCACGGCTTCGGTGCGCCTCATCCCCTGCGGGGTCATCTCGAATGCCCAGGCCAGCAACATGGCAATGGGAAAGCCAATGACCAGAGTGGCAACCACAAACCCGTCAAACCAGTCCGGCAGGCCAATGGCACTTTCCAGCGTTCCCGCCACTTGCGCCAACAGCCAGCCAACTACCGCATAAACCCCGGCAACCCGGAAAATATTACGGCGCCGCAATTCGTGTAAAATCCCGTTCACGGATGACCCCCTATAGATAACCCTTGCCCTTTTTCGGACCCGTTTTTTATCATTGCGACGTTACTATCATACTTCCTTCACCCTGTATCAAACGTTGAAGATCGCCACCTCAGGCATCAATTTGCTCCAGTACTGCCATACGGCAGCCTACCAGTTCGCGCACATCGGCCAGCCGGCCTATGGCCAGTGCCCGGCGGTCCATATTCAAATCACGTGCTTGTAATGGCCGTGACAGTGCCAGCCCTTCCAGGGTGCGACAACGACTTAAGGCCACATAGGCCTGCCCGTGAGCAAACAGGCCGCGCCGCAAATCCACATAAACCTTGTCCAGCGTCTGGCCTTGCGATTTGTGAATGGTCAGCGCCCAGGCAAGGCGCACGGGATATTGTTTGAAGGTGCCAACAATGTCTTTTTTCAGTTCTTTACGCGTGTCATCATAGCCATATTTGATGCGCTCCCAACTGGCCGCTTCCACCTCGTGTCTGTGCCCATCTATTTCAATATGCAAAGCATTAGCGGACACCTCGGCAATGGTCGCCAAGGTGCCATTGACCCAGCGTTTGTCAGGATCATTTTTCAGCATCATCACCCGCGCGCCAACTTTTAGATATAGCGGCGCCTCGGTGGGAAAAAGCCTCGGATCAAACTCACCTTTGACCTGTGCTTCATAAGCTTGCGCGCTCCCCGGCAAGGCTTCAAGGCGGCGGTGATTAATGTCAAAGGCGGCATTATTGGTGCCGGTCAGCACCACATGGGTCTGGCTGGCGCTTACCGGGTCCATTGACGAGACCTGCGCCGATAATATTTCCTGCTGGTTCTGATCCATCTCGCCACTGCGAACCCCGGCCAATATGTCCAGAAACACCGGATCAGACTGGCGAAATATTTCCGTCAGTTCGATCAGGCGAAAATTCCCTGTCCGAAAGGCGGGTGGCGAGAAGAAATAACACCCTCCATGGGTTTCTTCCAGATAGCCCTCAAGGCCGCGCTCGATCACTGGCGGCAGCTGGTACGGATCGCCGACCAGCACCATTTGTACGCCGCCAAAGGGCGCATCCACATCGCGGTTCAGGCGCAAGGAACGATCAATGGCGGCCATAACATCGGCGCGGATCATCGAGACCTCGTCTATCACTAGGGTTTCAATGGCCCGCAGTGCCCGGGCATAACGAATACGTTTGACGTCTTTGGGTTCAATCAGGCGGGGGGGAAAGCGAAAAAACGAATGCACCGTCTGGCCACCGGCCTTTACCGCCGCAATGCCGGTGGGGGCCAAAACGGCGGTGGTGTCCTGATTGCGGGCGACAAAGTGTTTCAAAAGCGTGGTTTTGCCGGTTCCGGCGCGCCCGGTGAGATAGACATTGTCACGGCTTTTCTCCAACACCTTAAGCACGGGGGCATAGATGTCATGATCGATGGGGGACGCAGGTGGGGCTTTGCTCATGGACGCAGAATCATTGGCGGGCCGCCAAGAGTGCTTTTGTAGCTTCAAGTTCTTGGCGAAAATTCTTTGATAAACCGGGAATTTCTGCTTGGGAGACCTCCCAAACATAATATTTTTTGATCAATTGGCTGTTCTGGCAAGCTTGATCAATCGGAACCTTTAAAAATAACCTTCTTTGGATATTCGAAAACACCAGGCCGTAATATTCGATAGAGACATTTTTCTTCGCCCCGACACCGATGACCGGAATATCGGCCATAAGCATTTTAAAAGGCTGATTTTCAACAAAATCTGATTCTAACTGCAAAAAATCGAAATTAAATAACATCTCAGCAAAACGTTTGCGCTCATCGGTTGATTGTTGCGCCAACAACGTAGGGTTTTCGGTCAGATCCTTCAACGCATTGCGCTGTAAATGCAGGCCAAAAGTGGATTGAAGATAGTCAAAACTGTCTTCAATCGTTTTATGGTTTTCTTCGCTTTCGATACAGGATTGCAAGATCTCAAAGGCTTGTTCAACGATTTGCAGCGCATGCATGACCTGCGGATCAAGCGCGTCGAGCATGGCAAGGTTGGCGCTGATCTCGACATCAAGGCGGTCAAGTGCGCGGTTGTATTCTGCCCGATCACCGCGCCTCTCATTCCAGTTTTGCACCTGCAAACCGACAAACACACCCACCACCACAATCAGGAAATCAAGGAAGATTGCGGTCCATTCCTGCTCGCGGAAATGCTTTATGACACGGCGTAGGATCATTATTGCCCCCAAGAACGGTTTTAATGTTTCTGCGGGGCGTTCTATCACAAATACGGGGCGCTAACAGGAAAAAGCAAAAGTGCTTAACGCACCTTTGCTTTACGCCTTTCGCCTTTCCTTAGCCGGGTGTGGCCGCTGAGCCGGCAAGCAAGCCGCCATCAATGGTCAGCTCAGACCCGGTGATATAGGCCGCCTCGTCCGAGGCCAGAAGGACGCAAAGCGCCGCCACCTCTTCAGGCGTGCCAAAACGCTGCATCGGGGTTTCAGCCACCAGAGCCTTCATGCGCGCTTCGCGGCCTGGTCCATCCCCTAACATAGGCTCCCACATGGGAGTGAGAATTGCCGCCGGATGGATGGAGTTACAGCGAATGTTCAGGCCGTTTTGCGCACAATAAAGCGCCACAGTTTTACTGTGATTGCGAATTGCCGCCTTGGAGGCGGCATAGGCCGCCGCCGCCGGAATGCCCACCATGGCTGAGCGTGACGAGATGTTGATGATCGAACCTGATGGCCGACCTTTCATGGCGGCAATACCATACCGACAGCCCATAAATGTGCCATCGGTATTGACTGCATGGACGGCCCGCCAGTTGGCAAGGCTGGCATGTTCAGGATCGTGCGCCGGGATTTCTCTTTGCACTATCGCGGTGCTGGCGCTTAGCTTTTGAGCGCGAGACTTCGTCTCCAGCACTTCAAAGCCGGTAATGCCGGCATTATTGACCAGCACATCCAGTTCCGGCACGGCCTTGGCAATCGCGGCCCAGTCGGCCTCGCTGGCCACATCCAGTTTCAGAAACTCAGCCCCTAAATCCCGTGCGGTTTTGCGGCCCGCCTCTTCGTCCACGTCGGTGAGGTAAACGTTTGCGCCTTCGGCGATATAGCTTTGTGCGATTGCGGCGCCAATACCACGCGCAGCACCAGTGATCAGGCAGATCTTGCCATTTAATCGTTGCATTATTTTGAATGTCCTTGAGAAAGATAAAGAAATTTCGGGCGTAAAATGCCCTTGTTTCGTCTTTGCCGATTACGAGCGGTTGCGCGTGTTCATTGACTTAATCTCCTCAAGATGAAGTAGAGGTCGCACTTTGTGTTTGGCAAGTCAATTGATTAAAAACGGCCCCGGCCTTTGCCGGTTTCTATGCCAAACATATTGGCCAGATGCACCAGCATCACCACCCCGACCACCAGCGCGATCATATAAACCGGCTTCCAGCTAAACAGCGTCGGATTGCCCGGCTCGCGCGGGCGGCTGTCGGCCCAGGCCCCATAGGCAAAAAGGCCTGTGGATATGGCCAGAACAATCAGGGTGTGGATCAGAGTCATGAAAATATATATGAAGGCTCAGGCGGATTTATCAAGGTGCGTCTGGTCTTCAATTTTATGCACCTGCACAGGGGGTGCACACAGGCCGTGGGTGGTCTTTTCCCAGTGAAAAGGCCGCTTAATCAGATCAACAACCGCTTTGGCCATGGCCCAGCTTTGCAGTGGCCAGTACAAAATTGCGCTTATAATATCCCACCAGGAATGAGAGAGGCCTGCGCGCTTTGCGCCGCGGCCCAGCATGCCCATTCCGACCAACAGGCCTGCTAGCGCCAACGCGTAATCAGCACCATGTAGCCCAAAGGACAGCCAAGGTGAAAGGCCAAGGGCCAGCGCCATCAAAATGGTGAACGAGGCATGGCCAAACGCAGACAACACCGCAATGCCCAAGGTCATGATCATGCTGACCGCCCCAGCCAGTGCACGATGCGGTGCCGGGCGCCGCATGTGCACACCTATGGTTTGTACATAGCCTTTTAGCCAGCGCGAGCGTTGTCTCTGCCAGGCCCCGATATGAGAGGTCGCCTCTTCCAGCGTTGGCGGGGTAATGGTGCCAAGACGCCAGCCCTTGGCATGAAGGCGATAGCTAAGGTCGGCATCCTCGGTTACATTATAGGGATCCCACGCCCCCACATTATGCAAAGCCTCAGCGCGAAAATGATTGCTGGTGCCGCCCAAAGGAAAGGGCAGGCCAAGGCGTGCCATGGCGGGCACCAGCACCTGAAACTGGGCGGCATATTCCAGCGCAAACTGTTTTGTCAGCCAGTTCTGATCGGCATTGTAATAGCCAAGGGGGGCCTGCACACAACCAAGATTACCTTTTTTATCGTTGGCAAAAGCGGCGACGGCGTGGCGCAATTGATCCGGGTGGGGATGATCTTCGGCATCATAAATACTCACCAGTGTGCCGCGCGCCCGCTCTAATCCGGCATTTAACGCCTTGGGTTTGGTTTGCGGGCCAATATTGGGGGTGATTATGACTTCCCAGTGTGGACCCAGCGGGTAAGCCATAACCGCCTGAATGGTCGTGGCATCTTCGGCCTCTAGCAGTAATTTTATATCCAACCTATCTTTTGGATAGTTCAGCGCGCCTATCGCCGCACAGAGGCCCGGCAAGACGTTGGCTTCGCGATAAAGTGGGATAAGAAGCGTATAGACCGGCAAGTCTTCATCATCAGAAAGGCGCGCCTGACCTGGCGGGTTTTTGAAAGAAAGCACCAGCAGCAGCACCCGAAAGGCAATGGCACAGGCAAAAAAGACCCACAAGCTATGATGCAGTGTCAATGCCGTGCCGCGCGGTGCAATCATGGTCAGACCTGCGATCATCAAGGTAATTGCATACCCGGCGCGTCTTTGCCTTTGGCTTATCCCCAGTGCCGCCGAGGCCAGTGGGTCGGTATGGCGCAATTGTCCCGCCGCCAAAGCCGCAGCCTTGTGCGATAGCTTATGTATATATGCCCTTTGTCTGGCATAGACGTAAGTGGGACGAATATTGCTTCGCCCATCACGCACAGCGCGCCTGTTGCGCGCAACACCCCGATAGTTCACTCACTTCTCCCCGAAGGGGTTAACTATCATTAACACTATAAAAATGCGAGTCTTATTATGTTACCTGACTCTCTTTGAAAAATATAAGGTAGCAATACCATATTTTTGTTACAATTAAACTTGTTTAGGTCCAGGCGGTTGGAAAAGCTGTCATGACTGATACCCTGTATATCCAATCCCTAATGCGAGCACACCACACATGACAGAGCACGATGTATTCGAACGCCTCTTTCAAATTATGGAGCGCTATCGCGCCACGCAAAATGAGGGGCCGGTGGTGGATTATTATCCCCCTGCGGCTCTGCGTGCTCAGCTTGACCTGGCGCAGGAAAGCGTGCCGGAGCATTATGGCGCGCTCTTTGGCTGGGTCGATAAATATCTGAAATATTCGGTCAGAACTGGTCACAAACAGTTCTGGAACCGCATGTGGGCCGATGCTAATATGCCCGCCATGATCGGCGAAATGATCAGCACCATCGCTCACACTTCGGCCTGTACGTTCGAATCCGCGCCGGTCTCTACCGAGATGGAAAAGCACCTGATTGATGAGTTTTTGTCCCTTGCCGGATTTAAAGACGGCGAAGGGCAGATGACCACGGGCTCGTCCAATGGCAATCTGGTGGCCATGATGGCGGCGCGCAATCTGGCCATAAAGAGCGCCAAGCAGGCCGGCCTTTTTGGCACATCGCCGCTGGTCGCGTTTGTGAATGCCGAGGCACATTATTCCATGGACAAGGCGGTCAATGTGCTCGGCATTGGTGCTGAAAACCTGATAAAAATCCCGGTTGATCATCATGGGCGCATGCGTCTGGATGCGTTGGAGGAGGCGATCACAACCGCCAAAAAAGAAGGTAAAAAACCTTTTTTTATTGGCACCACAGCGGCGACCACCGTGCGCGGCGCTTATGACCCGGTAGGCGAAATTTGTGCGCTACGTGATCGTTTAGGTCTGGATTTGTGGGTGCATGTGGATGGGGCCTGGGGTGGCACGGTTTTTCTTTCAAAAGACCTGACCGAGCAATATTTGCCGGGTCTTGAGTGCGCCGATAGCTTCACCTTTGATTTTCATAAAATGCACGGCATTCCGATGGTTTGTAATTTATTGCTGATCAACAATCGCGCCGGGATTTTGCAAGCCACCGTCAATAGCGGCAATGATGATTATATTTTTCGGGGGGAAGATAATGAACGCCCTGCGGATCTGGGCGCGATATCGTTGCAATGCGGACGTCATGTGGATATATTAAAGCTGTTTTTATCGTGGAAGTTTTATGGCCGTGAAGGCTTTGTGGCGCGCATAGAGCGGTTTTTGCAAAAGGCTGCCTATGCGGAAGGGGTGGTGCGCGATACCCCTCAGTTACAAATGTTGGTGCCGCGCGAAAGCTTTAATATCAACTTCATATACCAAGCCCCGGATGGCATGGACGAGGATGATCTAAACCGCGCCATTCGCCAGCGCCTATACGAGTGCGGCATCGCCATGGTCGGGCTGGGGACCATCAAGGACCGTGTTTCCATCCGCCTTTTGATTGCCAATGATGCGGTGGATAACATCGATATAGATGAATTTTTCCAGCATGTTCTGGATGCGGGCAAAGTGATTATTGACGCTGCGGCAAAGGTATAGCGCGCACCGCATCCATCACGGTCTGGGTTTCATTCATGGCGCCGATTGTCACCAGCGCGCCGCGCCAGTAAACGCCGCCGCGATAATCCATGCCCACCGGGGCGCGCACCTGTTGCCAGTGCACCGCGCCTTGCTCATCAAAACGGGCAATATCCATACGGCCCAGCGGCGCACTGGGCACGCTGTCATAGCCGACACCATCATAATTATAAGGGTTTAACGCCCCACCATAAAACAGGAAGGCTCCCTCTGGCAGGGCCACCGCCGCCCGTCTATAAGCGGCACCCGGGGCCTCATCGCCGGTTTTGGTCCAGGCAATTTCTTGCACGTTCTCATCGATTTTTCCCGCCCAGCAAGAGGTGGAAAGCACAAAGCTGCGCCGTTTCTGCGGGGCTACAGGGGGCACCACTTTGACCCCGCCGCAAATCAGCAGGCGATCGCCGCTGACGGCACCCGCATGACCAAACACCGGGCTGCCTGGGAATGCGGTCGCATTGGACCAGGTGTTTTCATTGGTGTCGAACACCTGAACCAGATCAACATTGTCCGTGTCATGCCAGCCGGAAACCAGAACGATATAACGATCCCGGTACACCATGGACACAGTATCATCGACGGGTACTGGCATGTCGGCGGCGCGGGTATAGATTTCTGTTTTGGGATCAAACATCCAGACCTCTGGCGTTGATTTTTCTGCTCCGTCTTTGGCGACGGTATAGCCGCCAAAAATATATATTTTTCCCTTCACGCTTGCGGCGGTGCTGGCCAGACGACCGATCCCATCGGGCAGCGGGGCGATGCTCAGGCATGCCCCTTTTGCAAGATCACAGGCATAAGCATTGGCGGTAACATCTTTCCAGGTTTTGCCCGCGCGCAAGCCCGCAAAGGAATAAGCCGTATCGCCGACCAGGGCGACCGCATTATTGGTTATCGGTTCTGGCAAAGTGGCAATCACACCATCCGGCACCGGGCTTTGGCCGGGCGCGGCACACCCGATAAGAAGGCTGGTCAAAGCGGTCAAAAGGCTGATAGAAAAACGCATAAAAATCTCACTGTTTTCTTTTCCCGCTCCAGTTTCACACGGGAAGGACAGTGGAGCCAGGAAAAATAAAAAGAGGCGATCATGAACACCAAAACCTATCCCGTAGCGGACGCGTGGGCAAAGCGCGCCTTTGTTGATAACGCTGAATACGAGCGCATGTATACGGCGTCTATCAATGACCCGGATGCCTTTTGGGGTGAGCAAGGCAAGCGGCTCGACTGGTTCACGCCCTACAGTCAGGTTTCTGATTGCAGCTTTGATACGAATAATCTGCACGTTCGCTGGTATGCGGACGGTACGCTCAATGTGTCTCACAATTGTATTGATCGGCATCTGGAAACACGTGGGGATCAAACCGCAATTATCTGGGAAGGTGACGACCCGGAGGTATCCAAACACATCACCTATCGCGAATTGCACGCGCATGTCTGCCGCTTTGCCAATGTGTTGAAATCTCGCGGCGTCAAAAAGGGCGACCGGGTAACGCTTTATATGCCCATGGTGGCCGAGGCCGCCTATGCCATGCTGGCTTGCGCCCGCATTGGCGCGGTGCATTCGGTGGTGTTTGGCGGCTTTTCGCCGGAAGCTCTGGCCGGGCGCATTTTGGATTGCACCTCAACCTGCATCATCACCGCCGATGAAGGGGTACGCGGCGGCAAAACTATCCCGCTCAAAGTCAATGTAGATAAAGCACTGGAAAAATGTCCCGATGTGACCACGGTGATCACCATCACCCGGACCGGCGCAGACGTGGCCATGAAGCCGGGCCGCGATGTGGTTTATGAAGAGGCGGCACGCGCGGTACCGCCCGATTGCCCGGCGGAACCGATGAACGCCGAAGACCCGCTGTTTATCCTGTACACCTCCGGCTCGACCGGCACGCCCAAAGGCGTGTTGCACACCTGTGGCGGATACCTCGTTTATGCCGCCATGACCCACCAATACGTGTTTGATTATCATGAGGGTGATATTTACTGGTGCACCGCCGATGTGGGCTGGGTTACCGGGCACAGCTATATCGTCTATGGGCCACTGGCCAATGGGGCCACTACCCTGATGTTTGAAGGGGTGCCAAACTATCCCGATGCCTCCCGCTTCTGGCAGGTTTGCGACAAGCACCAGGTCAATATCATCTATACCGCGCCAACCGCCATTCGGGCTTTGATGGGGGCTGGCGATGAGTTTGTTAAAAAGACCGATCGGTCGTCCTTGCGGCTTTTGGGCACGGTGGGCGAGCCGATTAACCCCGAGGCCTGGGACTGGTATTATGATGTGGTGGGCGCGGGGCGTTGCCCCATCGTTGATACCTGGTGGCAGACTGAAACCGGCGGTATTATGATTACGCCGCTGCCGGGGGCCACAGCGCTAAAACCCGGCTCCGCCACCCGGCCCTTCTTTGGCATAAAACCCCTGCTGGTCGATGCAGAGGGCAAGGAACTGACCGGCGCAGCATCGGGAAACCTCTGTATCGAAGGCTCATGGCCGGGGCAGATGCGCAGCGTTTATGGTGACCATCAGCGCTTTGCCGATACCTATTTTATCACCTATCCGGGCCTGTATTTTACTGGCGATGGCTGTCGGCGCGATGAAAACGGCTATTACTGGATTACCGGGCGGGTGGATGATGTGTTGAATGTCTCCGGCCACCGTATGGGCACCGCCGAAGTGGAAAGCGCGCTGGTGTCTCACCCCGCCGTTTCCGAAGCCGCCGTGGTGGGTTATCCCCACGACATTAAGGGCCAAGGCATTTATGTTTATGTCTCCTTGATGAGCGGGTTTGAGCCTTCGGACGAGTTGCGCGCCGAGCTGCGTGCCCATGTGCGCACTGAGATCGGCCCCATCGCGACGCCGGATCTCATCCAGTTTGCCCCCGGCCTGCCCAAAACCCGCTCCGGCAAGATCATGCGGCGCATTTTGCGCAAAATCGCTGAAAATGATTATGGCAATCTGGGCGACATCTCCACACTCGCCGAACCCGCCGTGGTCGATGATCTGATCGCCAACCGGATGAATAGGTAGGAGGGCAGCACTCGTCCCCGCACCATCCCGATGCTTACCTCCGCGTCATTGCGGCGAAGGCCGCAATCCATCGTGATGCCTCAAAATAGGCCCCGGCCTTCGCCGGGGTGACGCTTAACCACAAACCTCATCATACAGATCAAGCCAGTCTGGATTGGCTTTGATGATGCAGTTTATTTTCCAGTCCCGTTTCCAGTTTTTCATTTGTTTTTCGCGGGCGATGGCGGCGAGCATAGTCTCGTGCATTTCATAATAGACCAGTGTTTTGACACCGTGTTTTTTGGTAAAGCCATCGGCCACGCCTTGCCGGTGTTCCCATATGCGTTTGGGCAAGTTGCTGGTCACGCCAATATAAAGCGTGCCGTTTGGCGCGCTCGCCAATATATAAACGCAAGGTCGTTTTCGCATAATGCCACCATAGCATACGGCGGCGAAACTGATCAGTGCTAAGCCTTAAACGTTAAAGCGAAAATGCAACACGTCGCCGTCTTGTACGATGTATTCCTTGCCTTCGGCGCGCATTTTTCCCGCTTCCTTGGCGCCCTGTTCGCCATTGCAGGCGATGAAGTCTTCATAGCTAATCGTTTCGGCGCGAATGAAGCCTTTTTCAAAGTCCCCATGAATAACACCTGCGGCCTTTGGCCCGTTCGTGCCTTTTTTGATGGTCCAGGCATGGGCCTCTTTTGGCCCCACGGTGAAATAGGTTTGTAAATCAAGGAGCGCATAGCCCGCATGGATCAACCGATCCAGACCCGGCTCGTCCAAGTTTAGCTCTGCCAGATATTCGATGCGTTCCTCGGCATCTAAAAGCGCCAGTTCGGCCTCGATTTGCGCTGAGATGATCACCACCGGCGCGCCCTCGATTTTGGCAAATTCCTCAACGGTGCGTGAATAGGCATTGCCGGTACCGGCGCTTTCCTCATCCACATTACAGACAAACATAATGGGTTTCGAGGTCAGCAATTGCAGGCCTTTCCAGGCTTTGCGATCATCTTCTGGAATGGTTGCGGCGCGCGCCGGGCGGCCTTCGCGCAGCTCATTTAAGGCCAAATCCATCAGGGCGATGGCGGCTTTGGCCTCTTTATCGCCAGAGCGGGCTTTTTTCTCTGCGGTGGATACGCGCTTTTCCAAGCTTTCCATATCGGCCAACATCAGCTCGGTTTCTACCGTTTCCATATCACTAAGCGGGTCGATTTTGCCGTTCACATGGGTGATGTCATCATCATCAAAACAGCGCAGCACATAAAGCACCGCATCCACTTCGCGAATGGTGGCCAGAAACTGATTGCCCAGTCCCTCGCCCTTGGAGGCACCCTCCACCAGGCCGGCAATATCAACAAAATTCATCCGCGCCGGGATCAGCTCTTTGGACCCGGCAATGGTGGCCAGCTTGCCAAGGCGCGGCTCGGGCACAGCCACTTCACCAATATTAGGCTCGATGGTGCAAAACGGATAATTGGCCGCCTGCGCCGCCGCCGTTTGCGTTAGTGCATTAAAAAGCGTGGACTTGCCCACATTAGGCAAACCAACAATGCCGCATTTAAATCCCATGATCACACTCCGAATTTTGTGGGCTTCTTTTCAGACCACACCCCGAACGTCAAGCGCCGATCAGCGTGCAGGCACAGGAGCGGCATTCATTTTTGTTTGTCGGCAATGCCTTGACGCCCGCATCGCGGCACGACCATGATGAGGCAAGAACAGGATAATCGATTAGGGAATTTACCAATGCTAGACTTTACCGCCCACGAAGCTGCCGCCCTTTATCTGGCGTTCAATCTGATTTTGCTTTTTCTATTAGCCTATAAAACCGCGAAGGCCCGGCAAGTCACAGGCATCAGCCTTGGTCATGGTGACAATGAAGACATGATGCGGGCCATGCGTATTCATGCCAATTTCACCGAATATGCGCCCTTGCCTTTGCTGGGGCTTTTCTCACTTGCCGCCATGGGCGCGCCGGTTTTGCTGGTTCATATTCTGGGCGGCGTCTTTACCTTGGCCCGCTATGCGCACGGCTTTGGTTTTACCGCGCCAGAAGGACAGCGCCCAATGGGTCGCTTTTATGGCACTATTTTTACCGGCCTGGTGCTGATCGTCGAGGCACTGGCGCTGTTGTATTTTGTCTTTGTCGGCTAATGCCAATTGCCGGATGGCACGCGCGGCGGTATTGCTGCGTTTATGAGCACACAACAACAAGACAAAACGCCTGCGCATTTTAATGATCTGGCCAAAGACCTGCTGCGGCACGCCATAAAAGGTGGTGCAAAAGCCGCCGAAGTGGTGATTGTGCGGTCCCGGTCACTGGATGTGTCGGCGCGCGAGGGCGCGCTGGAAGATGTGGAAAGTTCCGAAAGTCAGGATCTGGGCCTGCGCGTCCTGATGGGCAAGCGTCAGGCAGGTATTTCCTCGTCTGATTTATCCCCTGCCTCACTTGAAAAACTGGCGGAGCGGGCCTGTGCCATGGCCAAGGCCGCCCCCGAAGACCCTTATTGTGGCTTGGCTACGCCGGAGCAATTGGCCAAGGACCATATGGACCTTGATCTTTATGACCCGGCCATTCCCGATATTGAGGGGCTGACCGAAGAGGCGCTGGCCATTGAAGCCGCCGCCATGGGCGTTAAAAACATTAGCAAATCTGGCGGTGCCTCCGCCGGGTGGAGCGCCAGCGCGGTAACCATTTGCGCCAGTAACGGGTTCGAGGCGGCACGGCAAAGCACTTCGCACGGACGCAGCGTCATGGTGATCGCCGAAAAGGATGGCGCGATGGAGCGCGACTGGGCGCAAAGCACCGCTCACTGGCATGAGGACTTGCGCAGTATTGAAGAGGTCGGTCTGGAGGCTGGCACCCGCACAGCGGCGCGCCTGGGCGCGATCAAACTGCCCAGTGCCGCCATGGCGGTAATGTTCGAGCCGCGCACGGCGCGCTCTTTGCTCGGCATGTTTTTGGGGGCCATTACCGGCCCCAGCGTGGCGCGCGGCATTTCCTTTTTAAAGGACAAAATGGGCGAGCAGGTTTTTGCCCCGGGCTTTGATATTGTCGAAGACCCTTTTCGCATACGCGGGCTTGGCTCTTCGGCCATAGATGGCGAGGGTCTGGCCCGGCATAAACGCCATCTGGTCAAGGATGGCCATCTGACCACCTGGCTGCATTCACTCTCATCTGCCCGTCAATTGGGCGAGGCCCCAACCGGCCATGCCGCTTTGGGGCTGGGCGGACCGCCGGGTGTGGGCACCACCAATGTGCATATTGTTGCGGGGTCCAAAAGCCCGGGCGAGTTGATGGCCGATGTGGGCAATGGCCTGATTGTCACCGATGCCTTTGGGCCTTCCTTTAACGCGGGCACAGGGGATTGGTCGGTGGGCATTGCCGGGTTTGAGATCAAGAACGGCCAGCGCGCCGGCGCGGTCAATGAAATGACGGTGGCGGGCAATCTGGCAGATATTTATGCGCGCCTGATTGCCGCTTCTGATCTGGAATTTCGCTCCAGCGCCAATACGCCCTCGCTGTTAATCGAAGGCCTTAGCGTCGCTGGTCAATGAGCGAAATCGACACACAAGACCTGGAATTGCTACAGGCGGCCGCGCGCCGCGCCGGGGCCTGTGCCATGGGCTGGTTTTCTGATCCGGGCGAGGTCACCGAAAAAAGCCCGGGCCACCCGGTCACACAGGCTGATCTTGAGACCGACGCCTTATTACGCGATATTTTATGTAAGGCGCGGCCCAGTTATGGCTGGTTATCCGAAGAAAGCATTGATGATGGCTCGCGCCTAAGGGCCAGGCGGACCTTTATCGTTGACCCCATTGATGGCACCCGCGCCTTTATCGCGGGCAAGCCGCATTTTACCATTTGTCTGGCCGTGGTCGAAAATGGTCGCCCCTTAAGCGCGGTTGTTTATAACCCGGCGCTGGAAGAAATGTATTGCGCACAGGCCGGGCAAGGCGCGACCTGTAATGATGTGCCGATCACGGTTGGCACAGCGACAAGCCTGCATCTGGCGCGAATGCTGGCCCATGATGGGCTTTTTTCCCACAAGGGCTGGGCAAAGCCGTGGCCGAAAATGCATACCGGCAGCCGCAATTCCATGGCCTATCGTATTGCGCTGGTTGGGGCCGGGACGTGGGATGCGTGTCTGACCTTGCAACCAAAATCAGACTGGGATCTGGCCGCCGCTGACCTGATTGCTAGCGAGGCCGGGGCCATTATTACCGACCCTGATGGCCAGTCTTTTTGTTATGATCTGCAAAACTCTACCAAAGTGGGCGTTATTTGCGCTGGCCCCGCTTTACATGCTTTGATATTAGAGCGCGTTCTTACTTCACGACAATCCGGGCAAAACAATGAATAAACCTCTGCAACGCGAAAATGAAAAACAACTCTTGCACATCGTTATTGGCGGCGAGCTGGATGACGTTAACAAGGTCTATTTCAAAGACCTGAACACGCTGGACTTTATTGGCGCGTTTCCTGACCATGCCAGCGCCTTTAACGCGTGGAAATCCGCCGCGCAGCAAACGGTTGATAACGCCCATATGCGCTATTTCATCATTCATGCGCACCGCCTGATTGACCCGGAACAGGACCATCACGACCATTAGTCAGCAAAAACCCGGCGCCCGGTTCTGGCGTGACTGGGTGTGGCCACACTGGCCGCGCCTCTTGCTGGCCGTCGCGCTGATGGTGCTGGTGGCGGGGGCCAATTCGCTCTACCCCGTTATGGTGCGCTGGGCGGTCTCCTTGCTGGAGGCCCGCGATCCGCGCATGTTGGGGCTGGTGCCTGCGGGCATTATCGGGCTTAGCCTGTTTAAAGCCATCTCGCTTTACGGCCAGACCCTGATGACTAATGCCATTTCCTTGCGCATTACCACGCGTCTGCAAAATGCCATGTTTGGCCATTTGCTGGGGGCCGATTTTGGCCAGATCAGCACCACACCTGCCGGGCAATGGGTGTCTCGTCTGACCAATGACATCAATCTGGTGCGCGAAGCCCTTTCGCGGGCTTTGACCAATCTGGTACGGGACAGCCTGACGGTGTTGGGGGCCATTGCCTTCATGGTCTGGGTAGACTGGCTGTTGGCGCTGCTGGTCATGGCGCTCTACCCGCTAATGGCCTTTCCCGTGACCCGGATCGGCAAGACGGTGAGAAACCTCTCCACACAGGCGCAGGAACAATTGGGCCGGCTGACGGCGCTTTTGACCGAAAGCCTGGCCGGGGCGCGCATGGTCAAGCTATATCAATTAGAAGACCACGAAGCGGAGCGCGCCAAAGCCGCCTTTGAAGACCGCCGCCGCCTTAATTTTAGTTTGATTGCCAAAAAAGCGCAGATCGACCCGTTGCTGGAACTGGCGGGCGGCATGGCCTTTGCCGCTGTGCTGGCCTTTGTCGCCTGGCGGGCCAGCGCCCACGGATCGCCCATTGCCAACCTCATCGGCTTTATCAGCGCGCTGGCGGTGATGGCCCCTTCCTTACGCGCTCTTGGCACACTAAGCGCAGTTTGGCAGGAAGGGGCCGCTGCGATAGAGCGTATTTTTGCGCTTCTGGATGAACATCCTGACATTCAAGAAACACCCAATGCAAAAGACCTGAACATTACCAAAGGCGAGGTGCGCTTTGATAATATCACGCTGGCCTATGGCAAAAACGCCAAGGTTCTGCATGAGATCAGTTTTCAAGCAAAGGCTGGGAAAACCCTTGCGCTGGTTGGCCCCTCCGGGGCCGGAAAAACCAGCGTGCTGAACCTCATTCCCCGGCTTTATGATCCTCAGGCCGGGCACATATTCATTGATGATACGCCCATCGATCAGGTTCATTTGGCCAGCCTGCGCAGGGCTATGGCGCTGGTCAGTCAGGATGCGGTGCTCTTTGAGGGTAGCATTTATGAAAACATCGCGTTTGGGCGTTTAAATGCGAACAAGGACGCGGTGATTAGTGCCGCCAAAAGGGCCGCCGCTCATGACTTTATTCTGGAACAGCCAGATGGGTATGACACTGAGGTGGGGGCGCAAGGTCAGCGCCTGTCCGGTGGCCAGCGACAACGCATTGCGCTGGCCCGGGCGCTGTTAAAGGATGCGCCGATCCTGCTGTTGGATGAAGCGACCAGTGCGCTGGATACCCAGACTGAGGCCAAAGTGCAAAGCGCCCTTGAAGATTTGCGCGCTGGACGCACGACTATTATGATTGCTCATCGTCTGGCCAGCGTCATGCGCGCTGATCATATTCTGGTGCTGGATAATGGCCAGATTGTCGAGACTGGCGATCACGCCACCCTTCTGGCCAAAGGCGGGCTTTATGCCCAATTGGCCAAAGACCAGTTCAGCGACTAGCGCTTACATTCTCTAGGCTATCTGCCACCCAGTTTCCCAATTCCCGGCCGGTTTGCTGCGCCGCTGCATCCACCGCCGCCGCAATGGGTGCAAGGCGGTTTTCGCTGGCCCTGATGCTGGCTTCAAAATGATGCTGAGCCAGTACCGAGCGTCCGTTGCGATCAATGATTTTGGCACGCACAGCAACCCGGCCAAGGGGCACGGCTTCATTACCATTGTCGTAAACAATTTCAAAATGGCGGATTTCAGTAATCAATACATAACGCGGATGCACGCCCTCTTCTGGCGTGACCACATTGATACGCCCTGTGGCAAGTAGCGCATCGCCCAGCAATTCGCCCATGATTTGCGGCACCGGCGCAGCCCAGCGCGCCCCGCTGGTATAGGCCAGCCCCTGACCGCCTTGCAAAATGGCCAGCCGGTTATTGCGCAACGCCTTTGGGGTGCGGGGCAGTTCAACCATCACCACCGGGGTGTTGGCGAAATGCTCGGGTAAGGCAATTTCGCCAAGGCGGAAAATGTCCGGCTCTGGCCCGGGCTTAGGCAGGACCGAAATGCAGGACACTAGGGTCAATGATAAAACCAGAATGCTAAGCTGCGCCCTCATCGTGGCACCTCCACTTCCTTGACCGGCTCACCGGCAATAAACTCTCCCGGGCTGCGGTCGATCTCTTCCATCACTCGCTCCAGGGTCTGGGTTAAAAGGCGCAATTGCGTCAGGGTCAGGGTCAGCTCGCTTAAACCTTCCTCGCTAAACTCGGTCAGCGGATCGCTAACCTTGTCCATAAAGGCATTGGCCTTGGTCGAGGCCTGTTCCAATTGCACCGCCGCATCAGTAAAAGCCAGGATCATCCCCTTGGCATCTTCGGACAGCACCTTATTGCTGCTTTCCAGCAAGACCTGCACCGTAATTGCCGCCTTGGCCGCTTCATCGGCGGCAGTTTTGGTAGAGCGGATCATCGCATTAAAATCAGAAAACAAAGTCTCTTCGGTGGCCAGTCGATCAGTCACCATTTGCATGTTTTCCAGAACCTCGGAAAAGGCAGTCATATTTTTGGTACTGAACAGCACATTTATGCGCACCAGTGCCGCATTTGCCGCCAGCATCAGATCATCGGCCCCGGCAAACAGCTCGTCCAATTGTGCCTTGCGCGAGGGAATTTTCGCATAAAGCTCATCCGCTTTTTTCTTCAAAGGCGGACTGTTGGCGCTGCCGCCATTGATCTGGATATAGGACAGCCCGGTAATGCCTTGCGGCTCTAGCTGAGCATAGCTGTCTTGCTTGATCGGGGTTTCGGCAAAGATTTTGAT
This sequence comes from Robiginitomaculum sp., assembly GCA_002733495.1. Lineage (GTDB taxonomy): Bacteria > Pseudomonadota > Alphaproteobacteria > Caulobacterales > Maricaulaceae > Robiginitomaculum_B. Next base: position 58,375 of record NVVV01000008.1, read on the forward strand.
ACGCGCCACCACAACATTATTGGGGTCAGATTTATCCAGCCCCAGATTGGTCACTTCGCCCACCTTGATGCCATTAAAGCGCACTTCGCCGGATTTGGAGAGGCCGCGCACCGGGCCTTCGAACACCACGTCGTATTCGGCATATTTCTGATCAAAGCTGACCTGACCCAGCCAGAATACAAAGAGTGCGGCAGCAGCAATAATGCTGAGGATAAAGGCGCCGACCAGCGCATAGCGCGATTCTGATTCCATTATGTGTTTTCCTGCCCCATGCCAGCGGCGCGACTGCGCTTGCCATGAAAATAAGACCGTATCCATGGATGATCTGATTGTAGCACCTCTTCGATGGGCGCAACAATTTCGACTTTTTTATCGGCCAGCACCGCGATGCGATCGCAAATGGCATAAAGGCTGTCCAGATCATGGGTGACCATAAATACCGTCAGATCCAGTGTGGATTGCAAATCAACCACCAGATCATCAAAGGCGGCGGCGCTGATCGGATCAAGGCCCGATGTTGGCTCGTCAAAGAACAATAGTTCCGGGTCCAGCGCCAAAGCCCGCGCCAAGGCGGCGCGTTTAAGCATGCCGCCGGATAGCTCGGATGGTTTTTTGGCACCGGCCTCGGCTTCAAGCCCGGCCAGATTAATCTTCATGTCGGCCAGCTCGCTCATCAGTTTTTCTGGCAGGCGTGTATGTTCGCGCAAAGGTAAAAGCACGTTTTCTTTCACCGTTAGCGAGGAAAACAGCGCGCCATTTTGAAACAGTACGCCCCAGCGGCTTTCCAGCCCCCGGCGAGCGGACGGGCTTTGGGTATCATGGCCAAGCACATTAATGCTGCCTGCTTGCGGTTTGCGCAGGCCCAATATGGTATTCATCAGCACCGATTTTCCTGTGCCTGATCCGCCGACAAGGCCCAGAACTTCGCCGCGATAAACATCAAGGTTCAGGTTTTGATGCACCACATGGGGACCAAACGCATTGGTCAAATTGCGCACCTCGATGACGGTTTCTTTTTGTGCGTCGCTCACCAGTCCAGCTCCAGATAAATCATGGCAAAGACGGCATCAATAAAAATCACAGTGAAAAGCGCCTGTACCACCGAAGCCGTGGTGCGCTCGCCCAGCGATTGCACATTGCCTTCGACCAGCAGGCCCTGACGGCAGCCGATCAGCGAGATGGCCAGCGCAAAAACCGGGGCCTTGGCAATGCCCACCCAGAAATGGATCAGCGGCACATTTTCCTGCATGCGGGCGACAAACAGCGTTGGAGAAACATCCAGCACCGCCCAGGTCACAAGGCCGCCGCCCACCAACCCGGCTATGATGGCGGCAAAGGCCAATATGGGCGCCATGATGATGCAGGCAATGACCCGGGGCAGGACCAATACCTCAAACGTGTCCATGCCCAGCACTTGCATGGCGTCAATTTCCTGGCGCATTTTCATCGCCCCGATATGGGCGGTAAAGGCGCTGTTCGAACGCCCGGCCAGGATCAACGCCATCATCATCACGCCAAATTCGCGCAATACCGCCAGCGCCACCAGATCCACCGTAAACAGCGCCGCGCCAAAGCGTTCCAGAAGATTGGCCCCCAAAAAGGCCACCACCGCGCCGATAAAAAATGCCAACAGCGCGATGATCGGCAGGGCATTAACCCCGGCCTCTTCGGCCACATTGACAATGGCATTAAAGCGAATGCGTCTGGGGTTCGTGATCACCCGCCAGAATGTCACCATCAACTGGCCAAAAAAGGCGGCGGTTTCCGCGCCTTCGTTTAACGCCTGCATCACGGCGCGGCCCGAGCGGATGAGGATCAGCTGCCCCAGATTATAGGGCGCGGGTGGGTCGGGGCAGACCTCCGAATGGGCATCGGCCTCGGCCATCAGCTTTTGCGCCACCCTGTGTTCGCCAATGAAATTAAACTCCATATGCGGGTGGCTACAGGAACGCACCGTGCGCCCCAGAACAAAAGCACCGGCCAGATCAATCCGCCCAAGCGCGCACACATCAAAGGCCACGGGCATGCCGTCAAGCTGTGCCTCCATTGCGCGCAGACGCTTGTCCATTTTGCCAAGGTTGTCGGTGGTCCAGTCCCCGGTGGGCACCAGTACGGCGCGCTCGCCCTCGTTCTTGATGGAGATGCCTATCGGCGCTGGTCTGGGTTTTCTGGACACCATGAACACACGCAATCAGGCCACGGACTTATCGTCAAGCAAAAGGCGCAAAAACGCTGGCGATCGTTTCTGTTTTATCCAACGGCGTTGCCGCCAGACTAGGATAAGACCCATGAATGATGATGACACTTCCCTCTGGGTGCAGGCCCGTGGGCTATTTGCGCAAGGTCTGACGGTCCGCCAAATTGCCCATCGACTGGACCTGCCGATCATAACGGTCACAAAGCGCGCCAAAAATGAAGATTGGCCCGAACCACCGCCGCCGGACTGGCAAGCCATCCGCAATGTGTGGGAGGGCGGACAAAGCGTTCGCATGCTGGCAAAACAATTCAAAATTAGCGAAAATAGAATACGCAAACGCCAGATAAAGGAAGATTGGCAGCGGGGGTTGGCACGCGGGGTTGAGGCCTTGCGCCTTTCGGTGCGCACGCTGGAAGAAACCATGAAGCAGACGGATCCAGGCGATACAACCGCCATTGCCCGCCTTGCCGCCGCCTTGTCCATGGCGGCCGGCCGTCTGCGCGATGCAGAAAAGCAGATCACTGAGAAGGCACAAGCCGAGGTTGAGAAGGAAAGCGGCTTTGGCCCAGAGGGCGAAGAGGAGACTTTGCGCGAACAGATGATGGCCATGTTGTTACGCCTGAGCGAGACCGAGTCCCCTGAAACCTAGCGATGCGCCTTAGGCCATGAACCTCATAAACCGGGAAGCGCGCGCAGCATTATTTCCTACACGGTTTCAAGAAAAAGTTGCGATCGCTGCTATCACCATTCTGCACAATTACTTTCAACACTTCTGGCTTAACCTGTTCCAGCATCAACCATCCCTCACCCCATTGCGCCGGGTAAACGGCGACATGGGTGTCGTCGAGCGCCGTATAGGGCGCTGGCTTTTCTTCAAAGCCATCAAACATAATGGTGGTGGCAGTATTGCCGATAATATAGGCAATCAACTCGTTATTTTTAAAACTAAAAGTTACATAGCCTCTGCCATCATGGTCGGAGCAGGCATTGGCTAACAGGCCTGTGGCTTCCCGATAACCACCTTTGCCATCCTCTTCGACCGCCCCCCATTTGCCGACAATCCAATTTGGCTTTTGGGGAGCCTTTAAGGCTTGCGGTGTTATGCCAGCCTCATTTTTTAACGCATTCAACTTTCCCAAGGCGTCGCTGCGAACATATTTCCAGTCATTATCAATTAAAATGGCATCATCGCCGACACGGTTCATAATATCCTGATAGAGATTGGCCGCTTTTTGCCGGTCTTGGGTCACACCTTGGCCAGCATCATAGATCTTGGCCAGTTTAAATTCTGCTTTGAAATGCCCCAATGTCATGGCGCGTTTGTAATAGACAGCGGCTTGTGTATGGGCGCTATTGTTTGCATACGCGACCGCCGCGGCAAACTCACCATCCATACCGCCCCCGGCGGCGGCCTTTAGCGCCCATTTTATATGTTGGTCTTTCTTCCACTGGCGGCGCGCCCCATCATCATCTGGCCAGCCTTTCAAGGCTTTACTTGAGAAGATTTTTTGCGTCACCGCCGGGCCGCCATAACGAAACATACGGCCATAGGCGATTTGCGCCGGGGCATAGCCCTGATCGGCTGATAATTTTAGCCATTTAGCCTGATAGCGATAGCGTTCAAACTTATCTGAAAAACCAGAACCCAACTTTCTCATTTCATATTGGGCCATGGCATTGCCGCTTGTCGCGGCTTGTTCAATAAACGCACGGGCCTCTTTCATTTGCTCTGCATTGCCGACCCGGCGGAGCAATTTGGCGTACTCAATTTTTCCTTCTATTACATTGTTCTCCAGATACGGTTTGAGGATTTTTTGGATCAGAGCGTAGTTTTTAATATCATAGGCGTTTTGGATGGCTTTTTGGTGCCAGACCCAGGCTTTTGGTACGGATTTCTCTACGGCTTTACTGGCCAGATAGAGATTGCCGATCAGCCATTGCGCCTCAATGAATCCCGGCGTGGCATAGGTGTTGGCATGAGGCAGCAAGATTTTATAAGCCTTATCATAGTCCTCGGCCTGATAGGCCTTGATGCCATCCTCAACCGTGCCGGTGGCCATGGCGGATGTACCTATCAGGGTTAAGGCAAAGCCAATAACCAGTCTTATAAAAAGTGACTTCATGACTTATTCCAGACCTTTCAGACCTTGCACAGCATCACGCCAGTCGGCGTCGGCGGCCTTTTGCATCCATGATTTTGCGGCGGCTAAATCCTTGTCCACGTCAAGGCCGTATTGGTAGCGAATGGCCAGCTTGTACATGGCGGCGGGCTGGCCTTGATCTGCCGCTGTTCTTAGCCATTTCAGCGCGGCACTCTGGTCGGTGCCATAAAGCTTGTCCGGGCCCAGATAGTCCTCGGCAATGAGAAAGGCCGCTTCGCCGGAAAGGGGGTAGGTCAGGCCGCTAAGGGTCTGGTGTTGTTCGCCCATGGCATTTTGCGCCGCGTTTTCCAGCCAGCCGCGATATATGGCCTTGTCTGCATCAGACGCGTGCCCTTCAGCACTTTTAACATGGGCCAGATAGACTTGCGCATGGGGGTTGCCCGCCTGCGCCAGTTTTTGCAAAGCTTCACCTCTTTTTTTGCCAGACAGCCACGCTTTAAGAAACACGGCGTGAGCATCGCCCGTCTGGGCGGCTTTATCTTGCGCATCTTGTGTCTCTGCCTGGCCCCCGCAGGCAGTGAGCATCAGTCCGGTTATCAGGGCAATCCATAAGCGTTTCATCATTTTTTCCTCTTCGCGCGGTTATTCTTCCAGCCCGTCATGATCAGGCCTCTTATTCCACGCCGAGTTGTTCAAGGGCGGCAATGGCATCACCATAGCCTTGACCGGCGGCTTTTTTAATCCAGCTTATGGCCATATCCGCATCGGCCTTGATGCCTTGCCCGTTATAATACATCACCCCCAGATTGTGCTGGGCAGCGGCATAACCCTGATCAGCGGCGGCGCTATACCATTTGAAGGCCAAAGCGTTGGATTGTGCGATCCCTTCGCCATTGTCATACATGCTGGCCAGATTGTACTGGGCGGCCAAGACGTCTTGCTCGGCGGCTTTTTCATACCAATAGGCGGCGGTTTTTGAGGATTTTTCAACGCCCTGAGCATTGTCATACATCAGGCCCAGATTGTATTGCGAGTGCTTCATGCCCTGTTTGGCGGCGGCTGTGTACCATTTGAAGGCCAGAGCGTCGGATTGCGCCACCCCTGTGCCATTATCATAAAACACACCCAGATTATGCTGGGCCTCTGCATTTCCCAAGAGGGCGGATTTTTCAAACCATTTTGCGGCTTCGGCAAAGTCTTCGGCCTGATAGGCCTTGATGGCGTTTTCATAAGGGCCGGCCAGAGACGGGCTGGCAGTAAGGGCTGCAAATGTGCCAAGTAAGAAAATGGCCAGGGCACGAGATGCTATGTTCTTTTGTATGGTCATATCACCACCTTTATGGGTCAATTAAATGCGGGCACGGCAATGCTAGCGGCACTCAGTCGGCGGCACATAGCGAAACGAGTAATACTGTCCACTGCGCCGTGAGGCTTCCAGACGGCCCTTATAGGCCAGCTCATCACAACGGCGCTTTTTCTCGGCCTGTTCGCGCCGAATGGCATCCAGATTGGCAACCATCTGGTCCCAGCGGGCCTGGTCTGCCTCTTTTTTTGCATAGAATTTCAGCATAGATTTTGCATCGGCATTACCCATGTCTGCGGCAACCTGATAGAGCTTTATGGCTTTTTCTTTATCCTGTTCCACACCGTGTCCATCATCATACATGGTGGCAAACATATAGACGCCCTTGGGATCATCTTCATAAACGGCGCTTGAATACAGCCGGTAGGCTTCCTTATAATTGCGCGGCACACCCAGCGCATAATTATACATATCGCCCAGCCCAGTCATGGCCTCTGCATTGCCTACAGTCACAGCCAGCTCATACCAGTTTTTCGCTTTTTCATAGCTCTGAACGGATTTGACGTCCTTATAGATATTGCCAAGATTGACCATGGCAGTGGCATCACCGCCCAAGGCGCGTTTTTTCCAGATCCCGATGGCGCCCTTAAAGTCCTTTTTCAGGTAGGCTACATAGGCCTCATCGCCCAGAAGATCGTTGCGTATACCCAGCGCTTCCAGCCGCGTCTTGGCATAGTCACTGCCCATGGCGGCGGCCTGTTTATAGAGCGCAATCCCCTGTTTTTTATCGGTGACGATGCCTTTGCCGTTATAATACATCTCGCCCAGAAAGGCACGGCCCTTGGCATCACCATTATCGGCGGCTTTGGCGTATAGCTTTGCCGCTTTGCGAAAATTCTTTTTTGTCCCCTGGCCGTTTTCATACATGATACCCAGGGCCGTGCTGCCCGAATTAATACCGTTGTCAGAGGCTTTTTGGTACCATTTCAGCGCCTTGGAATATGACGTCTTGACCCCGCCAGCATTCTTATAGGCATAGCCCACATCATAGGCGGCTTTCTTGTGGCCTTGCTTGGCTGCGGCCAGATACCACCCAAACGCTGCTTTGTGATCCTTTGGCGTGCCATCGCCAAAATAATATAGCCTGGCCAGTTCATACTGGCTGTCCACATCACCATTACGGGCGGAACGATCATACCAGTAAAGTGCGGTTTTATATGATTTTTCCACCCCCTGACCCCGGCGATAAAACGTGCCCATATACCATTGGGCATCATCGTTATCGGCTTCGGCCAACGGCCTGAAAAGCGACACGGCTTTGGTATATTCTTTGGCGCGAAAAGCCGTCACCGCCTCTTCATAAGGCCCGGACAAAGCCGCTGTTGGTATGAGGGCCAGCAACAGCGCTGCAAGCGCCCCGACGCCCCGTTTTTTTGTTTGACATGTCATCTTTATGGGCACCTCCAAGTTCCGCTTGTTTCCTGGGTCCATGCCGGAGCTAAGCCTGCCCCCGACAAAGCACACACGGCGACGCTGAGACTCAATATGGTTTTGCGGCACATAGCGCCCCCCTTTTTTATCATTCTGGACAGGGCAAGGGGCGGCACGCATTTGTCCCCGCGCACGGCCTCCCAACCTGATTATGCAGGCATCATATTGGGGCAGTGCATAGAGCGCTTCACCCTTGGGGGGTAAAAGGCGAAAAAAGGGTTTGCGTCAGGTCCAGTCGGCGGCGTCCCGAAGGCTTTGCACAACGCGTTTTGGGCTTTGAAAAAGGATGTTGTAACCAGCATCCTCAAAGATTTTGACGGTATGATTGCTATAAGAGCGCACATAGTCTTCAATAAAATGCGCCCCCATAATGTGGCAATGGCGACCATGGATCCAGGTTTGACGGCAATTGACCGCTTTTATAACGTCGCCCCAGTCTGACAATTGCGAGCGCCCATCATAGACAAAGGCATCCACACCCTGTTGCACCAGATGAAACATGCCCTCGCATATTCTTGGCTGCATGGTCGGGTTATGGGTACAAACATGATCGATCTCTGATGGGGCATAATGGTCTTCGAGAAACGCCTTCATGCCCTTTTTGCGATAGGTCTTCATCCCCATGGTGGCGATCAGTTTGACCACGGAAGGGGCATGGCGCGAGGCCACGGAAAGCATTTTTGCCTGTTTAGTCATAAAGCGGATATGTTCGGAAGTCAGCGGAATGCCAGCCCCGATCATCACCATGCCCTGCACCTGGTTTTCAATGAGCTTTGCCAGCCGAAAGGCATGATTGGCACCGGCATGATGGGCGGCGATCAGAATGTTATCCCCCAGACCCAGATGACGGACCAGCCTGTCAGCATCATCACACGCGGTTGCATCAAAACTGGTGCTGGCTGGAGGGGCACTGGTATAGCCAAAATAGGGGCGGGAGGGAGCGATAACCCGAAGGCCGTTTTTCATAAAGTCGCGCTTCATTTCATCCAGAAAAAATGGACCCTGAAAAAACCCATGCATGAACAATACGGGATGGCCTTTCGGGTCGCCGTATTCGTAATAGGCCATGGTCCGACCATCTTCAAAAGACAGGGTGTGCAGCCCCTGCCTGGGGGTGATCCAGGCCTCGGTGATCATGGCCGCTGGTAAGGCCTTGTCTGACAGGCCAATGACATAGGCAATGCTGGTACATAAGTGCACAAGCTCGTTCATTTTGGCGCAGCGGGCTTTGCGTAAAATAGCCTTGGCCTGGGTCTTGATCGTATCGACCGAACGGTTGCGCTTTAAGGCAATTTCCTTGTGGCTCTGGCCCACCAGAATGCCTTGCAGGACCCGGCCCTCGCTGTCGCTAAGGCCCAGTGCGCTTTGCAGGCTGGTAAAGATAGCTGGCGACCAGTCAAAGTAAGACAGGCTGATATGCAGGCCGGTTTTGTCATCGCCAATGGGAATGGCCCGGCAATAGCCAAAGGCAGATTGTGGCGGGTCCGTTTCCACCTGAAGATATATCACCCGCTCAAGGGCTTGCACCCCGGCGGCAATTTCCCGCGTGATCTCGCGCAAGGCCGTTACGCTGTCATGGCTGAGCGGCAAGTTATCCACAAAAACATCGGTAACGCCTTTGAACAGATCCTTGGCTCGGTCATTGGAGGTCAGTACCCGGCCATTGGCGGCAATAATCATCTGGGCGTGATGGCCGATAGTGAGGCCCAGCTTTTCATCATCGGCGCGTCGCTCGATGAAATCTTCCAGCCGGCTGATATGGGATTCAAGATGCGGGTCTAGGTCAGCATAATGTGGCAGGTTTTTTGCGATAACCGCGTTTTTCTGATCTTCAAACAGATAGCTGCTGGCGCTTTCCAGCAAAGCGTCAAGCTGTGTGGAATCCTCGGAAACCGTATAGGCCTGATCGAGCAGGTCGAGCATCCGATTTTGAGGATCATTGGCCAAATGAAAATGCCTTCCCTATATTCTGGCGAACAAATACATATGAGCCTGATTTTTTGCATAATACCGTGCCAAACGCCATGTTTTAGTGCGTATTGGCTGTACCTATTATGAATATGTCTAAAACTAATGGGTCCAGGCCCTTGGGCGCCACCGTTTGAAAACAACCACCACTCAGCACAGAAATTTCTTCTTTCCCTGTTTTATTATTGACCGTTTCCATGCCAACCTGCATTGATTGTCTTAGGCAAACTTTTAGCTTGCGCAGCCATAAATGGCGGTGACTGCCATGGGGTCTATGATGAATGTATCTGCGTTTTCTAAACACCTGGCTTTTGCCGTTGTGTTCTTGTGTCTTGGGAAGTCCTTGCCGGCCAATGCACAGGCGTTGGGCAATAATGATACTGAAGTGGTATCCCGACTATACAAGGCCAAAGCGGGTGACGCGCAGGAGCAGTTTTTGCTTGGCCTGATGTATCAGTTCGGCAAAGGCGTTGCCCAAAGCGATAAAGAGGCCACCCACTGGTATGGCGAGGCTGCCAAACAAGGCCATATGCAGGGCCAGCTCAACCTTGGCAACATGTATGACAAGGGCGCAGGGGTAGAGCAAAGCTATACCGAAGCCCTGCAATGGTATTTCAAGGCTGCCAAACAGGGCAGTGCCGAAGCCATGTATTTCATTGGCAGCATGACATATAACGGGGATGGAACGAAAGCCGACCCCAAAGTGGCCATGCAATGGTTCAAGAAATCTACCGAATATGGTCTGGCCCAGGGGCAGGTGGCCTATGAAGAGGTCCGCGCCCAGGTTGGTGGTGAGCCATTTGCACCTGCTGCTGTGCCACCAATAGCGGCACCATCACCAGTGCCTGCAGCGGCATTATCACCGGCAACGCCTGCCCATACAGCGCTACCGGCTGGCGGTTCCGCTATCCAGAAAGGTTACGCCGTGCAGATTGGTTCTTTTAAAACCGAAGCGCAGGCGCAAAGCCACTGGGTGAAACTGAAAACGCAAAAGGCGGAAGATTTTGGTGATACCATAGCGTATATTTACAAAAAGACATTTGAATCTGGCAAGGTTTTCTATCGCCTGAATGCTGCGTTTTTTGACACCAGTGCGTCAGCTAAATCCTTTTGCCAAAGCATTAAAAAGAACGGCACAGATTGTATCGTTGTAAAATACTGATCCTGAATGCACGAGGGTAACATGCGTATATTCATAACCGGGGCTTCTGGTTTTGTGGGCGGGGCTGCGGCCAGGCATTTTGGCAAAGCGCATGACATAACCGCTATGTCGCGATCGGATGCCTCAGATAAGACCATAAAGGCTTTGGGGGTGACGCCCGTGCGGTGTGCTTTGGGGGGCGTTACAGCTGAACACCTTGAAGGTGTGGATATTATCATTCACGCCGCCGCCAAGGTTGAAGAATGGGGGGAATGGGCTGATTACTGGAAACTGAATGTTGCCGCCACCGAACAATTACTGCAAATCGCCCGTGATGCGGGGGTGAAAGCCTTTATCCATATTGGCACCGAAGCCTCGGTTTTTTATGGCCAGCATATGCGGGATATAGATGAAACCCTGCCTTTGGCCCTGAATAGTCCGTATCCCTATTCGCGCACCAAGGCCCATGCAGAACAGGCCGTGCTGGCTGCCAATGACGAAGGGTTTCGCACCATCAGTGTCCGCCCGCGCATGATCTGGGGACCAAATGACAAGACAATCCTGCCGGTCGTGCTGGAGATGATCGAAAGGGGTCGTTTTTTATGGGTCGATGGAGGCAAGGCACACACCAGTACTACCCATATTGACAATCTGGTGCATGGTATTGATCTGGTTATCGCCAAGGGTATTGGCGGCAAGGCCTATTTTGTCACTGATGAGGGCACGCGCCCTTTGCGTGAGTTTTTTACCGCCCTGACGGCTACGGCGGGTATAACCCCGCCGGACAAGGAAATGCCTGGCTGGCTTGCCGGACTGTTGGCTCGTCTTTTCGAAGGGGTCTGGCGGGGCCTAAAGCTGAAATCCACGCCGCCATTGACCCGCTTTGCCGCCGATATGATGCGCCGCGAGGGCACGATTAATATCAATAAGGCGCAGACTGAGCTTGGTTATGCCCCGGTGATTAGTGTTGAGGATGGCCTGAAGGCTTTATCCGCGTGCGGGGAAAACCTTTGGCAGCCGCAATAAAGCTGCTGACACCAGGGAAACCAGAAGACCAAGCGGGAAAATTTCTGCAAACGTCATCGGCAAACGAAACAGCGGATTTGCATATTGGGTTTTCAGGTCGTCCATTTTAGCGCGTAACGCCAGCAAATCCTCGTCTGAAATACCGGCGTCCTGTCTGGCCTTAATGATGCTATTTGCATAGTTATGAATGAAGGCATGGTCAGTCAAAGCGAGGTAAGCCTCCCATGCCAATACATAAATAATGCTCGCCATCAGTGCGATACCAAGGCCAAGCGCGAAGGCCCGCCCAAACCCGATCACGCCGCCAAATTCATGGTCGCGATAGCGTTTCACGCCGACAAAGATCATCGTCATGGCCACCAGCATGATCAGATAGCCAAACCAGACCGAGACCCCGCTTTTCCCTTCCGAGGCCACAATCCCCCAGATCATACTGCCGATAATAACGGCGCCGGTTAGCAGGCCGTACGTCAAAATAGTTTTCTTCATTGTCATTGTCGCTCTCCTTGTGATCTGGTTTATTTGAGCGTTGCGCGAGAAATAGACCATTACCCAAACGGGTGATTTTCCTTCTTTGTGGGCTTTAGGGGATAAGGGCCAAACCCCGCGCCCGGTTCACCGCCTGAGTACGCCTTTTTACCGATAGCTTCTCATAAACCCTGTTCAAATGGGTCTTTATGGTGTTTGGCGATACCCCAAGGCGGCGTGCGATTTCCTTATTGGCATAACCAGCAGCCAGATATTCCAACACCTGATATTCTCGCGGACTGATTCCCAGCGCAGACAGGGCTTTGGTATTTTTTCTAAATGGTTTCGTATTTATTTTACGGCTCAAATGAAGACCTGCCCATAGACCCAGTGCTAGAAAGGCAATGGCAATCAAAGCGACATAGGTCGACGTGGGCAGTAGGGACATCACGTATTGATAGCCCAGCCATTGCAGGGCAAAGGCGGACAGCCCTACGGCCAGTGCAGACATGATCAACGCCCTATACATCGCTATAAGGTGACCTATTGTTCCCGTTTTGGCTAGGCCCCCTTGACAACATTTAGATAATTAGCTAAATAACAATTATGAGTACAGTCTTTAAAGCCCTGTCCGACCCGACGCGCCGCCGCGTGTTGGCATTATTGCGCCAGGGCCCGGCAAGTGCCGGAGAGCTGGCTGACCATTTTGAGTTCTCCAAACCGACCATGTCGGCACACTTTACCGTGTTAAAAACTGCCGATCTGGTGGAGACCGAAAAACAAGGCAAGCAGGTCATCTACAGATTGAAAATGTCGGTTCTGGAAGATGCCCTTTTGGGGTTCGCAAAAACCTTCGGGCTGAGCTTAAAGCCTGAACAAGAGGCTACGGATCGTTCTGAGGAAGAGGAAACACCATCATGATGCGCACACGTACTTTTCACACACTTATTGCCCTGACCGTGCTGGTAAACGTGGCCTTGGGCATAACAAACTGGGTTATCACCCCGCAATATGCCTGGCGCTGGTTCGCCGGCATAATGTACATGCCATCGATGTGGATTTTCGTTATATGGGCGTTAAACCGACGCCCGCTTAGCCAATATTCAATCACAGAGCGGCGCTTTTTCATTGTGTCTGTTTTGTCAGCAAGTCTGTTGATATTTCTGGCCTTTTCATTGCGTGTGATCGAACACTTTGATGTGTTCAACATGGCCGCTATAGACCGTGCCTGGGGCATCGGAATCGGGCTGTTTCTGGCGGCCTTAGGCAATACGCTTCCAAAAGTTCTGGGGCCGTTATCGGCAAAACAGTGCGCCGGTTCTGAAAAGCAATCGGTCCAGCGCTTTGCTGGCTGGGCCTTTGCTCTTGCTGGATTGATGTACGCGGTTCTTTGGATGTTTGCATCAATAAAGCTAGCCGATGCTATATCCATTTATATTGTCATGGCGGCATTGGCGCTGGTTGTCTTGCGTTATCTCTGGGCGATGCGCCCGCGAATTATCTAGCCATCGATCTGCGCCAACAGCGCTTCAACGGCCCGTTGCAATTGCTTGTCCTCGCCGCGTTCCACACTGTTGGGGTCATTATTGACGCGAATGTCCGGCTCGGTCTGTTTGCCTTCCATAAAGTCACCGTCCCGGTCATGAATGCCCAATTGCGGCACGCCCCAGAACATGTCTCCGGTCATCAGGCCTTCCCAGCCCGCATAGGTACAGGTGCCCGATATGGGCATCCCCACCACTTTGCCAAGGCCCAGCGTCTGATAGGTTGCGGGGAAACAATGACCATCAGAATAATTGGACTCGTTGGCGATCACAATGCTGGGCTTGGTCCAGCGGGTGATCGGCTCGCCCTGCACTTCGCGGCCCCGGCTGACATTCCTGGTATAGACCTTGCCATCCAACAGGCGGTTCAGATCCTCCATCAGATCGCCGCCGGCATTATCACGGGTGTCGAGCACAATGCCCTCCTTGGCAAAATGGCGGCCAAACAATTCGCGATAGACCACGCGATAGACGCTGTCGCTCATATTGGGAATATGTACATAGCCCAGTCTTCCATCCGAGAGCTTTTCAACCAGTTCATTGCGCTCTTTCACCCAGGCAAGATAGGCCCAGCCCGCTTCGTCACGACCACTGACCGGCTTGATCACCAGATCAAACGGCGTGCCACCCGGGGGCACCAAAGTCAGGCGCAAACGCTGACCGGCGTGGTTTTTCAAGAGCGCATAATAATTATCGCTGGCGCCTAGCGCCTGCCCATCCAGCGCCCGAATAATCGTGCCCTCGGGGATGGCTTTGCCGCCTTTGCGCAAGGGGCTTTGGGCATAAACCGTCATAATGCGCATGCCAGGGCCGACAAAGGTGGGGTCATAAGCCACACCCAGCGCCGCTGTACGGTCGGCCTTTTTATTGCGTGGACGATACCGCACCGCCGTGTGCGAGGCGTTTAATTCGCCCAGCATTTCATTGGTCAGATCGGCAAAATCGCGGTTGTTTGAGATCGCCGATACCTTGGCCCCATAGGCCTTGCGCATAAAGGGCCAGTCCACTCCGTGCAGGGTATCGGTATAGAAAATATCTTTGGTGCGTCGCCAGATATGACCAAAAAGCTCGGTCCGTTCCGCATCGGGTTTCAGGTCTAGCGTGGCGGTAATTTTTACCGGCTTGGATTTTTTGGCGTCGCTTTTGGCATCAATCTTCATTAAGGACCCATCGGCCAGCACCACCAGGGTTTTGCCATCCTTGCTCAAAGAAAGGCTGGCCCGGTCCGCATCCAGAGACACCAGTTTTTTGGTTTCCTCCTCACGAAAATCATGCACCCACAGATCATAGCCGCCTTCAAAAGATGAGAGATAGAACAGCAGGTCCGCATCCTTGGACAAGACCGCATCGGCCAGCTCGGACGAATTGATAGTCAGGCGCTGTTGGCGCTCCGACAGATTATCCCACTCGATCACGACTGGCTTGACCTCGTCTTCTTTTTTGGCCTTTTTACCTTTTTTCTTCTTCTTTGACTTTTTATCCGCCTCTTCTTTGGCTTTTTTGGCCACGTCCTCGGCCTCCTCGTCCAGCTTTACCTCTTCCTTGGAACGGGAGAATTGATCCAGAGCTTCCTGATTCAAAAAGGCCGCCATGACATCAAAATTGGCACCGTGGCTACCATGATCGCGGCGGCCATAGCGCCCGCTAAACCAGGTGATAATCCCGCCCGATGTATGCCATTTAGGCGCGGCATCGGTATAGCCCGAAAGGGAAATATCGCGCACTTCGCCCGATCCATCGGCATTGACGATAGCGATATTGGTGAAAAACAGCCGTCCATTGCTGGCCATATCGACCACCAGTTTTTTGCTGTCCGGGGCCCAGCCAAAATTGATATAGCCGGTGGTGCTGTCATGATTAAACGTATCGGGCAGCACAGTGACCACAGATTTGTCGGCGCGGGTGAACACTCGCACGGTGTTGCGCGCCTCGGTAAAGGCGATTTTTTTACCGTCCGGCGAGGGCGTGGGCTGTATGGCTCCGCCTTTTGGCTCAATTAGCACGTTTTCGCTGATTTTGGTGGCAGTGAAAAAATGGGTTTCTTTGGCATCAGCCCGGCGCACCTCAAAAATACGCCAGCGTCCGTCCCGTTCGCCCGCAAACAATAATCCCTTGCCGTCCGGGGTAAAGGCCACGTCGCGCTCTTCACCGGGGGTATTGGTGATGCGCTTTGTGGTGGCAAAATCCATCGAGGTGACAAACACCTCACCCCGGGACACAAAGGCCGCTTCCTTGCCATCAGGGGACAATGCAAATTCGCTGATCTCGCCATTGACGCCCAAAGGCAGAACATCACGCCCGTTGCCATCGGCACCAAACCGTACATCAACAGGCATCGGCTCCTGGCCATCACGCACCGTATAAAGGTCGCCATGCCAGCTATAGCTGAGCGTGCCATCATCTGAAACGGAAAGTCCACGGACCGGGAATGTTTTATGATGAGTAATCTGGTGCGGACCATCGGTAAGTGTCTGGCCCCAGGCCGCATCGGCCCAGATGTTAAAAACACCATTTCGTTCTGATAGAAAATAATAGCCGGTGCCATTGGGCATCCAGACCGGATTGTGATCTGCCGCCGGGTTTTTGGTCAGTTGTTCATGGTGTTTGCTGGCCACATCATAAAGCCAGATGTCGCGGGCAAAGGACGAGGTGTCATGTTTACGAAAAAAGTTCTCCCGCGCATGTTCGCGCAAGTACAAAATTTTACTGCCATCCGCGCTATAGCGCGCCTGCATGGCCCCGGTGGTAAATATCTGGCGCGGCGTACCACCTGTAAGACTAATCGAGTATAATTCGGGCATGCGGCGTCGCGGATTGATGTGGGCTTTGGGGTTATCCTGGCGCACAGAATTAAAAAGCACGCTCTTACCATCAGGGGAAAAACCGCTGGGATGGTCATCGGCGTCATTATAGGTCAGCCGGGTGGCCCGGCCCCCGGTGGCGGGCATGACAAACACATCCAGATTACCATAACGATCGCTGGCAAAAGCCAGCATTTTGCCATCCGCCGACCAGACCGGCTCACCCTCCCAGGCTTCATTGAGGGTCAAGGGACGGGCCACGCCGCCGGTGCTGGGCACGGTATAAAGATCGCCATCGGCATGAAACACAATGGTTTGGCCATCCGGGGAAATAACGGGATTTCTGATCCAGTTTTCGCGCGGCGCTTGCGCCTGTGCCCCAAACGCAACGGTAAAGCCCATAAAAAAGAGAAGAAAAAAGCGATTCAGCATGATGGTCCAAGCCCCCTTGTTATGCCTGTTGTTATTTCAGGCTTGGAAGGATGGGGCAAGGTAGCGCTCTAATTGTTACCGGAGTTTCACTTTATGGCTTTATCGGGCGGTGCGCGCTGATATGCTGGACCGTAATGAGAAATAAAAGGAGACAGGCTTTGTACAAAATATGGACCGCGATCATGGCTATGATCATCATAGGCGCACAGCCTGCGTTTGCGATGCAGACGCAAGAGCGCGCCATCATCAAGGCGGTAGCGGCGGGTCTGCCCTTGGCGCGCCAGACCCTCAAACAGGTGGTCAATATCAATAGCGGCACCATGAATTTTGACGGGGTGCATCAGGTTGGCGATGTGTTTGCGGCGGAACTCTCTGCCCTTGGGTTTCAAACGGGGTGGGTTGAGGGCGGCGATTTTGGCCGGGCCGGGCATCTGGTGGCCATGCGCGGCACAAAGGGGCCAAAAATTCTTCTGATCGGTCATCTGGACACTGTGTTTGCCAAAACGGATGCTTTTCAGACGTTTGAACCCCTACCCCGTGATCGGGTCAAAGGCCCGGGCATTACGGATATGAAGGGCGGCGATGTGATCATTATTGCCGCCATGCGGGCGTTGCATGATGCGGGCGTATTGGATCAGGCCCAGATCAAAATTGTCATGACCGGTGATGAAGAAAGCAGTGGCCGTCCGCTAAACCGCTCGAAGGCGGCGCTGATTGACGCGGCAAAATGGGCCGATATTGCCCTTGGCTTTGAAGATGGTGATGGCGATATTAAAACCGCCGTGATCGCCCGGCGCGGCAGTGTGCGCTGGACGTTAAAGGTCACAGGCAGGGCGGCGCACAGCTCGCAAATCTTTACCGATGATGTGGGCTATGGGGCGATATTGGAAACCGCACGGATATTAAACGCTTTTCGCGAAGGTTTGGCTGATATGCAAAACCTGACCTTTAATCCAGGGCGTATTGTCGGGGGCACAAAGGCCAATATGGACAGGGCGACCTATTCCGGCACCGCCTTTGGCAAAAGCAATGTGGTGTCGCAAACTGCTCTGGTCTCGGGCGGCATCCGTGCCGCCTCTGGCGAACAATTAGCCGCCGCCAAAGCCAGAATGCAGACAATTGCCAGCAACAATCTGGCACACACATCGGCGGCCTTGAGTTTCGCCGAGGGCTATCCCCCCATGGCGCCAACGAAGGCCAATAAAGAACTTCTGTCCCTTTATAGTGCCATAAGCAAAGATCTGGGCTATGGCGAGGTTTTGGCGGTTAATCCGCGCAAGGCCGGCGCGGCGGATATTTCCTTTACCGCAGGCTATGTGGATGCTGCCCTTGATGGCCTGGGCCTGATGGGCACCGGCGGTCATACCAAGGAGGAAACCGCCGATATGACCACCTTGAAACGCAATATCGAGAAAACGGCATTGCTGATTTATCGGTTGTCAGAAGGGGAGTGAAGAAGAGGGCTCAGTTGCCGTTACTGTAGTTGCTGCTTCTATGATGTGCTGGCCATTCTTGAAACCAATGCCATAAAACGAAAGACCAGAAAAAATGCCAAATCACCAAGCCTGCTCGCAGGGCTAATCCATGATGAAGGCGGTCAAGCCCTCTCACCATCCCATGCCAACACACTGAATGCCGCGTCTCTGCGTCTCTTTAAACGCTGAACAGCGCCACTAGCCTACGGAAACGACGGTACTAAACACAGACGCGCCAGCTTGCCGTAAAACCGGCAGACTGGATGGTGGAGCCAGGCGGAATCGAACCGCCGACCTCGTCATTGCGAACGACGCGCTCTACCAACTGAGCTATGGCCCCGTGCGTACCGATGGCGAGGCTATGACAATTACGATCTTCCCTGTCAAGCATTCGCGCTTTGCGCTTCTGTAAATGGGCGCTTGCGAAGCGGTGCCAGGATAGTTACATCTGTGCACCAACACGAGGAGAGACACCGTGGGCTATGACATTTTCAGACTCCTAAGCTCGATCATTACACTGTACCAGTACGTGATTATTGCTGGCGCCATTTTGAGCTGGCTAATCGCCTTTAATGTGGTCAATCCACGTAACCAGTTTGTTGCCGGTATAGGGCGCTTTACGCATTCGCTGACCGAACCGGCCTTGCGCCAGATCCGCCGGTTTCTGCCTTCCCTTGGCGGGGTGGATTTATCACCGATTGTTCTCTTGCTAGGCCTGGAAGTGGTGCGCATTGTGCTAAGACAACTTCTGGTCAGAGGATCTTGACGCAAAACGTCATAACCCACAAAAATGGCACCTTGATGGTACGTGTGCGCCTGCAACCAAAGTCAAGTGCTGACCGCCTGGAAGGGTTTGCCCGTGATGCGGCAGGCCGGGCCTATCTGAAGGCACGGGTGCGCGCCATTGCGGAAAAAGGCAAGGCCAATGCCGCTTTGGAAAAACTGATTGCCAAAGCCATAAAAACGCCGCGTTCCGCCGTTTCTGTGATCAAAGGCAATACGGATCGGGTTAAAACGGTTTGCATTCAATCAACGGACCCTCTTGTTGAGGCCGCCTTGCTTAACCTTGTGAAGGAAGACACGAATGAGTGCCAGCAGACTTGATGGCAAGGCCTGTGCCGCCGCCTTGCGTGAACGCCTGGGCAAGGCCGTTCAGGCCTTAAGCACCGCCCACGGGCACGTCCCTGCGCTGGCGGTGGTCCTGGTGGGGGACGATCCGGCCAGCCAGGTTTATGTGCGTAACAAAGCGCGGCAGACCAAAGAGATTGGCATGCACTCAATTGAACATCGCTTGAATGCAGATACGCCGCAGGATGTGCTTCTCAAACGGGTGCAAGATTTAAATGCAGACCCGGACGTGGACGGCATCTTGGTGCAATTGCCCTTGCCGGGCCATATCGACGAAGCCGCCGTGATCAAACAGATCGACCCGGCCAAGGACGTGGACGGCCTGACCGAAGCCAGCGCCGGGCGTCTGGTTCTGGGCAAGCCGGGCCTGCGCCCCTGTACACCCACGGGCTGTGTGATACTGGCGCGCGAGGCGCTGGGTGATCTCAGTGGAAAATCCTGTGTGATTGTCGGGCGTTCCATCCTTGTGGGCAAACCGGCGGCGTTTTTGTTTTTAGAACAAAACTGCACCGTTACCATCGCCCATTCGCGCACCCATGATTTGCCCGCCCTTTGCCGCACAGCCGATATTCTGGTGGCTGCCGTTGGCCGGGCGCAAATGATCAAGGGAGACTGGGTCAAAGCCGGTGCCGTGGTCATAGATGTGGGCATTAACCGCATAGACGCGCCAGAGCGCGGGGAGGGTAAAACCCGCCTTGTAGGCGATGTTGACTTTGACGCGGCCAGTCTGCATGCCAGCCAGATCACCCCGGTACCCGGCGGTGTTGGCCCCATGACCATTGCCTGCCTTTTACGCAATACGGTGTTGGCGGCCTGTGCGCGGCGAAACTGGCCCCTGCCAGAGGGGGTATAATGCAAAAGGTTTTTATATCCACTCTTGGCCTTTTATTCCTGCTCGCGTCTACTGACCTCGTTATGGCGAATACGCAGTTAAAGGGGGCGCAGGCTCCCCCAAAAACGGCACAGCGCACCATAGAACTCAGTGATGCGCAATTGGAAATTTTACGCCAGCGCGAAGTGGCCCTGGCGGCAAAGCTCTATACAGATATTGCCTTTTCGCCGCAAAATATGCGTAAAATGCGTGAAGGCTTACCCCTCTCCGAGGCCAGTTTTCAGGCGGCCCTGAAAACCTTACGCCTGCGCTTTTCTGCCTGTATGGAAAGCGGTTTTGAAGCCCGGCTGGATAATGCCTTAAGCGCCCAGATTTTGCGCAAAACCATTCAAAGCACGCAAAGTGCCTCAGTGTCTGAGCCTAAGAAGGCGCGCTCGGTTATGCCCGCATTCAAAGCTACAGATGCGTATTGCGCCGGGCGCATTCAGGCCTGGCTGGCCAGCGCCATAGAGTAGACGTGCTCATATAGCGCAGCGATAGCACAGAAAACACGGCTCAAGTCGCGTCAGCAGTAGCACAGGGAATATTTGCACATAAGGGAGCTTTAACCTTGCGCTACCTCAGGACGAGGAGCACACCAAAAATGGTGCGAGTCAAAAGACAAAACTTGAACCGCACCCAAGGGGGCAACTGCGCCCCGGCGATCGTTCGCCGCCCCATCAGAGGCAGAGGCGAAGCCTCTTGCCGCGAGATCATAAAAATGGTGCCGGTGGTCGGAATCGAACCGACACTTCCTAAAGGAAACGGGATTTTGAATCCCGCGCGTCTACCAATTCCGCCACACCGGCCTGTG
>NVVV01000052.1 GCA_002733495.1 Robiginitomaculum sp.
GTTTACACCAACCAATTCAGCAGCCGTTCGTGCAGGCACACCTCCAACGAACATTTCAAGCAACTTTGATTGCTTATATATGCTTATTTTACAACGCCTGCTTGTCATTCCGCTAACCTAGATAATCCTTCTTATCTAGGCCAGCCCCAAAAAAATTACAATCAAGCACCCACACTCATTTTTTATATTGCTTATAAATTTATTTTTTGGATTAAGCGTATTTGGGTGGTTTGTTGCATTATTTTGGGCGGTATCACCAGGAACAGTGGTTATACCTAGGCCATTAGAAAAATACTTCTAACCGAAAAAACCGCTTTCAGCCCCGTAGAGCCACTTTCTTTCTTCCAGCACATTAAAGCTCACCCAAAAACGGGAAAAAGACCTTACGGAGCTAATATGGGCTTTTTTACCCGTGTTTAGGGGGATAACTCCCCTGCTCTTTCCTGAACCAGCCAAATAACCCCCGCCAGCTTTCCTTTGGTCGGGCAAGGCAAGAATTTCTACCTGTTGTTCCGGTGTTTTGTCAGTTCATAATTCTGTTAATTCAGCTTTTTGGGCGGCGTTGGCGCAAAAGCTGGTGGCAAAGGCGCAGCGGGCACGCCTTCGTCTTTTAAGGCTTCGGCTTCCTGGGTGGTGGTTTCGCCATAAATCGGCTTTTCATCTTTTTCGCCCCGATGCATAGCCAAAGCTTCATCGGCAAATTTATCACCGACATAATCATGGGTGTCGCGAATTTTCTCACGCACCTTACCGGCAAAGGCCGCAAACGCCTTGGCGTCGGACAAAGCGGGCTTTTTCTTTGTGCTTTTCACGGATGGGGCCATGATCTGTTTTGAAATGCTGTGGTCTTCGCACAGCGGACAGGCGATCAGCTTTTTTTCATTTTGCACATCATAATCAGCTGAGCTGGAAAACCAGGCTTCGAACTCATGACCAAAGGAACAGACAAGCGCATAGCGGATCATGGCAAATCATACTTTGTATTGAGTGCCAAAGCAGGAAGGCGCTGGCGCACGGTTTCGCACTTTTGTAAATCAAGATCGGCCAGAACGATACCCGGCTCATCATGATCCAGTTTTGCAATTACCGCGCCCCAGGGGTCCACAACCAGCGAATGCCCATAGGTGCGCCGCCCGTCTTCGTGTACGCCGCCTTGCGCCGGGGCCAACACATAAGCGCCGCATTCAATGGCCCGGGCGCGCAACAGCACGTCCCAATGGGCCTTGCCGGTTACCCGGGTAAAGGCCGATGGTATGGTCAATATATTGGCACCGGCTTGTGCCAGCGCCCGATAAAGCGCTGCAAAACGAAGATCATAACAAATACTAAGGCCCAAAGTGGCGACCCCGGCTTTGGCGATCACCGCGCGCTGCCCCGCCTGAAAATAATCAGACTCTCGCCAGGTCTCGCGGGCATTAATGGTCACATCAAAAAGGTGGATTTTATCATAGCGCGCCATGACCTGGCCGTTTGGATCAATCAGATAAGAACGGTTGGCGGCTTTGTTTCCTCCAACCTTTATGGCCAGTGAGCCAATCAGCAGGTGAATGCCCAAGGACTGGGCCAGGTCGCAAAAAACGGCCAGTGCAGGTTCATCTTTTTCTCGCCTGATCAGGCGAGAAAACCGCGCCCGGTCGCCCTCGATCAAATGGGTGTTTTCTGGTGTGCACACCAGACGCGCGCCGCCTTTGGCCGCTTCGCGAATAAAGGCACAAGCATCATCAATATTGTGCGCCGGATTTGTCCCTGAACGCATTTGTACAAGACCGATACGGAGCTTATCAGCCGCCATTGGCCAATAACGCATCCAGCTTGCCTGCGCGTTCCAGCGCCATCATGTCATCACAGCCGCCAACATGCGTCTCGCCGATGAAAATTTGCGGAAATGTGTAGCCGCCATTGGAACGGGCCATCATTTCTTTGCGCTTTTTCGGGCTGAACCCGGCCCTGATTTCTTCAATCTCAACGCCTTTTTTTTTGCGCAACAGAGAAAGCGCCATTGTGCAATAGGGGCAAAGGGCAGTGGTGTATACGGTGGCTTTGGTCATGATCTATCCTGTGGTTCACCCTCTATGTAATGGTCTCAGACGGTTTGACAATACGGGCCAGGGTCAAGGCATCCACCTGAACACAGCCAGCGGCCAGTAGTGGCCGGGCGCAGGCAGCCAAAGTGGCCCCCGTGGTACGCACATCATCAATGAGAAGAATGCGCGTGCCTTTCACTTCGTCTTTGGCACCTTGGGGCACCATGAAGGCCCCGGCGACATTGCGTTTGCGCGCCTGGGCATTGCGCCCCGCCTGGCTCGGGGTATTGCGTGCCCGATCAAGAAGGTGCGGCGCAAAATGCCCGCCGTGGGCTTTTACCAGCGCCCGGCCCAGCAAGGCCGACTGGTTAAAGCGCCGCTTTATCCGCCGCCGTAAATGCAAAGGCACAGGCAAGACCAGCATGCGCGGGTCCAGCAGATCTTTTCCCGCTGCGGCCATCCAGTTTGCCATACGGGCCACCCCATCGGTATGCCCACCATGTTTAAAGGCCAGGATCAGCGCCCGGCTGATGTCATTATAAACAAGGGCAGAGCGGGTTTGGGATATATTGGGGCGGCGCGCCTCGCAGGCGGCGCACAATTGGCCATCAAGGCCGGCAAATTCAAAGGGATGGCCACAGGAATAACAGACCTGATCACCAATAAATTCCAGCCCGGCCCAGACCGTGGCGCTGAGGGCGCCGGGGGCATCAACAAGTTCTTTTGTGACCGGGCATATTGGCGGCAATAACGCATCCAGCACCGAGCGGCCTATCTGGGATAAGGACTTGCCAAGCATGCTGAAGGGACCGACCTTTCCATTATGACGCCAAAACCGCCACTTTTTGATTCTGCACGCATAAAACGCAATTACGCAAGGGCGCAAAAAAAGGATTCTGACTCTGGGTTTTTACGGCGCCGGGCGCTGGAAGACATGAGTGAGCGCCTGCAAGCGGTAATGCGGCCCTTTGAAAACGGCCTGTTGCTCAGCCCGTTTTTGCCCGATGCAGAGGCGTTGCCCGCTTCTCTTGGCGACGTTTCAGATAAAATAGAGATTGCCCCCCAAAGCCGTGATCTGGTCACCAGCCTGTTGCATTTGCATCTGGAGGAGAATTTGCCAGGGGCCTTGCAACACATAAGGGAGGGCTTGCGCCCGGATGGTTTGTTTTTAGGGGCGCTCTTTGGCGAGCGGACCTTGCACGAGTTACGTGCCGCCCTTTTGCGGGCCGAAAGCGAGTATTGCGACGGGGTGCAGGCGCGCATTATTCCCTTTGTCGAGATCAAGGCGCTGGGCGTGCTGATGCAACATGCAGGCTTTGCCTTGCCGGTTGTCGATGTGGACCGGGTGGTGGTGCGCTATTCATCGCTTATGGCGTTAATGCGCGATTTGCGAGCCATGGGGCAGGCTAATCCGCTGGCCGGGACAATCCGGCCTTTGCGCCGGGACGTTATTGCCCGCGCCGAGGAAATCTACCGGGCCAGCCATGGCGGAGATGATGGGCGTCTGCCTGCCAGCTTCGAGATTGTGCATATGTGTGGCTGGGCACCCCATGAAAGCCAGCAAAAGCCCTTAAAACCCGGCAGCGCGCAGGTCTCGCTGACGGACGTGCTGGGCAAGAAAAAAACTTGATTATTTGCCGGTAATGGCGCTGGAGACCTTTTGGAACATTGCCGTCGCATTGTCGGCAAACAGGGTTACGGCCCCAAGGATAACCAAAAAGATCAGCGATATGATCAAAGTGTATTCGATCGCTGTGGCCCCGCTTTCATCGACATAAAATGCCTTGATCAACATGTTATTTTTCATCGCCTTAACCTGTCTCGTATTTCGGCGGCCAGGGGAAGGTCTGCCGGAGGCATGGCCAGGCCATAAATATCCTTTGGATAAACCCATTTGATCTCCTGACCTTCGCGTGGGCGGGCAAAGCCGTCCCATTGGCGGCAGACATAAAGCGGCATAAGAAGTTGCCGATCGCCCTGAATATATGTCGTAAAAGCAAAGGGTTGAACGCAGCTTTCACAAGGTTC
Source organism: Robiginitomaculum sp. (assembly GCA_002733495.1). Lineage (GTDB taxonomy): Bacteria > Pseudomonadota > Alphaproteobacteria > Caulobacterales > Maricaulaceae > Robiginitomaculum_B. Next base: position 4,053 of record NVVV01000052.1, read on the forward strand.
AACGCCCAGCTCTTCGCGCAACTCGCGCACCAGTGCGGCTTCAGTGGTTTCAAAGTCTTCAACTTTCCCCCCCGGAAACTCCCATAGTCCCGCATGGTCCTTGCCCTTTGGCCTTTTGGCCAAAAGGACTCGGCCATCCCGGTCAATCAGGGCGCATGCCGCCACCAGTAAAACCTTCATTGGGCCTCATCCTGCTCTTTAGGTTTATCGTAAAGACATTAAGAATGGTTTTAACTTAAGGGTTTGCTTTATCCACGTGGGCCTCATCGCTCTTGTCGGCCTCCTCGCTAAGGGGAATGGCAAGGGCATCATTGGGCATATCATCACGTTCAACAATCGCGCTCATACGCAATTGGCTGATCAGCTTTTGAATTTCGTCAAACGTCATAAAACGCACAATACGGGGGCGCATTTCATCGAACCCTGGTGGGGCTTGTTTGCGACGGCTCTGCAATTGGATGACATGCCAGCCAAATTCGGTATGCACCGGGGCGGAAATCTCCCCTTTTTTTAAGGCAAAGGCGGCATTGGCAAAGGGTTCGACCATGGCATCTTTGGAAAAATAACCAAGATCACCGCCTTCAAGGCGGCTGCCCGGGTCAATAGATTTGTCCATCGCCAGTTTGGCAAAATCAGCGCCTTTTTTCAGGTCTACAATTACGGCGTCGGCGTCTTCTTTGGTTTTGACCAGAATATGGCGGGCCCGCACTTCGTCTCCCGGTGGAGAAAGCTTGGCCTGTTCATCATACATGCGGCGAATGGCCTCATCGGTGACCGCTTGCGAGATGGTGCTCTCCACCAGAATATTGCCCAATATACGTTCCCGTGCCGCCTGCAGGCGGCGCTTGGCCTCACCATCCCGGTCCAGTCCCCGGCGCACGGCCTCCAGGGCCAAAAGGCGCTGGTCCACCAGATCGTCCAGCACCTGTTTATAGATTTTTGAGCCTTTGGGCAGGGGATCGCCAACCCGGATTAGCTTTTGCACCGCCGCCTCTCTGGCAATATCAGAGGCATAAATGGTTGTCCCGTTAACGCGGGCAATGGCTTCATCGCCGGCCCGGTCACGGGCACCGCCAAAGTCATCACCATTACCGCCGCCGCGCCCGCCACCACAGGCGACCAACACCCCGGTCAGGGTAAGGAGCAAGCTTATTTTGATGATTCTGATCGGTATAACGGACATAAGGCTCTCCTAAAAAAGGTCACAAAAAAAATCTGTATTCAGGCCCGTGCGTTGACACTGCGTGTCACCGTCCTTAAGTCAGCCATGCGCATGCTGCAAGGTATGCAGCCTTTGTCTATACACCCTTACTCTGGCGCACTTGGTTTTAATTGAGTCCTTTTGTCATGTTGAACATTGTCCGTAAAATTTTTGGCTCGTCTAATGATCGTGTGGTGCGCCGCTTGCAGCCGCGTGTTGAACAGATAAACGCGCTGGAGAGTGAATACGAGGCCCTAAGCGATGAGGCTATTGCCGCCAAAACCGACGAATTTAAAGAGCGGCTGGCAAAGGGTGAAGCTCTGGACCAGCTCATGCCTGAAGCTTTTGCAGTTGTGCGCGAAGCGGCCAAGCGCACGCTGGGCCAGCGCCATTATGATGTTCAACTGACGGGCGGCATGGTGCTGCACGAAGGCAATATTGCCGAAATGCGCACCGGCGAGGGCAAAACCCTGGTGGCCACCTTGGCCGTTTATCTGAATGCCCTGCCGGCAAAAGGCGTGCATGTGGTGACGGTGAATGACTATCTGGCCAGTCGTGATGCCAAATGGATGGGCGAGATTTATAGCTTTTTAGGCCTGACTACGGGCTGTATCGTGCATGGGTTAACCGATCAGGAGCGTAAAGAGAGCTACGCCTGTGACGTAACGTACGGGACCAATAACGAATTTGGTTTCGATTATTTGCGCGATAATATGAAATACTCGCTGGAGGAGATGTGCCAGCGTGGACACCATTATGCCATCGTCGATGAAGTGGACTCCATCCTGATTGACGAGGCGCGCACGCCGTTGATTATTTCCGGCCCAACCGAAGATCGTACAGAGTTTTACCAGACCATTGATGCGCTGATGCCGCTTTTATCGGATGAGGATTTCGAGCTGGACGAAAAACAGCGCTCGATTGCCCTGACCGAAGACGGTAATGAAAAGATTGAAAAAATACTGCTGGAAAAAGATCTGATCGAAGACGACCTTTATGACATTAACAATGTCTCGGTGGTGCACCACGTTAATCAGGCTTTGCGGGCACACAAACTTTATACCAATGACAAGGATTATATCGTCAAGGACGGCAAGGTCATGCTGATTGACGAATTTACCGGCCGGATGATGGAAGGCCGCCGCCTGTCCGAAGGTTTGCACCAGGCCATTGAAGCTAAGGAACATGTTGAAGTTCAGCCAGAAAACGTGACGCTGGCCTCTATCACCTTCCAGAATTATTTCCGCCTCTATGAAAAACTGGCAGGTATGACCGGCACGGCCATGACCGAAGCGGCAGAATTTGAAAATATCTACAAGCTGGAAGTTATTGATATTCCAACCAACAAGCCGGTATTGCGCCTTGATGATGATGATGAGTTGTACCGCACGGCCAGCGAAAAATATGCGGCCATTGTGACGGATGTGAAAGAGTCTACCGCCAATAATCAACCGATCCTTGTCGGCACAGCCTCCATTGAGAAATCCGAAGTTTTGTCGGAAATTTTCAAGAAGGAAAAAATAAAGCACAAGGTGCTAAACGCCCGTTATCACGAGCAGGAAGCCCAAATTGTGGCGCAGGCCGGGGCACCGGGCGCGGTGACCATTGCCACCAATATGGCGGGACGGGGTACTGATATTCAACTTGGCGGTAATGTGGAAATGTTGCTGAGCGAATGGATTGAGGCCGAGCAGGCCAAAGGCAAGGAGCCTGACGAGAAAAAGCTCGAAAAAAAACGTCAGGAGATCAACGAGACGGTTGCAGAAGCAAGGACGGTGGTGCTGGAAGCGGGCGGGCTTTATGTGCTGGCGACAGAACGCCATGAAAGCCGCCGTATTGATAATCAGTTGCGTGGTCGTACCGGACGTCAGGGTGATCCGGGGCGGTCCAAGTTTTTTGTGTCGGTCGAAGATGATCTGATGCGTATTTTTGCGCCTGAGCGCATGGACGGGATCATGCGAACGCTGGGCCTTCAGGACGGCGAAGCAATTTCCCATCCCTGGATGAACAAGGCGCTGGAGACATCACAGAAAAAAGTCGAGGCGCGCAATTTTGAGATCCGCAAAAACGTTCTGAAATATGATGATGTGGTCAATGACCAGCGCAAGGCCATCTTTGAGCAGCGCCGGGATTTCATGACGTCAGAAGATGTATCCGATGTTATCGGCGATATGCGGGCCGAAGCCGTTGAAGATGTGATTAATGTCTATATGCCCGAAAAGGCCATGGCTGATCAGTGGGATGTGAAGGGTCTGAAGGAAAAGTTCCTGGAACTTCTCAGCATGGATCTCCCGGTCGAGGAATGGACCAAGGAAGAAGGCACCGCCAATGAGGAATTGCTGGAGCGCATAATTGACCTCTCCAACAAGGCCTATGCGCAAATTGCTGCAAACCTGACCTCGGAACGCCTGCGCCACATCGAAAAACAAGTTCTGTTACAAGTTGTTGACCAGCACTGGCGCGAGCATTTGCAGAATATCGACCATTTACGCTCGGTCGTACATTTGCGCAGCTACGCCCAGCGTGATCCGTTGAACGAGTTTAAAACAGAGGCTTTTTCCCTGTTTGAAAACCTGCTTACGGAGCTGCGCGAGACGGTAACGAAGATCACCATGAGTTATCAGAACTTGCGCCTTGAGCCTGAGGAGCTGGAGCTGGAGGCTCCGCAAAACACAATAGAAAGCCATGTTGACCTGGATGCACCAGTGCTGGATGTACGCGTTGAGCCCACACGGGGACGTCAGGCTGCACAGGTGGTTGATCCAAAAGATCAGGCCACCTGGGGCCGTGTATCGCGCAACGCGGCCTGTCCGTGTGGTTCGGGCCACAAATACAAGCATTGCCATGGCAAAGTTACCACTTGATACTTTGATTTCCAGATATTTCCTACTGCCCTGGTCAGGGTCGCTGTAATACAGGATTATTCTCTGTTAGTATGTCAGACGCACAATAAAATTTCAGGGGAAAATCATGGCTCGTTTGTTACCTATACTGTTTGTCGCATTGCTGTTTTTTGGGGTGACAAGAAGTGCACCAGCACGGGAACAAACTAAAAGCACAACGCCACACACGGTCATTCAGCTTGAAGACTTTCTTGATTTCGAGAGCGTTTCCAACCCGCAAATCTCCCCTAATGGCCGGGTGATTCTTTATACGCGCCAGCGCGTAGACAAAATGAATGACCGGCGCGTCTCTACCCTTTGGCTGATGAACGCTGATGGCACAAGAAACCGTCAATTGATGAACGGCTCGGGCGGCTTCTGGTCCCCTGATGGCACACGGATCGCGTTTATTAAACAAGATGCAAACAGCAAGGCCCAAATTTTTATCCGCTTTATGGATAATGAAGGCCTAGTCACACAGGTTACCAGCTTTGAACATGCACCGCGATCCATTGCCTGGTCCCCTGACGGGACGCAAATTGCCTTCGTGGCACGCATACCCCTCAAGAATAAATGGACAATCAAACTGCCGGGCCGACCCAAGGGAGCGAAATGGATAAAGGATCCGGTTATCATTGATACCCTGCATTACCGTCAGGACCGTGTGGGGTATACAAATACAGGATACGACCATTTGTTCGTTGTTCCTGTGATCGGCGGAACACCGCGCCAGTTGACCAATGGTGCCTGGAATGTCGGACAGAGGGGACTTGGTGTCATTGCCCGTTCGCCAACGGTTTCCTGGTCCCCCGACAGCACGAAAATAGCCTTTGATGGCCCGGGCAAGCCCGTTGAAGCCCCTCATTGGTTTGAAAGCCATATCAATCTGGTCAATGTCGCAACAGGGGGCTTGTCCACGCTCACCAAAGGGCGCGGAACATTTGGCGAGCCTGTCTTTTCACCGGACGGGAAACGCATTGCCTTCACAGGGTATCCTGCCCATGACACGTCTTATCCGGTAGCAGACCTTTATGTGATTGATGCCGATGGTGGTGCACAACAGGCTTTGACACATAACCTGGCCGATGGTCCCTTTGGCCTTCATTGGGCCCCTAAAGGGCGTCAAATTTATTTTACTATGGACAAGAATGGGGCTCGAAACATCTACGCCGTTGATTTGCGCGGACGCCTTCGCGAAATCACCAGCGGTGCACAGGTTGTCAGCCTTTCAAGCCTGTCTGACGATGGTAACGCCGCATTGACGCTTTCTCGCGCCGACCTGCCAGTCACCATAGCCGCCGTTCCAAGCCTTAACGGCAATATCACGCTCACGCCACTTACCGATGTAAATTCGGATGTTTTGTTTGGCAAAAAAATCGGGCGGGTTGAGGAAATCTGGTATGATTCCATTGCAGAAACCGGAGAGAGTGCGCGTGTGCAGGGGTGGATTGTTTACCCCCCAGATTTTGATTCAGACAAAAAATACCCTCTATTACTGTCCATTCATGGCGGGCCCCATGGCATGTCCACCAGTGGTTTTAATTTTACATTCCAGGAGTTTGCCGCACGCGGATATATTGTTCTTTATACCAATCCTCGCGGCTCGACAGGATATGGCAGCGACTTTGCCAATGCCATTCGCTACCGGTATCCAGGTGCACTGGACTATGCTGATCTTATGGCTGGCGTTGATATGGCGATTGGCAAGGGCTTTGTTGATCCGGAACGGTTGTTTGTAACCGGATGTTCCGGGGGTGGGATTTTGACCACATGGGTAATTGCCCAGACCGACCGTTTTAAGGCCGCCGCCGCACTTTGTCCGGTGGTTAACTGGATAAGCATGTTTGGCACAACAGACGTGGTTGGCTGGTTAAATAATTTCTTTCCAAAACCATTTTGGGAGGACCCTAAACCCTGGCTTGAACATTCAACCATTATGCATGTAGGACAGGTCTCGACACCAACTTTGTTAATAACCGGCGTCAAGGATTTGCGCACCCCTCTTGGGGAGGCGGAAGAGTATTATGCAGCGTTGAAAATTCGTGGGGTGCCAACCCGCCTTGTTCCTATGCGCAATGAATATCATGGCACCCGCTCAACACCTTCGAATTATCTTCGGACCAGTCTGATGATGCGCAAATGGTTTGATGAATTTGATCCGGCGAAAAAAGAGCCTGAAAAAAGTACAGAAAAGGGAAAGCAATAAGCATTTGTGGCGTTGGTTATCAACCATGCCGGGTTTAAACATTAAATCGTAAGATTTTATTGGCAGAAAACACAGTAGGGTGGCGAAACTGATTCGCACACTGTGGAGATGGCCATGCCTCGGATGCTTTTAAGTTCTATTTTCCTGTCACTTTTGGCAGGCAGCGCCCTTTGCGCTGGGGCACCGGGGCAATTGCGAAAAGATGCCAGTGGGGTTCATCCTCAATCCATGGCGGCGTCTTATGGCGGTGCGCGCAGTGATTCAAGCATACCCTCTTCACCTTTTAGAAATTTGGATTTTGATTTCAAGGCCACAGTATCCTTTGGGTCTGAATATGTGTTTCGTGGCCAGCAGCGCGCCAAACATAGCGCGCAGGGCGGCGTGGAGATCTCTACGAGTGGCTTTTATGCCGGGGCCTGGGCCATCCTTCCGACAGAAGATCGCTTTGATGCGTTTCAAACCGAGATCGATATTTATGGCGGCTACGGCATGGATCTGACGGAAAGTGTCTACGTCGATGTTGGGGTCACGGGTTACATTTATAATTCACCACAACTTCTCTTTGCCAAAAAGGACTCTATCGAGGCCTATGCGGGCTTTACCATCGACACATATTTAAACCCCAGCCTTTACGGGTTTTATGATTTTGATACCAAGGCCAAAACCGTGGAAACCGCTGTGGAATATTCCTTGCCCTTTGGTCGCACCGATCTGGTTCTGGGCGCTACGGGCGGGTATACCAGTGGCCGTGGCTATGATTATCTTTATGCGCAAACCGATGCAGAAGTGGTTTATAATTTCAACCGCCAGGCCTCAATAGGCATAGGCGGCCATTGGGCCATTTCCGAGGATCATCAGTTCTTGGATGGTTTAACGGCGCGCAATAACGATACGACCTGGTACGGTATTACGCTGAAAGCCCGCAAATAAGGCCTGATCCTAAACTCTGCTCAAGGTAAGCGTCGTCTATATTTTCTCTGACAACGCGATGGCCGTGCGACACCCGGCCTTGATCAGTCCGGTTAACAGCGGATAGGCCGGGGCGTCATGAGCGCCTTCTTTAATGGCCGTATCGCGATGGCCCAGCTCATCCTCGCGAAATTGTTTGAACATGGCCAGCAATTCCGGTTCGCTGTCGGCGGCTTCCAGCTCTTCAATCTGACCCTGATAATGTTCCTCAATCACGTCTTCTACTGCCTCTGTGCAGGCGTGGGCGCACTTTTCACCCAAAAGGGCGGTGCCTGCCCCCAAAGCAAAGCTTAGGGGCTGCCACAGGCCAATAAGGGCCGTCGGGCGCGCCTGACGCTTATGTAATTCGTCATTAAAAGCGTTCAAATGCACATGTTCGCCCATTTCCATCTCGTGCAGGGTCTGGGTGAGGGCACGTTTGTGCGGCAAAGCCCCAAACACCCGCTGCTGGGCCTGATAAATTGCCACCGCAGCGGTTTCTCCGGCATGATCCACCCGCACCATATCGACAATGCGTCTGGTCATGGCATTGCCAAGGGGCACGGGCCGTGGTGCGCGTTTTCTTGTCGTTTTACGGGGCAATTTCAGGCTCCTTAGCCTGGGTCAGGCTATAAAAACTGGCCCCGGCCAGCATAAGCGACAACACCATATTCCATCCGGCCATGGAAATGCCGGCAAAGCTCCAGGGGATCTGGTCACAAGCCGGGGGTATACCCGCTTTGCCGAGCGCAGCCCCGAGGTCTGCGATACTAAGGCCTGCCAGCGCATCACCGCCGCCGGTGCAAGTGGAAGGTCCAGGCCAGAAATGCCACTCCACGCCGGCATGATAACCCGCAACGATAGCGCCGGTCAGAAACGTCAGACCCAAAAGTGCAACTACGCCGCGCTCTGCGCGCCACCCAGGCTGGGCCCGCATCACCGCCAAACCAATAATGGCAATAGTTAGCGCCAGCCAATACACCTCGCGTTGACGCAGGCACAGGGCACAGGGCATCAGCCCGCCAAAGGTTTCAAAAGCATGGGCAATGCCAAGGGCCGACAGGGCGGCTATTGCGGCCATGATGGGCCAAAAAGAGGTTTGGAAAGTTTTATCGATACGCATAGGACCAGCTTAGCCCAGAATATGGTTCTGCCAAGCCAAAATACCCGCGACGTGTAGTCGCGTTAAGGGATCAGCTTTAACGCCAGAAAGCTTAAAGCTACGGCAGCAAATATGCCCGTGACTATCAGAGCAAAATGCTTCTCGATCAGCGCTTGTGCCCGATCGCCCATCAGACGTAAAAGAGCCGCCTCCAAAAAAAATCGCCCGCCGCGTGCAATGACGCTTGCGGTCATAAAAACGGCAAGATTGATATGCGAAAACCCGCTGGCAATGGTAATGACCTTATAAGGAAATGGCGTCAGACCCGCCCCAAAAACCGCCATAAACCCGTATTTCTCAAACCAGATCCGAAAAGCCTCAAAGCTGTCTTGCTTGCCATAAAGCTCTATTAAAGGCTGACCGATTGTGTCCCAGGCAAAGGCTCCGATTGCATAACCGAGCAGGCCGCCCGCAACCGAGGCAATGGTGCAAATGGTGGCAATCAGCCAAGCTTTGCGACGGTCTGCCAGCACCATGGGAATAACCATGACATCGGGAGGGATCGGAAACACTGAACTTTCAATAAAGGCCACAAAGGCCAGTGCCGGATAAGCGTACTTTCCGCGAGCAAGGCTCAACAATCTGGATTTCATCTGGCCGGATCTTTCATGCATGCATTTTGGGGCAAATTCGGCCCAACGTCTTTTTCCCATAGTGCCGTCTCAGAGGATAGCAGTAAAGACATGTTTGAAGCGTTGACGCTGGCGTGCGGGAAGTTATGCTTCGCGCCGCTTTGGACGTTACACAGGCCGGTGTGGCGGAATTGGTAGACGCGCGGGATTCAAAATCCCGTTTCCTTTAGGAAGTGTCGGTTCGATTCCGACCACCGGCACCATTCTCTCTTGCGCTATCGCGATGCTAACGCTCGCTATATGAGCAGGTATTCCTTGTGCTCCTCATCCTGAGGTGCCGCAAAGCGGCCTCGAAGGATGCGACCGTTACGCGCACGGGTTACTCTATGGCGCTGGCCAACCAGGCCTGAATGCGCCCGGCGCAATAGGCGTCTGTGGCTTTGAATGCAGGCATGACAGAGCGCGCTTTTTTTGGCTCCGGTATTGAGGCGCTTTGCGTACTTTGAATGGTTTTACGCAAAATTTGTGCGCTTAAGGCATTATCCAGCCGGGCTTCAAAACCGCTTTCCATACAGGCCGAAAAGCGCAGGCGTAAGGTTTTTAACGCGGCCTGAAAGCTGTCTTCGGAAAGCGGCAGATCTTGGCGCATTTTGCGCATGTTTTGCGGTGAAAAGGCGATATCCGTATAAAGCTTGGCGGCTAGCGTCACTTCGCGCAGACGTAAAATTTCCAATTGTGCATCGCTAAGCGCAATGGTGCGTTGCGCCGGTTTTTGGGGCGCTTGCGCGCCCCTTAACTGTGCATTGGCTATGGCAAATCCCGCCGAAGCGAGCAAAAAGAAAAGCCCAAGCGCAAAACTGAAAACCTTGTGCATTATACCCCCTCTGGCAGGGGCCAGTTTCGCCGCGCGCAGG
>NVVV01000009.1 GCA_002733495.1 Robiginitomaculum sp.
ATCGCAACACGCTATGAGCGGCTCTCACGAAATTACATGGCAATGCTTCAGCTCGTCGCCACCGTCATCTGGCTCAAATGATTGAGAACGCCCCCTAGTTAAACTTCCCCATATACAGGAGCTCAATGTGAGTGTTTACCCCTCTCTGAACGACCCGGCCTATCTGGAAGACCTGTTTTTGCGCTTCCCCCGTGGCACCGGCCCGTTAATTGCCTTTCATGATGCAGTTTTGCGCAATGAAGACAGCCCGCTTTCCATTGCCGAGCGCGAGATTATTGCGGCGCTGGTTTCTGGCGTGAATGCCTGTGACTTTTGCTTTGGAGCGCACAAGACCATGGCCATGGCCTATGGCCTGCCCGAAGCCACTATCACGGCTTTGGTAGACGATATTGATAGTGCCCCCATTGATGACAAGCTGAAGCCCCTTTTACATTATGTACGCAAGCTGACCCTGACACCGTCCAGAATGGTGCAAGCCGATGCGGAGGCAGTATTTGCCGCAGGCTGGCCTGAAGAAGCGCTGCATGATGCGGTGCTGGTCTGCGCGCTGTTTAATTTCATGAACCGGGTACTGGATGGATCGGGCATTAGCCCCAAGCCAACCTTTGAGAAACCCGATGGTGAAGCACTGGCGGTCCGGCGCAAGGGCACCTATAGCGGATGGGCGCGCGGGGCGGGTATAATTTCCTAAGGTTAGCCCCTAGGCAGACGGCACGGCATATGCATAGTCGCGTTTATGTTTTCGCACGCATTCATACACCATAAACGATGGCTCCAGCTTGGGTTCTGGCTGACCCTGACTTTGGTGGTCGCACTCTCTTTGCGGCCAAACCCGGGGAACTTTCTAGACATCCATAATAGCGACAAGATCGAACATTTTGCCGCCTACTTTGCCTTGGGGTTTTTGGTGGGTACCGGATGGTCTGTAAAAACCATACGCCCCTTATGGATCTCGCTTGTCGCTCTGATTGCCCTTGGTGGCGCGATCGAGCTGATCCAGGGCACGTCCTTTATTGGCCGCACCGCCTCCTGGTATGATTTACTGGCAGATGCCATTGGTGCCCTATTTGGCCTTATCGTCAGCAAAATACTCTGGCAGCGTTAAGACCCGCGCCGCCCCTTAAACAGACTCGCACCAAACTTGCATACTTTCCTTCTGACTGTGCCGAATCTGGACACAGCGTAAGAAGAATGCGCGTGCAAATAATCAGGTTGTAATGATGAGATTTTCGCTCTTACGCAAAGTAATACGTCAAACCACAGCCCTTGGCATTGTATCCGGGCTTATTGCTACACCTGCGTTTGCAGGAGCACCCGGGGCATCGCCCTTTGATCAATTGCCCAACGCCCGCGCCGGAGAATGCTTTGCCCGGGTGATGATCCCGGCGCAATATGAAACGCGCTATAAGGATGTTGTGGTTGATGAAGGCGGCGCGCGCATTCGCACCCAAGACGCCCGTTTTAGCACACAATCCGAGCAATTTTTGATCCGTGAGGCCGCTACACGCTTTGAAGTGCGCCAGCCTGTCTACAAGGCTGTATATGAAAAAATCATGGTGCGCCCAGCTTATGAACGTCTCGCCGTGGAAGAAGCGCAATACCGCACCGTAACAGAAGAGGTACAAATTGCGCCGGCCCGTACAGCGTGGAAACCCGGCAAATCCCTGGCCGACTGGTCCGGGGTGAAAGCCACAAAAAACAATCTCGGTGAGGTGTATTGTCTGGTGGAAATCCCCCCCGAAACCAAAACCGTGACAAAACGCGTTCAAATACGCCCGCAAAGTGCACATACCATCACCGTACCGCCGGTTTATCGCACCATCACCCGCCACGTTCTGGTGGACCCAGGCGGCGTGCGCGAAGTGCCGGTATCTGAACAATACACCACCATCACCACCCAAAAACTGGTTGAACAGGCGCGCACCTATCGAGAGCAGTATGCCCCAAGAACCGAGCGTATGGCCTATCGCGTAGAGATTGCCCCGGCGCGTTATCAATGGATCAAGGTGTTGTGCAAAACCAACGCCACACCAAGCGCCATCACAGGCCTGCAATCACAATTGCAACAGCTTGGCTATTATCATGGCCAGAGAAACGGGAAGCTGGACCTGAAAACGGAAAACGCCGTGCGCAAATACCAACAGGCCGTTGGCATCCCCCATGGCGGCTATATGTCCTTAGATACCATGGCGGCGCTGCGCGAAGGGCGGCGCGTCCCGATTGCTCAGCAGGCCACAGCACATGCCGAGGCCTATGCCAGTGCCAGTGCCAGTGCCAGTGCCAGTGCCAGCTCTAGCGCCGTTACACAGACCTTCTACCCCAATGCGTCAACGCCTCATGAGACAATGATTTCGCGCACCGCCCCAATTGAATCTGCCCTGCCTTCACGAACAACAAAACGTCTGCACTGGGTTGGTAAGCAATAGGCTCTATTTTTTCTTCTTTTTTGTGACGGTTTTCTTGATCACTTTGGCACTACGGCCAATCACTTTTGCCGTACCCTTGCCAATGGCGCCGGTGGCCGAGGCTGCGCCACTAACCAATTGCACACCGGAACTGACGGTAGAACATCCGCCCAGTGCCAGAGCGCTGCAAACGATCAGTACCAGAGATTTACGCATCATTTCATCCTCGTTCAGCGCCTTAATAGACCTTTGGCATTAAGGATTAATGAGGGCCAAGGTCAGGCCTAGTCAGCGATCTATCTTTACCGGAATTGGCACATCTGCATGTAGATGCACATCGCGTTGCGGATAGGGGAAATCGATACCATTTTTCTTAAAGCTGTCCCAGATTTTCAATAAAACTTCGCTGGAAATATTGCTAACGCCATTTTCTGCATCCCTGATCCAGAAGCGCAATTCCAGATCAACCGAACTGTCGCCAAAATTCTTCAAAAGGCAGGCTGGCTTGGGCGAGCGCAGCACCCGGGGCACCTCGTCCATACAGGCAATGGCCAGCGCGATCGCCTTGTGTACATCGGCCCCATAGGCAATGCCCACCGGGCGTTTGACCCGCACTTCGGGTGTTGAAAATGACCAATTGACCACCTTGCCCGTGACAAAACTCTCATTGGGTATGAGGTGTTCCTTGCGATCGCGGGTAACCACCGAGGTATAACGCAGGCCCAGCGAGCTGATCCGGCCATAGGTGTCGTCGACCTCGATCACATCACCGGGTTTGATGGAGCGATCCATCAACAGGATAATGCCCGAAATAAAATTGGCAAAAATGCGCTGCAAACCAAAACCGATACCAAAGCTGAGCGCACCGCCGATAATGGCCAGTGATGACAAATCAAAGCCCATGCGCGTCATAGTGATCAGCACCGCCACAGTCAGCAAAGTGACCTGCACCGCCTTTGATAAAAGCAAGCGGATTGAGGGCGTCAGGCTGGGCAGGGTGTTAATGCGCTGGCGCAAGACCCGTGACAGCCAACTGGCCAGCCACAATAAAATACTGGCCAGAATGATGCCATCCAGCATTAAAAGGACTGAAAAGTCTTTTGTGCCGATCTTGAAGCCCAAAGGTGTGCCCAAAAAGTTTGTCACCGGACCGATCATGCCAAATATGTTCAGGGCCGCCAGCGCCCAGGCGATATTGGCCACTGTTTTGGCCCAGAATGGCTCGGCAATCAGATTAGAGATCAGTCGGATCAGTATCCATGCCCCGGTGAGCGAGCCTAAAATGCGCACCAAAGCCACCGGACGCTCGCCAAGTTGCAAGGCATATTGCGCCGCCACAAGCGCGATAAACAACAGGATCGCCCGGGCTAACGGGGCCAGATATGGCCTCAGCGGGGCCAAAAACCGTTTCAGTTTTTCATGCTGGACCAAATGACGGGCCACTGCCTTCACATGGGGAGAAAGCACAAAGGCAAAAAGCAAAGCCAGCGCGATTGCCCCGGCTTGCACTGCCATATCCAGGCTGAGCAGGCTGTCTTGCGCCCAGCTAAGCGCCTTGCGGGCCAGCGCTTCGCTTTGCCGCGTTAGGTCTTCAATATCCTTGGTTTGCATAGCGCAACCCTAACCCGCTGCCCCCGCCTGTGTCGATCACAAAGGCACAGGTTTTTTCCCTATCCGCGCCGGGGCCGCTTTGTTAGTCTGCCTGAATGAAATACATGTTTACCCTTACACTTCTGATCGCTTTGATCAGCGCCGTGTCGGCGCAGACACAAAGCCTGAGCGATATTGAACGCGCCTATAATGGTGGAGAGTATGAATACGCCATCATGCTGGGCCATAAAAACGCCAGTGCCCAAGCCCTGGTTCTGGCCGCCCGGGCCAGGCTGGCACTCATTGATCTGGGGCAGAGCGGTCAGCGCAAAACCGATGCCAAAGCGGCCTTAAAAGATGCCGAAGCGGCAATTGATCTTGATCCCGAAAACGCCGAGGCATACCTGATGAAGGTCGCGGCGCTGGGCATGCTGGCGCGTCATATGAGCAAACTGAAAAGCTTTCGCAAAGGCATTGCCCCCAAAAGCCGCCGCCTTCTGGAAGAGGCCCAAAGGCTGGACCCGCAATCCGCCTGGGCCCAGGCCATGATGGGCATGTGGCATTTGGAAATCCTTCGCCGGGGCGGCACCTTTGGGGCACGCGTGACCGGAGCCAAAGCCAGTGAGGGGGCGAAGAACTGCGGGAAAATTCAGCAGAGCACAGGTTTTGATATAGGCATGGGCGTGCAATGCGGGTTGGCCCTTTTGCACACCGATGGCTTTGAGGATCAGGCCGTTACAATCCTCCGCCAAACCTGCAAGGCTGATGATGCGGACATTGCCTATGATCGCGCCATGAAAGAACGGGCCATTGAAATTCTGGATATTCTGGATACCGACGGGCTAAAGGCCGCACGTAAACGCGCCCTTTATTATCTGAACGGCAAAGCTTCAAAATGACTCCGGACTATGTAGAACGCTATGCGCGCCATCTGGTTCTTAAAGATATTGGCGGACCGGGCCAGAATAAGCTGCGCGATGCCAAAGTGCTCATCATCGGGGCCGGCGGCCTTGGTGCCCCTGCGGCGCTTTATCTGGCGGCGGCGGGTATTGGCACGCTGGGCCTGATGGATGATGACCGGGTCTCGCTATCCAATTTACAACGCCAGGTGCTCTTTACCTCAGATGATGTTGGCCGCCCCAAAACCCAGGCCGCAGCCAGTCGCCTGCGCGCCCTAAACCCGGATACTGACTTTGCTTTGCATCAGGGCCGCTTTGATGAGAGTCAAAAAGGTATTTTGACGGGTTATGATCTGGTGCTGGACGGGACCGATAATTTTACCGCCCGCTTTGCCATTAATGCCGCCTGCCACCGTCTTGGCAAACCGTTGGTATCAGGCGCGGCCATTGGCTTTGAGGGGCAGCTTGCCTGCTTTCATTCACACAAGGGCCAGACCCCGTGTTATCGCTGTCTGGTGCCCACCATGCCGCACGAGGGTGACACCTGCGAAAGCATTGGTGTGATCGGGGCGCTGACCGGCATAATTGGCTCGATGATGGCCTTAGAGGCCATCAAGATCATTACCGGCGCCGGCGATCCGCTTTACGGGCGGTTGATGATTTTTGATGGTCTGGCAGGGTCAGGCCGCACCCTTGGCTTGCCCAAGGATCCGGCCTGCCCGGTTTGCAGCGCCTAAGGTCAGGACTTGGACAAATCCCCATAGACAATCCGCACAATCCGTTCAGGCTTCATAAAGCCGCCGCCCCATTTTTCGTTAAGAGCTGAAAGCGGGTCTGCCGCCACGGCGTCTTCAACGCTTTTGCCCTCTGCAATGGTCTTCAAAATGGCGCCACGGACTGCCTTTAACATGGCCAAAGTATCTTCCAGATCCGCCTTATTGGCCAACGGCCCGTGGCCCGGAATAATTTTGGTTTTGTCGGTAACCAGAGCCAACGCCCGTTCCTGTGCGGCGATCACACCATTGATGGAACCGCCCGTGCCCGTATCAATAAAGGGGTACATTTTGTTGAAAAAGACATCGCCCATATGCAGCACATCGGCCTGTTCAAAATACACCATGGCATCGCCATCGGTATGGGCATTATTGACGTGGAATATGTGGATGTCCTGGCCATTTTGGTAAAAACTGATTTCATCAGAAAAGGTAATGACCGGCAGGGCAATTGCTGGTGCCGCCGTTGTTTTCATATCAAAGGCTTTGATAAACTGATCCTTGGACAGACGCATCCGCACATTATTATGGGCCACGATAATGGCCCCGCCTTTGCCGAAATTTTCATTGCCGCCTGCATGATCACCATGCCAGTGGGTGTTGACCAGAAAACGCACAGAATTATCACTGACCTTATCTATGGCCGTTTGAATTTTAGTTGATAGTGGCGCAAACTGATCATCAATCAAAAACGCCCCGTCTTTGCCTGTGCTCAGGCCCAGATTGCCGCCAGAGCCCACCATCATGTAAATCCCGCTGCCAAGATCAGTGGTTATTATCTGCACCTTGGCAAAACGTTCGTCCTGCGCATGGGCGGGCGCAGCGGCCAGCCCCATCAAACACACACCCGCAAAAGCGGCAGTAAAAGCTGTTCTTATCATAATGATTTCCTTTTGGACTTTGTACGCCCAGCTTAGTATCCGCACATGCCCTGTGTGATCACAAAATCGTGAGAATGCTTGTCATGTCAGTTCCACAATGACCCGGTCCGGCGGGCGATGCCCGTCCTCAAAAGCCTTGATATTGATGATCATTTTTTCGCCCATGGCAATGCGGGCCTCGATGGTGGACGAGCCCATATGCGGCAGTGCCACAACACAATCAAGTTTCAGGAGGCGCGGGTCAACCTTGGGTTCATGCTCATAAACATCAAGGCCTGCCCCGGCCAAACGTCCCGCTTCCAGCAAATCTGCAAGGGCGGTTTCATCCAGAACGTCACCGCGCGAAGTGTTGACCAGGAAGGCGTGGGCAGGCAATTTCATCAAGCGCTCACGCGACAGCAAATGGTACGTTTGTGGGGTTTTTGGGCAATTGATCGAGATGATGTCCATTTGCGCCAGCATAGCATCCAGATCTTCCCACCAGAGCGCGCCCAGATCCTTTTCGATGGCCGCGCTGACCCGATTGCGGTTGTGATAATGCACTTCCAGCCCAAAGGCTTTGGCGCGCCGCGCCAAAGCCTGACCAATGCGGCCCATGCCCACAATGCCCAGCTTTTTGCCACCAATGCTGTGGCCCATCATCCAGGTGGGGGCCCAGCCCGCAAACCCGCCAGCGCGCATTACACGCGCTCCTTCGGCTAGGCGTCGCGGCACCGCCAAAATCAATGCCATGGCAAGATCAGCGGTATCTTCGGTCAGCACGCCGGGCGTATTGGTAACGGTAATACCGGCTTTGACCGCCGCCTCCAGATCAATATGGTCAACACCGGCACCATAATTGGTAATGATCTTGAGCCGCCCGGCGCCAGCCTCAATCACTGCAGCATCAATGGTGTCTGTCACAGTTGGGGACAACACTTCGCAATTGGCCGCCGCCGTTTTTAGTTCGTCATGGCTGAAAGGTGTATCTGTGAGGTTAAGCTGCGCTTCAAAAAGCGTGTTCAGACGGTCCTGCACAGGCTCTGGCAGTCGCCGCGTTACAATTACCTTGGTTCTCTTGGTCATGATGATTAAACTCGTTTAATTCTGTCCTGCAAGCAAGGGGCTTTTGCCACGTGCCCAATTTTATTTCCCAATATTTGCCACAGCGATTGCGGCTCTGTGCGGCTTGTTTGGGCGCGCTTGTCCTGATCGCATCCTGCGGACAAAACACGCAGAGCAAAGCCACCGCCGAAGTGCCATATTTTGCCAACCTTCGCCCGGACGAAGCCTGGGGTCGCCGTGGCCCCTCCTATAAACAGCCCGTTTTGTGGGAATACCGACGCCGGGGCCTGCCTTTGCTGGTCGTCGATAAAACCACTTTCTGGCGTCAGGTGCGTGACCCGGAAGGAGATCTCGTCTGGATGCACAAATCCCTTTTGTCGCGAAACCGCATCGTCATGATCAAGGCCAAGGCCCCGATCCCGCTTTACCGGGCCATGGGCGAGGACCAGACCGTGATTGCCTATGCCGACCCGATGGCGCTTTTACAGCTCGGCCCATGCCAGGAACAAAGATGCCAGTTAAGGCAAGGGAATATCAGGGGCTGGGCAGAGCGCTCTGCCTTGTGGGGCGTTGATATTCCGCCCAATCTTTAACTGCGAATACGCACCAGCAAATCAACACTGCATAGAATTGCCCCTTTGGGCAAGGGCGGCAATTTCAGATCTTTGAGCAGGTCATCATGAATATTGATCAGTTCGCCTGTGCTTTCATCATAAAAATGATAATGCTCCTCAGGGTTTGTATCAAAATAAACCTTTGTGGAATCAGTTGCGATCTGCCGGATGATCCCGGCTTTGGTAAAAGAATGCAGGGTATTATAAACCGTTGCCAGCGACACCTTGCAACCAGCTTTTATTGAGCGTGCATAAAGTTCCTCAGCGGTAGTATGGCGATACGTGCCCTTACAAAACAGCAAGCATGTCAGAATTACCCGTTGCGCCGTGGGCCGTAAACCTGCCGCTACCAATACCGCAACCGCTCGTTCATTGCTCAGCGTTTGCTCGGGGCAGTCCATACATTTTTGATCGGTCATCTGTGCTCCTTAAGTGAGCGCGGCTTGAGTGTCTCTGTGCGGCATGCTAGGCGGGGGCCTTCCCGGCTGCAGTCCCGTTGGGTGTCTTTATAACGTCCCCTGCAACCGGGCCCATACTGAGAACAATGCGGTATCAGGTGCACACAAACAAAATAGTGATTCGTTGGAAAACACAAAAACGCAGTACAGTTAATTTTTTCAGAGACCATCAAAAAAGGGTATAAATATATGCATCAGACAAGAACCAGCTACGACTATGATGGTCTGATCCGTTCTGGCCATGGTGGTCTGTTCGGCCCCGGCAATGCGCAATTGCCGTTACCGCCCATGCTGATGTTTGACCGGATTACCACAATCACCAGTGAAGGCGGGGAATATGGCAAGGGCTTTGTCGAGGCGGAACTTGATGTTCGCCCGGACCTTTGGTTTTTCCCCTGCCATTTTGAAAACGACCCGGTGATGCCAGGCTGCCTGGGTCTTGATGCCCTGTGGCAATTGGTAGGGTTTTATCTGGGTTGGGCCGGTTGCCCCGGTCGCGGTCGCGCATTGGGTGTGGGCGAGGTCCGCTTTCGCGGGCAGGTCACCCCTGATGTTAAACTGGTGCAATACCGGATTGACCTTAAACGGGTGATCAATCGCCGCCTGGTTTTGGGTATTGCAGACGGTACCATGTCCGCAGACGGAGAAATCATCTATAAGACCAAGGGTCTGCGGGTCGGCGTATTCCAACTTGAAACCAGCGAATAGGAATAGAAAATGCGACGCGTCGTTATCACTGGCATGGGCATCATTTCCAGCATCGGCAATACCACCGAGGAGGTGCATCAGGCTTTGCGGGCTGGAAAATCCGGCGTTACATCTGCCCCCGAATTTACCGAACTTGGCTTTCGTTGCCAGGTCCAGGCCGCCCCGAAAATCGATCTGACTGGCCGCATCGACAAACGTATTGCCCGGTTTATGGAAGATGCTTCCAAATGGTGCTGGATTGCGGCCGAAGATGCCATTAATGATGCCGGGCTGGAAGAAAATCAGGTTTCAAACATTCGGACCGGCCTCATTGTTGGTTCTGGTGGTCCATCAACCAAAGAACTGGTTCGGGCAGCCGATGTCGCCCGGGCAAAAGGGCCAAAGCGAGTGGGGCCGTTTGCTGTCCCCAAGGCCATGTCCTCAACCACATCGGCGACGCTCTCTACCGGGCTGAAAATCAAGGGGATGAGCTATTCCATTTCCAGTGCCTGCACCACGTCGTTGCACTGTATCGGCGATGCTGCACAGCAAATTATGTGGGGCACTCAAGACACGATGATTGCCGGTGGCGGTGAAGAGCTACACTGGTCGCAATCGGTGATGTTCGATGCCATGGGGGCGATGTCGAGCAAATATAATGATACGCCAACCAAAGCCTCCAGAGCTTTTGATGCCAACCGGGACGGCTTTGTTATTGCCGGTGGTGCCGGCATTGTCATTCTCGAAGAACGAGAGCAGGCGATTGCGCGCGGGGCAAATATCTACGCTGAAATAACCGGCTATGCGGCCACATCTGATGGTCATGACATGGTGGCACCATCCGGCGAGGGCGCGGAACGGGCCATGAGACTGGCCATGGCGCAAAGCAAATCACCGATTGATTATATCAACCCGCATGCCACCTCGACCCCGGCCGGTGACGGCACCGAAATCGCGGCGATCCGCCGGGTCTTTGGCGAATCTGACATGCCAGCCGTTTCTGCCACCAAATCCATGACCGGCCACTCTTTGGGCGGGGCTGGTGCGCAAGAGGCCATCTACTCGCTTTTGATGATGAAGCACGGCTTTATCGCGCCCTCCATCAATATCGAAACCATAGATCCGGAAATTGATGGTGCCAATATTATTACAAAAACCACAAAGGCCGAATTGAACACCGTCATGTCCAATTCCTTTGGCTTTGGCGGCACCAATGGCTCGGTGATTTTCAGCCGCCACTAACATATATTTTCAAGGAACATCCCATGAGCGACGACACCGAGAACGGCTTTCCCAAAGGCAAATTGATGCGCGGCAAGCGCGGCCTGATCATGGGCGTGGCCAATAAGAGATCTATTGCGTGGGGCATTGCCCAGCAATTGCATGCCCAGGGGGCGGAACTGGGTTTTACCTATCAGGGGGACGCGCTGGAAAAACGGGTGCGCCCACTGGCCGAAAGCGTTGATGCCAGCATTTTTATGCCCTGCGATGTGTCCGATGATGTCAGCATGGATGCCGCCTTTGCCAAGGTAAAAGAGCAATGGGGCGCACTGGACTTTCTGGTGCATTCCATCGGTTTTGCCGGAGCGGATGGCTTGAAAGGCTCGTTCGTTGAGAATGTCACCCGCGAAAACTTTGCCATGACCATGGATGTTTCCGTCTTCTCCTTTGTCGCCGCCGCCAATCGCGCCGCGCCCTTGATGAAGCCCGGCAGCGCCATGATCACCATGACCTATCTTGGCTCGGAGCGGGTAATTCCCAATTACAATGTTATGGGCGTCGCCAAGGCAGCTCTGGAAGCCTCTACCCGCTATATCGCCCGCGATCTGGGGCCAAAGGGCATTCGGGTAAACGCTATTTCCGCCGGCCCTATGCGCACTTTGGCCATGGCCGGCATATCCGGTGGACGCGGCATGCTGTCCACTGGCAAGGCCTGGAGCTTGCTTAAAGAAGACACCTCCATGGAAGGCGTTGCGGGTTCGGCTTTGTGGTTGCTATCAGATCTTGGCCGCTCGGTCGCTGGCGAAGTGGTGCATGTGGATGCAGGCTTTCACGCCGTTGGCATGCCCGACGAGGACGCCTTGAAGGGCTGATCCTTTTTTCTCTTTGCCTTCGCGTGGGTCGGGCAATTCATAGAGATGAGCAGCAAGCGCCCCCTTCTCCCTTGAGGGAGAAGGCTGGGATGAGGGGTTTGTGAAGTGAAAAGCACCACGCCTGGAAAAACTGTACCCCCTCACCTTATTCCTCTCCCTCAAGGGAGAGGAAAGCGCCTGTATAAACGCCGCATTTTATCATCCTCACCCTGAGGGATTTTCGAAGGAAATTGTCTCGAAGGGCGAGGAGAAAAAAGCCCGCGTCAGTGCCCGCCTTTCGGATGGGCCTGATCATAAATGCGCAACAGCGAGGCGGCATCCACTTCGGCATAGATTTGCGTCGAAGACAGGCTCTCATGGCCCAGTAATTCCTGCACCGCGCGCAGATCGCCACCGCCGGCCAGCAAATGGGTGGCAAAGGAATGGCGCAAAGCGTGGGGTGTGGCGCTTGGCGGCAGGCCAAGCCGCCCCCGAATGCCCTGCATCAGTTTTTGCGCTGCCCGTGCGCCCATAGGCCCGCCGCGCACACCGCAAAACAGCGCGCCTTCGCGCGCCATCGGCCAGGGGCAAAGGCGTACATAGGCCTCGATCGCCTCTATTGTTATCGGCAAAATAGGCACAAGTCGGGTTTTATTACCTTTGCCGGTAATCCGCAGCACCTCGCCCAGTGGCAAGTCGCGACCCTGAAGTGACAGAGCCTCGGCAATGCGCAAGCCCGCCCCATAAAGAAGGGTCAGCAAGGCGCTATCGCGTGCAGCGATCCAGGGCACCTGCCCAGAAGAGAGATCAGCGCTGGATTGCAACACTTCACCAGCGGCCTTGACCGATAAAGGCCGGGGCGCGCTGCGCGGCAGCTTTGGCCCCTCGATCAGTGATAATTGATCGTTTTTGATGCCATAGCGGCGTTCAAGGTAGCGATAAAAACTGCGAATGGCCGATAGCGCCCGGGCCAGCGATCGCGAAGACAAGGGCGCATCGCCGCGCCGCCGCGCCGCAAGGTAGCTGCGAAAATCAGGCGCGCTTAAATCCGCCAGCATATCCACATCCACTTGCGCACCCCGATGGGTACACAAATGCGAGAAAAACGCCTCCAGATCCCGTTCATACGCGGCCAGCGTATTGGGGCTAAGCCGACGCTCGGCACGCAAATGAGTGATAAAGCCGCCAAGGGCTTTATGGGCTGTCAGGGTCAGGCCGGTGCCCATGCGGCCACCAGCCGTTCAACCACCCGCGCCAGAAAGGCGGCCAGATCTGTGCCGTGATCCGGGCGATAGGTCAGCCGGTCCCGGCTGCCAAGGGCAAACAGCCCCTCGCGCCCGCGCACATTAATGCGGATCAGCATTTCCGACCTGAGCGCCTCGGCCTCGGTTCCAAAAACGTCCGGACCATAGGCCTGACACGGTCCAAGGCGTTCGTTATGGCCATCCATCACCCGCAAAACCAGCCCTTTGGGCGCGCCCTGAATGGCCCGGGTGTGATCGGGTGATTGCAGCCCCTCGACCAGAACACGCAACACATCTGCGCCCAGTGACTGGCGCACATGACCGGCCAGCCGTTGATCCAGCATGCCAAGATCGCGCGCATCAACCAGCGCCAGAACGGCGCCGTGAATTTGTGCCGTGCTGGCATGGTTGGTGCGCATGGTCTGGATCAGCGCATCGCGTTCCATCGCCAGACGCCGCACCTTGCCCTCCAGCCGCAAACGCGCGGCTGAATCAAGGTTTATAATCGCGGCGCTGTGCTCTTCGCTCATGGCAGAATGCTTTGTCCCGTGCTTTCCCAATCGGCCATAAAGGCGGCCAGACCCTTGTCGGTCAGCGGGTGCTTAACCAGTGCCTGCAACACATTGGCAGGAATGGTAGCCACATCAGCCCCCAGCAATGCCGATTGTTTTACGTGCAGCACATTACGAATGGAGGCGGCCAGAATCTGGGTGTCTAGGTCCGGATAATTATCATAAATGGTGCGAATTTCGCCGATCAGCTCCATACCGTCCGCGCCCGTATCATCCACGCGACCAACGAATGGCGAAACATAGGTGGCCCCGGCCTTGGCGGCCAACAGCGCCTGATTAGCACTGAAACACAAGGTAACATTCACCGGATGACCGTTTTGGCTGAGCGCATGGGTGGCTTTCAGGCCTTCCCAGGTCAACGGAACCTTCACGCAGACATTATCAGCAATCTCGCGCAAAAATTCGCCCTCTTTAATCATGCCGTCCGCATCACTGGCGGTCACTTCGGCGCTGACCGGCCCCGTGGTCAGGGTACAAATTTCCCGAATGGTCTGCACCAGATCGCGGCCCTGTTTGGCGATCAAAGACGGGTTGGTGGTCACCCCATCAACCAAACCCGTTGCGGTCATGGCCCGGATCTCGTCCACATTGGCGGTGTCCAGAAAAAACTGCATAATAAATGCCCTCTATAGTGGTTCTTGTAAAAACTGATTCGTTCACTCTACCCTGTGGCCTTAAGCCCTGCCAGACGAAGGTTAAATAAGCATGTCTGCACCGCTTCTGGCATCGGTTTTGTTTCCGATGCCGGTTCCCGAACCCTTTGACTATCTGGTGCCCGAGGGCCAATCGGTCAGCAAAGGCATGCTGGTCATGGCCCCGCTGGGCACCCGCACCGCCCGGGGCGTGGTGTGGTCGGTGCGACCACTTGAGGCCAAAGACAAGACGCGCAAGCTCAAAGCCATCAAGCAAGTTTTGCCGCTGCCCCCTTTGGCACACTCCAGCCTGGATTTTGTGGATTTTGTGGCGCGCTATTGCTGTCACCTGCAAGGCGTAGTGTTGCGCATGATGCTCAGCACGCCGGACGCCCTGCGCCCCTCGCCCACTGAAACCCGCTATGGCCCGAGGGAAGTGTCCGAACTTAGAATGACCCCGGCGCGCACCAAAGTGCTGGCTGTGGCGCAAGGCGGACACTATAGCGCCAGTGAACTGGCCCGGCGCGCCAACGTGTCCCCGGGTGTAATCAAGAGCCTGTGCGATGCCGGCGGCCTGATCGCCACACGGCGCGATGTTGACCGGCCCTTTGCCCCCCCAAACCCGGAAAAAACCGGCCTGAACCTGACGCCTATTCAACTGGACGCCGCCAAGGCGCTGATCGGTCTGGTCGAGAAAAATAAATTTGCTGCCGCTTTGCTGGACGGGGTGACCGGGTCGGGCAAGACCGAGGTATATTTTGACGCCATTGCGGCGGCCTTGAAACAGGACGCCCACGCGCAAATTCTGGTGCTGTTGCCTGAAATTGCCCTGACCCAGGATGTGCTGGCCCGCTTTGCCCGCCGCTTTGGCGCACCGCCCGCTGAATGGCACTCAGAACGCACAGCGCCACAGCGCCGCCGGGTCTGGCGCGAAGTCTTTCATGGCCGTGCCCGCATTGTGGTGGGCGCGCGCTCGGCGCTTTTTTTGCCGTTTGCAAACTTGCGCCTGATCGTTGTCGATGAAGAACATGACGGCTCCTATAAACAGGAAGAGGGCGTGCTTTATCATGCCCGCGATATGGCGGTGGCCCGGGCCAAATTTGCCAAGGCCGCCATTATACTGGCCTCGGCCACGCCCGCGCTGGAAACCATGCGCAATGCGCGCCTTGGTCGTTATGCCCATATTCGTCTGCCCGCCCGCCCCGGCTCAGCGGTGTTGCCGCCGATCTCGACCATTGATTTGCGAGAGCATCCCCCACAAAGCGGACGCTGGCTGTCGCCGCCACTGATTGAGGCCATCGACCAGACCCTGAAACAGGACGAGCAATGCCTGTTATTTCTAAACCGGCGCGGGTATGCCCCCTTGACCATTTGCCGGGCCTGCGGCGCAAAAATACAGGCCCCGGACAGCGCCACCTATCTGGTCGAGCACCGCTATAGCGGTCGCCTCATCTGTCACCTGACCGGCTATTCCATCCCCAAGCCAGCGGCCTGCCCCACCTGCGGGGCCAAGGACAGCCTGCACCCAATTGGCCCGGGGGTGGAACGCCTGAGCGAGGAAGTAACCGCGCTTTTCCCGCAGGCGCGCATAGAGATTTTTTCGTCAGATACGGCCAAAACCGCCGAAGAGGTGCGCACCCTGATTGCCCGCATGGAGCGGGGCGATATTGATATTCTGATCGGCACCCAAATGGCCGCCAAAGGTCATAACTTTCCGCATTTGACCCTGGTGGGGGTTGTTGATGCAGACATGGGACTGCACGGCGCGGATTTGCGCGCGGGCGAGCGCACGTATCAGACCCTGGCCCAAGTTGCCGGGCGCGCCGGGCGCGCTGATAAGCCGGGCCGGGCCATATTACAAACCCACCAGCCCGACCACGAGGCCATTCTGGCCCTGTGTTCGGGGGTGCGTGAAACCTTCATTGATGCGGAGCTTTCTTTGCGCGAAGACATGGGCTTTCCACCTTTTGGGCGTCTGGCGGCTCTGATTTTTTCAGCCCCCAGCGAGCAGGAAGCGCAAAACGCCGCACGGGACTTTGTCGCTGCCGCCCCCATTGTTGAGGGCGTGGATGTTTGGGGGCCAAGCGAGCCGCCCCTTGGCCGGGTACGGGGGCGCTGGCGGCGGCGCTTATTGCTGCGTGCCGAGCCACAGATAGACCTCTCGGCCATGATCAGTGCCTGGCGCACACGGGTAAAGCTGCCCAAAAATATTCGGCTAAAAGTGGATATTGACCCGTATTCTTTTTTATAGATTTAAATGAAAGATTAGGCTCATTTAACATTCCTGACCGTCGCGTCACCCCGATGGAAATCGGGGTTCAGCCCTTTGTGTTTCAATACAGCGTAAAAAGCTGGATTCCGGTTTTCACCGGAATGACAATCTACTTATATTGATATTTTTATGCATTTTCATGCCTTCGGCTTAGCTGTTCGCCGCGCGGGCCTGAATCTCTTCGTTGGCTGGTCGCTTTTTCAATGCGCCTTTCATGGCGGCATAGAGCAATTGCGGCTCGATCGGTTTGGCCACATGATCATCCATGCCAGCGGCCAGATACTCTTTGCGTTGATGCGGCATGGCATTGGCGGTGACCGCAACAATCGGCGTTTTGTTCATATGCTCGCTGGCTTCAATCTCGCGAATCGCCTGCGTGGCCTCAACACCGTTCATATGGGGCATCTGGATATCCATCAGTACCAGATCAAAGGTCTGCGCTTGCCAGGTTTTCACCGCTTGCTGCCCATCCTCGACAAACGTGACGTCCGCCTTGGCATGGCTGAGGATGGCCTTGATTACCATGCGATTGGTGGGATTATCTTCAGCGACCAGAATACGCAAGGCGCGTTTTTGTTTTTTGGCTTTAGTCGTGTCCTTTGTGCTGACGTTCTCGGTCGCATCGCCGCTCTGGGCATCTTCCAATTTTTCCACATTCACGAAGAAACAAAAGCGTGACCCTTTGCCCGGCTCGCTCTTCAAATTGATCTCGCCTCCCATGCGCTCGACCAACTCCTTGCAGATGGCCAGCCCCAAGCCCGTGCCCTGATGTTCGCGGCTAAGGGATGAATCCACCTGGGTAAAGCGGTCAAAAATGCTTTTCTGCGCGACAAAAGGAATGCCAGATCCGGTATCGCAGATCATCACTCTAAGATAAATTTTACCTTCCTTGTCTGTATCCTCTGATAGAGACACCTTGATTTCGCCCTTTTGGGTGAACTTTACGGCGTTGGAAAGCAGGTTATTGAGCACTTGGCGGATCCGTGCCGCGTCACCTTTGAAGCGTGTTTTTTGGCTAATGTTTGAACAGGTTTTGAACGTCAGCCCCTTGGCCCGCGCCGCATTGCCAAACATTTCCAGTGAGGCATGGGAAATTTCAGTAATGCTGAATTCGGTATTGTTCAGATTGAACTCACCGGCTTCGATCTTGGACATGTCCAGAACATCATTCAGAATGGTCAGAAGCGCAGCCCCAGACTGTTCCACCACGTCCAGCATGCCTTTCTGGTCATCATTAACATCTGTTTCGCCAAGAGCCTTGGTCATGCCCAATATACCATTTAACGGCGTTCTGATCTCATGGCTCATTACGGCCAGAAATTCTGATTTGGCCTTGCTGGCGCTTTCCGCCGTATCGCGTGCCTTTTTCAGGGCCTGTGTCCGCTCGCGCACCCGTTGCTCCAGCTTGTCGCGATAGGCCAGCAATTCTGCTTGCGCGCCGGCCAGCGCTTTGCCACGTTTTTGTGCATCCTGAAGAATGGCGTACCAGATTATGCTAAGAACAATCAGCACCACCACGGCGCCAGTCAACGCCCAGCGGGTGGCCCGTTGTGCCGCGACGCGCTGTTGCTCCACATGTCCCCATGTGGCCTTCAAGAGATTATCCACCGCCTTGTTATAGGCATCGGCATTGGCCACATAACGCGGATCGTTGATAATCCGACTGGCCTTGACGGCATTGCCTTTACGGATTTGCGCAAACGCATTAGCCTCAGTTGCGGCCACACGCTGGTGGGCAGTTTTGGCACGTTCTGCCGCCGCCTTCACCAAGGGGCTGATGGCCAGTTCGCTGGCATCATGCAGGCGTTTTTCCAATTGTGCGCCCAAAGAGCGATAGCGGCTTTCCCAGCGCCTGTCGCCGCTTTCCTTGGCGGCGCGGATGACAAACCCGCGTTCACGATTGATGGAAACCAGATCGCCATGCACCTGCGCCAGTTGCGCGCTGGTATGCGAAGCATCAGCAATGTTAATGGCGGCACGGCGTACCGTCAGGCCAAGCCCCGCAACCATGGCAATGGTCAAGGTTACAGCCAGGGCGACAAGTGCCGTACGCGAGCGAAAAACCGCTAATTCTGTTAGTCGGATGGGAGACATTATTCCTGCCCTTTCCCCGTCAGGATGGGAACATTTGCATAAACAAGTTAACATTGGGTGCAATGCAAACTTATTTTCACCCTGCCGCCTTAACCAAGTGGTAAGAGTAACGGATAAGCTGCCATGCTGCCGTCACCATCTTGCCCGCCCTGAAAGGGCATGCTATGCCCCCGCCGGGCTGTGGGAATATGCAGATTTTTACCGATTTGCAAACCTCACAAAACGACGTAAAATCAATATGTTGACCCGCTGCAATGGGATGGCGGGCAAAGTTGAAGACAGGTGGAAAAGAGTGTCAGGCCAGGATGTAAAAACTTCCGGTGCGGCGGCCCGCTACGCCAAAGCGCTGTTTGAGTTGGCAAAAGAAGCCAATTGCATTGACAGTATCGAAGCGGAGCTGTCTGTGCTCAAGAATGCATTGACAGAGAATGCCGATCTTTCGGACGCCCTTAATTCCCCTGTGATCGGGGCCGCCGAAAAAGCGGCTGTCATTACTGCGATCGCCAAAAAGGCCACGCTGTCCAAACTCACCACAAATTTTGTGGGCGCGGCGGCAAAGGCAGGACGAGCCGGTGAGCTGGCCCAAATGGCGGCAGCTTATGCCATGATGTGCGCCGAGGCCCGTGGGACCCTGCACGCCGAGGCCGCGACGGCACAGCCCATGAGTGCCAAACAGGAAAAAGATCTGGCCAGCACACTGAAGAAAGTGCTGGGCCAAGACGTAAATATTGAAACGCGGGTTGATCCCGCATTGCTGGGTGGACTGGTTATCAAAATCGGCTCACGTATGTTCGATAGTTCTCTCAAGTCAAAACTTGAGGGTCTAACGATGGTTATGAAAGAGAGCTAGGCGTCATGGATATCCGTGCGGCGGAAGTTTCTGCAATCCTCAAAAAACAAATCAAGGGCTATGATGCCAAGGCGAAAGTCTCGGATGTTGGCCAGGTGCTGTCCGTTGGTGACGGTATCGCCCGGGTCTATGGTCTGGACGAAGTGCAAGCCGGGGAAATGGTCGAGTTTCCAGGCGGCGTAAAAGGCATGGCCTTAAACCTTGAGCGCGACAATGTTGGCGTGGTGATTTTCGGTGAAGACCGGGGTATTCGCGAAGGCGACACCGTCAAGCGTCTTGGCGAGATCGTTGACGTTCCGGTGGGCAAGGAATTGCTGGGCCGTGTGGTCAACGCCCTGGGCGAGCCAATCGACGGCAAAGGCCCGATCAAATCCAAAAAACGTGCCCGTGTCGATGTAAAAGCCCCCGGGATTATTCCACGCAAATCCGTACACGAGCCAATGGCTACAGGCATCAAGGCCATTGACGCGCTGATCCCCATCGGTCGTGGCCAGCGCGAGCTGATCATTGGTGACCGCCAGACCGGCAAAACGGCCATCGCCATTGACGCCATTCTTAACCAAAAGCACGTCAATCAGAGCGATGATGAGAGCAAGAAGCTCTATTGCATCTATGTGGCCATTGGCCAGAAGCGCTCAACTGTTGCGCAGATCGTAAAAACGCTCGAAGAAAATGGCGCTATGGAATATTCCATTGTTGTGGCCGCCACCGCCTCCGAGCCGGCACCGCTGCAATATCTGGCACCCTTTACCGGCTGTGCAATGGGCGAATTTTTCCGCGATAACGGCATGCATGCCTTGATCGTTTATGATGATCTGTCCAAACAAGCCGTGGCCTATCGCCAGATGTCCTTGTTGCTGCGTCGTCCGCCAGGCCGCGAAGCCTATCCCGGTGATGTATTCTATCTGCATTCCCGTCTTCTGGAACGCGCCGCCAAGCTCAGCGACGAGCACGGTGGTGGGTCTTTGACGGCCCTGCCGATCATTGAAACCCAGGCTAATGACGTTTCCGCCTATATCCCGACCAATGTGATCTCGATCACCGATGGTCAGATATTTTTGGAAACCGACCTTTTCTATCAAGGCATTCGCCCGGCGGTAAATGTCGGCCTGTCGGTCAGCCGGGTTGGCTCTGCGGCCCAGACCAAGATCATGAAGAAGGTTGCTGGCCCGGTTAAGGGCGAATTGGCGCAATATCGCGAAATGGCGGCCTTTGCCAAATTTGGCTCAGACCTTGATGCCTCCACCCAGGCCATGCTGGCCCGAGGCGAGCGCCTGACCGAGTTGTTGAAGCAGGCACAGTTCTCTCCTTTGTCTATGGCCGAAGAATCCTGCTCGATTTATGCGGGCACACGGGGCTATCTGGACAAAATCAAGGTTGCGGATGTTCAGCGCTATGAAGAAGAATTGCTGCTGTATCTGCATGCGGATCATGAAGATTTGCTGGACGATATTACCAAAGAGCAAGCCTTGACTGATGACATCGAAAAAGCGCTTAAAGCGGCCCTTAAAACATTCACCAAACGCTTTGCGTGAACTTTGGTATAAAGGAATAGTCCTATGGCGAGTTTGAAGGAATTCCGCGATCGTATAGATAGCGTGAAATCCATTCAGAAAATCACCAAGGCCATGCAGATGGTGGCCGCAGCCAAATTGCGCCGTGCACAAGAAGCTGTTGAAGCTGCGCGCCCCTATGCCGCCCGTATGAGTGCGGTTGTGGGTAATCTGTCATCGGCCATGGATGGGCGCCCGGGCGCCCCTGAACTTCTGGTGGGAACCGGCAAAAGCGATGTGCACCTGTTGGTGGTCGCCAGTGCTGATCGTGGTTTGTGCGGCGGCTTTAACAGCCAGATCGCTCGCCATGCCCGCGCCGAAGTGTCCCGCCTGATCAGAGACGGCAAAACGGTCAAGATTTTGTGCGTCGGTGGTAAGGCCGCCGATCAGCTCAAACGCGTTTATGCCAAGCAGATTATTGACGTCATCAGCCTGCGCGAACACAAATCCATCGACAGCACGATTGCCGCTGATATCTCAGCCCGCATATTGAGCATGTTTGA
The DNA here is from genome assembly GCA_002733495.1 of Robiginitomaculum sp. Taxonomy (GTDB): domain Bacteria; phylum Pseudomonadota; class Alphaproteobacteria; order Caulobacterales; family Maricaulaceae; genus Robiginitomaculum_B. Next base: position 21,144 of record NVVV01000009.1, read on the forward strand.
AGCCGGTGACTTTGATGTCTGCACACTGGTGTTTTCTCGGTTCCAATCTGTGATGTCACAAGTGCCAACAGCGCAAGTGTTGATCCCTGCCATGCAATCGCTGGATGAAGATGCCGCCGCCGACCTTGGCGGCGCTGCCTATGATTATGAACCCGATGAAGAAGACATCTTAAAAGTTCTGCTGCCCCGCAATCTGACCACACAGATTTTCCAGGCTTTGCTGGAAAATGTGGCCGGTGAGATGGGCGCAAAAATGTCGGCCATGGATAATTCCACCCGTAATGCCGGTGAAATGATCGACAAATTATCGCTGCAATATAACCGTAAACGTCAAAGCATGATTACCACCGAACTGATCGAAATCATTGCCGGTGCCGAAGCCGTATAGAGCTGATTGAAAATCGGCTCTTATAAGAGGAAAGAAAGATGACTGCTAAGAAAACGCCCAGCGCCCCGAAAAAGGCCGCGATTAAGGCTACAGGCAAGGTCGCCCAGATTATTGCCGCCGTTGTTGACGTGGAATTTGAAGGCGAGCTGCCCGCAATTCTGAACGCTTTGGAGCTGGAAAATCAGGGCAAACGCCTGGTCTTGGAAGTTTCCCAGCACCTTGGGGAAAACACCGTGCGCTGTATCGCCATGGACGCCACCGAAGGTCTGGTTCGCGGCACGCCGGTTACCGACCTTGGCGAGCCGATTATGGTGCCAGTTGGACCTGAGACACTGGGGCGCATCATGAATGTGATCGGCGAGCCGGTTGATGAAGTTGGCCCGATCAAAACCAAATTGCGCGGCCCTATTCACCGCGAAGCCCCTAGCTTTGTTGAGCAATCCACAGAGGCGGAGATTCTGGCCACCGGGATCAAGGTCATCGACCTTCTTTGCCCTTATGCCAAGGGCGGCAAGATTGGCCTCTTTGGCGGTGCCGGGGTTGGTAAAACCGTTCTGATCATGGAATTGATCAATAATATCGCCAAGGCTTATGGCGGCTATTCGGTGTTTGCCGGGGTTGGCGAGCGGACCCGCGAAGGTAATGACCTTTATTGGGAAATGATCGAATCCAAGGTGAATGTTGAAGGCGGCGGCGGCGATAGCCGCGCCACACTGGTTTATGGCCAAATGAACGAGCCTCCCGGTGCCCGTGCCCGTGTGGCGCTAACTGGTTTGGCTCAGGCTGAGTATTTCCGCGACGAAGAAGGCAAAGACGTTCTGTTCTTTGTCGATAACATTTTCCGCTTTACCCAGGCCGGTTCCGAAGTATCAGCACTCTTGGGTCGTATCCCGTCTGCGGTGGGTTATCAGCCGACACTGGCCACCGAAATGGGCCAATTGCAGGAACGCATCACCTCGACCGATAAAGGCTCGATCACCTCGGTGCAGGCCATTTATGTGCCTGCCGATGACTTGACTGACCCGGCACCGGCTGCCTCCTTTGCTCACTTGGATGCCACCACGGTGCTAAACCGGGCGATCTCGGAAAAAGGCATTTATCCGGCTGTGGATCCGCTGGACAGTACGTCCCGTATTCTGGAGCCTCGCGTGGTTGGTGAAGACCATTACGCCGTTGCCCGTTCGGTTCAGGAAATTCTGCAAAAATATAAATCCTTGCAAGACATTATTGCCATTTTGGGCATGGATGAGTTGTCTGAAGAAGATAAAATGGTGGTGAGCCGCGCCCGTAAAGTCGAGCGCTTCCTCTCGCAACCTTTCCACGTGGCCGAAGTGTTTACCGGCATGCCAGGGTGTCTGGTTGATCTGAAAGACACCATTGCGGGCTTTAAGGGGCTTATTGCTGGCGATTATGATGATTTGCCTGAACAGGCCTTCTATATGGTCGGCGGCATGGATCAGGCGATTAAAAAGGCGGAACGCATGGCCGCCGAAGCGGCATAAATGGCAGGGGCTGACCAAAAGCTGGATCTGGCGGACTGCATTAATGATGTGTGTCCCTAGTCCGGCGATCCGGTCAGCGCCGAGGCCTTGAGTACCTATTGCGGGCAAGTGGTTGGCTTTTGCAACCCCGGATGCCGCGATAAATTTGAAAAGGCGACCAGCCTTTTTGAAACCAAGTTGAAGCGTGCGACAGCACAAGGGTAAGCGCAATGGCGGCTAAATTGAAATTCTCACTGGTGTCCCCGGAAAAGGAATTGTTTTCCGGAGAAGTGGACGGCGTGGATGTGCCCGGCGAAGAGGGTGATTTTGGTGTTCTGCCCAATCACGCGCCGGTCATGACCACTATTCGCATGGGCACCATCGCCATTAAAGACGGACAAGAGACCCGGCGTATGTTTTTGCGTGGCGGCTTTGCCGATGTCACCCCCGAAGGCCTGATCATTCTGGCCGAAGAAGCGGTGGATATTGCCGGGCTGGACGCAGAAAATCTGGCCAAGGATGTCCGCGATGCCGAAGAAGACTTAGCCGATGCCAAAACTGAGGTTAACCGCACGACAGCTAGCGAACGTCTGGACTATGCTCGCGGTCTTCTGGACGCCGTTAACAGTTAAAGCCAGGTTTCTGTCTCTTAAAACATTTCAATTTCTGTGGGGTGCGCCGTGGCGGCGCCAAAATAATGTGTGTGCAAACCACCCTGCCCGTCCGGCCTGTGCACCTTGATCAATTGTTCTTGTCCCTCGGCAAAATCCGGCAAAGCCTCCCCAGTGCGCGGCATTTCAAATTCTACCCACAGACAGTCTTTATCCGCCCACGTCCCATTAAAGGCAGCACCGATAGCGCGGCGCAAAGCGGCATAATGATCATCATCCAGATAACAAGAGGCCACCGTATTGAACACCACCACCATGGGTGTGTCGGCAACGCCTCGTTCAGATAGATGTTCCACACAGGCCACCATATCGCCGCGCTCAAAGCGCACATCATAGCGCGCCTGAATTTCAATGGCGGCACGCAGACGGGCAAGGCGCGGCGCATTGTCAGGCCAGATCAGCGCTTCCAGAATACGCTTCTGGTTTTCTTCTTTGCAATCAAGCGGATTAAGATCACAGCCGATACGCGCGCCCATGGCGGCGCTTAAATCTGGCAAATGGGCCAGTGATGAGAGCGCACGTTCTGCGCCCATACCGTTAAGCGTGATTTCAAAACATGGATCACCCTTTCGTGCCCAAACCTGACCCGCCGGGCCATCCACCTGATAACCATAGCCATCGGCCACCAGCCCAAGGCCAGCACTGCACCCCAGTTCGATCAAGGTGATGGCGGGCCGCGCCTTCTGCCAGTGCGCCAACACCGGCAACAGCCAGGCCAGCCCCCTCGAGGTTTCATTGGTCTGGATCGTCTCTTGGCGTAAAAACGGCACCATCTGTTGATGGCATTGCGACAGGGTCGTTTTTATGGCCATGGCCAGATCATTGGCCTGATCAGGTGCAAAGGCACCGCCGCAACTGGCATAGAATGATTTCAGTTCTGGGGCATTGCCTTGCAGCACCTGTTCGTGAATGGCCCCAGCTAGCAAAAGCGGACGTTCAAACCAGGCGGTAAAACTGCGCCCGTGCCAACAATAATCCACCGTTTCAAAAAACGCGCATAAGGCTGGATCAGCTCGCCCGTCTTTGCGAGCCTGATAAAGCTCCAACAGATAGTTATATAGCGCCGCATAGAGCGGGGACGTTTTCTGGCAATAGTCGGCTTGTAAATACAGGTCGCCGATCATGATATTGCTCCATCATGCAAACTCCCTGACTATGATTTAAAATCGGCGATTTCTGCGAGCGCCTTGCGGGTAATATCAGGCACCATAGCATGATCATCCGGATGGCCGGCAACTATAATCATGACGGCGCGTTCGTTTTTTGGGCGTCCCAAAAGGTCGCGCAGAAAATTCATTGGGCTGGGAGTGTGGGTTAATGTGGCCAGCCCGGCAGTGTGCAGACTGGCAATCAGCAGGCCACAGGCCAGCCCAACGCTTTCATGGATATAATAATTCTTGGAGCGCTCGCCGGTATCCGGATCAAGGGCGTAATTTTGCTGAAACACCACGATCAGCCAGGGCGCGGTTTCCAAAAAAGGCTTGTGCTCATCAGTGCCCAAATGCTCAAGATCGAGCAGCCATTCTTTTCCTGCCTTTCCCGCATAAAAGGCCTTTTCTTCTTTCTCGGCGGCACTGCGGATTTGCGCCTTTATCGTGGGGTCACTGATGGCGACAAAAAACCATGGCTGCTTATTGGCCCCCGACGGGGCACTACCGGCGGTACGCAGGGCATACTCGATCACCTCTTGTGGTATGGCCTGACTGGAAAAGTCGCGTACCGTGCGGCGCTTTTGCATATGCTGGAAAAACTCTCTGGCCTGCGTCACCATGGTTTCATCATCACACGTATCCATTTTTGGGAGAGGTATAAACTCTGCAGAAGGTGTTGAGGACAAAGCATTTTCTCCGTGCATTGTATGAAGATCGGTTAACCATATTTACGCGATCTTAACGCTATGGGCGCATTTGTTAACCAAGATTGACGCGGGGTTACCACAATAATTGCAGTGGTATGCCCCGTATATTGTATGTCTTACCGCGTATTTACACTGCATGTTGGTATGACTAACTTAAGATTTGTCGACTAGGGGAGTGATTCGGATGGCCACCGGCCCGTGGAGCGTTAAAGGGATTGATCCGCGCGCGCGTGAGGCTGCCAAGGCTGCCGCGCAGCGTGAAGGTCTGACCCTGGGCGAATGGATGAACCAGCGCCTGCTGAACGGTTCTGCTTCCAATGGCGACGATTCCCATCCGCAAACCCTTTCTTATGAAAGCCCACGCTTTGGGGCGCCCGGCACTGTGTCATCTTTCAACGGAATGGGCCGGCCTTATGCAGCTGGCAGCATTATCGAAGAACTGACGGCGCGGCTGGAGGCGGCGGAGCGACGCAGCACATTGGCCATTTCCGGCATTGACCAATCGGTGCTGGGCATGGTGACGCGCCTTGAACGCGTCGAGCGGGTCAATGATGAAATATCCAGCACGCTGGAAAACCGCCTGGATGAGTTAAAAGACATGGGCACCCGGTCCCGCGACGAGTTGGACCGCATGATGGACAAGGTGGATCGCTCCACCGAAGACACGACCCGGCGGCTGGAAACCATGACCGAACATACCGAGGTCCAGCTGGGCAGCGTTCGCCATGAGCTATCCAAGGAGTTGGAGCTGGTCAATTCACGCTCGGACGAGCTGAGCCAGCGTCTGGGGACTGCTGAGCGTATGACCGATAATGCAGTTCGCACACTGGAAAGCAGTTTTACCGCAGTCAATGAGCGCTTGCAACGCACCGAAAAAAAGCTGGGCGAGCACAATTCAGAAAACCTTGCTGATGTTTTCAATCGTCGTTTCAAAGTTTTAAGCGAAGAACTGGTCCATGTGGTGGCCCAAACCCGCGGACAATTAGCCTCGCAGATCGAGGCCCAGGCCGCCTCGCCCCGTCTTGACCAGTTTGAAGCGTCTTTACGCGATGTGCGCGGCCAGTTTACCTCATCCGAGCGTCGCCATGCCGACACACTGGAACGCATTGCCAGTGAAGTTGGAAAATTGGGCGGTGCGATCGAACATCGCTTTTCCGAAGCTGAGCGCAATACCGCCATTGGCCTTGATAAAATGCTCGATGCACGCTTTACCGAATTTCAGAATGACCATGCCAATGCCATCGATAAAATCGGCGACGGCCTGACCGGCGCGATCACACGCCTTGAAGAAAAATTGAATATTGTTGAGGCCCAGCGCGGGTCCGACGAAACGCTGGAGGCGCGTATCATCGCCTCCGAAGAGCGCACAGCCAGCATGGTCGAAGAGGCATTAGCCCGCATTCAGGACCGACTGGATAAAAACGCGGCAATTGAGAACGATGATAACTCGCCCGTTCAAAAGGCCATGATGGCGCTGGCTGAACGCCTGGAAGCACTTGAAGAAAGCACAAAGGCACCACCACCGTTTGACCCAACCACGGAGACAGACCCCGAAGAGGCCTATGCCGACACCTCATCATCCGAATCGGAGCTAAACCCGGCGCTGGAAGAAGTGCTCAGGCCACCACAGCATTTTGACGATGACATTTTACCCGCTCTGCCGCCGTTATCACCGGATATGGGCGAAGCCCGCAGCGCCGTCGAACATAGTCCTGTTGATCCTTATCAGGATCATTACGCGCCCTTGGGCGACGAGGGTGTTGATGCCTTCATCGCACCCGCTTACGACTTGCCAGAGGCCGACCCTTATGCGCCGGCTGGGGCAACAGCCGATGCCAATTTTGTTGCTGCCGCCAGACGCAGCATGCGCGCAACAAATTCTGAACGCACAAATTCAGACAAACCTGCGCGACAGCACGGCGGTGCCCGCAAGCTCTATATGGCCGCCAGTGTCATAGCTATACTTGCCATCAGCGCTGCCGGTGCCATAACATTTATTGATTTTAGTGCCGATAATGGGGAGGCGAGAGGTGGGGCAAGCCAGGCCGATAATCAGAACTGGGATGACTTGATAGACGGACAAAACCCTTCGGCACAACCACAAGAAATGGCTAAGGCCCAGACGCAAGACCCCGCACAGCACGCGCCTGTTCTGGACGGGGCAGAAGATACGAAATCAGCACAAATTCTGGACGGAGTTACGCCCCAACCAGCCAAGCCCAAGCCAGCGCCTGTCCGTCGCCCGGTCCGCACTGCACAGCAAAAGACACCGGCTCGGCAACAAAATGCGACCAACACAGCACCGATCACAGCCCCAAAGGCCAAACCCACCACCCCCGTGATCGTCGCCAGCCTGCCAGATAACATAGCGGCTACCGCCCCGACCCCCGCACTGTCCCGCGCTGTACCACAGCGCCCACCAGCCGGGACCCGCCTGAATATTCAGCAAGCGGCCCAAAACGGTGATCCGGTGGCACAGTTTCAGCTAGCTTCGGCCAAGCTGGATGCCGGCAATGCCAGGGAAGGCGCGGCCATGATGCTGCAAGCGGCCAATCGTGGCTTGCCTGTTGCCCAATACCGTATGGGCAAGCTCTATGAAGACGGCCTTGGGGTCAGCAAGGATGAAAAAGAGGGGCGGCGCTGGACCGAACGGGCCGCCAATGGCGGCAATCAGCGCGCCATGCATAATCTGGCCATGATGTTTGCCGAAGGCAATAGTGTGCCTCAAAACTATGAAACCGCCGCCAAATGGTTTCAGGAAGCCGCCCGCATGGGCCTGACCAATTCCCAGTACAATCTAGCCTTTTTATACGAACAGGGCTTAGGTGTCCCCGAATCTCTGGCGCAGGCCTTTGCCTGGTATTCTATTGCCGCCAAGGCCGGCGATAAAGGCGCAGGGGAACGGGCAAAAGAGATTGATGCCACGCTGCCCACAGCCGCTAAAACCGAGGCCAAGACCATCATTGCCAATTTTCGCTCACGACCGCTGGATCTGGCGGCCAATGGTATTTTCAACAATGTCAGCTGGGCACGGCCACAGCTAAATACTGCCCCCAATATTGCCCGCGCCCAGATATTACTTGCCCGCCTTGGTTATAAACCGGGACCAGCCGATGGTAATCCGGGCAGCACCACGCGCACAGCCGTGATCGCCTATGAGCGCGATCAGGGGTTGGCGCAAACAGGGCGCATTGATGCCGCCCTTCTGGCCAAACTGGAAAGCTCCACCGTTAATTAAGATTTTTTCTTCAAACGCTGCATATGCTGTGCATAGTCCAACGCTTTTTGTCCCCACTGACAAGCCTCGTCCATATCATCCATGGCGCTTTGCGGCATTTCCCAATAGCCATTCATCGGTTTTGGCTCATCGCCCTTGCCAAAATCAACCATGAAGGGACCGCTGCCTGCCTCCGCCAGATCTGCTTTCAGTTTGTCATCCGCTTTCAGGTACAGCACTTCATTGCTGATCAGCGCAAACATCACCTCTTCACAATACAGCCCCACACCGCCGAACATGGGTCGGGCGCTAACCTCGCCCAGGTCGGACAGAAGATCGCACACAAAAGCCTTGAATTGTGATGACACCGCCATGGCTTTGTTCCCCCTATTTTATAGGCAAGCTTCTACCTTGTTTTTTCATTTGCGCGAAGCTGCAATTTTTGTTTCGATAAAATTATTGACTAATTCGACCGAACGAATTATATTACATTCTGAGGAGTAAAACAATGCGTGTGATGGGCGGAAAAATACAAGATACGAAGCGGGGTATCCTCAATGCTGCCAGAGCAGTATTGCTGGAAAAGGGCTATGCCGGCTTGACAACACGCGGTGTGGCAAGCGTGGCAAAAGTGCCGATGAGCCAAATTCAGTACCATTTTGGCTCGAAAGAAGGCATGGTTCTGGCGTTGTTTTCACACATGAATGACCAATTGCTGGAACGCCAATCCACCATGTTTTCCGATTCGGAACTTTCACTTTCGCAAAAATGGGAACTGGCCTGTGATTACCTTGATGATGATATGGCGTCAGGTTATGTGCGGGTCTTGCAGGAATTATTAGCCGCAGGCTGGTCGAATCCAGAAATTGGCAAAGTTGTAAAAGCGGGCATAACCGGCTGGCAAAACATTCTGACCGGTATTGCCCGGCAGGCACAAAAAACCTATGGGTCGTTCGCACCTTTCGAGCCGGAGGATATCTCGGCTCTGGTCGGCTCGGTCTTTATTGGTGCCGAGGCTTTTTTACTGCTTGGGATTGACGATCAGGTTATGCCAAATCGCCGTGCGTTACGGCGGATTGGTGGGCTGATTAAAAACTATGAACAACACAGCCAGCAGGCAGCCCAGTAATGCGCGCCCGGTTTCCTGATAGTGAAGGCAAGATCAACCGGGACGGTATCCAGCTTCACTATGAAGTTTATGGCCAGGGGGAGCAAAGTATTTTGTTTATCCCCCCGTGGTGGCCAATGGTCACGGCACGATGCTTCAAAGGGCAAATCCCTTATTTTTCGCAGCACTATCGGTGCATTGCCTATGATCCGCTTGGCAATGGTCAATCAGACAGATGTGTAAACCTCGATGCCTATGGGGCACAAAATCACATCGACGATGCTCTGGCTATTTTGGATGCCACAAACACTGCCTCGGCCATCCTGTTCGGCTATTCTTGCAGCGGCTCTCTTTGTGCGGCACTGGCTGCCCGATACCCGGATCAGGTCGATGCCGTGATTACCATCAGTACGACATCGTCTCTGGCTCCCCCCCATGCGCGTCGGCGGCCCGACGATTATACCAAACATTTTGACCAGCCTGTGGGTTGGCAAAAATACAACCGGGAATATTGGAAAGAAGGCTATGCAGATTTTGTAGATTTTTTCAGCCAACAGATCTTTACCGAAGCCCATTCGACCAAACAGATAGAAGATACGCAAACCTGGGCTGCGCAGACCAAAGGCGAGGCACTCATCACTGCCAATGACGCCGCCGATAACAGCCCTCCGTTTATGGACAGAACCGACTATCAAAAAATACACTGCCCGATGCTGCTCATTCATGGCGCTGAAGATGCGATAATTCCGGTGGCCAGTTCAAAAGCGGTGGCAGCGGCAACCAAAGGCGAACTGCTCGTTATTCCCGGCGCGGGTCATGCGGCGCACGGGCGTTATCCGGCGCTGGTCAATACGCTCATGCGCGATTTTTTGGCGCGGCATAATCTGGCATCACCTAAGACAGGGCATAACAATCCAGTTCCTGCACCGCATAAAATCCGGCGTTCCAAAAAAGCACTTTATCTGTCTTCGCCGATTGGGCTAGGCCATGCCCGCCGCGACCTAGCCATCACCCGTGAATTACGCAAACAACACCCGGGTATTGAAGTAGACTGGTTGTCGCAAGACCCGGTTTCGCGTTTTTTGCAGGCCAATCATGAGCGCATCCACCCGGCCAGTTCAAAACTGGCCAGTGAATCCTCACACATTGAAAGCGAAGCCGGCGAGCATGACCTGAACGCCTTTCAGGCGCTTCGTAATATGGACGAAATTCTGATCGCCAATTTCATGGTGTTTCAGGAGGCCGTTGAGGACGGCAATTATGACCTCATCATCGCCGATGAAGCCTGGGATGTGGACCATTACTGGCATGAACACCCACAGCTTAAAAAAGCGCAGATTGCCTGGCTAACCGATTTTGTCGGCTTTGTTCCCATGCCGGACAATGGCCCGGAAGAGGCAGTGTTAACCACCGATTATAATGCCGAAATGGTCCATCATATAGAGCGCCACCCCGGTGTGCGGGACCGCTCCATCTTTGTTGGTAATCCGTGCGACATCCTTATGGGAAGTTTTGGCGATAATTTGCCAGACATGCGCAATTGGGTCACGCAACATTTTGATTTTTGCGGCTACGTGCTGGGCGAGCATCCCGATAAGTTTGGCAACCGGGAAGAGTTGCGCGCCGCTTTGGGCTATCATTTGGGCGAAAAAGTTTGTCTGGTTACGGTTGGCGGTTCCGGGGTGGGCGGAGCACTGGTTCGGCGTATTCTGGACGCCTATCCAATGGCCAAGCGCCATATACCGGAATTACGCATGATTGTGGTTTTGGGGCCGCGTCTTGATCCGGCCCGTTTTACCTTTCCCGATGGTGTCGAGGTCCATGGCTTTGTGCCCGATCTTGATCGCCATCTGGCGGCCTGTGATCTGGCATTGGTGCAAGGCGGCCTGACCACAACAATGGAATTGGCCGCCGCCGGAACGCCGTTTTTATACTTTCCTCTGAATAATCATTTTGAGCAAAATTTTCACGTCACCCATCGGCTGGACCAGTATGGCGCCGGCAAAAAAATGCTGTTCGATGAAAGCTGCCCGGACACCATCGCGCACGCCATGGTGGACGAACTATCCCGGCTTAAAAAATACAAACCTGTAGAAGCCGATGGTGCCCGCCGCGCGGCGCAAATGATTGCAGAATTATTGTAAATATTCACATTCAAAAAGGGAAAGATCATGAACGAGGATAAATTTAACGAACTCTTTGGCAAAGTTTTGGGCGATGTTGGCGGGGCAATAGGACTGCTTATGGCCTATATGGGCGATCAGGCCGGGGTTTATAAAGTGATGGAAGAGGCCGGGCCATGCACTTCGGATGCGCTGGCAGAAAAATCCGGTGTTGATGCGCGTTATTTGCGTGAATGGTTGTCGTCCAACGCGGCGGCGGGTTATGTGCAATATGATGCGACAGACGACACTTTCAGTCTGTCGCCGGAACAGGCCGCTCTTTTTGCCCATGAGGGCGAACCGACCTGTATGCAGGGCTTTTTCCAGGCGGTGGTTGCTCAATATGAAGCCCATGAAACGGCTGTTGACGTGTTTAAAACCGGGCGTGCACGCCCCTGGTCTGAGCATACGGCCTGTTGTTTCTGTGGCACGGACCGATTTTTCCGTCCCGGCTATGCCGCTAATCTGGTGCAACACTGGATACCGGCGCTGGACGGCGTCGAGGCCAAACTGAACGCCGGTGCAAAGATAGCCGATATTGGGTGCGGGCTAGGGTCATCCTCTATTTTAATGGCACAAACCTATCCCAATTCCACCGTTCACGGGTTTGATTTTCATGGCCCATCCATTGAAAAGGCCAAAGAAAAAGCAAAACAGGCAGGCCTGAGCAATATTGAGTTTCACGAAGTCGCCGCCAAGGATTTTGCCGGCAAGGATTATGACTTTGCCTGCATTTTTGATGCCTTGCACGATATGGGCGACCCGGTCGGTGCTGCTGCGCATATCAAAAAAAGCCTGAAGAAAGATGGTACGTTCATGGTGGTTGAGCCCATAGCGGCTGATAATCTGGGCGACAACCTCAACCTGCTTTCCAGCATATTTTACGGCTTCTCCACCACCATTTGCGTGCCAACATCAAAAGCGCAGGAAGTGGGATTGATGCTGGGGGCACAAGCGGGGGAGCAACGCATTAGCCAAGTGCTAAAAGAGGGTGGGTTTAACCGCGTACACCGCGCCACGGAAACCCCAACCAATATGGTTCTTGAGGCCCGGCCCTAAGCTGTTTCATCACGTTTTTTGACCAAAAAAGGAGAAAATACTAATGTCAATTATGAAACCACTGCGCTTGTCAGCGATAGCCGGGACGGTATCAATTTTATGTCTTGGTCTTGTCTCAAACGCTGCTGCACAAATCTCCGATTCAGTTAGCAATAAAATTACGCGCGCTATGTCTGCCGGTCCGGCGGTAATTAGTGCGCAAGCCACAATCATGGACACTGATGGCACCATATTGCGCAAAGGCAATAATGGCTGGACCTGCTTGCCAGGCGTAAGCCTAATACCGGGCGATAATCATCCGATGTGCAATGATGCCACCTGGATGAAGTGGATGGCCGCTGCCGCTTCTGGTTCGGCGTTCTTTACCAATCTTGTCGGCACATCCTACATGCTGCAGGGCGATGCTCTGGTCAACAATAACGACCCGGCCGCCAATGACCCCAATGTCGGTGACATGTGGATACAGGAAGGGCCGCACTTAATGATGCTATACCCAACCGCAGAAGAATATGCCCACTTACCCCGTGACCCAAAGGCCGGTGGCCCCTATGTCATGTGGGATAAAACGCCGCTCGTGCATGTCATGGTACCCATATCAACACCCGACCATTAACGTATTGGAGGCGCGTCAATACCCTGCACCAATCCAACATAGTTCAAAAAAACTGGATTGACCCTGATACCTGGTACACAATATTAATTGCACGAAAGGGGTCTCACCATGCAGGATAAATCATCGCGAATAATGATCGCGGCGGGGCGGATTTTACTGGCCTTGTATTTTCTGCTGCCGGGTCTGGCCAAGCTTCTTGCCCCGATCAGCCAGCTGAGCCTGATGCAACATCACGGCATTGCGTATGCAGCTTTATTGCTGCCTATTGCCGGAATTGCACAGGTGCTTGGCGCACTGGCACTTCTGGCCAATCGCCATGTGCGCAAAGTGTGTCTTGGCTTTGTACTTTATATCCTGCTCATCAATCTAACCATGCACGATTTTTGGAACTTCAGCGGCACGGAAGCTGCCCACGAGGTTCAGAATTTCATCAAAAACCTTGGCATTCTGGCCGGTCTTCTGGTGCTAGCCGGGACGAGCCCAAAGCGCGCGCTAGCCTTTAAAGGTTGTTGGCGGGAAGATGGCACGCTCTAAGAGCTAGGTTACCCGAACCAGTCGGGTAATGACAGGTAGGGTATATCAAATACATGATGTGTCATTACCGGGCTTGTCCCGGTAATCCAGAGCTTTCTTGCTTATGGCGCTCGTTTATTCAAAAGAATGGTAAAAACAAAGACAGCGGACATACCCCCGTACTTACCAGCAACAAATGTGATAATTTCCTTTAATGAAAGTCCAACTCAGTTTTTAGCTGACGCAATTTCTCTTTCCGAACTTCAGGTTTTAGATTATTCCCCCGAGCGGTTGGGTGGGAAATACAGGCGTCAAAATGGATGCCTGAATTTTTCAAACCTTCTCTGGCAGTTGCGGCAAACGCAGCAATTTTCTCAGGCTTCCAATAATCTAGTTCAGTTATTAGATGCTTCTTTATACAACGATTAGATATATCTTTTCTAAGAGAAATTTTACCTGAACTATAGCCTTTTGGGGTACTGCATTTGACATGGTTGGTAATCACACATTGATCAAGTACCTGCTTAGGTGAGCAGTTCAACAAATATGATGCTTCCACAATTACTTTGTCAAGAGTTGGGCTAAGTACGTTTTTGCCTTCCAAAATAGTCTCAGTAAAAGTCCAAGCAGCATCTGCTATAGCATGGGCGCTTTTCCCGCTATATTCCTTATCTTCTAAAGTCGAAGGGTTTCCTGGATTGGCTAAAATTATCATTAAACGGACATTTCCAAGGGTTGCGCGCGATGTTGTCCCTCGAGGTCGAAAACGAGGCTCTAAGCTGCTGTTAGTGTTGCAATTGCTTACCCATGGACAATCTTCAGAACAGGTGACTATGTTTTCAAAATATTTTGGTGCTTTTGTCATCAATCATCCCCTTCCTCAAACCAGATCATCAATATCGAGATTCAGCACTTCGGCTATGCGGGCGATGGTTTTTATTGAGCCGTCTTTGCGCCCGGTTTCCAGCTCGCTAATGGTGGTTTTGGAGACTTTGGCAGCATCGGCCAACGCCTGTTGCGTTAAGCCACGATATTGACGAAATACCCGCAAGGGGGCTTCCCCCTCGACCATGCGTTGTACCAGTTCGCCGGGAAATCTCTTTTTATTCTCTCGCAAAGCCGCATCAAGCGCGAGACGATCCAGCGCATCCTCAAGCTTATCAATTAAGCGCTCAAAGTCTTTTTCAGGGATTTTAACAAACCCGTTTTCAATGGCATAAGGCATGATGCCCCTCTTTTTGGGTAATATTTAACCAGAATATTCCAAATTGCGCCAACACCCATAATTAAACCAAAAATGGACCCCGGCCTTTCGCCGGGGTGACAGAGCAGAGATTAATACACCTCGAACAGGCCCGCAGCGCCCATACCGCCGCCAACACACATGGTGCAAACCACGTACTTTGCACCACGGCGTTTACCTTCGATCAAGGCATGGCCAACCATGCGCGCGCCGGACATACCGTAAGGGTGGCCAACCGAAATGGCGCCGCCATCAACGTTCAAAAGCTCATCAGGAATGCCCAGCTTGTCCCGGCAATAAAGCACTTGCACGGCAAAGGCTTCATTCAGTTCCCAAAGACCAATATCATCCATGGTCAGACCATTGGCCTTGAGCAGTTTTGGTACGGCAAAAACAGGGCCAATGCCCATTTCATCGGGGCTAAGGCCCGCCGCCCAAATGCCACGATAAGCCCCAAGGGGCTGAAGGCCGCGCTTTGAGGCCTCCTTGGCTTCCATCACCACGGCGGCGGAGGCCCCATCGGAAAGCTGTGAGGCATTACCAGCGGTGATGTATTTGCCGTTTTTGACAACCATGCCGTCTTTGAACACTGGCTTCAAGTTTGAAAGCGCCTCGGCGGTGGTGCCCGGGCGATTGCCTTCGTCTTTTTCCAGCGTCACCGAGACATCGGAAATTTCCCTGGTTTCGCGGTCCATGACCTTCATCAGGCTAGGCAAAGCGACAATTTCATCATCAAAGCGACCGGCCTCTTGCGCGGCGGCAGTACGGTCTTGCGAGCGGGCGGCATATTCATCCTGCGCCTCGCGGGAAATGCCATAACGGTTGGAGACAATTTCGGCGGTTTCCAGCATGGACATATATAGATTGGGCACATGTTGCTGTATCCAGGGGTCAAGGCGGCGGTAATTATTCATATGTTCGTTTTGCACCAGAGAGATGCTTTCCCCGCCGCCGCCAACGGTGATGTTCATGCCATCGCACAAAACTTGTTTGGCCGCGATAGCGATCCCCATCATGCCAGAGGCGCACTGGCGATCAACGCTCATCCCGGCCACACTGTCGGGAATGCCGCCACGGATCAGCATTTGCCGCGCCGGGTTCTGCCCACCAGAGCCTTGTTGCATGGCACAGCCCATAATTACATCATCAACTTCGCCCCCTTCCAGACCGGCGCGCTTGACGGCGTGACTGATCACATGTCCGCCTAATTCCTGTAATTGTGTGTTGTTAAAGGCACCCCGATAGGCCTTGCCTATGGGGGTGCGGACGGTGGAAACGATAACGGCTTCGCGCATAATACTCTCCTGGACTCACGATATTTTTTTCTGTGCTAAACGTACCCGCGAACTTACCTTCAGTGCAAACATTTTACCGCTTATTAACCATAGGACGCTCAGATAGGGTCCCGTACGGAGACCCCTGTTCATGCGCCGCCTGAACCTTGCTTTGGCCTTATGGCTGCTCATATCTGCCCCTGCCTTTGCGAACATTCGCGATGCTAGTCTGGGTATTGAAGGCAGCGATGCCCTAAGCCTGATCCAGTTTGATCGCCAGCCCGCCGATGTCACGGTGCGTGCCGCACCGCAAGGCCTTGATATTTTTGTCAGTGGCGTCAGCGCCCGGGCCACCACCATAACCCCGCCTGATACACATTTGATCTCGGCCATCGACGTGACCCCGGTCCAGGGCGGTGTACAGCTGACCTATCATTTTACGTCCCCCCCCTTAAGCAGCCGCGCCGAGATCTATGCCAACGCCATTATGATCCGTGCCGGGTTTGACCATCCCCTTGGCGCACAACGTGCCGGCCTGCATTTCAAGCCCGCGCCGTCGACGTCTTCTACACCAGTAAGAACCACCGCAATCTCAGCGCAACAACAGGCCAGCACCACTTACGTTGCACCAAGTGCCACGGCCTCAACCTTTGGGCACGCGCAAAGTCCAGACCAAAAGAGCAATCAAGGCAAGACACAAACCGCACAGGCTGAACCCGCCCCGTCTGAGTACACGCAAAATGGACGTGGCCTGACCACTGAAAAGGCTGCACAAGGCCCCAAGGAAACCTCGGAACACAAGGTCCCAAAACATGATGGCGACGTTACAGAACCGCCAGAGCCAGACGTGCGTGGCACGGGCATGATCCGTGATGCTGCGGTTACGCAAAGCAGCGAAAGCCTGTCGGCACAAACCTGCGCGGCGGTGGAAAAAGCAGTGCAAGACGACCCCTGGGCGCTGGACAAACTATCGCTTTATGGGGCCTGCATTGCCAAAGAGGGACGTACGGGCGAAGCCAAGGAAGTGTTCGAGCGTCTTCTTACTTTTGATCCCGATATGATGTCCGCCTATATGGGTCTTGGGGCTATTGCCCAGGAAAGCGGCAACACGGCAGAGGCCAAGCGTCATTACCAGCAAGCACTGAAACTCGGTGGTTCTGATGCCCAGGCGACACAAATCCGCTCGCTTCTGGGCGCACTGAATAAAACGCCACAGCATTAATCAGGGCGCTGGTGTTTTTACACTGCTGATCTCATAATCATTAAAATCTGGCCGGGCCATCAGGCGGCGAAAGCGCGCTGTGGAATGCGGCCAGAGCGTCGGTATAGTCCCGTCAGCAGACTTATACCAGCTGTTACAGCCCGTGGCCCACACCATATTTTCCAGATCACTGGCAATAGAGGTATTATAGCGCATCTCAGCTTCTTCACGAACATCCAGTGCGCGCGAACCGGCGTAATTGATCGCCTTCATGATATAATTGATCTGCGCCTCGATAATCAGAATCATCGAGGAATGACCAAGCCCGGTATTGGGGCCCAAAAGCGTAAAAAAGTTTGGAAACCCCGGATAAGATACACCACGATAGGCGCTAAGACGTTGGGTAAAACGCTGGTGTAAATCCAGTCCATTTTTGCCTTTAATTGCCAGCCCTGCCAGAAAGTTCGTGGCCTCAAACCCCGTGGCCAGCACAATCACATCAGCGGCAATTTCGCGCCCGGATTGTGTGTGGATGCCATCCTCGTCTATGGACTCAATCCCATCGGTGATCAGGTCCACATTGCCGCGCATCAGGGTTTGATAATAATCATCAGAGAGCAAAATGCGTTTACAGCCCAAAGGATAATCGGGGGTCAGTTTGGCGCGCATATCCGGATCGTGGATAATTTCCTGCATAGAACGCAAAGCCGCTTTAGCCATCATTTTTGACATCATGCTGTTTTTGAAAAACACACGAAAGCTGAACACATCGCGGCTTATGTCCATATAGGCACGTTTGATCTTCAACAAAAACGGGACGCGCCGCCAGCGGGCCTTTTCTCGCGGCCCGTAGGCCCGGTCACGGCGCGGCACAATATAATTTGCCGTGCGCTGAAAAACAGTGAGCTGTTCCACCTTATCCACAATGGCCGGTGCAATCTGCACTGTGCTGGCCGCACTGCCAATAATGGCCACGGCTTTGCCCTTCAAGGACAGATTATCCGGCCAGCGGGCCGAGTGAAAAATTTTCCCTTTGAATGTCTCCATCCCCTTGATTTTGGGAATAAGCGGCACGCTGAGCGGGCCGGTGGCACTGATCACAAAGCGCGCACAGAGCTTTTCCCCCTCTTCGGTATAGAGCACCCAATGACCTGCCTCGTCATCAAAATGCATTTTGGCAATGGGGGTTTTCAGGCGCACATTGCCGGTCACGCCAAAGCGGCGGGCACAATCCTCGACATACGTTTTAATCTCGCTTTGACGGGAATACGCATAGGTCCAGTCCGGATTGGGGGAATGGGAATAGCAATACAGATGCGAAGGCACATCACAGCCAGCGCCGGGATAGGTGTTATCGTGCCAGGTGCCGCTCAGGCCATCGGTTTTTTCAAAAATGATAAAATCATCAATACCGGCGCGCTTTAGCGCTATGCCCATGCCAATGCCGGAAAACCCGGCGCCGATTATGGCAACGTTCAAGACGTGCTCTGGATCATGCTTGCTCATAATCTGCATCCCCCCGCGCTGGTCAGTGCACTAGGAAAATCCGTGAAAATCAGTACACCCATAATTTCGTACCCTCTTGGCAATAAGTGAACAGTGTTTACGAGGCTTTGACAATGCAAAAAAATAACCATGCGCTGGTACTTTTTTCCGGCGGACAGGATAGCGCGCTTTGCCTTGTCTGGGCCTTGCAACGCTTTGAACACGTCGAAACCATTGGCTTTGATTATGGCCAGCGCCACCATGTCGAACTTTCCGTGCGACAGGACTTTCTCTCGGCTTTGCGCGAAAACTTCCATGACCTGGCCCCGCGCCTTGGCGAAGATCATAACGTAGACCTTGGCGGGTTTGGCGCCTTGGGGCAAAGCGCGTTGACTGAAGAGCGCGAAATTACTTTTAATGAAACCGGCCTGCCCGACACCTTTGTACCCGGGCGCAATCTGGTTTTCTTCACCGCAGCGGCGGCGTTGGGCTATCGGCGCGGCCTGATGGCGCTGGTCGGCGGCATGTGTGAAACCGATTATTCGGGGTATCCGGATTGCCGCCAAGACACCTTGCAATCCATGCAACACACCCTGCGTCTGGGCATGGAAGCCAACTTCACCATCCACACCCCGCTTATGGAAATGGACAAGGCGCAAAGCTGGCAGATGGGGTATGATATGGGCGGGCAGGACTTGGTTGATCTGATTATAGAGCACACCCACACCTGTTATCTGGGAGTGCGCGATACCCGCCATGACTGGGGCTATGGGTGCGCCGCCTGCCCGGCCTGTGACTTGCGGGCCAAGGGTTGGCAAAATTGGAGCGCGAAGCGATGACCTATTCGGTCAAGGAAATGTTTTTGACCCTGCAAGGCGAAGGCGCACAAGCCGGACGCCCCGCAGTTTTTATGCGCTTTACCGGCTGTAATCTCTGGTCCGGGCGCGAAGTGGATCGCCACAAGGCCCAATGCCAATTTTGCGACACGGATTTTATTGGCATGGATGGGCAAAACGGCGCCCAGTTCACAACGCCCACGGCGCTGGCACGCGCTGCTTTTGCGCTTTGGCCCGGTGGCGGCAAGCCCTATGTGGTCTGCACCGGCGGCGAGCCTTTATTGCAATTAGAGGCCGCGCTGATCGACGCCTTACACAAGGTTGGTTTTGAGATTGCCGTGGAAACTAATGGCACCCTTGCTGCCCCCACTGGCATAGACTGGCTGTGCGTCAGCCCCAAAGCCGGCACGGAATTAGCGCAAAAAAGCGGCAATGAGCTGAAACTGGTTTTCCCACAAAAAGACCAAAGCCCAGCAGATTTTGAACATCTGGACTTTGACCGTTTTGTGCTGCAACCCATGGACGGGCCGCAGATAGTGGAATATACGCGCAGCGCCGTAGAGTATTGTCTTTCACACCCCCATTGGGGCCTCAGCCTGCAGACGCACAAATGGATCGGAATTTCTTAAACACCCTGGACGCCATGAAACGCCGCCCAGCCAGTATCAGCCGTGCCGCCTGGTTTGAGGCTGCACATCATCTGGCTGAATGTGCCGACGGGCAGGGCTATACCCATATGCACGGCCATTCCTTTTTGGTTACACTGACCGTGACCGGCATACCCGACGGCCCCAATGGCTGGGTCGAGGATCTGGCCAGCTTAAAAGCAGCATTGGAAAAGGTCCGCGCCACGCTGGATCACGCCTGCCTGAATGATATTGAGGGCCTGCAAAAACCGTCTCTGGAACGGCTGTGCGCCTGGATTGCCGCCTATGTGCAACCGGACCTTCCAGGTCTCAGCGCCGTCGAGGTTTCGCGCCCATCCTTGAATGAAACCTGTCGGTTGAAACTGGACTAAAGCGCGGCCTTATTGCGCGCGGGCCTCGGCAAACGAAATCAGTTTTTGCGCCTTTTCGTCCCACAACCCCAAACGCACACAGCCAAAGCTCTGCCATAAGGTCAGACGTTTTAGAGACGCCAGCTCCGGGTGGTCGCTTAATACCTGACGCAAGCGATAATAGGGAATACGGCTGCAGAGATGGTGTACATGATGTATGCCAATATTGGCAGTAAACCAGCGCAGCACCCCCGGCAGGTCGTAATGCGAGCTGCCATAAAGCGCAGCGTCCTGAACCTGCCAGTCTTCGCCCCTGGCCCAAACCGTGCCGTCAAACTGGTGCTGTACATAAAACAGCCAGACCCCAATGGAGGCGGCCACAATGGCGATCGGCAAATGCACCAGAAAAAACGGGCCAAGGCCGATAAAATAAATTACCAGAACGGCCAGCACCAGCATCATCACATTGGTACCCATAGCGCTCAGCCAATAGCGCCAGCCGGCGCGCATAAAGCCCAAAGGCAAGCGCTGGCGCAGCAGGAAATTATAGGCTGGACCAATGCCGAACAACACCAGCGGGTGCCGGTAAAGACGATAAGAAAAACGGCCCCTGCGCGATAAATCCTGATATTCCTCAACCGTCAGCGTATCAATGTCGCCATAGCCGCGCTTGTCCAGATTGCCTGATGTAGCGTGATGGATGGCATGGGCGCGCCGCCAGACATAATAGGGCGTCAAGGTGAACACACCCAAAATACGCCCCACCCAGTCATTGATGATTTTCTTTTTGAAAAACGCCCCATGCCCACAATCATGCTGGATCAGGAACATGCGCACCATAAAGGCCCCGGCGGGAATGCTGATCAACAGGCTCAGCCAATAGCTGATGGAAAGGGCCCACCAGGCGGCTGCCCAGAGCGCAAAAAACGGCACAGCCGTCATGACAAGTTCCAGTGTCGAGCGCGAGGCGCTTGGCTCCCAATATTTAAGCAAAATGGGCAACCATTCCCGTGCTGATGTGGGTGATGCCGATACCTCTGAGGGAGATAATGCCTCGGGACGCGTGGAACGCATACAAAAACGAGCCTTCTTATTGTGGTCACGAACGTGTTTAGATCAATAAAGCAGTCACCAGATTGCGCAACCGCTTTGGCACAGGTCAAGCCATAGATCACCGCAGTTTGCAGTGGAAACCCATATTTTCCTCTGATAAACACCCCCATGGTCCCGTAGCTCAGTTGGATAGAGCACCAGATTCCTAATCTGGGGGTCGCGCGTTCGAATCGCGCCGGGATCACCATTATTAGTGCCCTATCGCGACGACAAGCCTCGCTATATGAGGGCGAACTTGCTTGTGCTATCGTGGTGCTGGCGCCCGCTATATGAGCACGGGCTTGCTTGTGCTATCCCCCGTCATCTCGTTAAGAAAGAAACAGAAAATAAATGAGCGAACTGCCCTCCTGCCCCAAATGCCAGTCTGTCTATACCTATGAAGATAGTAGTCTGCTGGTCTGCCCTGAATGCGCCCACGAGTGGAATGATGGCGACACACCTGCATCAGAGGGCGATGCCACGATCAAAGATGCCAATGGCAATGCGCTTGCCGATGGCGACACCATCACGGTGATTAAGGATTTGAAGGTCAAAGGCACATCTTTGGTTGTGAAAGTTGGCACCAAGGTCAAGAACATCCGCCTGGTGGACGGTGATCACGATATTGATTGTAAAATCCCCGGTATCGGCGCGATGAAGTTGAAATCAGAGTTTGTCAAAAAGATATAAGACCTTTATTTTCTTCTCTGCGCCCCCCACGTATGCATCTGTCTGACAGGAGCGGGCCATTTTGGATAAGCAGATGCACCATAGCCACGCGACCCAGAACGCTTCTCGCATTGTGCCCCCTCAGGCGCATCGGCTAGAGGCGTTTTTTACCGGCAAGGCCTATGCGCCTCACCGCCACGATACCTATGCCATCGGCATCACCATGCAAGGCGTGCAACGTTTTGATTATCGGGGCAAGGCGCGCAATGCCCTGCCCGGCAATATTGTCGTTCTGCACCCTGATGAAGTGCATGATGGCCGCGCCGGCACGAAGGACGGGTTTCGCTATCGCACCCTCTATATAGAGCCCTCGCTCATACAAAGTGTGCTTGGCGGCAAACCATTGCCCTTTATCAAGGGGGGCGTTTCACAGGACCCCAGACTATTCGCCGTGGTTTTACCATTTCTGGAAAATCTGGATCGCCCTTTGGAAACACTGGAATATCAGGACGCTGTCTATGATCTGGCCATGGTTATGGAACTGATGACCAGTGATGAAAAGCCGCTCAAACCCCATGCCTGCCGGTCTGCGGAATTGGCGCGGCAATTTATCCACGAGCATATGGACGAAGACATCACACTGGATATTCTGGAAAGAATTTCAGATTGCGACCGCTGGGCATTGTCGCGTCATTTCAGGGCTATGTTTGGCACCAGCCCCTACCGCTATCTGACTATGCGAAGACTGGATCAAGCGCGGATCATGATGATTGCGGGCAATTCAATTGCACAAAGCGCCATCGCCTGCATGTTTTCTGACCAAAGCCATTTTACCCGCCACTTCAAAAAGGCCTATGGCCTGACCCCAAGACAGTGGACCGCAAACTTCGCTTGAGCTGAACGCGCACAATCGTTCTATCATAGACACACCATTCTCGACATACTTGGGTTTTGAACCAAAAGTAATAGAGAGAATCTCGTGGAAAAACAAAAATCAGAAAAGCTGATTGCCTTCATTGAGGTGATCGGATTTGTTGCCTTTGCGCTCATACTTAAACGGGGTTTGGACCCGGTTTTCTGGCGTTTTGCCGGACCCGTTTCACTCATCATCGTTTTGGTTATCCTGACAGGGTATATGCGGGCACGTGGCTTACGCTGGTCAGAGATGGGCCTGCGCCCCTTGCCCGGCATCAAGGCAAAACTAATGGTGATCCCGCAGGCCTTTCTTGTTTTTCTGGCCTTTGTCGCCGCCGTGGCGCCCATTCTACTGATAAGCGAGGCACTGGGGCTGACCTTCATGACCGAAATTCCCGCTGGTGTTGAAGAGCGCTGGGGCGATATTGCTGGCAGCTTGCCCAATTATCTCCTGTGGATGGGCATTGTCTGGACGGCGGCAGCCTTTGGTGAGGAAATGTTCTTTCGGGGGTTTTTGATCACCCGGCTGCAAGCCGCCTTCAAAGGACTGCCTATGGCCAATGTTTTGGCCGTTTTGCTGCCCGCACTGTTGTTTGGCTATGGGCATATGTATTATCAGGGATTGCGCGGCCTTATTGTCACCGGGGCCATCGCATTGGCCTTTGGCACCATGTTCCTGGTGTTCAAGCGCAATTTGTGGCCGATTATCCTGCTGCACGGCATTATTGATTCCTTAGGCATGACCTCACGGTATATGAACTGGGATACATAGAAAGCTGCATCTAACACGGTTGAATTGGCGGGCTTTCCCGTGCACATTTCATCTGAAATGGGCACACAATTACAAACCATCCTGTCACGCCGGACCTTGCTTGGCGGTGCATTTTGGCTTGGCGGTCTTGGTCCGGCATGGGCAAGAAAGAAAAAGAAGGCGGCGCAGATCCCGCCCGGGCGGGCCGCACGCATTATCAGCGGGCAGAGCTTTACGCTGAGTGATGGCCGCACCGTTCGCCTTGGTGCCATCGCTGCGCCGCGCATGGCCTATCAGGACATACGCGGCGAACCGCTGGCCAAAGCCTCACGAGCGGCTTTGCGCCGCCTGATCACCGATCATCTACTTAGTTTTACAGACCCGGCCCCGGACAAGTTTGGCCGCTTAAAAGCACAGGTTTTTGCGCAAGACCTTGCGACCAGCCCCCCGGTCTGGATACAAAGCGAGATGATAAAACACGGCTTTGCCCGGGTGCACACATGGCGGGATGACAAGACCCACGCCGCCGCATTACTGGCACTGGAAATTGAGGCAAGAGCCAAAAGGCGCGGGCTTTGGGCCGAAGACTATTATGCGGTGCGTGACGCCCAAAGCATTGGCGCGTCCATTGGCTCATTTCAAATTGTGCAAGGGCGCATTGTCGATGCCGCCATTGTACGAAAACGTGTGTATTTGAACTTTGGCGCTGACTGGCGTAACGATTTTACCATCAGCATTGCCCCCAAAGACGCCAAACGCTTTGAACGCGCCGGGATTAATCTGGCCGGGCTATCGGGGGCAAGGGTGCGAGCCCGCGGCCTGATCCGCAGCCAGAACGGGGCTATTCTATATATTGATCACCCGGAAGCACTGGAAATTCTGGAATAGATACAAAAAACCCGGCATCGCGAAATGCCGGGTTTCTTAAAGTTCTGATCGCTAAAATCAGGCGGCGCTGGCGGCACTGACAGCCTTGGCCACCAGGGTTTTAGACAATTTGTCAAAGGCGGCGTCGCGTTCAATTTTTTCAACGGCGGCAACTTCACGAGCCATGCGATCAATCGCTGATTCGTAAAGCTGGCGCTCGGAATAAGACTGTTCCGGCTGATCGGCATTCCGATGCAGATCGCGGACCACTTCGGCAATAAAAATCAGATCGCCGGAATTGATCTTGGCTTCATATTCCTGTGCCCGTCGGCTCCACATGGTGCGTTTAATGCGCGGGCGACCTTTTAGCGTTTTCATGGCATTTTGCACGATGTTTGGCTCGGACAAAGCGCGCATACCGCCGCTTTCGGCGCGCGGCACGGGCACGCGCAATACCATTTTATCCTGATCAAACTGGACCACATAGACTTCGAGTTCAATATCCGTCACCGTCTGGGTTTCGACGGCAGAGATTCGGCCAACACCGTGGGCCGGGTACACGATATAATCATTGATTTTAAATTTTCTTACAGAGCTGGTCTTTGCCATGGGTAATTTTCACTCGCTATTGTTTCACACTAAATCAGACACAAAAAAAACCCGGTCCACCTTGCGGTGAAATTTCCCTGTTTTGCGTGCCCTAAAATTTGTTCCGTTCTGGCGATCCGGCTTACCGGCGTGCGCATACCTATACGATTATAGCCGTATGGATGACGCCTATGACGACCCTTATAACACAAAATGAAGGGTTTTCAAAGGCTTTGCGCAAAAGCTTGCTTTATTGTGTGATGGGCTTTAATCACCCTCGCCGGGTTTTTCAGAAAAATACTTGTCAAACTTGCCGGTTTCATTGGCCTTTTCATCGGCATCTTCCGGGGCGGGCTTGATCAGTGTAATATTCGGCCAGATGTCCGCAAATTTGGTGTTCAGGGCCAGCCATTTGCCGTCCGGGTCATCTTCGGTATCAGGCTTGATGGCCTCAACCGGGCATTCAGGTTCACAGACGCCACAATCAATACATTCGTCCGGATGGATGACCAGAAAATTCTCGCCCTCGTAAAAACAGTCCACCGGACAGACTTCGACACAATCGGTGTATTTACAGGCGATGCAGGCATCGGTGACGATATAGGTCATCTTTGAAATTCCATTAGAAAGGCGCGCCTGTATGTGGTACGCGGTGCCAAATTGTCAACCGTCCTGTCTGCGGCCAAGCGATGCTTTTTTGGCTTCTGCGCGCTCAAAATCCGTCACCGCCAGCAAGGCCCCGACCCGGCGGATAAAGCTGTCTTCAAACGGGCTTTCCTCGCCATCGGCAAAACTGACGTCCCAAAGATGCCCGATCAGCGCGACCCGCTCGGACTTGGGCATGTGCGCCTTGATCACCCGGGTAAAGGCATAATGATCCACCGCCATTTCGGCGCGTAATTCCGCCGCCTCCAGCAAAGTCGCAGCCGCTTCCTCATCCAGTGCAAAACTCTCGCGGATGATATTCTTGATCATGTCCTGTTCGATGTCGGCATAGATGCCGTCCGACAAAGCAGCCTCGACAAGAAGCGCGATGGCGCATTCGCGCGCCTCGGCCCCGTCGCAAACCGGGTCTATATCCGCCGATGAACCGCCAAAGAGCTTTTTAATGGCTTCAAACATGATTTTCCTCCAGTGGCGTATAACATTGCGCCGCTTCAACTGCCGGGCCGTGCCGCATTGGCATAGCCAACACCTTGACCATAATGATCCTTTGTTTTTGCGCAAAGGTCAAAACATCAATGATGTCAAAGGCAGATCAAAGGCCAGGTTTGTCACGTCTGTGTCTTGCCTTGCCCCGATTTGCAATTCAGTGCGGAAATGTGCAGGCTGTTTTTTTTGCAGATTTGCAATGGGGTCTACGATGAATAAAGACGCAGGCGACACGAATGACACTGTGGCAAGCATGTCCAGTGCGATCAGCATTGGTGCAGGGTTTGATGTTGCTGACCCAAGCGCCGTTACGCGCCTTGAAGGCGAGGTCAGCGCCGCCGAATGGAATACCCGCATCGAATTGGCCGCCATTTACCGTCTGGCGGCACTTTATGGCTGGACGGATCTGGTTTTTACGCATATTTCGGCGCGCCTGCCCGATGAAGATGGCCAGGAGCGTTTTCTGATCAACCCTTATGGCGTCCTGTTTGATGAAATGACCGCCTCCTGTCTGGTCAAGGTTGACCTGCAAGGCAACATTATCGGTGACAGCCCTTATTTCGTAAACCCGGCGGGCTTCACCATACATTCTGCCGTGCATACGGCGCGCCAGGATGCAGGCTGTGTCATGCACGTGCATACCCCTTATGGGGTGGCCGTCAGCGTGCAAAAAGGGGGTTTGCGCAAATATACCCAATTTGCCATGGTGGTTCATGATGATCTTGCCTATCACGATTATGAGGGGATTGCGCTGGACCTTGATGAACGGGCACGCATTGTCAAAGACATGGGCGCGCACAATTTATTGATGCTGCGCAATCACGGTACGCTGACCATCGGGCAAAACTGTGCCTTGGCTTTTTTGCGTATGTATTTTCTGGAAAACGCCTGCAAAACGCAAATTCTGGCGCAAAGCGTCGGCGGGGCAGAGCATTTGCATGAAGAAAATGACGCCATGTCAGCCCGGGTCCATGCCCAAGGCGCGGGGGCCTTCATGCCCGGCCTGGGGGACAATCTGATCTGGCCGGGCCTGATGCGAAAGTTAGCCAAAGCCAATCCGGGCCATGATTACTAGACTTAAACGGGTTTAATCTGGCAACACAGTTTCATAACAGGTCGTGGCTTCCGGAGCCGGGCCGCGCCGCACGGGCATGGCCAGCACTTTGATGGTGATGATGTTCTGGTTTTGCGCAAAGGTCAGAACATCATCCACATGCACCGCCGCCGCGCCGCTTTTGGCCCGGCGCGAAACCCCATGACGCGCAATACGCACCTTGCCCTTGCCAGCAAAGGCAATCGACAGGGTGCGGGTTTTAAAAAATCGTGTGCGAAACAGCCAAAGATCCAGACGGATGGTGTCGGTCTCTTCACTCATTTCAGCGCCTGCAAAACCGCAAAAGGCGAGTCCGGGTCAATCGTGGGTTTTTGTGCTGGCGCTTTCTTCTTGGCCTGCTTTTGATGACCAAGATGCACCGGGGCCCAGGTCTCACCCTTGCCCGCATCGTCCTTTTTGCGCTTGCATTGATATTTCAGCGCAATCAGGATTTTTCCAAGATCATCATGACTGCACCCCAGCAAAGACAACATGGCTTCATTGGGGGAAAAAATGCCGCCCTTATGCGCTTTTTGCGCCTCGCGGATCAAATCGGCCAGACGCTCCAGAATATCAATACGCACCAGGCGGCGCGAAAAGAGTGCATAGCCCGCTACCCTGGCCGCCGGAGCGTGCACGCTTTCTTGGGTCATATAGGCGGTCAGGCCCGGACGCGGTAAAAAGGCCGCTGTGTCTGTCTCTGCCGCTGCTGCAAATAACAGGCTTAGCAAACGGGCCGAGGCCGGACGAATAAGCGCCGGCATGAACACATGAAACGCCCCAAAACGGACACCGCATTGACGCAGCGCATGGCGGCTTGGCTGGTCCAGATCGCGCAATTCACTGGCAATCTGATGGCGGGGCAGCGCACCCATGGCTTCGATCAGGCGAAAGCCCAGCCCCCGGCCAAGCCCGATAATTTCCCCGGCATCAACCTTGGCGCGCAGGCCCAATAGTGGTTTTAAATCCCGGGCAATCACCCCATCCAGCCAGTCTTGCACCCGCGTTTGCGCTTTGTCCTGCGCCGCGTCATGGCCCAATTGTCCGCCAATGAGGTTCACCAGCGGATGCAGGGCATCGCTGTCCGCCTTCAGGCGCGCAATGGCCGCCCCTTCCCAATGTATGGCCCCATCATCGGCGAGGCAAAAGACCTCATCATTAGCCGCAACAATCGCCGACAAGCGTCGATTAATCTCTGGTGCCAAAGCAGCATTCGCCACCATGCGCAGGGTTTTTCCTGCCAGATCGCGCGCCGCAGAGCCCGGACGAAAGGACAGGCCCTCTAAATGTCCGATTGTGTGCTCCAGCACTTTTACCTCACCATCCGGCAACACCACCGCATCGGCCTCTTCACCCGCGTTCAAGGCCCGCGCCAGAACCGATGTGCGCTGATCGACAAAGCGTTGCAACAAGCGATCATGCAGCGCATCCGACAGGCGTTCTTCCAGCGCGTGCGCCTGGGCTTGCCAATGCACCGCATCACCGATCCAGTCAGCGCGATGGGTGCAATAGGCCCAGGTGCGCACATGGGCGAGACGTGAGGAAATGGCATCCACCCCACCTTTTAAATGATCCAGTGCTTTTAACTTGCCGGCCAGCCAGTCTTCTTCGATACGGCCCCGCGGGCTGCTAAGCTGTGCAAAAATATCGCCCAAAAGACGCGCATGGGCATCGGGACCGCTTTTGCGAAAATCCGGGATCTGACATACCTGCCACAGGCGGCGCACACCCTCGGGCGTATCCAGCGCTTTGGTAAAGTCTTCTCGTTCAGCCAAAGCGCCCAGCACCTGCGCATCAATGGCGCGGCTGACGCGGATCAGGCCGTCGCGGGGCACTGGCGCCTGCAAGGACGCCTGCAAGGCGCCGGTGCTGGCAAAATCCAGCACCCGATTGCGCCAGTAAAGCGCGCGGACACGCTCATAATCATGCTCTTCAAGGCGGCGTATCATGGCCTCATCAAACGCCGGGGCGCTGGCGGTGGTGCCAAAGGTGCCATCCGTCTGATAACGCCCGGCCCGCCCGGCAATCTGGCCCAGTTCATCGGCACGCAAAGCCCGGCGGCGCTGGCCATCAAACTTGGTCAGGGCGGCAAAAGCCACATGGTTCACATCCATGTTCAACCCCATGCCGATGGCGTCGGTCGCCACCAGATAATCCACCTCACCAGATTGAAACAGCGCGGCCTGGGCATTGCGGGTGCGTGGACTGAGTGACCCCATAACCACAGCAGCGCCCCCATGGCGGCGGCGCAGCAATTCGGCAATGGCGTACACATCCTCGGCAGAAAATGCGATAATGGCGCTGCGCTTGGGCAGACGAGACAGCTTGCACGGCCCGGTATGGGTCAACTGAGAAAACCGCATACGCGGCTCGATCTGATCGGCATGCGCCAGACCATGCAATACCCCTTGCATGGTGGCCGCGCCCAGCACCAGAGTCTCCTCGCTGCCACGGCTGTGCAGCAAATGATTGGTAAACACATGGCCGCGTTCCGGATCGGCGCAAAGTTGCACCTCGTCTATCGCCATAAAACAAAAAGGACGCCCGCGAAAATGCGTCGGCATGGCTTCGGCGGTGCAGGCAAAATAGCGCGCGCTCTTTGGTACAATGCGCTCTTCGCCAGTAACCAGAGCGGCCTGTTCTACGCCTTTTTCGCGCACAATGCGTTCATAAACTTCGCGCGCCAAAAGGCGCAGTGGCAAGCCAATGACCCCATCGGCATGGGCCAGCATGCGGGTGACAGCCAGATAGGTTTTGCCGGTATTGGTTGGCCCAAGGGCGGCACTAAGATCGGAGGTCATACAGCAGAGCCTTCATCAATATTTTCACGCACGTTATCGTAATGAATGACAGCCTCAAGGACAAACGCCATGGACAGGTTCACATCCTTGGCCGATAAAGCGCAGATTATTCAGGTTTGGCCTGCGTAAAGCCTGTAACAGTGCTTGACGGAAGGCACAGCCTTTTGTATCTGACGCGCCTTGCGCAGAGTCACGTCTTCGCGCACTAGGATATATATAAGGATTAAGACAATGGCACGTTGTTGTGAACTGACCGGAACAGGCGTAATGACCGGCAATAATGTCAGCCATGCGAAAAACCGCAGCCGTCGGCGCTTTTTGCCAAATTTGTGCAAAGTGACCCTCAGCTCCGAAGCCCTGGGCCGCTCCTATAAATTCCGCATCACCGCTGCGGCTTTGCGCTCGGTCGATCACAATGGCGGTCTGGACGGATTTTTGGCCAAAGCCAAAGACGACAAGCTGTCGGCCAGTGCGCTGAAGATCAAAAAAGAGCTGAAAAAGAAACTGGCAGAAAACGTTGAAGCCAGCGCCTGATTGGCCAAACAATATTATCTATCAAGGGCGGTCCAGACGGGCCGCCTTTTTTATTGCGCAAGATCAGGGTATGGTGCGTTAAACTTGGGGTTTGCCATGACGAAATATTTTCTCATCCTGCTCTTGGCCTTGGGGCTGAGCGCTTGCGAGGCCAAAGAGACCGCCGATACGCTTTATCGCAATGGCACCATTCATACCGGCCTTGATGGGGAACCCACGGTCGAGGCGCTGGTGGTGGCCAAGGGCCGCATTGTCTATGCCGGCAATCTGCAAAAAGCAGCAACATATTTGCCGGCCCGTAAAATTGACCTTGAGGGCGCGCATCTCTTTCCCGGCTTTACCGATGCCCACGCCCATCTTTATGGCATTGGGCGGCGGGAAACCACGCTCAATCTGGAAGGCATGCCCTCGCTGGCAGCACTGTTGCAACGCATTGCGCAAGCAGCCAAAAGCCAGCCCACCGGGGCCATCATCGGGCGAGGCTGGATTGAAACCGACTGGATTGAGGGGCGCTTTCCCAACCGTTATGATCTGGACCGGGCAGCGCCGGGACGCATTGTCTTGCTCACACGCGCCGATGGTCATGCGCTGGTCGCCTCCAGCAAGGCGCTGGAAGCCGCCGGGATTGACCCGGACACCCCAGAAATTGAGGGCGGACGCATTGAGCGCGATGAAGAAGGCATGCCGACGGGGTTTCTGATTGATAATGCCAAAGGTTTTGTTGCAGGACTTTCTGCAGACTTGAGAGGTGATGCCCGCCGCCCGGCCCTTACCATGGGGGCCAAAGTGATGAACGCCTATGGCTGGACCGGGGTGCATAATATGTCGGTAAATGCCGATGATGTGCAATTGCTGGAAAACATGGCCGATCAGGGCAAGCTGCCTTTGCGGGTTTATAACGCCATTGATGAAAACGCTATTATGTTGCTGGCTAACGGGCCGCGCCGCGCTGGCGATGACCGGGTTATCACCCGGGGCATAAAAGTTTATATTGACGGGGCATTAGGCTCCCGGGGGGCCGCCATGCTCGCCTCCTATAATGATGATCCAAAAACCGATGGCCTGATGGTTCGCGGCGAAGCAGAAAGCCGTACCCTGTTCGCCCGCGCTTTGCGTGACGGTGTGCAGGTTAGCATCCACGCCATTGGTGATCGGGCCAACCGTGCGGCGCTCGACTGGATAGAAGAGACCTTTGATGAGGTTCCCGTGGCGGAACGCCGCATTGCCGTGCCGCGCTGGCGCATCGAGCACGCGCAAATGCTGAACCCCAGTGATATTCCCCGCTTTGCCAAACTTGGTATTATCCCCTCTATGCAGCCCAGTCATGCCATTGGTGATTTGCATTTCGCCCGGGCGCGGGTTGGTAAAAAACGCCTTCAAGGTGCCTATGCTTGGAATTCTCTGATCGAGGCCGGGTCCATCATTCCCGGTGGCTCGGACGCCCCGGTTGAGCGCGGCGATCCGCGCATTGAGTTTTACGCTGCCGTGTCCCGTCATGACCTCAAAGGCTATCAGGGCGAAGACTGGCACAAGGAAGAAGCGGTAGACCGGGTTACGGCGTTAAAAATGTTTACACTCTGGCCAGCCTATGCCTCGTTTCGCGAGGATGAATTGGGCACCATTGAGCCTGGCAAACGCGCTGATTTTACCGTCTTTGCCGATGATATTATGACCATCCCTGAAATGGATATTCTAACCACCAAAGTGGTGATGACCGTGGTGGATGGAGAAGTGGTTTATAAGGCCGGGCAATGAGGAAAATTTCTGAGCCTTTCCTCACGTCAGGGCTCCCGGGTTTGGGACCCATCCTTCGACACGTTCAGGTTGAGGGCTAATACATCAAATCATCGCCCGACCGCTTGACCGGAGGGTCCACTACGCAATCACAATCCAAACTGGACTTCCCGATGGATCCCCTGATCAAGTCGGGGGATGACGAAGAAAAGAAAGGGGCGGCCCTCATCCTGAGCGTATTGAAGGATGAACGGGGGTTTGCCTATGACATCCTCTCCCATTTTTCCTTTTGGGGGGAGAGGAATGAGGTGAGGGGCTTGTGCCCAAGGGGGTAAAGCAAGGTTCAAGTTACTTTTTGCTTCACCATCCCCTCATCCCGACCTTCTCCCCAAAGGAGAAGGAGAAACCCGTCTTCGTCTTGGCTCGGCGACTTTTTTATCAAACAGATCGGCCAATTGTTCGGTGATGGCACCGCCAAGCTGTTCCGCATCGGTCAATGTCACGGCGCGGGAATACCAGCGGGTGACATCATGGCCAATGCCGATGGCGATAAGTTGCACATCGGAATAATTTTCAATCTCGGCAATCACTTCGCGCAAATGCGCCTCCAGATACCCGCCGGGATTATGCGACTGGGTGGTGTCGTCCACCGGCGCGCCATCCGAAATAACCATCAATATGCGCCGCGCTTCGGGCCGGGCCTGAAGCCGCGTATGGGCCCACAAAAGCGCCTCGCCGTCGATATTTTCTTTCAATAAGCCTTCGCGCATCATCAGGCCAAGATTGTTCTTAGCCCGGCGCATGGGCACACTGGCGGCCTTGTAAATAATATGGCGCAAATCATTCAAACGACCGGGGTTCAGTGGCTTATTGGCCGCCAGCCAGTCTTCCTTGGACTGGCCGCCTTTCCACGCCCGGGTGGTAAAGCCCAGAATTTCCACCTTCACGCCGCAGCGCTCTAGCGTACGCGATAAGATATCCGCCGTCAGGGCGGCAATCATAATGGGCCGGCCACGCATGGAGCCGGAATTATCAAGGAGCAGCGTCACCACAGTATCGCGAAAATCGGTCTCGCTTTCTTCCTTGAACGACAAGGGCGCCAACGGGTCGGTGATCACCCGGGTCAGGCGCGCCGGGTCCAGCACGCCCTCTTCCAGATCAAATATCCAAGAGCGCTGTTGCTGGGCCATCAGGCGGCGTTGCAGTTTGTTGGCCAGGCGGGCCACGGCGCCACGCAATTTGTCCAATTGCCGATCCAGATACCCGCGCAAACGGATTAGCTCTGGCCCTTCGCATAAGTCCTCAGCGCGAACCTCTTCGTCATGATCGGTGGTGAACACATGATAGCGCGCTCCATTACCGCCGCCCGGTTGATAGTTTGGGCGCACGGGCAAATCCTCGCCCACCCCGTCCTGAGCATCGCCAACGTCGCTTTCATCGTCCAGCAATTCGGCTTGTTGTTCGGATTCGTCCGCATCGCCCTGATCACTTGCCCCATCTGGCGGCGCATCATCGCCCTCGTTTTCCTCATCCCCCTCGCTGTCCTGGGCGCTGGGATTGCCCTCGCCTTCTTCGGACGGCTCTTCTTCGTCCTGTTGTTCGGGCAGCATTTGCAGATCGCCCAGATCAAGATCATCCAGCAAGGCCTTGGCCAGCTCGGCAAAGGCGCTTTGATCATCCAGACCGCTGTGCAGTTCAGCCAGTGCCGCACGGCCCTTATCCTCGATCTCGCCGCGCCACAGGGCCAATAACCCTTCGGCCTCTTTGGGCGCGGCAATTCCGGTAATGTGTTCGCGCGCAATCAGGGCCACTGCCTCGGCCAATGGCGCGGCTTCGCGCGCGCTGACACTGGCAAAGCCGTGCTTGGCACAGCGCTCGGCCAATGCCGCCTGCATATTCTCACCAGCCCCTTTTAGCGCCGTAGCCCCCAAGGCTTCGCAGCGCACCTGCTCCAATGCTTCAAACACGGCACGGCCTTGCGCATTGCCGGGACACAGACGCGCATGGGTGCGGGCATTATGATGGGCCAGACGCAAGGCCAGCGCATCGGCCCGGCCCCGCGCTGAGGCAATATCGCGGGCACTGGGTTTTACCGGCGGCACCGGCAGCATGATCGCGTCCTCAACGACCGCTGCCTCATCCCCGCCAAAGCGCACATCCAGCGCACGCTTGCCCGACAACGCCCGGGTGGTGGCCCCCAAAGCGCGCTTGAATGTATCGGTATGGGATTCGCGTGTCGTCATGCGTCTGCCTTAGGCGACTTGCACCCGGGCGGCGCTTTCGGGAAGGTCTTGCGCAAAGGCGCGTTGATAAAACTCTGAGATTACCGGGCGTTCCATTTCATCGCATTTGTTCAAAAAGGTCAGGCGGAAAGCCTCGGCGGTATCGCCATCAAAAATTTCCGTGTTCTCGGCCCATGTCAGCACGGTGCGTGGACTCATAACGGTAGAAATATCGCCATTCATAAAGGCATTGCGGCTCATATCCGCAACACGCACCATGGCCTTGATAATCTCGCGCCCCGCAGCATCCTGCATGGTCGGCATTTTAGCGGCAATGATCTCTTCTTCGACATCATGATCCAGATAATTCAAGGTGGCGACAATAGACCAGCGGTCCATCTGTCCCTGATTAAGCTGTTGTGTGCCATGATAAAGCCCGGTCGCATCGCCAAGGCCCACGGTATTGGTGGTCGAAAACAGGCGAAAGTTTGGATTGGCGCGAATGACTTTGTTTTGATCCAGCAAGGTCAGCTTGCCGGACACCTCCAGCACCCGCTGGATCACAAACATCACATCCGGACGACCCGCATCATATTCATCAAACACCAAAGCCACCGGGCGCTGCAGTGCCCAGGGCAGCAGGCCTTCGCGAAATTCGGTCACTTGCTGACCCTCTTTCAGCACAATGGCGTCCTTGCCCACAAGGTCGATACGGCTGATATGGCTATCCAGATTTACCCGGACCATGGGCCAGTTCAGCCGCGCCGCCACTTGTTCGATATGGGTAGATTTACCTGTGCCGTGATAGCCCTGCACCATCACCCGGCGATTGTGGGCAAAGCCGGCCAATATCGCCCGCGTGGTCAGGGGATCAAATTTATAGGCCGGATCGGTATCGGGCACATATTCATTAGGTTGGCTAAATGCCGGAACCTTGTCCTTGCTTTCAAAGCCAAAGGTGTCAGCGACACTGACTTCAATATCGGGTGACCAAATGGGAAAAGCGGGATCGTGTTCTGACATAATACATACTCGTGTGTTTTACGCGTTTAAAATAAACGTCCTCTATGCGCCTGTGCGCCCAGCGCTTCAAGCCAGTCGCGACGTTTTCAGGACCTGATAGGCCCGGATCACCTGTTGCAGGCGCTCTTCGGTGGACCGATCCCCCTTATTGGCATCCGGGTGGTATTGCTTGACCAGTTTCAAATAGCGGGCGCGGATAATCCTCGCCCCCGAATCATAGTCCAGCCCCAGCGTATCCATAGCCAAGCTTTGCAAACGCCCGAGGCTGCGTTTGCGTTCATCAACCTCACCAGACACTTTTTCGCCCATAATGCCGAACGTATCTTTGAAGCGTCCGCCCTTGGCGTGCACCCCCTTGCCATCAAGATTGCGGTTCATATTCCAGGTTGGGCGATTACCCGTCGCCTGGTCGGCCTGATAAGAGCGCACCGCGCCATCGCTCATGCCATGGAAAAAATTCCATGTTTTATTGTATTGGGCAGCGTGTTTTTTACAGAAGTAAAAAAATTCATTGATCTTGTCTGGTGATTGCGGTGCCTTGCAATCACCTTTGGTGACACAGCCGTCCCATTCACATTCCTGATCGCCTTTTTTGGCGTCGTCCTTGCCCGGCGGTTTGACGCGTATGTCAAAAAGCTTGGGCTCGTATTCAAAATCATCATCCATGCCCCCATATTACCAAGGCACTTTGATAAACGTCTATGGGGCAAAACACATATGAGTGAAATGGCAGCAGCAATTGAGGCAAAATTACGGACGGCATTTTCGCCGCAAACCCTGGACGTGCGTGATGTTTCCCATCAGCACGCCGGCCATGCCGGGGCGCGGCCCGGTGGGCAAACCCATTTTGAGGTTGAAATTACCGCAGAACATTTCAATGGCTTAAGCCGCGTTGCGGCGCATCGCGCCATTATGGCCGAGCTAGGCGAAGAGTTTTCCAGCACACTGCATGCCTTGAACATCAAGGCAAAAGGTGTGAGTGAAGGCTGACACCTTCATACGCGTAAAGTCAGAGAAAAAAAATGGCACAGGATCAGACCGGCGAATCACATTTCGAATCGCCCCGCGATCAGGTGAAYATTGATCGCGGGTCCAGCTTTGCCACGCAATTGGARCAAGACCGGGACCATAGGGCCAAGGCYMGAWSSGCCARRCCTTTACGCAAATTACTGCCRTTYATCTTAAAATAYCCTGGCYTGCTGATTAYTTTCACYATCTTTCTRACYCTGGCYTCRGCCCTGACCCTSTTAYTRCCAGCCGCCTTTCGTCTGGTGGTGGATTGYGGGTTTTCCGGRGCSWSYACCTCRGCYATGTGCCAGCAATTTGCCTTRGGCGACCGCTTTGCCGGTTATTTYGGCCTTGGCATTCTTCTSGCCATTGCRCTGGGGCTRGCCACGTCCTTGCGCTATTATTTYATCAGCCGCCTTGGGGAGCARGTTGTCGCCGATCTGCGYCGCGCGGTTTATGAYCACCTTTTGACCCTCAGCCCCGGATATTACGCCCATGTACGCACCGGCGAGGTGTTATCCCGCCTGACCACCGACACCGCGCTGATCCAGACCGTGGTCGGCTCGTCCGTGTCCATTGCGCTGCGCACCATTGCCACCACGTTTGGCGCACTGGTACTGATGGTGGTGGTCAGTTGGAAACTGGCCCTGATGATGCTGGCCGTGGGGCCGATCATTCTGGGGCCGATTTTTCTTTTTGGCCGCCGGGTGCAACGCTTGTCCCGCTCCAGTCAGGACGCACTGGCCGAAGCCTCAGCCCGGGCCAGCGAAAGCCTGCGCGCCATAGATACGGTGCAGGCCTTTACCCGCGAAAACGAAGAAAGAGAGCATTTTGCCGCCGCCGTAGAAAGCACATTTCAAATTGCCTTGCGGCGCATTCACGTGCGCGCCTTCATGACCGGCATCATTTCTGTCTTTGTGCTGAGCGGGTTGATCGCGGTTTTATGGTTCGGGGCTGTTCAGGTGCGCAGCGGGGCCATCACCCCCGGGGCCATGACGCAATTTATTATGTATGCCTTCGTGGCGGTGATGGGTGTTGGCGTTATGACCGAAACCTATGCCGAGATCATGCGCGCCGCCGGGGCCACCGAACGATTGATGGAATTGCTGGGCGCACAATCCCCCATCACTGCGCCCCAAAGCCCAAAATCATTGCCACAGCCGATCCGGGGCGAAATTACTCTTTCAGGTATTGATTTTCATTACCCGGCACGGCTTGAAACCGCCGCGTTGCAAGGGGTTTCTCTGGACATAAAGCCGCGCCAGACCATTGCGCTGGTTGGCCCGTCCGGGGCCGGCAAGAGCACCATTTTTCAGCTTCTTTTGCGCTTTTACGACCCACAAAGCGGCGGCATTTCCCTTGATGGCATCAATATCACAGAACTGGACCCGGCGACGTTGCGTAGCGCCATTGCCATTGTGCAACAAAATGCGCCGCTTTTTTCTGGCTCGGTGGCGCAAAACATCCGCTTTGGCCGCCCATCAGCCAGCGATGAAGAGGTCGAAGCCGCCGCGCGCGCCGCCAATGCTCATGACTTCATCACCGCTCTGCCCAACGGCTATGACACGCCGGTGGGCGAAAACGCCACCATGCTGTCTGGCGGGCAAAGACAAAGACTGGCCATCGCCCGCGCCGTACTGCGCGATGCGCCAATTTTATTGCTTGATGAAGCCACCAGCGCGCTCGATTCAGAAAACGAGCGCGCCATTCAGCAAGCCTTTGAAACTCTTGCCAAAGACCGGACCACCATCGTCATTGCCCACCGGCTGGCCACCATTTTGCGCGCCGATAAAATTGTGGTGATGGACGAAGGACAGATTGTCGATCAGGGCACCCATAGCGAGCTTTTATCGCGCGGCGGCCTTTATGCCCGCCTTGCGGCGCTGCAATTTGGCGAGAACGGTAAAGCCTAGTCGCGGATCATTGAAACCGGCGCACAGTAATCCTTCGTTTGGCCTATAAAGCGCATCCAACAACCAGTAACGGCACCGAACATAGCATAGCCACAATCAGCCCTTAAGCGCAGGTCCATTGATGGTCTCCAAGGCCAAGCACCACGGGGTCCATCGGCCTCGCCGCCAAGGCGACCAAGGGCGTGCAAGGCGGCAGCAAAGCGCGATACCCCAAAGGAAAAGCCTTTATTTTATAAAAATAGAATTAGCAGCAAGTGGTCAGCGGTTAAACACAACAAGGCCTGTCTGCTACTTTGTATCTGGTTATTTGAACCGACGTACAATAATCGTTCGATTAGCCTTGATAAAAGTCATTCGGTAGCCAGAAACTGCGCCGCGTTTGATTAGCACATCCGGTGCATCACCCTTACGCAATCTGACTGATTGCCTATCGCCAGAAGGCTGTTTCCATATTTGGCCATTTTCCAAAACCACAATCAGTTTTTTTTCTGGCCCATAATATGCAAAGTCAGCAACATGGGCTGGTTCAACCTTGCGCTCAATTTTCTGCGAATACTCCAGCCTCTTACCGCTTAACGGCACCTGTTCTGCCCCCATCCCCTTGGGCATAGCTGGCGGCCTTGCAGGCATGACCGTCGAACGAGAGACAGCACGGGCATCTGCCTGCTGAGCAGGGAGGGACGTGACATTTGAACGCGCTTGGGCATGTGCAGCCGAACGCGTTTGTGTTTGCACAGCGGCGGGGCGTGTAAACAAACGGCGCATAGCCGTTTCAAGACAGATGACTTGCGCTTTCACCTTTCTCGTACTTTCACGACAAGCCCTGATGGCGTCATCAACAGGATCCGCAGCGAACCCGGATTGCGCGGATAAAGCCATCATCACCATGGTCAGCAAAGAAATGGAAACAGGGAAAAACAAACGCATGCGAATACTCATTATAGAACCCCTAGTAAAACTGGACTAATAAAAATTTTACAACATTTGGAGAAATAAAGCAAAAAAATGGCCCGCCAAAAGGGCGAGCCATTTCTCTTATGCATTAGCCTTACTTAGAAGGACTTCCGGGCGGTGACGAAGAATGTCCGACCAAAGAAGTCATAACCAGACGACGTCACAGCATTGTTCCGGTTAGGACCTTCGCCATCGTCAATCAGCGGTGGCGTTTTGTTCAGGATATTTCTGGCACCAGCAGTCATTGTCCATGTGTCCGCTGTATAAGATACAGAGGCATCATGGTACCAAACCGTTTTGACGAAATCCAGATCATGCGACGGGGTTCCCGACACAAAGAACGGATTAGGACGATCAGCTTCGGTATTATCCTGTTGCTGATGTCCGATCATACGGTGCTCTGTATCCAGTGAAAAGTTTTTCCAGTTGAAGCTGGAGCCGAAGTTGGCGCGCCATTTCGGCGTTCCGATTTCACCCACATTATCATCCCGGTCATCGATAGAGAAAACTTGGGTTTCCTGCTCAAGCTGACGCGAAATTGCCGTCCTGAATGTCCAATCAACTGGCACACCGCCAAGACTGAATGGCGACAGGCTCAATTCGGTATTGAAGTCCAGGCCCTTCGCCGTGATCTCACCAATGTTAAAGAAGGTCACATCAATCAGACTAAGAAGGTTGGATGCTGCATCACCAGAGGTTTTCCGTGTAATCAGATCACAGAACGGAGATGTCAAACCAGGGAAGTCCCGGTCATTATAACACCCGCCAACAATCTGAGCGATACCAGGCTGAGCTACAGAGTTTCTGATACGAATATCAAAATAGCTGGCTGCAACTCTGAAATTGAAACTATCAAACCAGGGCTGGTTGACAGAAACAGTTGCCGTGAACGTGCGAGACTTTTCAGGCTGCAAGTTCAGATTGCCGCCAGTAGTTGTCGGGATCGTCGTCACCCCGGTTGTTCCCAAAACAGTGCTGTCCAGGAAACCATTGCCATCACTGTCAGAGAAAGCAACACCATCAGCGATACAGTTTGCGATCAGGAATTGCAGATCTTCGTCCTGGTCACCAGTAGGTGCTGAATTCACCGAAGTCTGGATATTATTGTTGATACACGGATCATTACCGCCACCAATGCCACCGCCCTGGTTAGCCAGGAAGGTTTCACGCAGGTTCGGTGCACGGAAAGAAGTCCCATAACCACCACTGACCGAAATCCAGTCAACAGGCTTGTACTGGCCACGCAAACGATAGGTCGTGCCGTTTCCGAAATTGGATTCGCGTGTTTGACGAAGAGCACCATCAAAGCTCAGCAACTCAATACCAGGTTGCCCGACAATGAGAGGAATGCTCAATTCTCCAAAGAACTCGTTAAAAGAACGAGAACCGATAGTTTCGCCTTCCTGAAGGCCATTTTCCGCAGCATTAAGTCCACGAACACCGTCAAGGGAGTTTTTGGAATCAATGATGTCCTTGCGGTATTCATAACCAAAGCCAAGAGACACATCGCCGCCCCAGGGGGAGGTCATCAATTTACCATCAACAAAGGCGTTGAAGACGTATTGCTGAATTTCCGTGCGGTTGGTCCGGTTACTGACCAGAAAATTGCGTTCGGCATCAGATCCAAAGGCACCGTTTCCATTGGCACCACCATTAAAGATAGACGGCGCAAACAAGTTGACCGGCACACAGGCTTCTGGAGACAGAAAACCAAAAATGTCCGGTGCACTTGGCAGTGAACAGGTGACGCTGCCATCTGGATTTTGAACGGGCTGCAAAGCGGCGATCAAATTGTTTTCAAACAGGATTGGCTGTGACTGGAAGCCTGTGCCCCGGTCATAAGAACCATAGGCATCCCATTTCCAGTCATTTTGGGCAAACCAGCCTGAATTAATGTCACCGCGCATGCCGCCAACCAGACGAACCTGTTGCAGTTCAACATCACGGGTTTGCGGAATATCATCCAGAGTCAGAATTGGAATGACGTCATTGGCAAAAGGGTTGAAGGGGTTATCAACCTGGCCGACAACATTACCATTGGCGTCAACTTCATTAATCAAGCCAGTCACGGTTGGGAAGATTTGCTCAACCGTACCAATGGCAAAATTCTGACGATCAAAGTAGAAGGCTTCAAAATAAAGCTGTTCATTGCCCCAAAGGTTCAGGTCATATTCGCCTGTGGTCATCAAGGAAATACGTTCAATATTACCGACCAGGTCAGATTGCCCACGTTCCGAGTTATCGTTGAACTCATCAAAATAGATGAAGTTACTATCACCCAGATCATTAAAGCCGGCTGGAGGCGCAATGTCGCCGCAACGGGTAAAATCTGGAACGCCACGCGCGCCGGTTTGCCCAGGTGTGTGACAAATAATGGCAAAATCGCTGGCATCAAAGAGGTTGT
Source organism: Robiginitomaculum sp. (assembly GCA_002733495.1). Taxonomy (GTDB): domain Bacteria; phylum Pseudomonadota; class Alphaproteobacteria; order Caulobacterales; family Maricaulaceae; genus Robiginitomaculum_B. Next base: position 62,970 of record NVVV01000009.1, read on the forward strand.
TGTCAAAAAAGCCATTTGCTGGAGCAACCAAAACGTTGCCGTCGGCATCAATTTCAATATCACGCAATGTTTTGGCATATTTACGTGTGTTAGCGGTCACGCGGCTGCGGTTGAAATATTCAGCACCAAACAACAGGCGAGCGCGATCACTTTTTGCGCCCATAACCATGGACAGCAATTTAGATTTGCCACCTGGGTCTTCTGGCAATGTTGCGGTACCTGTGACTTCAAAGCCTTCAAAGTCTTTGCGCAAGATAACATTCACCGTACCGGCCACAGCATCAGCACCATAAACCGATGAACCGGCTTCGGTGGCGATATCTACCCGTTGGACCATTGAGAATGGGATCAGGCCAATATCTGGCTGCGCAGGCGCACCCCGTACACCCGTTGCCGCCAAGCGACGACCGTTCAGCAAAATCAGGGTCCGTTCCGGGCCCAAACCACGCAAGTTAATGTTTGATGAGCCGGTACCACCTGTTGGCGGCGCTTCGGTCGCATTGGAATTCCCAGCATTGGAATTGAAAGTAGCATCAATACGCGCACCATTGGATACGGTTGAACGCGAAATAAGCTCGATAATAGTTGTCACACCAAGTTTACGATTTTCATCAATATTCAGCGTCGTTAACGGTGACGGGCTTGAATATGCGCTCTGGCGCAAGCGAGAGCCGGTAACAACAATGGCTTCTTCCGTTTTGTCAACAGCTTCTGCAGCGCTTGGCGTCGTGGTTTCCACAACATCACTATCCGCTTGTTGTGCAAAAGCTGGCGTCGTAATAGCCAAAGCCCCCGCTATGAATGTTGAGGCCAATAAAGCCTCTTTCAATGTATATGATTTCACTTCAAATCTCCAAAAAGTGTTGAAGGCCGCAAAAATTCCACGACATTGCCTGACCGGCAAGTATGCTGAAGAACGCGGCACCCCTTCCCATCCCCAAATTAAAAAATACCCAACACGGCAAAAAGGTTACAAAAGCATGACAGAAAAATGCCCTGAACATGGCGCCTGCGTTACTGTTTAATTGCGTATGTGTTGCACAATTTTAATCTAGGCTCAGTCACTCTTAAGCACGAAGCGCCGCAAGGTCAATATTATGACACAAATGGAACACAATATGCGTCGTAAGTTGCAAAAATGACGCTATACAATAATTTTTAACATCTATTTCGTTGAGCAAAATGTTTACATACCGTTGTTATATAAAGGATATTTATGAGTTCAGCAGGCGTGTATGGAGGGTTAAAAGGTTTGGGCGACCTCCCTATAAACCATCATTTTTATGCCAGTGAGCGGGGTTTCAGTACACGTTTAGCGGTGAAAATAACAAGACGGACTGATAATAAAGCGAGTGTTTACCTTCATTGCTACGTATTCGCTGCGTGGCAGTATATTAATAAATAGAAATGAACTGGCCAGATTAAACGAGCGTATGCCCCACCAGGGCGCACAAGGACGCGCGCGGTCCGCTCACTTGTGCCGGGCGGCTAGTCCGCCATTCCTTATTGTCCGTGATTTGCCCGGACATTTGCTGACCCAGCACCAGATTTTTCACCGTCACTTCGCCTTTGGCGCGCTCATCCTCGCCGACAATGACCACGGCGGGCGCACCGCGTTTATCTGCGTATTTCATTTGCGCCTTCATGCCGCTGCCGCCCATATACACTTCGGTGCGGATACCGGCGGCGCGCAGCTCAGTCGCCATAGCGAAATAACTGGCCATCTGATCGGCCTCTAAGGCCAGCACCACCACCGGGCCATCGGCCTCGCCGCCAAGGCGGCCAAGGGCGTGCAAAGCGGCGGCAAAGCGCGATACCCCAAAGGAAAAGCCGGTCGCCGGCACCGGCTGGCCACGAAAACGGGCAATCAGATCATCGTATCGCCCACCGCCGCCTGCTGAGCCAAAGCGTGCAGGCTCGCCCTTGTCGTTCACCGTTTCAATGCGCAAATCGGCCTCAAATACCGGGCCGGTATAATAGCCAAGCCCGCGCACAATAGAGGGGTCAATTATGGCCCGCCCATCGTCATAGCCTGCCGCCTGTAACAGATCAGCAATGGCGCGCAGCTCGTCCAGGCCGTCTTTGCCAATGCCCGATACCCCCATCAAAGGATCAAGTGCCGACAGGGTCGCATCCAGTGTATCGGTGCCAGCCCGGGTAAAGGCCAACACGGCCTCAATGCCCTTGGCATCCAGACCCGCGCCTTGGGTGAAATCACCAGACTCATCCTTGCGGCCCTTGCCCAGAAGATAGGCCACGGCATCAGGGCCAAGACGGTCCAATTTGTCGATAGCGCGCAAAACCCGCAGACGCTGCACCGCGCCATCATCGGTTTCCGGCACGCCAATGCCGCCCAGCACCGCGTCCAGCAATTTGCGATTATTGACGCGGATGACATATTCACCGCGCGCCAGTCCTGCCGCATCCATCACATCAGCGGCCAGCATGATCATTTCCGCGTCCGCCGCTGGTCCGGGGGCACCCACAGTATCAGCATCGACCTGAATAAATTCGCGAAACCGCCCGGGCCCTGGCTTTTCATTACGCCAGACCGGCCCCACGGCAAAACGGCGCAAGGGCTTGGGCAGCGGGTCGTAATTCTCCGCCACAAAGCGCGCCAGTGGTGCCGTCAGGTCATAACGCAGCGCCATCCACTGGTCATCATCATCGGGTAGCGCAAACACCCCTTCATTGGGGCGATCATCATCGGGTAAAAACTTGCCCAGACAATCCGCATATTCCAGCGCCGAAGTGGAAAGTGCATCAAAGCCGTGGGCCTGATACACCCCGGCGGCGGCGGCAATCAGCGCGTTTTCCGCATTGGCCAGCGCGCCAAAGCGATCTTCAAACCCTTTGGGGCGGCGGGCTTTGGGGCGAAATTTTTTTGTCTTTTTCTGCGTCATGGTTTTGCAATTCGTTCAATAAGGGCCGCTGTGGAAGGGTCCATACCCTCTGTGGTGTTTTTCTCAAGATGGCTTAGCACCTCCATTGCCACATGCTTGCCCAATTCCACCCCCCATTGGTCAAACGGGTTGATGCCGCAAAGCACCGCCTGGGCAACCGTTTCGTGCTCGTAAAACGCCAACAAGGCCCCCAGCGAGAAAGGCGAGAGCGCCTCCATCAGCAACGTCGTTGACGGGCGATTGCCAGGAAAGTTTTTATGGGGCGCATCCTTGGGCGCAGGCGCGCCGCTCATCAAAGCGCGGGACTGGGCCAGCATATTGGCCAGCACACCCTGATGGTGACCGGGATTATGTTCCTGATCTTGTGTAAAACCGATAAAGTCCACGGGCACCGGGTCCGGCGCCTGATGCAATTGTTGGAAAAACGCGTGCTGGGCATTGGTGCCTTCGGCCCCAAAAATTATCGGCGAAGCCACTAGGTCCGCAGGCGTTCCATCGGCGCGCACGCTCTTGCCATTAGATTCCATAATCAATTGTTGCAAATAGGCAGGCAATAAAGCCAGTCGCGCCGCATACGGCACAATGGCGCGGGCCTTCATGTGCAAAAAATTACGGTTCCAGAACTGAATAAGCCCGGACAATAGCGGTGCATTTTGTGCCACCGGCGTGCGCAAAGCATGATCATCCATGGCCGCCGCACCGGCCAGCAGGTCTTCAAACACCCCCTCGTTCAGGGCCGCCATAACGCTTAAGCCAACAGAGGACCAAAGCGAATAGCGCCCGCCCACCCAGTCATGCATGGCAAAGACGTTTTCGTCCTGAATGCCAAAATCTGCGGTAGCTTTCAAATTGGTGGAAACCGCCGCCATGTGCTGCGCCGGGGCGTCCTCGCCCAAATGCTGGACCAGCCAGGCCCGCGCCGCCCGGGCATTGGCCAAAGTTTCCGCCGTTGCGAAGGATTTAGACACGACGATCACCAGGGTGGTTTCAGGATCACACCCGCCAAGGGCATCATTAATGTCCGCCGCATCCAGATTGGCGGCAAAGCGTACATCCATCCCCGGCGCGTGATAACGCTTTAGCGCCTGCATCAATAAACGGGGGCCAAGGTCCGACCCGCCAATACCGATATGCACCAGCGTGCGAAGGGCGCGCCCGGTTATGCCCTTGCGCTGACCATTGCGAAGTTCATCGGCAAAGGCGCGCATACGGGCACGCTCAGCGGCAATTGTGTTGGATATAGTTTCGCCAAGCGCCTTAAAGGTTTCGCCCTCGGGCGCGCGCAAAGCCATATGCTGGGCGGCGCGGTTTTCGGACAGATTAACCGGCTCACCGGCGCGCATAGCGGTGAAAAACCCGCCAAGATTTTTCGCCTCGGCAAAATCCAAAAGTGCCGCCAGCGCAGTTTCGTCAACCTTTTGTTTTGAAAAATCAGCGTATAGCCCGGGGGCCTGAACACTCAGGCGTTGCATACGCTGTGGCTCGTTTTCAAAAAGGCTCGTCAGAGGATGGGCCGCGAGGCGCGCGGCCTGATCGGATAGCCTGGATATGATTGTCTTGTCATTCATACGCTCTTTTTGCCCGCGCGGCCTTACAATGCAAGGGGCGGATGGACACGGGCATGGTTTTTTCGCTTTGCGGGCTTTCCGCTTGACCCTGTTTTCAGGGATCATGCTGGCCTTGTCTGGCCCGGCTTTGGCCGCCGATATTTACACAGAGTTTGCCGCCTTTACTGAACAGGCAAATGTGCTGGAGGCGCAGGCCGAAGCGGCAGGAAAAACCGCCAGCGCGCACCCGTTTGCCCCGCCAGAGGGCTTTGCGTTGTCTGGGGAGTTTGCCCGTCGCATTGCCGCCTTTAGTGAACGCGCCGCCACTTTAAGTGCGCGCATTGATGCCATGGGCGGACCAAAGGATTTGCGCTGCATATACCGGGGCATGAGTAATGATGCCAAAGCGCGGCTGGTAGCCTTGCAGCACGCAAAAAATGCTGGCGATCAGGCGCGTATTTTAAAGGACTTAAGCGCGCTTTTTTTCGATGCCCACGAGGTAACGCCCGTCAGTAAAGAGGCCTTTGCCGATCATCATGACGGAGGCGCGGCCCAGTGTGAAGCCGGGGCGCTCGAGGCCATAAAACCCCTGCCTTAATTGGCAGTTAGGGTCCAAACCCTAGCTGGCGCTGACAGTAAAGGCGATCAGGGCAGCTGCTGCCAGAGCTGCCGCCAGGGCAAAGCGCAGGATATTCAACATTTGGCGGTGTGTTGGTCCATGCATGACAGGCATGGTTTCACAGCCTTTGTGCCATGACCATGTGGCGCATTACCGCGCCAAGCGTAAGGTTTATTCGCGTTTAATCGCGTTCAGGACAATGCCCTCGGTCAGTAATTGCGGTAACACCTGCGGCTCTTTTTTGCCCGGCTTATAAACCAGATACAGCGGCACACCAGCGCGACCATGTCTGGCCAGCTCGCGGGCAATATCATCATTGCGATTGGTCCAGTCGCCGACCACATAGACCGCATCCGCTTTTTTGAAAGCCCGTTGCACCTTTTTGCTGGAAAGGGCCAGACGCTCATTCACCTGACAGGTGACACACCAGTCAGCGGTGAAGTCCACAAAGACTATATGATCTTCGGCCAGCAAGGTTTGCACGGTACTGGGACTCCAGACCTGTGGCTCAAGACCATCTGCATCGCGGCCATTTAAGCCTGACCAGAGCACCCAGATCATGGCGAGCGTGGCGATAATGGCCGATATTTTTCCGGCCCGTTCGCCCTTGGCGGCCCAAATGGCAAAGGCAATCAGGGTCATGGCAGCAAGCACGGCGGCCACGCCAATGGCCCCGGCCTGTCCATCCAGCACCCAGACCAGCCAAACGGATGCGGCAAACATGGGAAAGGCCATCAATTGGCTAAAACGGACCATCCAGTCGCCAGGTTTTGGCAATAAGCGCAGAAGGGCAGGAAAAAAGCTAAGGGCGAAAAATGGCGCGGCAAAGCCAAGGCCCAGTGCGGCGAACACCGCCAAGGTAATCCCGGTCCCCTGGGTCAGGGTAAAGCCCAGTGCAAAGCCCATGGCCGGCGCGGTGCAGGGCGAAGCGACAACCACAGCCAGTACGCCGGTAAAAAATGCGCCAGAATTGCCGCCCGACTGGGTCAGCTCGCTGCCTAGCCCCATAAAACGGCCACCAAAATGCATAAAGCCCAGCAACATCAGGCCCAGTACAAAGAAAAGAAGCGCCAGGGCAGCGACAAAGGGCGGGTATTGCAATTGAAAGCCCCAGCCGATTTGCTGACCAGAGGCTTTTAGGGCGATCAGAAGCCCGCCAAGAGCAAGGAAAGAAACCATCACACCGATCAGAAACAGAACCCCGTGGCGGCGAATTTCGGCGGCTTCATCATGGGCGCGCTTCACAAAGCCCATGGCCTTCATCGAGAGCACCGGGAAGACGCACGGCATCAGGTTCAAAATCACGCCGCCAATAAAGGCAAACAGCAATGCCTGTATCAAAGCGCCCATGCCGGTGGCGGCGGGCTTTGCGCCGGGCATGGTGTCCGCGCCGGTTCCTGTCGGGGCAGTGCCAGGCTGCACGGCCAGAGTGATGGCTCTGCCATCGACGGTCAAAATGCCCGCTATCGGGTCATTCAGGCCCCGTTTGGCGCGAAAGCCGGGCTTGGTCCAAAGGGTAAAACCCTCTGAGCCACGCGAGAGTAATTGCGGTTCGGCATGGCGCACAGCGCCGGTATCAATGGGGAAAAAATAGGCCGATTTGGCTTTGCCCAGTCCCGGCCCGGCAAAGCTATAGGTCAGGGTTTCGCCCTTAAGGACCGCGCCGGTGGTGATGCTGTCATCAGGCTTGGCCAGCGCGGAAAGCGCGCTTTGCGCAACTTTGCCCCAAACCGGGTCAGGCGTAGTCTGCGTGCCGGTTTGCACGCTGAATGAAAACTGCCCGTCTTCGGGAATGCAAATATCTTCACAGACCAGCCAGGTGGCATGAGCCGAAAAATTTAAAGTTTGACCCCGGGCCAAGGCCGCAGACGCGGTGAGGGGCACCAGATAAACCGCTTCGTCCTCATAGCCATAATTGATCAGCGGCCCAAGGGCGATGGTGCTGGGCGTTGGCCACAAAATATCACCAGCGGTGATGCCTTCGGGCAGGGTCCAGTTGATCCGTGTTGGCTCGCCCGCATCACCCGGATTAATCCAATAGGTGTGCCAATGCTTGCGTATGTCCATTTTAAGGACCGCATAAAAACTGTCCCCCGGCGCGATGGTTGTGACGTTAGCCTCAAGCTGCGCCGACACGTTGTCTGTTTTGGCGGTACTGGCCGCTGCGTTTGCACTGCCCAGAACAAAAAGAGCAAGGGCCATAAAGGGAGCCAGAAAAATACGCATGGGTGCACTCCGAAAAAAATTGCTAAGGGGGCTATAGCGCTTAAACATTAACATAGGCAGTGCCCCTCGCGCACTTGTGACGAGGTTGTGTTCAGCTCTTGGCCAGATCACCAGCCAGCGCACTTTCAATCAAATTGATGGTTTCCTCGACCCCGTAAATGGCAATGAACGAGCCAAAACGCGGTCCCTGTTTTTGCCCCAAAAGCACTTCATAAAGTGCAGAAAACCAGGCGCGCAAAGGCTCAAACTCGTGATCCTTGCCCACGGCAAAGACCAGGTTTTGCAGCGCTTTGGCGTCGGTTTCACCGACATTTTCACGAAGCTGCGCCGCCAGATCAGACAAAGCCGCGCGCTCTTTCTCATCGGGGGCGCGATAGGTTTTATGGGGTTTTACAAAGTCCTGATAATAACGAATGGCATAGCCAACCAGACGATCAAGCAAGGCATGGGTGTCCGGCGTGGCGTCAGGCGCATAGCGCGAAATAAAGCCCCACAGGGTTTCTTTCTGCGCGGCATTGGCGGCACTGACCAGATTAAGCAGCAGCGCAAACGTCACCGGCATATCCACTTCAGGCACATCGCCTTCATGGATGTGCCAGACCGGATTGCCCATTTGCTGGGCCTCATCCTGCGCCGGGTAAGCGGCCAGATGTTGCAGATACTCATCCACGGTTTTGGGGATCACATCGAAATACAGCTTTTTRGCCACCCGGGGCTTTTGAAACTGATACARYGACAGRCTTTCCGCAGGGGCRTAAGCCAGCCATTCYTCGACCGARATRCCATTGCCTTTGGACTTGGAAATCTTCTCGCCTTTTTCRTCCARAAACAGCTCRTACACATATTGKGCCGGGGGGCGTTTRCCTAAAATYTTGCAGATTTTKGAATAGATCGGCGCATTGTCCTGATGGTCCTTGCCRAACATTTCAAAGTCCACACCCAGCGCCGCCCAGCGCATGCCAAAATCKGGCTTCCATTGCAATTTGGCCTGGCCTCCGGTGACCGGGATGGTGGTYTCSGTRCCATCTTCATCATCAAAGGTGATGGTGCCATCCTGWGCATTGACGCTTTTCATYGGCACATAAAGCACTTTGCCGGTTTTGGGYGAAATGGGYAAAAACGGGCTGTAKGTGGCCTGRCGYTCWGCACCCAAAGTGGGCAGCATCACCGCCATAATCTCATCAAATTTTTCCAGCGCCCGCAGCAGCATGGCRTCATAAGCGCCRGAYTTRTAAAGYTCRGTCGCYGAGAGAAATTCATAYTCAAARCCAAAGCTGTCCAAAAAGGCRCGCAGRCGTGCATTRTTATGGTGYGCGAAGCTTTCATACTCGTTTGAAAACGGGTCSGGCACMGCSSTCAGCGGCTTGCCCAGATGCGTGGCCAGGGTGTCCTGATTGGGCACATTGGCGGGAATTTTTCGCATTCCGTCCATATCGTCCGAGACACAGATCATCCGGGTTTTAATCTCATTATTAGTCAGCACATGAAAGGCATGACGGACCATAGAGGTGCGCACCACTTCGCCAAACGTGCCGATATGTGGCAGGCCCGACGGGCCATAGCCAGTTTCAAACACCACGGGGCCGTCTTTGGGCTTGCCAGCCTTTTCCATTTGCTCAAGGCGTTTGAGCAAAGCGCGGGCCTGTTCAAAGGGCCAAGCCTTGGCGGAAAGGGCAAGTTCGTTGGGCTGCGTCATGACGGTCTCCAAAAGTCATGCGCTGGGTACCATGCCGCGCGGCCCGGTCAAGCGCCTGCATGCCATATACCATTCCTGCGGTCCGTATTTCCTGAACGCATTTCACCAACACCCCCTCGTCTGCGAGACTGCTCCCCCTCGCCTGCGAGGTTCCTCCCGCCCTCATCCTGAGCTTGTCGAAGGGTGAAAACGCCGCCCCCTCTTATCCTTCGACAAGCTCAGGATGAGGCACATGATAAACATACGCAGTGTGCTCAGGTATGACATTCGCCAAAGCGGGCATTTTCCTGCGCCAAAGCCTCAGCCAGTGGCGGCAGGCCCATTTGGGCACGGCGTTCATCTACCGCCTCCGGGTCCTCGGTGACATCGGCCACCCAGCGCCCGTCTTCGCAGAGGGATTTGGTGCCATAACGTTGCGGCTTGCCCTTCGCCCGGGCGACAATGTCATAAAGATGCGCATAACGCCGACCATCAAAATCGCCCGCAAGCGCACGCGGTTCAATAGCAACCAGCACCTGTTCCTGAAAATCCAGATCATGATTGGCATGAAGCACAATTAGCCAGGCATCCTGTTCACCAAATTTGCCGATTTTCTCAGGGTCAAACCACGGCTTGCCCTTCAACAGGGTTTTTAAAGTCTGCAAATGACGTGCATCCATTTCATCGACAAAGGCCCCAGCCATTTGCAAAGCCAGCATGGCCTCGGCTGAGGGCACATCCTCAGAATTGCGGGTGCCTTTTTCAAATAGCGCCCGGGCCAGCCGGTCTTTTGCCGCCATTTTGCCAAGCTCTCCGGCGATATAGTCTGCCCCCTTCACATCTTCGATAAAGGCTTCATTTTCTGCTTGGGCCGCTGTGCGGGAATCTTGCCACGCGCCCAACGAACCCGCCAATTTTGCCGCGACAAGGCCTTGGCCCACACGTTCGCGCAAAATCTGCACCTGACCGTTCTGATCAGCCGTATCTGCTTCAACCCATTGGCTCAGCGCCGCAAAGGCGTCTTTGCCCGCCTCGCCCTTGGCATAAAGCAGGATGCCATAGTCAAAGTCTTGCGGGCCAAGCATCACCATGGTTGCCGACACCAACAGCGTGTTGATCTGCAATAAGGCCTGTTCCTTTGGCGAAACAGGGTTTTCCGGATCGGTTATGTCGTCTTGCGGGGTTTTGTAATCCCAGTAAGTACTGGCTGCTTTGGCGCGGTTGATCCCGGCCTGAATTTTGGGATCATTTTGTGTCTCAAGGCGGGCAATGGCGGCGCGGCCCGGATGGCCAAGTTTAAAATACAAAAAGCCAAAATCAAATTTCTCTGCTGGGGTTTTACCGCTGACCAGCCGCATTTCCTGACTTCTGGCCGAGACGACAATTGGGTCCAAAAGCGGTGTGTGCATCAGCACCAGCGTGGCAATCCACACCAGCGCCATGGCGGTGTTCAGCTTGGCTACGGGGGGCATCCACATGCTAAAGCGCTTGGCAAAAAATTCACTGATGAGGCCAAAAAGCAAGAGCAGGGTATAGGCCGCCGTCAAAGTGAGTGCGATCAGGGCAATCATCCTGGGTGGGGTCAGCCCATAGGCATCAACGCGCATCCACAGGGCCATTGCCGCCGCCACGGCATAAATGGGCAATATGACCAGCGCCACCCAGGAAAACCCGCGCAGCCAGTTTGGTGGCTTGCCTGCCCCCTCCTGATAAACGCCATTAAAAATCAGCTCGGAAATCAATGCCAGTGCCAGCAATAGGCCCGTTGGGGTCAGGGGCACTTTTTCAAGACTGTCCACACCGCCACTGACCAGTCCCATGGTGAACACCAGCGAGAAAAGCGCCGCCAACGGCAGGCCGATACGGCAACCAATCAGTAAAATGCTGCGCACCGCCTCGCCCAGTTTCTCATTACTGCGCGCCAACCCGCCCGCCAGCGCCGCTGCGCCGCCGCCAAGGGGCAGCAAAAAGGCCGGGCTGTGCACAATCTTGACGGCCCAATCCATGTCAAAGGCCTTAAACGCCGCGCCCCAAAGCGCTACAAAAAGAACCGCAGCCAGCCCGACGCCGCCGGCAATCAAACCATCAGCCAGAAGGCTGGCCCCGGATTGCCACAAGGCCCGATAGGGCCAGAAAAGACGGCGCTCGCGAAGACTGGCCCGGGCAAAGGCGCTGAGCAGAAAGATCAGCAAGGGCGCCCCCACCACCATCCAGAAGACAAAGCTGGCGGCGCCGGGCTTGATGCCAATGGGAATGAACTGAAAGGTCAGGGCCGTGACCAATAGGGCTTGGGCAAGGATCAACCCTACCCGGCCAACCAAAGTATCCAGACGCCAGATCAGGGTAAATCCAATGGCAAGGGCAAGCACAAAGGTGGCCAGTGTGGGCTTTAGATTTTCGGCAATTACATCGTACTCGAAAATGAACCACAAAGCCGCACCGCTGAGCGCGCCGATGATGGCCAACACCAGATATTCTATTCCCCCAAAGGGGCGGCGCGCGGTTGTTTCTTTTATCTGATCTGTCATGGCTTGCATCCCGAACAATTGTCCCAGAGACACAGAATATCGGATGCAAACGCGCATGTCATGGGGCAGTAAGGCGGCTTTTTAAAGATTTTCTAGCTTGGCAGTTTATCGGCGTTTGTTTTTTATGGCCGTTTTGATGGTTTTGCCAAAGGCCCGATCACGGTTGCGCCGGTCAATCAGGGTCGAGGAATTAAACGCCTCTTCGGCGGCCAGCTTTTTCCAACGCTTATAGCGGTCTTCTTCCAGCGTGCCATTTTTTAAGGCCGCCAGAACCGCGCACCCGGGTTCGCTTTCGTGCTGGCAATCATTGAATTTACACTTGCCCTGCAGCTCAAGAATATCGGCAAAGACCGTTTCAATACCGGCTTTGACATCGGTCAATTGCAATTCACGCATGCCCGGCGTGTCCATAATCCAGCCGCCATTTGGCAGGCGGTGCAAGGTGCGCCCCGACGTGGTGTGGCGGCCCTTGGCATCATCTTCGCGAATGCCCTGTGTGGATATATTCTGGGTGCCCGATAACGTATTGACCAGTGTGGATTTGCCCACCCCGGACGAGCCAATTAGCGCAATGGTCTGGCCCGGCGCACACCAGGGCGCAAGGCAAGCGGCACTTTGCGCATCCCGCGCATTGATCAACTCCACCAGCAGGCCCGGCTCCAGAGCCGCCGCCTGGCGCGCATACTCTTGCGCATTATCCACCAGATCCGCCTTGGTGATGATAATCACCGGGGTGACGTCGGCCTCGCGCGCCAGCACCAGATAGCGCTCCAGCCGGGCGATATTAAAATCCTGATTACAGGAGGTGACGATAAACAAGCTGTCGATATTGGCGGCAATGCGTTGCACCGTATTGCGAATGCCGGCGGCGCGGCGTTGAAACAGGCTCTTGCGGGCCAGACGCCGAAAGGCACGCAAGGTTTCCGGCGCCAGCAACAGCCAGTCCCCCACCGTGGCGTTATCAGGCTCGCCATTTTCATCCTGAAAATAAGGGGGGATGGATTGCGCGATGCCGGGGCCAGCAACATCCAGACTGTTGCGATGCACAGCCATAACGCGCACGGCCACGCTCGCGTCCAGATCTTCGGCCTCCAATTGGGCGCTAAAAAAATTATTCCAGCCAAATTCGGCCAGATCCTCAAGATGAATTGTCATAAATTTCCAAACGTGCTGGCGAACAGTCTATGGCTATTCATGGCCATGAACAAGCGGCGGCCACTCTGGAGTGCGGGGGCGGAATCAGTCTATCAAGCCTTTGGGAGAGGTATCATGCAGGCTTATCTGGATTTATTGCGCGACGTTTATGACCATGGGGTCGAGCGCGGCGATCGCACTGGTGTCGGCACGCGGGGCATTTTTGGCCGCCAGATGCGTTTTGATCTGCAACGCGGCTTTCCCATGCTAACCACCAAAAAGCTGCATTTGAAATCCATTATTCACGAACTTTTATGGTTCCTGCAAGGCAGTACCAATGTGGCGTATTTGCGGAAAAACGGCGTGCGCATCTGGGATAAATGGGCTGATGAAGAGGGCGAGTTGGGGCCGGTGTATGGCAAGCAATGGCGATCATGGGCGACGCCGGATGGCCGGGTGATTGACCAGATCACGCAGGTAATTTCGCAAATTCGCAACACCCCGCATTCGCGCCGCCTAGTCGTATCGGCGTGGAACCCCGCCGATGTCGAGGATATGGCCCTGCCGCCTTGCCATTGCCTGTTTCAGTTTTTTGTCGCGAACGGAAAATTGTCCTGCCAGCTTTATCAGCGCTCCGCCGATATTTTTCTGGGCGTGCCGTTTAACATTGCTTCCTATGCCCTGCTGACCATGATGATGGCACAGGTCACGGGGCTAGAACCCGGCGAATTTGTGCACAGCTTTGGCGATTTGCACCTGTATATGAACCATCTGGATCAAGCCGCCGAGCAATTATCGCGCACCCCGGGTTCCCTGCCATCCATGACGCTGAACCCCGAAGTGCCCTCTGTTTTTGACTTCACTTTTGATGATTTTGACCTGCGCGATTATCACCCACAGGCGCATATTGCCGCCAAGGTTGCGGTTTAACTTTTATCCTTACGGGTCCAACACTTATACCCCCAAATGTCATCATCCGATTTATTCGGGTGATCCAGTTCTGTCTTGACTAAGGGGCCTTCTCAATTATTTGATCCAAATGACGGTGGCAACGAGTTGAAGCATGGCCATGTCATTTCGTGAGAGCCGCTCATAGCGTGTTGCCATACGGCGGAAGTTTTTGATCTTCTGGAAGAAGCGCTCAACAAGGTTCCGCGTTTTGTAGATACCCTTGTCATACGGCCTCATGTTTTTCCGGTTGCGCCGGGGCGGTATCACAGATGTCGCGCCTGAACGCTCG
>NVVV01000053.1 GCA_002733495.1 Robiginitomaculum sp.
CTGCCGTACATCGACGTCTTTTACTCATACCTGTATTCCTCCATCTTTCGACGAAATACACCTTGGCACACTGTCCGATTTTTTAGGACAACCTCAGTGTGTGTGAATGTGCCGTTGAAATTACCGGAAATGTCCTAATAACGAGCCTTGTAAATAAAAGAAATGCCATTGCCAATATCAAAAGAGGTCCCCAGAGCAATGGATTTTACTTTGACTCGAATGCCGTCCGCAAGGTCATAATTATTGACCATATTCTGGCCATTCACATCCCGGCCAAAACAGGTGTATGGGCTCTGCAGGCTATCAGAATTTGCATAAAACCCGGGCACCCCACAACCCCGTTTTTAATGGACACAGCCTGTGGGAAACAGGCGGCATCTTTTTTATCAATGACCTTGCCGGTTATGCGCACATAGCCATTCTCAAATTCCTTGGTTAAGAAGCTAGGCTTCTGGGCGCCGCATAGATTATCTTGTCATAACTGATCGAGCTTACCGATATACTGGTATCGATTTTATTTTTACCCTTAGTCTCCGCTATACCCGTAACGATAATTTCACCTTCCTGAACGCCGTCATCAGCATCTTGTGCAAAGGCGGTCGTCTGTAAAATGATCGCCATGGCAGTTGATAGTAATAGTCTGCTTACAGTGCGTTTCATTAAAATTTCCCTTCTTGAAGACATTCTGACTTCCCACTCATTACGCTTCTAAACGATGTAAATAAGTGACCTCAAATGCTAATTTTCTTTTTATGGGCTAAAATACAAACGATTGTATTCTCTGCAAAAAAGGGAACTTGCTATACCATAGGACAGCTGTTTAATATCAAGAACCGGCGAACCTCAATCCTTCATAAATCAAGCACACTTCTATCCTGGACACATCGATAATGGACAATGGCATTCACAATAAAACCCGACAAAAAAGCACCGGATCCCAACTGCTGCCTGTGGAGCCGTTTGACATTGTTGTCTTTGGGGCCACCGGGGATCTGGCGTTGCGTAAGCTGTTGCCGGCCTTGTTTCATCGCTGGCGCGATGGGCAAATCCCTGAGGACTGTAAAATCATTGGTGCCTCCCGCACGACCATGAGTCGCGAGATCTTTATCACCCAGGTTGAAACGCGCTATCGCACCCATTACCCAGACGAGAAAAACGGCACCAATGACTGGCAGGCCTTTGCCCGACATTTGCACTATTGCGCGCTGGATGTCGCCAGCGAAGATGCAAATTGGCAGGAATTGGAAGCACTTCTGGACGGGCGCGAAGATAAAATCCGTCTGTTTTACCTGGCCTTGCCGCCGGGATTATTCGGGCCGGTCAGTGCCAATATCGGCGCACGCGGGCTGAACACCGCCCAAGCGCGCATCGTGCTGGAAAAACCCATCGGCCATGATCTCAATTCAGCTCGAGCCATTAATCATGCTGTAGGCAAGGTATTCCCGGAAAAATCAATTTTTCGTATTGATCATTATCTGGGCAAGGAAACCGTGCAGAACCTTCTGATCCTGCGCTTTACCAACTCCCTGTTCGAGCCGATCTGGAACGCCAATGTGGTGGATCATGTACAGGTCACCGTGGCTGAAACCGTGGGTGCCGGCAACCGTGCCAGCTATTATGATACCTCGGGCGCTCTGCGTGACATGGTGCAGAACCACATGCTGCAATTGCTATGTCTGGTGGCCATGGAGCCGCCCAATGATTTTGGGGCGGACACCATTCGTGACGAAAAAATCAAGGTGCTGCGTGCTTTGCGCCCGATTACCCCGGCCAGCGCAGCCAAAGATACTGTGCGCGGGCAATATCGCGATGGTGCCATTAATGGCACCGCCGTGCCTGGCTATGCAGACGAGTTGGGCCAGCCCACAGATACCGAGACTTATACGGCATTAAAAGTGCATGTGGACAATTGGCGCTGGTCCGGCGTGCCGTTTTATCTGCGCACCGGCAAGTGTATGAAAGAGCGCCGTTCGGAAATTGTTATCCAGTTCAAGAGCATTGCGCACGCCCTTACCTCGCCCGAGGCCGGGCATTTGCATCCCACCCGTCTGGTCATTCGTTTGCAACCCGATGAAGGCGTCAAGCTATTGTTGATGACCAAAGACCCTGGTCCCGGCGGGATGCGCCTGCGCTATGTACCCCTAAATCTTAGCTATGCTGATACGTTTTGTGCGCGCTATCCCGATGCCTATGAGCGGGTGCTGATGGCTGTGGTGCGCAATGATTTGGGTCTCTTTATGCGCCGCGATGAGGTCGAAGCCGCCTGGGCCTGGATCGATGGCATTTTAGGGGCTTGGCACAGCGAAGACGTGCATAGCCAGTCCTATGCCGCAGGCACAGACGGGCCGACCCAGGGGGCCATGCTAATCGATCGCGACGGGCGGGAATGGTTTGATTATCTCTGATCCATGCAATGGGCTGATCCACTTTGCCCGTGCTGCGCAGATGCAGAAGCGGCTAGCGGGGCTGATTGCCGACCGCCTGGCGCTGTCCATCGCACAAAATGGCAAAGCCACAATGGCCTTAAGTGGCGGCAGCACGCCGCGCGCACTTTATACGCGCCTCTCGGACCTCCCGCTGGCATGGGAAAAGGTGACAGTCACGCTGGTGGACGAGCGCTTCGTACCCACAGATGATGAAGCTTCTAACGAAAAACTGGTGCGCGAGATCTTGTTGCAAAATGAGGCGGCAACAGCTCACTTTATCAGCCTTCGCGGGGATAACGAAACCCTGGCCGGGGCGGCAAAAGCCGCCAATGCTGCCCTTGCCCGCCTGTCACACCCGTTTGACGTGGTGGTGCTGGGCATGGGCGAAGATGGCCATACCGCCTCCTGGTTTGCCGGGGCAGAGGGATTGGCTATGGCACTGGATGAAAAAACACCCGCGCGATGTGTACCGATCACGGCCCGTAAAAGCACCATCACCGGCGCGCGCACACAACGCCTGACCCTGACCCGTTCGACACTGGATAAAGCGCGGCTTTGCCTGCTGGTTCTGCAAGGGAAGGATAAGGCCAAAGCTTATGATCAGGCCCTGCAGGCTGGTCCTATAGAAGACATGCCCATTCGTGCGATACTGCGCACGCCCCAAAGGGCATTCTGGCCCTGTTGGACCCCATAAGGAGCCGTGTGATGGTACATTCCATTTTGCAAGAGGTGACAGCCCGCATTGCCGCGCGCAGTACCAAAACCCGTGAACACTATCTGGACCAGATGCAGCGCGCCGCCGAGGCTGGGCCAAACCGTAGCCATTTATCTTGTGGCAATCTTGCCCATGGGTTTGCGGCCTGTGGCACCGCCGACAAGGACGCTTTGGCAGATAGCAAGGCGCCCAACATTGCCATTATCAGCGCCTATAATGATATGTTGTCGGCGCACCAGCCCTTTGGCGAATATCCGGCACAGGTCAAGGCGGCGCTTCATGAAATTGGTGCCGTGGGACAAATGGCAGGCGGTGTGCCCGCCATGTGCGATGGGGTTACCCAAGGCCGACCGGGCATGGAATTATCGCTTTTTTCGCGAGACGTGATCGCCATGGCCAGCGCCATTGCGCTGTCGCACGACATGTTTGATGGCGGGATCATGCTGGGGGTGTGTGACAAGATTGTGCCAGGCCTTCTCATCGGGGCCTTGCGGTTTGGGCATTTGCCGTTTGCGCTGGCCCCGGCTGGCCCCATGCCTTCGGGCCTGCCCAATGAAGAAAAGTCGCGTATCCGCAAGCTCTACGCCGAAGGCAAGGTAGGCCGTGATGAATTGCTCGCCGCCGAAAGTGCGAGCTACCATTCCCCCGGCACCTGCACGTTTTATGGCACCGCCAATTCCAATCAGATGCTGATGGAGATTATGGGCCTGCATTTGCCGGGCGCGGCCTTTATTCATCCGGGCACGCCTTTGCGCGAAGCCCTGACCCGGGCCACCGCGCAACGCGTTGCCGCGTTAAGTGCGCTGGGCGAGAGCTATATTCCGCTTTATGAGATCATAGATGAGCGCGCCATTGTGAACGCCATTGTTGGCCTGAATGCCACCGGCGGGTCCACCAATCACACCATTCACATTATCGCCATTGCTCGCGCGGCGGGCCTGGTTGTGGACTGGGATGATTTTGATGCGCTCTCAGCTATTATACCGCTTCTATGTCGCATCTACCCCAATGGCCCGGCGGACGTGAACCAGTTTCACGCCGCCGGGGGCCTTGGCTTTATTATTGCCCAGCTTATCGATGCGGGCCTGTTGCACGAAGATGTCACCACTATAATGGGCAAGGGCTTACGCGCTTATACCCAAGAGCCATGGCTGGATGGGGGCGTGCTGAAATGGCGAGCGGGGGTTAAGGCATCTGGCGATACGGCCATCCTTGGCACCATGGCAGAGCCAATGCGTAAAGATGGCGGCCTGAAAGTTCTGACCGGCAATCTGGGCCGCGCGGTGATCAAGGTTTCTGCGGTTGCGCCCGAACATCAGATTATCGAGGCTTCGGCCATTTGCTTCTCTTCTCAGGAAGAGCTGATGCACCGCTTTGGCAAAGGCGAGCTGGAGCGTGACTTTGTTGCCGTGGTGCGTTTTCAAGGGCCGCGTGCCAATGGCATGCCAGAGCTGCACCGCCTGACCCCGCCGCTAAGCATTTTGCAGGATCGCGGCTTTAAGGTTGCGCTGGTAACCGATGGGCGCATGTCCGGGGCCTCGGGAAAGGTGCCTGCGGCCATTCATCTTGGGCCAGAAACCCTGAGCGGCGGCCCAATTGCCAAAATCCGTGATGGCGATGTTATCCGCTTGGATGCCGACGCAGGGACACTGGAAGCTATGGTGGACATTCAGGAATTTGACGCCCGGGAACCCATCATGGCTAATCTTAATGATCATCAATCCGGCATGGGCCGAGAGCTTTTCACCGGCATGCGTGCACAGGTGACCAGCGCCGAAAGCGGGGCGCTTTCCTTTGGCTGGAATGACACATTGTGAACGCACCAAAATCCATATTGGTAGCGGATGTGGGGGGCACCAATGCGCGCTTTGCCATTGCCACCCCTGATGATAGCCCCATGGAATTTTCGTTAGAACACCAACAGAGTTTCAGGGCCGGGGACTTTGACAGCCTGCTAGGGGCTGTCAACGCCTATGGCGAATACTTACCGGCCCGCCTCCCCGAACAGGCCTGCTTTGCCGTCGCCGCGCAACCTTCCAACTATGTGTATCATTTTACCAATTCGCCCTGGCAACTGGATAGCCAGAAAATAAAAACCGCCCTTTCGCTGGATACCATGATGGTAGTCAACGATTTTAAGGCTATGACCAGTGGCGCGCGTTTCATGCAGGACAAGGACCGCATCCTGGTTCGTGATGGAACCGCAGAGCCTGATGCACCGCTGATTGTTCTGGGGCCAGGAACCGGGCTGGGCCTTGGCTTGTTGATCCCATGTGATGACAAGATTCGAATTATCGCTACCGAAGGAGGGCATGCCGCTTTTGCCCCGCAAACCGAAGAAGAAATTGAAATTCTGCGTCTTATCATGCGCGAACATAAACCTGTTCTCTTTGAGCACCTGCTTTCGGGCCGTGGACTGGTCAATATTCATCGCGCTCTCTGTTTGCTGGCCGACAAGCCCCGGGTATCGCTGCGCCCCTCGGAAATAACGGCGGCCGCCTATGGCGATGATTATCCCATCGCCAAAAAAGCCGTTGATGTGTTTTGCGCCATTTTGGGCAGTTTTGCCGGTAATGTGGCGGTGACAACCGGGGCGCGCGGCGGGGTTATCCTGGCGGGTGGTATTTTGCCCAAAATTGCCGATTTTTTATTGAAAAGTGACTTTAACGCCCGTTTTAGCACCAAGGGCCCACAGGAAAATTATCTGGCCAAGGTGCCGGTATACTTACTGACCTTCGACGCCACGGCCCTGATCGGGGCGGCGCATTTATTAAGGAATGCATAGATGACCACTGAGTTTCAAGCGACATGCCGCAACGCCGGTGTCATTCCGGTGATCGAAATAGATGACGCTGCCATGGCCGCTGATCTGGGCCACGCCATAGAGGCCGGTGGCCTCAGCGTGGTGGAGCTAACCTTGCGCACCCCTGCGGCTCTGTCTGCCTTAACGGCGATGAAAGCGGCCTGCCCTTTTTTGACTGTCGGCATGGGAACGGTGCTTTGCGCCGATGATGCCAAACGCGCCGCCGATGCGGGTGCAGACTTTCTGGTCTCCCCGGGTCTTACTGATAATCTGGCAAAGGCCGCCAAAACGCTGTCCCTGTCCTTTTTGCCGGGGGTCGCCACGCCTACGGACCTTATGCGCGCTTACGATCATGGCTTTAACTTTTTAAAATTCTTCCCGGCAGAGGCGACTGGTGGCATATCCTATTTGAAAGCCTTAAGCGGGCCATTTGGAGGTGTCACCTTCTGTCCCACCGGCGGCATAGGCCCGGATCAGGTCAGCGCCTATCTTAGCCAACCTAATGTCATTTGCGTTGGTGGCTCGTGGGTGGCCCGCAAAGCCCTGATTAAGGCGCAAGACTGGGATGGAATTAAACGCAATGCAAGAAAAGCCAATGCTGCCGTGAAAGCATCATAGGCAGATTGGTGGGTTATAGTTCAGGACCTAAACCAGTGTTCACTCCCACCTTTTTGCCAACTCTACATTTTGATCATAACATTTTTTGCCAGATATTTTGATAACAAAGCCGTCTCACACCAGCGCCCACTTATCCCTTGGGGTGCACCGTTTTTCTCGTCCTGTTGCGGTGCAAACCTCGCCACTTGAGCCCTACTTCACCCGTCAATACTAAGGGCCAGAACGCGGCTGATTTCTGTCAGCGAGCGCGAAGATTGCCCCTGCCAGATATTGAAAGCCTCCTGAACCGCGGCCAGCGCCTTTTTCGCGGTCGGAGGCTTGTCGACAACCCCTTCGGCAATCAGACGTGCCACCACATCACGTGATAATATAAAGCCATCCACGCCCATAAAACGCAGGAAATACTGGCCCGTATTGCCGCCAAGACGCGCGCCACGTTTTTTCAAAATGTCGAGCAGGTCTACATAATCCTCAGCGGGCCAGGCGGCGAAAGCCTGCCCGGCGCCCTCAAAACCGGCAACAAATTCATCAAGAAATATTGCATTTTTCTGCACAGTTTGGATCTTGGCCCCGTGGCGCACTATACGCTTGTCGCAGACGAGGCGATCAAAATCCTCGTCCTGCAAAAAAGTACAATAATTCAGGTCAAAGCCCTGAAAGGCGGATTCAAACCCCGGCCACATACTGTCCACTACTTTCCAGTTAAACCCGGCCTGAAACACGCATCGGGTCATGCAAGACAGCCAGCGATCATCCGGAATTGCGGCCAATTCTTCTGCCAGTTTTGGTTTGGACAACAAAGCCTCTATCTCTGCTTCGCCATCCTTG
The DNA here is from genome assembly GCA_002733495.1 of Robiginitomaculum sp. Lineage (GTDB taxonomy): Bacteria > Pseudomonadota > Alphaproteobacteria > Caulobacterales > Maricaulaceae > Robiginitomaculum_B. The sequence goes on from NVVV01000053.1 coordinate 7,391, forward strand.
CGCTTTGCTGCCCGTGCATAAATGTCATCAAAGTGTTGCATTTATCCCCCCTCCAACAGATTTAGACCGCCTAGTGTGGTGCTGCACATTAGCCACAACTCATCCTCATCGCGCACCAGCTTGCAGATCACATTCAGCCCCACCAGCAAGGTTTTGATGCTAAGCGCCAGGGCATGAATATCTGTATCTTCAGATAGCTCGCCCCGGGCCACGCCCCAGCCTAAAATGGTCTCGATGCGTGTCACATTGCCCAGCATGGCGGCCTCCAGCTTGGGGCCGATGACCGCATTGGTTCCGCACAATTGCGTGACTCCATTGACAGCCAGACAGCCGCGCGCCTCGCCATCTTCGGCCCGTACCTTGCAAACTAGACGAAAAGTGTCGGTAAAAAGTTGTTTAACGGGACTGTCTGGTGTGGCTACTTTAAAGGCACGATCCGGCGAAACCTCGCTATAAAGTGCCAGAGCGGCATCAAATAATTGCTCACGACTGCCAAAGGCGTTGTAAAAACTGGACCGCGTTATGCCCAGCTTTTCAGACAAGGCCTTGAATCACTTATAGGTTAATGAGTTCTGACCCTAGTATGTAGCAAAGCAGGTGAGGGCAGAAAGAGAATGTGCGTACGTGTCTGTGTACGTTTAAAAGGAAAAGAGAATGGCCTCAAAACGCGAACCAATATTAGACGCCACTGAGGTGGTCCTACTTTGTTGGACAGTTTGGCAGCAAAGTTAAGGTGTATTTCTGTTGTTGATCATGCTGCCAGGGTTTCCGTTATCACGTTCTTTGTGTTTTGTCTTGCCTGCGGGTTTGTTGGCAAGCCGCAAGGCTTGTCCGGCAGTTCTGCAGGCGGTTTTCGTTTGTAGGCCTCTTCTGGTGTCTGGCCTTGCAAAGCAGAGTGGGGCCGGATGGTATTGTAGAAATTCATCCAGTCACCAATGACCCTTCTGGCTACAAAGCCGTCACGCATCTCGTGCAGGTAAACTGCCTCGTATTTCAGCGATCGCCACAATCATTCGATGAAGATGTTATCAAGGTAACGGCCCCGGCCATCCATGGAGATGCGGATGCCTGCGGCCTTCAAAATGTCGGTAAAGGCAAAGCTGGTGAACGGCGACCCCTGATCCGTGTTGAATATCTCCGGCGTGCCATATTTCTGCAAAGCCTCTTTCAAGGCATCCACACAGAACCGCACATCCATGGTGGTGGACAGCCGCCATGACAGCACCTTGCGACTATGCCAGTCCATGATTGCCACCAGATACAAAAAACCATGTTGAACCGGGATGTAGGTGATATCCGCACACCAGACTTGATTGCCATTCCCTTGAGAAGATAGGGATAAATCCGGTGCTCCGGGTGTGGCTGGCTGGTCCGGAGCGGTTGATAGATCGCCTGCAGCCCCATCAGGCGCAGGCACCGGCGCACCCGGTGACAGCCAGCAAACAGGCCGTCACGAGCAAGGTGGCGCTGCATTTGCCGCGAGCCGTAAAACGGGTATTTCAGGAAGGTCTCATCTATGCGCCGCATCAGGGCAAGGTTCACTTTGCTCTCGCCTTTGGCTGTGCAGTATATCGAAGACCGACTTAATGAGACGAGTGTACACTGGCGGCTCAGGCTTACATCCGGATTGTCGCGCCGGATCATGTTCTTGCGTTCCACCCGGCTCATCGCTTGAGCCCTTTGGACAAAAAATCGTTCTCAACCGCTAACCTCCCAATGCACCGGTCAAGCCGGAGCACAAGCCTTGGCATGGAGATAGTGAACCTCGTCTTCTCGATCCGCCCGAGCCTTTCCAGTGCTATTCGCAAATACCTCGCCCAGACCGGAAACCGCCTTGGCCTTCCAGGTGCTGAGCTGATTGGGATGCACCTTGTGCCGCATGGCAATCTGCTGGATCGTTTGATCCCCTCGTAGCGCCTCAAGCGCCACTTTCGCCTTGAAATCTGCCGTACATCGACGTCTTTTACTCATACCTGTATTCCTCCATCTTTGGACGAAATACACCTTGGCACACTGTCCGATTTTTTAGGACCACCTCAACCTTCTCGCCCGCAGATTTTACTATCAACTCAGCCTGGACGTGCAGGCTTAACCCAGAGTTGGGGAGGGTCGTTGCGGGTTGAGTCCTGCATCTAACCAGCTTGCGGCTATCCCCTCTGAAAAATTTCTTTTGGTGTTAAGCGTTTAAGTTCTTGTAATTTTTTTGTCTTTCCACCAACACTAGTTCCACTAAAATACTGAACTCCAGCGCGCTTCAAGGTTAGAATTTGCCGCCTGTGGGCAACATTAGTAAAATAAACCTCTGCGTTGCACCTTTTAGCCTCTTCACAAAATTTAGTAATTTTAAGTATTTCGTTTTGATGCAACTCACCAGCTATTAAAAATTTTGATAAATTGAAACCAAATAGCTTAACGCCACATCCGCTGAAAGAGGAATGTTTAATCTTTGCGTGCAGATTATGAATTAAAATACTTCCGCATAAGTTTTTTAAACTCTTTAGATTTTGTACAAGTTGAAATTCGGGCGTGCCTTGCGGTATTTCATCTACGCAAATCAGGATGAATTTTGTGTACTGCTCAGGCAGCTCTCTTAATTGACGAATGTACAAGGTTTGAGCTTCATTGTCCTTAAAAATTTCATAGCTGACGGTGACGGAAACGATACTCTTTTTTCCGTTGGCTAACAAATTTATAAAATCCTCTTGTGCCTTTCTAAGCGATTCTAAGTCTAAGTTTCGACGATATTCGGCTGAAACACCTTCGGGAATAGCCCCGATGCCAGTATATTGGACACCATTGATAATGGACTGTGGTAGTAACGTATAACAACTGATTTGGTTGGTAACACTGTACCAGATAGGGTAATAAAACAAAGCAATATCATCTATGGTGTTTTCAAGAATTTGCGGCAAAGCGTAGGCAAGTGGTGCTGACGTTTTGTTTTCTGACGAGTTTTCACCTTCCATCTTAGGTGGGCAAGCCAACTGTTCAATTTTTTCAGCTAAAACTGATTTGTATAAATAAGACAGTTTGATTTTTTTTAAATATTCATCGCCCAGAAAAAATACCAACATGCCGACACTTAAATCTTTGGCGGCGTCTTCTGCTTCTGAATGGGACAAATGTTCAAATACAACCAGAAACCCGTCATTTGACTGGATGATAATGTCGCCTTGTGCAAGGCGGTGTTCTAAAAAGGTTTCGCCTGTTGAAAAAAACTTTTCCCGCATTTCTGGCCACGATAATCCAACAGCTTTTTTAATCGATTCAATATTGATAAATTGAAAGCAGGCGACATCAATCAACCCATCGCTTGATGCCAAGGCTTTTATCCTTCTGAGTTTTTGCCCCGTCACACTCATGAATTAGCGCCTATCACTAAAACTATATATTAATAACGGACATTTTTTTGAAAAATCTTTCAAGGTATCCAAAGGCAAATTGATACATATTTGCCGCTGGACGAGATTAATTCCGTATAATTGACCTTCTTTATCTGCAAAATAAAAATGAAAATTCTTAGGCAACATGGCTAGACTCAAGATTTGATTGGACTGGCCCAGCTTCAAGATGGGACGGTTTTAGTAATGAGTTTATTGTTGCTACCAAAGTTTGAACGTTTATTGGCTTTGGAATAAAACCATCCATACCAGCCGCTAAGTATTTTTCCCGGTCACCTTCCATAATATTTGCAGTCACGGCGATAATTGGTGTATTCGCATTTGGCCCATTGGAGGCTCGTATAGTTTGAGTGGCTCGCACACCATCGATTATGGGCATTTGAATGTCCATTAAAATCACATCAAATTTTTTCTCATTGGCTAACTCAATGGCTTTGGCCCCATCAATTGCAAACTCCAAATCAAAAGGTTCCTTGGCAAGAACAGCATTTAAAACCATGCGATTGACTTTACTATCCTCTGCGGCCAGAATTTTTAAATGGTGCGGCGAGTGCTCAGTATTACCTTGAGAGGCATCTGCGCATTGGCTCGATGTCGTCGCCTTTTCAAACAACAGTTTTACGTTGAATGCCGCACCATCTTCATAACTACTATCATATTTTAAAGTACCGCCCATCATATGGGTGAATTCCAAGCAAATTGGTAATCCTAGGCCAATCCCACCAAATTTTCGGGAAATAGACTGGTCTTCTTGGACGAAGGGTTTGAAAATCTTTGCAACATCAATTAGGTCAATGCCAGGGCCAGTATCTTCAACTCGAAATTCCAATACCACTTTTTGGTTTTCTTTTTTAGAAGAAATGGAAAATTTGATATGACCAGTATCGGTAAATTTACAAGCATTGGATATCAAATTTGAGAGAATCTGGCTGATACGTGCTTCATCACCGATTACAGATTGTGCCAAATCACCATTGAAAACGGTTTGAAACTCTAACCCTTTTTTGGAAATCGTCGGCCTCCAAAGGTTAATGACATGCTGAACCATATCATTTAGCGCAAAGGACCGGGTCTCCAAGGTCATTTTTCCAGCCTCTATTTTGGATATTTCCAGAATATTATTCAGGATTGACATGAGATTTTGGGAAGATTGTTCAATGACTTTCATGTCCTTATATTGAGCGATACTCAGATCGCTTGCGAGAACAGCCTGGGTCATGCCAATAATACCGTTCATTGGTGTACGGATTTCGTGGCTCATCATCGACAGGAAAGTGGATTTGGCTTTATTGGCGGCTTGAGCTTTTATCGTTTCCTTTTTCCTTAACTCCGTTTCTTTAACAAGTTTTGAAACATCGGTGCGTATTGAAGTAAAGGATGTAATATCCCCATTTGAATTTTGCACTGGTGTTATGGTGGTATCCACCCAATACAGGGTTCCGTTTTTAGCTTTGTTTTGAATGATGCCGCTCCAAGACTTTCCTTCCAAAATATGTTGCCACATTTTTTCAAAAAATTCTGGAGGGTGAAAACTCGAATTTACAATTGCATGGGTCTGCCCAATAAGCTCTTCACGACTATACCCAGAGAGCTTGACAAAATTATCATTTACGTAAGTAACAATTCCATTGACGTCCGTTGTTGCCACAATTGAATGTTGGTCAGCCGCGCAATGAATTGCATGATCTAGTATAGAGTTTATGTTTTTAACATTTGTTGGCATAATTTTGTCCCTAATAAAAATACTAAGGTTACCATTTGGTTGGTATCCTATAACCGGGACGGTTGAAATATAGTAAATACGCGTTTCGCCTGCGATGTTTTGACGCAGAATTTTTATTTCCTCATACTGAGGTGGTCCTACTTTGTTGGACAGTTTGGCAGCAAAGTTAAGGTGTATTTCTGTTGTTGATCATGCTGCCAGGGTTGCCGTTATCACGTTCTTTGTGTTTTGTCTTGCCTGCGGGTTTGTTGGCAAGCCGCAAGGCTTGTCCGGCAGTTCTGCAGGCGGTTTTCG